>CAVTVO010000010.1:0-193964 GCA_963738065.1 uncultured Alphaproteobacteria bacterium
TTGGGGAGGGGTGTCCCGCGGCGGGGTGTAATGGCGAGGCCCGAGGTTGTCAATTCGGCAAAAAGAAAAGGCGGGCCGAAGCCCGCCTCTCTGCACATCGCCAGCCGATCGGTTCACCAGATGTTGAAGCGCAGGCCGACGCGGACCTGCTGCTCCCACTGGTCGCCAATGGAGGCCTTGCTCACCCCGGCGGTCGCCGGTGTCATGCGCGTGTTGACGTCTACGCCGTCCAGGTAGAGTGCGCGATAGCCGACATCGAGCGCCCAGCGGTGATCGATCGCGAAGGCGACACCGGCCATCAGCGCGCCGGCCAGCGCGACATTCGTCTGCTTGTCGGCGCCCTGCACGGTCTGCACGGTGGTGGAGTTGGGGCCGATGGTCGTCGCCGTCTCCGTGTCGGTATAGGTCCTGGTCAGATCGTTGTAGACGAAGCCGATGCCGGCACCGACGTAGGGCGAGATGGCGCCGCGCGGCAGGATGTCGAAGTAGAGGTTGGCGAGCGCGACGGCGCTGCGCAGGCTGAACCGGTCGTGGATGACTCCCGACACCGTCGTGTTGGCGGTGGTGGAAGTGTAACCATAGTTGCTGTCGGCATCGAGCGACTGCTTGCTGCGGAAGTCCAGCGTGATGTCACCCCGCAGGCGCGGCAGGAAGTAGGCACCCACGCCGACCGTGCCGATGAAGGAGCCATCGTTGCCGATGTTGCCTGGTCCCGTGAAGGCGCCCGAGCCGAACGGCCCAGTCGTCGAGATGAAGGGAGCCGCATCGTTGCCGATCACACGTCCCGTCTCGCCGTAGGAGCGGTCTGCCGTGAAGCCCCAGCCAAGGTCAGCCCGCAGATAGTAGCTGAAGCCCTCGCGAACAGGGATCGGGGCAGGCACCGGGATGGGCGCCGGCACTGCCATGTCCTTGAGGCCCGCGCCCCAGCGCGCGCCGAAGTCGGCGGACGGCGTGGCGGCGGCCGGGGCCGGAACGTCCTTCAGTCCCGCCCCCCAGGCGAAGTTCTCAGCGCGCGCGGGGCCGCTCGCGGCAGCGAGCGCGCCAAGCGCAACCAAAGCGGATTTGAGTCTCATAACGTCCATCCCCTGCCAGCGGTGAAGCCGCCGCGCGGACTTCATCGCAATCTCTGCGGTTGCTGTTGCTATTGTCGGAGAGCCGGCCGGGGGGGCGCGTGCACGAGGTCCACCGGTGCGACGATCCTCGGCGGGCCCCTCGAACTGGAGATCCGCCGATACGCCACGGGACTGCGAACCGGAGAGGAGCGGCACAGGGCACGAGGCCCAGACCGATCCCTCCCATCCCACGGGCGCCGGCCGACCGAAGCGCCGGACCCTACTCGGTAGTGCGCCGGACCAAAATTGGGTCCGACGCCGACGCAGCCTTCAGCGGAGATCCCACCGAAGGCCGACGCGAATTTCCTGTGCCGTGATGTCGGCAAGTCGCGGACCGGGCGTGGCGAACGTGGTGCCCACCAGATCGCCGGTATGCGCATCGCCGAGATAGAGGAAGCGATAACCGACATCGAGGTGCGTGCGGCCGGGCTCTTCGACGACCCCGCCGCCGTCCTTGATGCTGACCGGCGCCCGCTCGCGCCGATCGAAGCGGAAGCTGAAGCCCGCCATCAGTGCGCCGGCCGCCGACCAGTTGCTGTCCTCGCCGTAGGTGGCGCAGAGCGTGCAGGCGGTTTGGATGGTGCCGCCGCTGGCGCTGTGGCGAGCGGCGCCGACGCCGATGCCGACATAAGGCGTGAATCGCTCGAAGGGCCGGAAGTCGTAGTAGAGGTTGGCCAGCAGCAAAGAGCTCTGGAGGCCAAACCGGGTCGTCAAGGTGCCGGGGCCGGAGCCGTTGACGTCGGTGCTGCCGCGCCATTCGTAGGTCACGTCGCCGCGCAGGCCGCGGCCAAAGTAATGGCCGATGCCCCCGCCAAGCCCCCAGGTATTGTCGATCGAAACGCTATCGAATGGGACGATCGCCCTGGAGAGCTCGTCGCCGTCCATCCACGAGTAGCTGTAGTCGCCGCGCAGGTACCAGTTGGCCGATCGCCCATAGGTGGCCGGCGCATCCTTCATCCCCGGCCCGCCATAGAGGTCGGCAGCATCAGCCCCTGCGGTGCCGGCAAGGACCAGCGCCACGACTGCTACGAAAGACCGGCAGGAAACACCCACGACTCATCCCTCTCAAGCGGCGCTCGACGAACCCACAGCAGCCGCACGGGCGGCCGCTCGAGCATGCGCATTCCGACGCCGTGCAGCATCGCCAAGAAGGTTTAAGAAGACATTAAAGGGCGTATCGCCAAGGGACAGCCAGGCGGTCCCGAAACGCCCAGCGCGCCTCAAGCCGCCTGGGCGGCCTTGCGGACGGCCTCGACGATCTCGCCCACCACCTGGTGCACGAGGCGCTCATCGTCGCCCTCCCCCATCACGCGGATGACGGGCTCGGTGCCAGAGGGACGGATCACGAGCCGACCCTGGCTGCCCAGGCGCTTGCGGGCGAGGTCGATCGCCTGCCGGACCGCGTCTTGCTCGAGCGGCGCGCCGTTGGCATAGCGCACGTTTTCGAGGATTTGCGGCAGCGGCTCGAACCGCTTGCACACCTCGCTCACCGGCTTGCCGGTACCAACCACCACGGCGAGCACCTGCAGGGCTGCCACCAGCCCATCGCCGGTGGTCGTGAAATCGGACAGCACGATGTGGCCGGACTGCTCGCCACCGACATTGTGGCCATGCTTGCGCATATGGTCGACGACGTAGCGGTCGCCGACCGGCGTGCGCACAAGGTCCAGCCCCAAGTCCGTCAGATAGCGCTCGAGCCCCAGGTTCGACATGACGGTGGCCACCACGCCGCCGGCCGCCAGCTTGCCGCGCTGGTGCCAGCTCTCGGCGATAACGGCCATGATCTGGTCGCCGTCGACGATGCGGCCCTTCTCGTCGACGATCACCACCCGGTCGGCGTCGCCGTCGAGCGCGATGCCGATGTCGGCACGCACCTCGCGCACCTTCTCGCACAGCGCCTGCGGCGAGGTCGACCCGCACTCGAGGTTGATGTTGTGGCCGTTCGGCTCGACGCCGATCTTGATCACCTCCGCGCCCAGCTCCCACAGCGCATCGGGCGCCACCTGGTAGGCGGCGCCGTTGGCGCAGTCGATGACGACGCGCAGATCGTTGAGGCGGATGTTGCGGGCGAGCGTGCGCTTGGCGAACTCGATATAGCGCTCCTGGGCACTTTCGATGCGCTTGGCGCGGCCGATGCGGTCGGCGGGCGCCAGCAGGTCCGAGATCGGCGCGTCCATCAGCGTCTCGATCTGGCTCTCGGCCTCGTCGGAGAGCTTGTAGCCGTCGGGGTCGAACAGCTTGATGCCGTTGTCTGCGTAGGGGTTGTGGGAGGCCGAGATCATCACGCCGAGGTCGGCCCTGAGAGAGCGCGTAAGCATGGCGACTGCCGGAGTGGGCATCGGGCCCAGCAAGAACACGTCCATGCCGACGGCCGTGAAACCCGACATGAGCGCGGACTCGATCATGTAGCCGGAGAGGCGGGTGTCCTTGCCGATGACGACGCGGTGCCGGTGCGAGCCGCTGGAGAACAGCTTGCCTGCGGCCATGCCGACCTTGAGCGCGATCTCGGAGGTCATGGGCAGGCTGTTGGCGAGCCCGCGAATGCCATCGGTGCCGAAATATCGCCGCGACATGGCTTCCCTCGTCTCTCTCGGTCCTGCCGCGCCCTCCGCGGCCCGCACGGCACCCATTGGCCCACCCCGGCCGCACACCTGGGTCCGCTTCGGGCACCCCGACTATGGCCCTGCTCGGGCCGTCCTAGCATCAAAAGGCGTAAGCAAAGATTACACCAGTCGCAACGGGCCAAGCGATACCCACACTTGCAGCGTCGCTGGGCTTGTCCCCGCTATCCCGCGGTCGACGCGATCATACTATCCTGATCGCGCAATGCGTTACGCCGTCGCTCCCTCCCAGACGGCGAGGGCCTGGCGGGTGGCGGCGACGTCATGGACGCGCAGGACCTGGACACCTTGCGTGCTAGCAGCAATGGCCGCGGCGATGGAGCCGCCCAGTCGGTCGTCCGCCGGCGCCTTGGACAGTTGGGTGATGAAGCTCTTGCGCGAGGCCCCCAGCAGCAGGGCGCAGCCGAGCCCGTGATAGATGCTCAATGCGCCGATCAGTGCCAGATTGTGGGCAAGCGTCTTGCCGAAACCAATGCCGGGGTCGACGACGAGCCTGGAGCGCGCAATACCGGCCCGTTCGCACGCGGTGATGCGGGCGGCAAGCCAGTCGTAGACGTCGAGGACGACGTCATCGTATCGCGGATTCTCCTGCATGGTGCGGGGATCGCCCTGGGCGTGCATCAAGACGACGGGCAATCCCGTTTCAGCGGCGACCTCGAGCGACCGGGGATCGTGCGCCAGTGCCGACACGTCGTTGATCAGGGCCGCGCCGACATCGGCCGCGCGACGCATTACCTCGGCCTTGCGTGTGTCGACTGAAAGCGGCACCCGCAACCGTGGAGCCAGCCCCTCGAGCACTGGCATGACCCGCGCCAGCTCCTCCTCCAGACTGATGGGGTCCGACCCGGGGCGGGTCGAACTCGCCGCCAATGTCGATGATGTCGGCACCCTCGGCTTCAAGCTGCAACGCCTGCGATATGGCGGCGTCTGGTGCCAGAAAGTGCCCGCCGTCCGAGAAGCTGTCGGGCGTCACGTTGACGATGCCCATGAGCCGCGGCCGGTCGAGTGCCAGCCCGGCGATCGGCGGCCGCGGCTGTCCGAGCCGTTCGAACAGTTCCGTCGGGATCTGACCCCGGGCTTCCATAGCGGGGAGGGTCCGGCGGCCGACCTTGCCCCCATCGCGCTCGATCAGCTCTGCCGCGGCAAATTGCAGGTCGATGCGCCCCGCCACGGCAATGGCGAATTCTCCCCCACACGGGGGCGGCGCAATTCGACCAACGGGACGGATGTAAACGCTCGCCATTGCAGTGGCGTTCTAGCCAAGTTCGAGGGCGCGCGCCAAGACCTCGGCTGACGCACCCCGGCCTATCCCTCTAGAGGACACCGAGGCGCGCAAGGATTGCCTTGCCGACAACGAGCCGTTTTGGCGCCTCCTCGGCCGTCGGCATGTCCATGTTGAGCGAGAACGCAGAAATCTTGCCTGCGTTGTCCACCCAGCCGGTCCACCACCCAATTTTCGGAGTGCTCGATGTACACCAGCCCGTCTTGCCGTAGAGGGATCGGCCGCCGATTCCTTCGAGCTTGAGAATGCTGCGGACGATCGATTGCGATCTCTCGGCCGCCGGCAATTGGCTCTTGGCGAGCCCGGCCACGAACCGCGCCTGCTCTATGGCGCTGATCTCGAGCGGCCCATCGAGCCAGAACCGATCGACGACATTGCCGACCTGGCGGTTGCCGTAGTCGAGCCGTTTCAGCCACAAGCGATAGCGTTCGACCCCCACGCGGCGGGCGATCTCCTGATAGATCGCCACATTTGACATGGCGATGGCTTCCCGCATCGACATGTCCCTCTCCCAGGCTTTGACGGGCTGAGGCTTGCCGCCATAAGGAAGGATCTGCTCCTCGTCCCTCACCACTCCTGTCTCGAGGCCGATGAGGCTGTTGGCTATTTTGAAAGTCGAGGCCGGCACGAGGCGCGTCGCTGCACGTTTCGCGTTGATTGTCGATAAGCGATCGGAATCTGCCTCGTACAGCGCAAAGGCGCCCGTGGTGCCATGTTCGTCGAAGACAGCGCTCAGATCCGCACGCTCGACCATCTCGGCTCCCGGCGCGCGGCGGGCCATCGCCAGCACCGCCAGGGAGCCAATCGACAGACCGAGCGCGACCCGTCGCGTCACGTGCCGACACCTTGTCGCAATCATTGCAATGCATCCCCAGAAGCGGCGTGCAGGCGCTCCAACGCGAGCTGCGAGCCCCTATGGCTCGGCGGTGCGGATGCCCGCAGGTTTGCCCTTGGCCTTGATGGTGCCGACCTTCTGCAGCTCACCAAGCCAGTGTTTGTGGCGCAGGTCGTGCGCCTCTCGGTCCTGCCGACACGATGAGCACCGACCCTAATGCAGGATTGCGGCGCGCAAAACCACCCTGCCGCAATCGAGACGCGGCACCGGGCCGGTAGCGTCGCAGGCCTCGCGTGGTCCCGCTGCATCGGCGTGCCCCCTTCCTCCGCAGGGCCGATTCTCGGCGATGACCGGCGGCATGTTCCATGTTAAGAGGGACCCCGCAACAGGAGATGCGTGTGTGGGAGTAGCGCAACGATGTTTACGAAGAAGCCGGAGAAGGACGTTTCCCTGGATGCCGGCAGGATGGGCATGGCTCCTCTCAAGCCGAGCGGCCCCCCGCCCATCGCGCCCAACGGACGGCCCGGGCCGTCTGCCCGCGCCAGCGGCTCGGCATCGGTGATCGGCACGGACCTCACGATTACCGGCAACCTGGAGTCCAAGGGCGAGGTGCAGATCGAGGGCGAGGTGCAGGGCGATGTTCATGCACAGCGCATCGTCATCGGCGAGCGGGCTCACATCACGGGTGCGCTGATTGCCGAGGAGGTGGTCGTGCGGGGCACCGTGCAGGGGTCGATCCGCGGCAACAGCGTGACGTTCCAATCGTCCAGCCGCATCGAGGGCGACGTGTTCCACAAGTCGCTGGCGATCGAGCAGGGTGCCTTCTTCGAGGGCAAATCGCGCCGCTCGGAGGACCCGATGTCGGTGCAGCGCTCCGCCAACGGCATGCCGCCCCCCGCCGCGTGAGCCTGACAAATTCCTTCCGGAAGCCGCATAGCGGCTCCGGGACGGACACGTTTCAAATGCGCAATTGCGTCTTGCGGACTTCGTAGAGAACGAGGGCCGTGGCCACTGCCAGATTGAGCGAGTCGAGCCCGCCAGCCATTGGGATTTTAACGAGGCGCGTGCAGGCCGCGGCCAGCTCGGGCGACAGGCCGGGACCTTCACTGCCCATCAGCAGCAGCGTTGGCGCACGGTAGCTGACGGCGCGGAAGTCTTCGCGCGCCTCGAGGTGAGTGCCGACGACGTCGCCGGGCCATTTCCCTGCCCAGGCGAGGAAGCGCTCCAAGTCCATGCGCAGCAGCGGCACATGGAAGACCGAGCCCATGCTGGCGCGGACTGCCTCGCGCGAATAGGGATCGACCGAGGCGCCGACCAGCGCGACACCGCTGGAGCCGACGGCATGCGCGGTGCGGATGATGGTGCCGAGATTGCCGGGATCGCGTACCGCCTCCAGGGCCAGCCACAGTGCGTGACCGGAAACGTCGGCGGGGCTCGGCTCGCTTGCCCAGCGCTGCTCGAACACCGCAAGCATCGTCTGCGGGTTGTCCTTGGCCGCGAGCTTGGCGAGCACGGCCTCGGATACCTCCAGGCACTCCGCCCCCGCGTCCAGCGCCCAGACGACGAGGCCGCGATGAATGCCCGCGCCCGCACTGCCGGCAAGGAACGCCAGCATTTTCGGCGCCCATCCCGCGTCGCGGGCCATCGCCAGTACGGAGGCGCCCTCGGCCGCGAACAGCCCGGTCTCACGCCTCACCTTGCGCATCTCGAGCGAGCGGATGAGCTTCACGCGCTCGTTCTGCAGACTGGTGATGGTGCGCGCTGCCCCGCGCGGCTCACGGGGCGGCATCGTCCGCAGTCCAGCGCGTGTAGAGCGAGGTCGACAGCAGCCGCCCGCCCGCCTCCTCGATTACGGCAAGCTCGCCGCTCTCGGTGGTCCCGCGGCGGCCGATGAGGCATTCGCGCACCAGTGCGTCGGTGGCGAGCGCGGAAGCACGGATGGCGTAGGTCGTCAGCACCAGGGCCGAGCGCCCAGGGGCAAGCAGGGCCGCACAGTCTCGCAGCAGCGGCGCCAGGTGCTGGAATACGTCCCACACTTCGCCAGCCGGGCCGCGGCCGAACTTCGGCGGGTCGACCAGGATCACATCGTAGGTCTTGCCGCGCCGCACCTCGCGCGCCACGAACTTGCGCGCATCCTCGAGAATCCAGCGGATCGGCGCCTCGTCGAGCTTCGAGATCGCCTGGTTCTGCTTGGCCCAGGCAATCGCCCGCTTGGAGGCATCGACGTGTGTGACCTCGGCTCCGGCTCGTGCGGCGATGAGCGAGGCGGCGCCCGTGTAGGCAAAGAGGTTGAGCACGCGCGAGGCGGCGGCGCGGCCGTCCTGCAGCCGGCCTTGCATCCATTGCCAGTGCGGCAGCTGCTCGGGGAAGGCGCCGAGGTGGCGAAAACTCGTGAGCCGGCAAAGGACGGTCGCGCCGAGCGCGCGCAGCGGCCAAGTCTCCGGCATCGGCGAGTTCTTGCGCCAGCGGCCGCCTTCGCCGTCCTCGTCGCCATCACTCCCGCTCTTGAACGCCGCGTCGGCCCGGAGCCAGACGCCCGCCTCCAGCGCCGGTTGCCACATTGCTTGCGGCTCCGGCCGATCCATGGTGAACCGGCCGAAGCGCTCGAGCTTGCGGCCGTTGCCGCTGTCGATCAGCGCATAGTCGGCAAAGCCCGGCGTGGCGAGCACGCGCAGCAAGTTTTCGGATCCTGCGGGTCCGAAACCCGCTCTCGAAGTTGCATGGACCGTATTGGCGGACATCCTAGCCCGGATCTCACGGTTGCCGTCTTCATCGACCGAAAGCCCAGCGTCGCGCCCACTTTGGACGACGCGCATGGTCAAAGGCAATTGCCCAACGCGGCTCTCAGATCACTACTCGATATCCTCCACCTTTGCCGGGCCGCCGCCGAGCACCTTTTGCGCCAGGGCAGACTCGAGGAAGGCATCGATGTCGCCGTCGAGCACGCCCTTGGGATCGCTGCTCTGGGTACCGGTGCGCAAGTCCTTCACCAGCTGATAGGGCTGCATGACGTAGGAGCGGATCTGGTGGCCCCAGCCGATCTCGGTCTTGGAGGCCGCGGCCGCATTGGCCTTCTCCTCGCGCTTTTTCAGCTCCAGCTCGTAGAGGCGCGATTTCAGCATGGCCCAGGCGATGGCGCGATTCTTGATCTGCGAGCGCTCCTGCTGGCTCGCCACGGCGATGTTGGTGGGCAAATGCGTGATGCGCACAGCCGAGTCGGTGGTGTTGACGTGCTGGCCGCCGGCACCCGAGGCGCGATAGGTGTCGACGCGGCAATCGCTCTCCTTGATGTCGATCTCGATGTTCTCGTCGACCACGGGATACACCCACACGCTGGCAAAGGACGTGTGCCGGCGTGCGTTGCTGTCGTAGGGGGAGATGCGCACCAGCCGGTGCACGCCCGATTCGGTCTTCAGCCAGCCGTAGGCGTTCTCGCCCTTGACGAGGAGGGTCGCCGACTTGATGCCGGCCTCCTCACCCGCGCTCTGCTCCACCAGCGACACCTTGTAGTCGTGCTCCTCGGCCCAGCGGGCGTACATGCGGCTGAGGATCTCGGCCCAGTCCTGGCTCTCGGTGCCGCCGGCGCCGGCGTGCACCTCGAGGTAGGTGTCGTTGCCGTCGGCCTCGCCGGAGAGCAGCGCCTCCACCTCCTGGCGCCGCGCCACGTCGGCCAGTTTGCGCAACGCCGCCTCGCCCTCCTGCACGGAGGCCTCGTCATCCTCCGCTTCACCGAGATCGATCAGGGTGACGGCGTCGTCGAGCTCGCGCTCGAGCTTCTTGTAGCCGGCCATCGACCGCTCCAGCGCCTGGCGCTGGCGCATCACCTTCTGGGCGGCTTGCGGGTTGCCCCAGAGATTGGGGTCCTCGGCGCGCTTGTTCAGTTCGGCCAGACGGGCCGGTGCGCTATCCCAGTCAAAGATGCCTCCGCAGCAGCGCGAGCGACTGGCGGATGGCCTCGGCAAGCTTCTCGGCTTCGGCGCGCATGGCGGCTCCTGCAAGAATAGAATCGACCTGCTCAGCGTCGTTTAGCGCTTGATATAGGGGCGGCCGGCGAGCCTGTAAACGCGCGATGATCCCCCCATGGCGGCTCCGACTATTTCTGGTTCCTCAGCACTGAAGAGGAGACAACGAAGTCGGCCAAGGACGATCGCTTGCTGGGTGCGTGCTTGATACTGGTTGCGATTCTTCGATGAGGGGGAGCGTCAATATACGCTGCGGCCGGCGCTGAGACCCCTGGGTGCCTCGCCCTGATCGCCGGTGAGGAAGCCGCCGCGATCATCGGTGAAGCCAATGATCGAATAGGCGTCGTCCGGCTCCTCATTGGGCTTGAAGGCCTCTAGCACCGCGTCTGTCTCCCCGCCTTGCGCACGCAATCCCGTGCGCAGGCTGACGCGCACGAGCTTGATGCCAGGCGGGATGCGGAACGGCACCGCCTTCTTGTCGGCGAGCGCCATCTTCATGAAGTTGGCGAAGATGGGCGCGGCGACGTGGCCGCCGGTCATGCCTTTGCCGAGATGCTTGGGCGTGTCGTAGCCGACGTAGACGCCGACCACGAGGTCGGGCGTATAGCCGACGAACCAGGCGTCCTTCTCGTCGTTGCTGGTGCCGGTCTTGCCGGCGATGGGCACGTTGGGGAGAATCTTCTTGACGATGGTGGCGGTGCCGCGCTGCACCACGCCCTCCATCATGGAGGTGATCTGGTAGGCGGTGTGCGGGTCGATGATCTGCCGCCGGTCGTCGACCAAGGTGGGCTCGGGCTGGCCCTGCCACTTGTCCGCCTTGCAGTCCTTGCATTCGCGCTTGTCGTGGCGCCAGATCGTGTGGCCCCAGCGATCCTGGATGCGGTCGATCAGGGTGGGCTGCACCTGCTTGCCGCCATTGTCGAGCGCAGCGTAGGCGGCGCACATCTTGAGCACCGTGGTCTCGCCGGACCCCAGCGACATGGCGAGCACGGGCAGCAGGTCGTCATAGACGCCGAACCGCTTCGCATACTCGACGATCAGCGGCATGCCCATGTCCTGGGCCAGCCGCACTGTCATCTGGTTGCGTGACTTCTCGATACCGATCCGCAGCGTCGAGGGGCCCAAAGCCGACGCGCCGTCGTAGTTCTTTGGCTGCCACACCTCCTTGCCGGGACCCTGGTCGACCTCGATGGGGGCATCGAGCACGATGCTGGTGGGCTTGTAGCCGTTGTCGAGGGCGGCGGCGTAGACGAGCGGCTTGAAGGCTGAGCCCGGCTGGCGCTTGGCCTGCAACGCACGGTCGAACTGGCTGGTGGCGAAAGAGAAGCCGCCGACAACGGCGTGCACCCGGCCCGTGTGCGGGTCCATGGCGACGAGGCCCCCGCTAACCTCGGGGATCTGCATCAGCGACCAGATGCCGGTAGGCTTGGCCGGGTCCTTGGGCGACACCCAGATGACGTCACCGACGCTGAGAACGTCAGTCACCGCCTTCGGGGTCGTGCGCCCCGAGCGCGCCCAGCGTATCTCCTCGAAGGGTACCTCGACCGCCTCGCGCTCCGCTACCAGGCTGCCGTCGGCCTGCCGCGCCGGCCGCAAGCCCACTACGGCCTTGGTCCGGTGTGCCTCGAGCACGACGCCGAGGCGCCACGGAGCCAGATCGTTCGGCACGTCGATACCGGTCAGCGCCGCACCCCAGTCGCCGGCGGTGTTGATCTTCTGCACGGGCCCGCGCCAGCCCTTCTCGCGATCGAACGTGACGAGGCCGTCGATCAGGGCCCGGCGCGCCATGCGCTGGAGATTGGGATCGAGCGTTGTGCGAACCGAGAGCCCGCCATTGACTCGCCCGTCACCTACGGCGGCACGCTCTGCGCGTCCGTAGAGCCCATCTTCCCCAAAGGATGCAACCAGGGTGCGGCGCACGTCCTCGGCGAAGTAGTCCGCAGCGTAGATCTGCGTGCCCAACGGGCGGATGTTGACCTTCAGCGGCTTGGCCTTGGCAGCCTTGGCCTGCTCGGCCGTGATGTAGCCGACCTCGGCCATCTGGTCGATGATCCAGTCGCGCCGGATCGTCGCCTCTTTGGTTTTGCGGAACGGATGATAGTTGTTGGGCGCCTTGGGCAGGGCCGCGAGGTAGGCCGCTTCCTCGATCGTAAGCTGGCTCAGCTCCTTGTTGAAATAGTTGAGCCCGGCTGCGGCCACGCCATAGGAGCCCATGCCCAGGTAGATTTCGTTGAGGTAGAGCTGGAGGATTTGGTCCTTGGTGTAGGCGCGCTCGATGCGGATGGCGAGAATCGCCTCCTTCAGCTTGCGGTCGAGCTTCTGCTCGCTCGACAGCAGGAAGTTCTTGGCAACCTGCTGGGTGATGGTGGAGGCGCCCTCCGGCCGCTTTCTGCCATAGTTCTGCAGATTGTTGAGGACGGCGCGTAGGATCCCGGTGAAGTCGAGGCCGCCATGCTCGTAGAAGCGCTTGTCCTCGGCCGAGAGGAAGGCGGCGATCACCAGCTTGGGCACCACATTGATGGGAACGAAGATGCGCCGCTCACGCGCGTACTCCGCCATCAGGCTGCCGTCGTGGGCGTGGATGCGGGTCATCACGGGCGGCTCGTAGTTGGCGAGGCTCTCATAGCCCGGAAGATCGCGCGAAGCCTTCCAGATCAGAAAGCCGGCCACGCCAGAAGCTGCCACGAACAGCACCACGGCAGAGGCAAAGCCGAAGCCGAGCAGGCTCAACAGCCAGCTGCGCCGCCGCCGCCTCTTTCTCTTGGGCGCCAGCAGCGGAGGAAGGATCGGCGTTGGTCTCATCGCGTCGCGTTCGCTTTTGTCGCGCTCATCTCGTGGCGCCGGCCGCTGGCAGCACGCATAGGGATACGTAAGGGCACCTTAGCACGGAATGTGGCAGCACGAGGCCGCATCGTCGCCGCAAAGATGCCAAGTCGTTAAGCGCTTTCCTGTCGATTGCAGCCGTCAGGGTTTGCGGGCGACGCGTCTGGCAAAATACTCGTCGACCGCCTGCGCAATGGACTGCGCCACCTGGCGCTGCCAATCGGGCGAGGCCAGCAAGCGGGCGTCCTGGGCGTTACTCATGTAGCCGAGCTCCACCAGCACCGACGGCGACTGGGGCTGCTTGAGAACCTTGAAGGCCGCCGAGCGAGTCGGATCCCGCGACAGCGCGATCGTGCGCTTCATGTGCGACAGCAGATGCCGACGGAACTCCGCCGAGAAATTGGCCGTCTCGCGCCGCATCAGGTCGATCAGGATGCTTTTCACCTGGTCGGTCTCCTCCTCGCCGCCCCTCTCGAGGCCGGCCAGGATGTCGACGGCATTCTCCTTGTCGGCGAGCAACTGCGCCTGTCGGCTCGAAGCAAGCTCCGAGAGGGTGTAGACCGTGGCCCCGCGCACGCTCCGCGCGTATTGCTGCGCGCCCACGCTGTCGGCGTGGATGGAGATGAACAGGTTCGCCCCCAGACGATGCGAGATGGCAAGGCGTCGGTCGAGTGACACAAACACGTCTGAGGCGCGCGTCATGTAGACGTCATAGCGGCCTTTCACGGCCAGGATCGTCCGCAGGTGCCGGGCAACCGACAGCACGACATCCTTCTCCAGCACCTCGCCGCTGGCGGCCCCAGGGTCCACGCCGCCATGTCCCGCATCGATCACGATGACAGGTCGGGAATGCTGTTTTCGCGGACCCGGCGCCGGCGCCAGTACGTCCTGGTCGTGGCGGCGCGTCGTCTTCGAGCGCGGGGCGGGCGGCGGAAGTCTGTTGAGGAAGCTCGCCCGGTCAGTGGGTGCCAAGTCGATATCCAGGCGTGCCGACATCGCGCCGGGGCGACTTGCCATCGCCGCCCGCTCGATGCGGATGGGTCCCTTTGTGTCGATGACCACGCGGGACTTGCCGGGGGCGAACAGACCATAGCGATAGGCCTGGATCAGGCCCCGCCCGTGCTGGCCCGAGCCTTTCGGCAAGCTGAAGGTCACGTCGGGCATGTCGATGATGAGCCGGTAAGGGTCAGCCAGGGTGAAGTGCTGGTAGGGGACGGCAGCTGACAGGATCAGCGAAAAGCGCGTGCGCCGCTCGTCGCCACCGATTTCGGCCACACTTGCCACCACGGAGCGATCGCTGACTTGAGGGGTCCAGCCAGTCGCGGCGGGCTCCGCGTGGGGTCCACCGGACACGGCATCCTGGTTGCCCTTCTCGACCTCGCTCTGGGCGACGGGATCAGCCCGCACCGTCTTCTCGATCTCGGTCTGGGCCTCCGACTGCGCGAAAGCGGCGCTGGCCAGCAGCAGGCCGCTCGCCCAGACCAGCGCCAGAGTGCAACCGTAGGCCCTCAGCCAGCCCCGATACCCGCGCCCTTTCCGACGCTGCCGCCAGCTCTGGCCGGCCGTTCGCATCCCACCCTCGCTGCGCGCGCCCTCGAGGCGCCATCTGCGATCTTAACCTCTTGTTTGCCGAATCGATGTCCAGATCAAGAGGCGAAAGCTTGTAGGGTCGCCAACAAAACTTTCTTGCCACAGAAAGGACGAAGGCCTAGAAGATTCTATCGCTTACCGCCGTATCCGTCTTCCGGCGGCGCCCGCTGTGGCGTGCGAATCGGGCCCGGAGCAATGCTCGCCGCCCGACCGCACGCTAAGGAGAAAGGGCTCGTTCGGCGCTGATGCGACGGTTCGTTTCGATATGAACGAAGCGCAGTCTCCTGCCCCGCGGCAGTGCGTGCTGCAGGGGTGTGGAGTTGTGTTTCGCTCTCAACTGCGGACTGGACTGACAACTCAGGGATACGACTCAACGCGACAGGCTGTGGCCTGCAACCGATAGGACGAACCGGCTTTCAAGCGGTACGCGGACGCCGCCAAGAGGTCCGCAAGGTTTGCTCGCAAGCGGGCATGAGACGAGGAGCCACGGGCATTGCGATGCTCGCTGGCCCCACCCATCACGTGGATCATGACGGCAACGGCTTCAGTTTGCATGGCTAGATGCGACCTCCGCGGGACTGCCCCGCAGCTCCGCCGCCCTCGGGCATCGGTGGACGCATCGACAGCTAGCCTCCATTCGGCATTCGGACGAAGCCCGAGTCGCCAGGGTCTCTTCATCACAACCAGCATCGGCGCAACCGAGAGGAGCATGCCCCATGCGGGGCCCGCTTCCGGCCGGCGACCAGCCGGCCGCATCGGCGCCAAGGACCCCATCAAATGGACAAGAACAACAAGATGCTCATCGACGCCACGCATCCCGAGGAAACTCGGGTCGTGGTGCTCCGCAACGGCAGGGTAGAGGAGTTCGACTACGAATCGGCCGCCCGCAAGCTTCTGCGCGGCAACATTTATCTGGCAAAGGTCACGCGCGTAGAGCCCTCCCTGCAGGCGGCGTTTGTCGACTATGGCGGCAACCGCCACGGCTTCCTCGCCTTCAGCGAAATCCATCCCGACTACTACCAGATCCCGGTTGCCGACCGGCAGGCTCTGTTGGCCGAAGAAGCCGAGGCTGAAGCCGAGGCCGAGGCCGAGGCCGATGCCAGGGCGGAGGCACGCGAGGCGCGCAGCCGCTCGCGCGGCGCGCCGGAGGCAGAGCTCAACAACGCGCGGAGCGAGGATCACCGCAATCTCGGGGAGCTGGACGAGCCCCGCGACGAGCGGCCCGCACGCACGGAAGCCGTGCATGGGGAGGATGCCCTCCACGCGCCCGCGCCGCATGGCCGAGGGCGAGCCCCCGCAAGCCGAGGCCGAGACCGCCGCACATCCGGGCGAAGGCGCCTTCTTCCACGCCAATGGCGAGGCCGCTCCGGAAGAGGCATCCGGCAACGGCCACGTCGAGGAGATCGTTGGCGATGCGGCCGAGGCCCCCGAGACCGTCAGCACGGTCGAGCAGGTGGGCTCGGAGGATGCGCTGGAGGAGGTGCCCGAGCGGCCGCGTCGGCGCATGCGCTCCTACAAGATCCAGGAAGTCATCAAGCGCCGCCAGATCATTCTCGTGCAGGTCGTCAAGGAGGAGCGCGGCAGCAAGGGCGCCGCGCTCACCACCTACCTCTCGCTGGCGGGCCGCTACACGGTGCTGATGCCCAATACGGGGCGCGGCGGCGGCATCTCCCGCAAGATCACGCAGCCGCAAGACAGGAAACGCCTCAAGGCCATCGCCCACGAGCTCGAGGTGCCCGAGGGCATGGGGCTCATCATCCGCACGGCTGGCGCAGCGCGCACCAAGCAGGAGATCAAGCGCGACTTCGAATACCTGCTGCGACTGTGGGAGAACGTGCGCGATCTGACCTTGCAGTCGACCGCGCCGTGCCTGGTCTACGAGGAAGGCAACCTGATCAAGCGCTCGATCCGCGACCTCTACTCCAAGGACATCGACGAGATCGTGGTGGCCGGCGAGGCGGCGCACAACGAGGCCTCCGACTTCATGCGCATGCTGTCGCCGAGCCAGGCCAAGAACGTCGTCAAGTACGAGCAGGCCGAGCCGCTGTTTGCCCGCTACCAGATCGAGCGGCAGCTCAACGCCATGTTCAGCCCCTACGTCACGCTGCGGTCGGGCGGCTACCTCGTCATCAACCAGACCGAAGCGTTGGTATCGATCGACGTCAACTCGGGCAAGGCGACGCGCGAATTCTCCATCGAGGAGACTGCGCTCAACACCAACCTCGAGGCGTCCGAGGAGATCGCCCGACAGCTCAAGCTGCGCGACCTTGCCGGCCTCATCGTCATCGACTTCATCGACATGGAGGAGCGGCGCAACAACCGCAAGGTCGAGAACCGCCTCAAGGATGCCCTGCGCCATGACCGCGCGCGCATCCAGGTCGGGCGCATCAGCCATTTCGGCCTGCTGGAGATGTCGCGCCAGCGCATGCGCACGGGCGTGCTCGAAGGCTCCACCTCGCAATGCCCGCACTGCCAGGGCACCGGCATCATCCGCTCCACCGAATTGGTGGCGCTGGCGGTGCTGCGCGCGCTCGAGGACCATCTTCTGCGCGATGCGCGCGGCTCGCTCACGGCCGTGACGACGGCGGAGGCGGCCCTCTACATTCTCAACAACAAGCGTGCCTTCGTGACGGACATGGAGCGCCGCTACGGCATCGCCATCGCCGTGGAAGCCTCCGAGCGCATGCAGGGTGCCAACTTCGCCATCGAGCGCTCGGCCACCCAGCCGGTGGCCCAGAAGCCGAGCGAGCGACCCGTCGTGAATATGGAATGGGGCTTCGAGGGCCAGGAAGGCGAGGAGGAGCCCGGCGAGGAGACAGCCGAGGTCGCGGGCGAGCGCGAGGGCGGGCGACGCCCGCGACGGCGGCGACGGCGGGGACGGCGGGAGGAGCGCTCCGACGAGCGGCCGCGCCATCGCGGGCGAGCACGCCGAGTTCGCAAGCAACGGCGAGGCCGATGAGGTCGAGCGCGAGGTCGGCGGCAGCGCCGAGCAGCCTTACCCGCGCGAAGACCAAGGCGAGCCCGTCGACGAGCCGGCCGGCAGCGGCGAGCAGCCCTCTTTGGCCCAGGGCGAGGACGTGGTGCGCGAGGGACGCGAGGAGCGGGACCGGCCGCGACGCCGGCGCGGACGCAGGGGTGGACGGCGGGGGCGTGACCGCGACGAGGCTCCGCGCGAACACGTCGGCGAGGCTGGCGCGCACGACGGCGAGATGGGCAACGGTGCCGGCGCGGACCAAGGCGAGGACAGTTCCCCGCTGGCGGCCGCGAATGGAGAGAAGCCGGGTGAGGAGGCAAGCGCGCGGGAGCCGCGGCACGAAACGACGCCCCGTCATGCTCCCACCCCCGAGGAACCCGCTCCCCAGCCAGCACACGCGCATGCCGAGGCGCCACCCGAGCGGGCTTGGCACGCCTCCGATGCCAACGGCAACGGGGGCGCCAGCGAGCGGCACGCCGAGCCGCCTGCCGACGAGGTGCCGGCACGGCGCGAACCCGAGCCCGCGCATGTCGAACCAGGGCCGGAGGAGCCACCGCGACCGACCCGCAGAGGCTGGTGGCAGCGCAAGCTCTCGGGCGAGTGAGCGGCCGGCAACATCTGCGACGCATCGTTGCGCCCGACCATCTCGAGCCCATCTTCGCGATTGTCGAGTGTCGTCGGCAGGTCCACACTGCCGGCGGCCAAACGGAAAGGGGAGGCGCGGATGAGAGCATTTGCGCGCATGGCGATTGTCGTCGCGGCCGGCGCTCTCTTATTGAGCGCTCAGGGCTCCCCGGCGCGAGCCGAGAAGTGCCTCAAGGTCGGTGGCTGGGGTACTGGGGCGCTCGAGGGCTTCGCCTCCTTCATGGCGGAGGCAGCGATGAAGAACGCGGCCAAGGCCAAGCTCGGCGACGCCGTCAGGATTGGGGCGGTCGCGAAGAAATGCGAGATCAAGACACTGCTCTACGAATGCACAGCGTTCGCCCGGGCCTGCAGGTAAGAGCCAGCCAAGCCGACTTTGCTACCGCGGCCCGCGAGCCTCATGCATTGCGGTTGAGGCGGCTCCAGGCCGCGAGACGGCGCGCCGCTTCGGCCATATCGGCGGTGGTGCCGGCATAGCAGAAGCGCACGTAGCGGGCCCCGCGCTCGGCATCGAAGTCGACGCCGGGCGTGGCGGCAACGCCGATGTCCTCGAGCATCGCCTTCGTGAAGGCGACGCTGTCGGAGCCGAACTCGCTCACGTCGATGTAGAGATAGAACGCGCCATCGGCGGGCAGGATGCGGCTCAAGCCTGCCTTGGGCAGCGCCTCGAGCAGCAGCGCCCGGTTCTCGGCGTAGACGCGCCTGTTGGCCTCCAACTCCTCGATGCCGTCAAACGCACCGATGGCCGCCACCTGCGCCACGGTCGGTGGCGAGATGTAGAGGTTCTGCGCCAGACGTTCGATGGGCCGCACCAGCGCCTCTGGCACTACCAGCCAGCCAACGCGCCAGCCGGTCATCGAGAAGTACTTGGAGAAGCTGTTGATGACGACCGCCTCCTCGCTATGGGCGAGCGCCGTCTGCTCGCTCATGCCGTAGGTCAGGCCGTGGTAGATCTCGTCGGACACGAACCACACGCGGTTGCGCCGGCAGGCCTCGGCGATTTCGGCCAGGCGCCCCGGCTCGAGCATGGTACCGGTCGGGTTGGCGGGGCTGGCGATGACGAGGCCCTTGATCGCCTCGCGCCGCGCCGTCTCTTCGACCTGGTCCGCGGTCGGCATCCAGCGCGTCGCCGCGTCGGTCACGAGGGGGATTGGCTTCTGGCCGAGCGCGGTGAGGATGTGCCGATAGCAGGGATAGCCGGGTGAAGGCAGCGCCACCTTGGCGCCCTGGTCGAACAGCGCGAGGAACGCCAGCACGAACCCCGCAGAGGACCCGGTCGTCACCACGACGCGCTCCGGGGCGACGGAGATGCCGTAGCGCTGGCGGTAGTGCAGCGCGATGCGCTGCCGCAACGCCGGCAGGCCCAGCGCCACCGTGTACCCGAGCGTCTCGCGCTCGAGCGCTCGCTTGACGGCCTCGATGGCCGCGCGCGGCGCCGGCGTGCCGGGCTGGCCCACCTCCATGTGAATGATCTTGTGGCCCTGGGCTTCGCGTACCGCGGCGGCTTCCATCACGTCCATGACGATGAATGCGGGCACCGCGCTGCGTTGGGATGGCTCGAGGGCGAGTGCCGCCCGCGCCGCATCCAGACCGGTCGGCGCCGCCCCTGCCTGTGCTCCGTCTGCCACTCGCACAGTCTTCATGCCACACTCCGGTGCCGGGAGCCCTGAAACCGCCATCGTTGCACGATAGCGGGCCACATCGGCGCCAGTGCGGGGCACCCGAAGGGCCCGCGTCGTCGCGGCAATGTGGTTGGCGCATCAGCGGCACGCGGCTTATAGTCGGAGCGGTTCGAGTTGCCTAGACCATGGCAGCCGCCGGGGGTGGACCCCAAGCAGGCAAATGCGCCAGCAGCGCTTTGAACGCGAGTCTCGCACCGTGCAAGCCGACACCGATCGCGACCGCAGCATTCTTGCGCCCTCCTTCCTGCCGGACCCTCGAGACGGTGGCACGCGACAGCGCACCCCGAGATGGCGTGCGGCCTCGCTTGCCGCCATCTATGCCGTATCGGCTTCGCTGGCGGCCGTGGCACCGGCCGCGGCCCAGAACCTGCCCTTGATCCGCGATACCGAGATCGAGAACCTGCTGAAAGACTACTCTGTGCCGATCTTCAAGGCTGCAGGCCTTGCTTCACAGAATATTTCCATGCGCATCATACGCCACGAGAGCTTCAACGCCTTCGTGGTGGATGGACGTAACGTGTTCATCAACACCGGCACCCTCATGCAGGCCAAGACACCCAACGAAGTGATCGGTGTCATCGCGCACGAGACGGGCCATATCGTCGGCGGTCATATGGCCGCGTTGCGCAGCCGGGTTGCGCGGGACGCCACCAAAAGCCTGCTCCTGACCGTGCTCGGGATCGGGCTGATGGTGGGGGGCGCGGTCGCCGGCGGCGACAGCGCCCGCGAGGTGGCGGGGGCCGGCGGCGGCTTGGCCATGGGCGGCAACGACATCCTGATGCGCTCTCTCCTGAGCGAGCGGCGTGCGCAGGAGTCTTCGGCCGACCAGACGGGCGTGCGACTCCTCGACGCGACCCACCAATCCGGGCGGGGCATGCTCACCACGTTCGAGCGCTTCGCCGAGCAGGAGTTCTGGTCGGCCAAGGACCTGGATCCGTTCGTGCGCAGCCACCCGGTTGCTGCTGTTCGCATCAACCAGCTGCGCGAGAGGGTGATGGCCAGCCCCTATGCGGACGTCAAGGATCCCCCCGAGCTTCAGTTCCGTCACGATCTGATGCGCGCCAAGCTCGACGGCCATATGCTTCCGCTGCAGGCGGCGCTCAATCGCTATCCGGCGAGCGACACCAGCCTGCCTGCCCGCTATGCGCGCGCCATAGCCCGCAACTGCTCGGGCAATTGTGCGCAGTCCCTGGGCGAGGTCGACGCGCTGATTCGGGACAGGCCGGACTATCCCTATTTCTGGGAGCTGAAAGGCGAGCTGTTGGTGAAGGCGGGTCAAGCCCACCCGGCAATCGAGCCGCTGCGCCGGGCCGTGAGCCTGCTCGAGAAAGAGAAGCGCACCCACGCGACAATATCACTATCGCAGACCCACATCCTGCTTGCCCGGGCGCTCCTGGACTCCAACAATCCAGCCTACCTCGACGAGGCGATCAAGATCCTCACCCGCACACTCGGTGCTGACAAGCCGTTGGGGCAAGGCGAGGATGACGACTGGATGGGCTGGTATCAGCTCGCCATCGCCTACCAGCGCCGCGGCAACGAAGCCGAAGCGTTGCTCGCCACCGCCCGAAAGCACTTCTACTCCGGCAACGCCCACGACATCCGCGAGGCCCAGATCTACGCCAAACGCGCCCAGGCCAAGTTCCCGCGCGGCTCGCGTGGCTGGCTAATTGCCGAGGACATCATTACCTACAAGATACCTGCCTGAGCCATCAGCCAAGACCGCCCGAAAGGCCAAGAACGGAAGGAATGCCTATGCCTGCCAAGACGTCAGCCTCTCCCGTCTCGCGTAAAGTGGCGGCGCTCGTCCTCGCGCCCGCGCTGCTGCTGGTTGGTGCGTCACTGGCCGTCGGGCAGAGTTCGCCCCAGCCGGCCGCAAGCGGCGCGGCCGCCCCCAGTGCCTTCACCCCCGAGCAGCGCAAGGAGCTTGCGACCATCGTCAAGGAGATTTTGACCAACAACCCGGAGATCCTGCTCGAGGCGCAAAATGCGCTCGAGGCCAAGATGGACAAGATCCAGGCCGAGCGCATGGCGGTGGCCATCAAGGAGCACTCAAGCGAGCTGTTCCGACCTGCCGCCTCCCCCGTCGTCGGCAACCCCAAGGGTGACGTGCCCGTAATCGAGTTCTTCGACTACAACTGCGGCTTCTGCAAGAAGGCCTTCTCCGACGTCGCCAAGCTGGTGGACAAGGACAAGAAGGTGCGCCTCATCCTCAAGGAGTTCCCGATCCTGGCCAAGGGCTCGGAGGAGGCCTCCAAGGTTGCGCTCGCCGCCAAGCTGCAGGGCAAGTACTGGGACTTCCACCGGGCCATGCTGCAGCACCAGGGACAGGCCAACGAGGCCTCGGCACTGCAGGTGGCGGAAAAGCTCGGCCTCGACATGGCGCGGCTGAAGAAGGACATGGCCTTGCCCGAGGTGAAGAAGGAGATCGACGATACGCGCGCGCTCGCCACCAAGATGGGGATCCAGGGCACGCCGCACTTCATCGTCGGCGAGCACATTGTCCCCGGCGCGCCGGAGAACCTGGACGAGCTGCTCGGCAAGTATGTCCAGGAGGTGCGCAAGGACGGCTGCAAAGTCTGCTAACCAAGCCAAAGCGCCGTGATAGGCAGCACCGCGCGGTTGCGGCAAATGCCTCTTAACAACCGGCCAGCCCGCCTTTCGCGGGCGCCGGAAAGCTGATAGGAGGGCGCCTGATTGGAAATGTTCGCGGCGCCGCGCGCGTTGCCCGCAAAACCCCGAGCCGCATCCGCGGCCAACTTTCAAGCGACGGCCGATGCCCAAGCCGATTTTTGTGCTGAACGGGCCGAACCTCAATCTTCTGGGTGTTCGCGAGCCCTCCGTCTATGGGGCCGAGACGCTCGAGGATGTGCGCCGGCGCACGGAGGAGCGGGCAAAGACGCTGGGCGTGGGCATCGACTTCCGGCAGTCGAACCTGGAAGGCGAGCTGGTGACGTGGATCCAGGAGGCGCGCCAGCAGGCATCCGGCATCATCCTCAACGCGGCGGCCTACACCCACACCTCGATCGCCATCCTCGATGCGCTCACCGCCGCCGAGAAGCCGGTGATCGAGCTGCACCTGTCGAACGTGTTCCGGCGCGAGGGCTTTCGCCATCATTCCTATGTGGCTCCCGCGGCGCGGGGCGTCATCTGCGGGTTCGGGCCCAAGGGCTACGAGCTGGCTGTCGAGGCCATGGCCGACCTGTTGGCGGGTAGCAAGGCAAAGCCGGCACGGTAGGTGGGCAACCGCGGCCCGAGAGAGAAGGAAAAAGGGGACTGAGCGAGCGCATGGCAAAGGACACCAAAGGCAAGGGCAGCGTCGATCAGGCGCTCATTCGCGAGCTCGCTGAGCTGCTCGACGAGACCGGCCTCAGCGAGATCGAGGTCGAGCGCGAAGGCCTGCGCGTGCGCGTCTCGCGCCAGCTTTCGGTGCAAGCCATGCCGATGGCCGCTGCTGCCACGCTCGCCGCGCCGACGGCAGCACCCGCGCGCGGCGCCTGCCGGCGCGCCAGCGGCGGCCGACCCCACCAAGCATCCGGGCGCCGTCAAATCGCCGATGGTGGGGACGGCCTACTTGGCGCCGGAGCCCGGCGCTGCGCCCTTCATCGAGGTTGGCACGCGCGTCGCCCAGGGCCAGACGCTGCTGATCATCGAGGCGATGAAGACCATGAACCACATCCCCGCCCCCAAGGCCGGCGTGGTCACCGCCATCTTCGTCGGCAACGGCCAGCCGGTGGAGTTCGGCGAAGCCTTGGCGATCATCGAGTAGCGTCCACACGAGAGCCGGCGGCAAGCGATGTTCGACAAGGTGCTGATCGCCAACCGCGGCGAGATCGCGCTCAGGATCCAGCGAGCCTGCAAGGAGATCGGCATCGCCACTGTTGCCGTTCACTCCACCGCCGATGCCGATGCCATGCATGTGCGCCTGGCGGACGAGAGCGTTTGCATCGGCCCGCCGCCGGCCGCCGACAGCTATCTCAACATTCCGCGCCTGCTGGCTGCGTGCGAGATCACGGGCGCGGACGCCATCCATCCGGGCTACGGGTTCCTGTCGGAGAACGCGCGCTTTGCCGAGATCCTGGAGGAGCACGGCATCACCTTCATCGGCCCCACCTCCGAGCACATCCGCCTGATGGGCGACAAGATCGAGGCCAAGGCCACGGCCCGGCGGCTGGGGATTCCCGTGGTGCCGGGCTCCGACGGGGCGGTCACCAACGAGGCGCAGGCGATGAAGATCGCCAAGGACATGGGCTTCCCAGTCCTCGTCAAGGCGGCGGCGGGCGGCGGCGGACGCGGCATGAAGGTGGCCCGTACGGCCGAGGACCTCGACATCGCCATCAAGACCGCGAGGGCGGAGGCCAAGGCCGCCTTCGGCGATGACAGCGTCTACCTCGAGAAATACCTGGAGAAGCCGCGCCACATCGAGGTGCAGGTGTTCGGCGACGGGAGCGGCAACGCTATCCACCTGGGCGAGCGCGACTGCTCGCTGCAGCGCCGCCACCAGAAGGTGATGGAGGAGGCACCCTCGCCGGCGCTGAATGCCGAGGCGCGCGCCAAGATCGGAGCCACCGTCGCCAAGGCCATGCAGAAGCTGCGATACCGCGGCGCCGGCACCGTCGAGTTCCTCTACGAGGACGGAGACTTCGCCTTCATCGAGATGAACACGCGACTGCAGGTCGAGCACCCCGTGACCGAGATGATCACCGGCCTCGACCTCGTCATCGAGCAGATCCGCATCGCCTCCGGCGCGCCGCTCTCGCTCTCGCAAAGCGAGGTGACGATTTCCGGCCACGCCATCGAATGCCGAATCAACGCGGAGAACCCGCGCAGCTTCATGCCCTCGCCCGGCACCATCACCTATTGGCACCCGCCCGGGGGCCTCGGCGTGCGAGTCGACAGCGGCGCTTACCAGGGCTACCGCATCCCGCCCTTCTACGACAGCCTGATCGGCAAGTTGATCGTACACGGCAAGAACCGCAACGAATGTCTGATGCGGCTCAAGCGCTGCCTCTCCGAGTTCGTCATCGAGGGCATCGAGACGACCACGCCGCTGTTTGCGGATCTGGTGCAGCAGCCCGACATTGCCAACGGCGTCTACGACATCCACTGGCTTGAGAAATTCCTGCAAAAACCATAATTGCTTGAGAGGACTACCCGCCGCTTCGGCGATCGGCGAAGAAAGGCACATGGCGTCGCGCGACGACATCATTATCGAGATCACGCCCCAGGTGCTGCTCAAGGCCTATACCTGCGGCATCTTTCCCATGGCCGAGAGCGCCGACGACCCCGCGCTCTACTGGATCGAGCCGCAGCAGCGCGGCATCCTGCAACTCGACCAGGTTCATGTGCCCAAGCGGCTCGCCCGCACGGTCCGACAGGGCGTGTTCGAGGTGCGCGTCGACAGCAACTTCGAGGGGGTGATCGAGGGCTGCGCCGCCTCCCGGGCCGGCCGGCGCACGACCTGGATCAACCGCAAGATCCGGGCGCTCTATCGCGACCTGTTCGATGCCGGCTATTGCCATACGATCGAAACATGGGCCGGCGGGCGGCTGGTCGGCGGCCTCTACGGCGTCGCGCTCAATGGCGCCTTCTTCGGCGAGAGCATGTTCTCGACCGCCCGCGACGCCAGCAAAGTGGCGCTCATCTACCTGTGTGCACGTCTGATCCAGGGGCGGTTCTCGCTGCTCGACACCCAGTTCGTCACCGAGCACCTGAAGCAGTTCGGCACGATGGAGATCGAGCGCGCCGAGTTCCATACCCTGCTGGAGAATGCGCTGGCCCACGAGGCCGACTTCCACGCGCTCCCCACCGATGCCAGCGCGCACTGGGTGCTCGACATCATCCAGGGCCACCAGGCCGAGTGAGCGGCGCGGGGCCGAGTGTCGTGCCGCGAGCTGCCGCTCGCACTTGCCTTCACCACCCTTGCAATTGCACTTGAAATGGATCGCCCGGCATCCGAGGCTGAGCCATGCCATGAGGTCGCCCTAGCGCCGACTTCGCAGTGCGCCAGATTTCCCAGTGCGCCAGAGCCAGGGGCCGTCGCCCTCCGGAGGAATGTCATGCCTGCCAAGGTCAGTTTCGCCATCATCGGCGCAGGGATAGGCGGGCTCGCGCTCGCCGGGTTCCTGAGCCGCAAGGGTGTGGACGTCACGGTCTACGAGCAGGCCAGGGAATTTCAACGCATCGGCGCCGGCATCCAGATGAGCCCCAACGCGATGCGCGTGCTGCGCGCGCTGGGGCTCGAGCCTGCCCTGCGCCGGCTCGCGTTCTATCCGCCCGCCTGGAGCAATCGCGTGTGGGATACGGGCGAGCACCTGGCGGACCTGACGTTCGGCGCCGAGGCCGAAGCCCGCTACGGGGCCCCCTACCTCCTGATGCATCGCGGCGACCTGCACGCGGCACTCTTCTCGGCCGTGGCGCCGGAGCTGATCGCCTTCGACAAGAAGCTCGTTGGCCTCGACCGGAGCGGCTCAGGCGTCACACTCCGATTTGCCGATGGCAGCACCGCGCGCGCCGACGCGGTGGTGGGCGCCGATGGCGTGCATTCCAAGATCCGCGAGATCCTGCTCGGCCCGGAGAAGCCGAAGTTCACGGGCCGGGTCGCCCACCGCACTGTCTACCCCTCGGCCCTGATGGGAGATTTCGCGGTCGACACCTGCACCAAGTGGTGGGGACCGGACCGGCACATCGTGATCTATCCCGTCAAGGCTGCGCGCGAGGAGATCTACTTTGTGACGAGCGTGCCGGACCCCGCCTGGGACGTGGAATCCTGGTCGGCGCGCGGCGAGATGGGGGAGGTAATCGAGGCCTTTGCCGGCTTCCACGAGGAGGTGCAGCGCGTGCTGGCGGCATGCCCGCAGGTGCACAAGTGGGCCTTGTTCGAGCGCGATCCGCTGCCCACGTGGCGTGACGGGCCGGTCGCCCTGCTCGGCGACGCCTGCCATCCCATGACGCCCTACATGGCGCAGGGCGCAGCTAGTGCGCTGGAGGATGCGGCGATGCTGGCGCGCTGCATCGGCGATTTTAGCGACCCGGCGGAAGCTTTCCAGCGCTACCAGGCAACGCGGCACGCCCGCGCGTCCCGCCTGCAGCTGACCTCGCGGCAGAACACCTGGGGCAAGGACAGCAAGGTCGATCCGAGCTGGGTCTACGGCTACGACGTGCTGCAGGCCCCGATAGCGGCGGCGGACGCTCGGCCCGGCTAATTCCGGCACGCCCGGGACAGCATCACCGCGGTACGCGGCGGTGCCGGAACGGCTCGGGCTCCTCGCGCTGCTGCTGGGAGTCGGCCGATGCGCCGGGCGCAGGGGCAGCGGGGCGCTGGGCGACGGCACGCGGGTGCGTGCAGTCGGTCAGCCACACGTCGAAGACGGGATGCTCCACGGCATTGAGGCCGGGGCTGTCGGCGAACATCCAACCCGAGAAGATCTTCTTTTCCTTGCCGTCGAGCTGCACCTCCTCCACCTCCACGAAGGTGGTGGTCTTGGGCGTCTCGGTCGGCGCCCGCGAGTAGCACACGCGCGGGGTCACCTTGAGCGCGCCGAAGGTGGCGGTCTGATTGAGCGGTATCTCGAGGCGCGAGATCTTGGCCGTCACCTTGTCGAGGGCAGCAAATACGGCCACCGAATTCTCGATGCGCTGGGCCAGGGCCGGCGCCGCCGATGTGAGGAGGAGCGCACAGGCACCGGTCGCAGCCCAAATCGGCAGTGCCGTCGGGCCCTTATGCATGCGCCGGTGCGGAGCGTGAGCCATCTGCGGTGCCGATTGTCCTCCGACGCGATCCGCCAATCTCGGGCTTTGGAGGTGGGGCGAAAAACGTGGCGCCAGCGTGACGACGAGCCGCACCTCAACTGGGTTGCCACGGCTTGTAGTCGCCAGTCGCCTCGGGGCGGCGGCCCTTGCCAAGAATGCTGCCGGCGGGGCGATAGGCCTGCGGCGTGCCGGTCATGTTCATGCGGTGGGGCTTCTCCCAGGGCCGGGCCTTGTAGTCCTCCTCGGTCGGGGGCGTGTCCACCAGATAGTGGAGCCATCCGTGCCATTCGGGCGGCACCTGCGAGGCCTCGGCCAGGTTCTTGTAGATCACCCACCGTCTCGGCACGCCGAGCGGGCCAATTCCCTTGCTCTGGACGTAGTAGCGATTGCCGCCGGCGTCGGTGCCAACGAGCCTGCCCCGCAGCGCGGTGTAGAGGCGGTTCGACCAGGTATTGCCGCCCCACCAGCTGAAGATCTCGCTGAAAATGCCCATACCTGCGCCCGGCCGCTTGCGTATCCTGCGGTTGGGCTTATGGCATCTGCACTGCCATTCTGTCCATGGCGACACAGCCGCGGCAGAACTGCCACAGCCGGCGCCGTTGAATCGGCTAGTGTTGGCGACCTGGGGATGGCGCGAGCAAAAAGCTGGAGCCAAATCTCGCGCGGCCATGCGCGGTCGGAGGCGGCAAAACAAGCGCTGCCGGGCCATTTGTAACCTGCTATGCACAGCCTCGCGCCATGTATTCTCCTACCTACTACATTTAGTATGTGTGCCATCTACCACCCACAAGTGCTCGTAGACGGCCGCCTCCGAATCGTCATAGTTTGCTCATCACGGGCGCCGGCCAACCGGCCCTAGCGCCTTCACCAAAAAATGCCTGCGCAGCCCCGGCGTAACGGGATGCGGCGGGCGCCGACGCGAACACGGAGGGTGAAGAGCTCCGTTGCGCGAGTGAGGATTTTGCGTCTGCTGGCGTCAGCAAAAGACACACCCAGGCGCGGTCCGTTCTGCATGCGCGCCCAAAACTTCCAAAGCGGGGGCAAGACATGCAGATCAAGCGGCGGTTTACGACGGCAGGAAAGTCACCCTACGAGAAGATCCCGTTCCGCCGCGCCACCTCGGAGATCAAGAACCCGGACGGCTCCGTCGTCTTCAAGCTCGAGAATTTCGCCGTCCCCGAGCACTGGAGCCAGGTGGCGGCCGACATCCTCGCCCAGAAGTATTTCCGCAAGGCCGGCGTGCCGGCGCGCTTGAAGCGTGTGGAGGAGACGCAGGTCCCCTCCTGGCTGTGGCGCTCCGTTGCAGATGAGCGCGCGCTGGCCGAGCGCCCCGAGCAGGAGCGCTACATCGGCGAGCACGACGCGCGCCAGGTCTTCGACCGGCTCGCCGGCACCTGGACCTACTGGGGCTGGAAGGGCGGCTACTTTTCTTCAGCGAGGACGACGCGCGCGCCTTCTTCGACGAGCACCGCTACATGCTCGCCATGCAGTACGGGGCGCCCAACAGCCCGCAGTGGTTCAACACGGGCCTGCACTGGGCCTACGGCATCGACGGGCCGAGCCAGGGCCACTTCTACGTCGATCACGAGACCGGCGAGCTGACGCAGTCGCAGTCGGCCTACGAGCATCCCCAGCCGCACGCCTGCTTCATCCAGTCGATCGAGGACGACCTCGTCAACGAGAACGGCATCATGGACCTGTGGGTGCGCGAGGCGCGCCTCTTCAAGTACGGCTCGGGCACCGGCTCCAACTTCTCCAAGCTGCGCTCCGAGAACGAGAAGCTCTCAGGCGGCGGCAAGTCCTCGGGCCTCATGAGCTTCCTCAAGATCGGCGATCGCGCCGCCGGCGCCATCAAGTCGGGCGGCACCACGCGACGGGCCGCCAAGATGGTGGTGGTCGACATCGACCATCCCGACATCGAGGCCTACATCGACTGGAAGGTGAAGGAGGAGCAGAAGGTCGCCGCCCTCGTCACCGGCTCCAAGATCTGCCGCAACCGGCTCAAAGCCATCATGAAGGCCTGCGTCAACTGCGAGGCCGACGGCGATGACTGCTTCGATCCGGCCAAGAACCCCGCGCTCAAGCGCGCCATCAAGGAAGCGCGGCGCGACCTCGTGCCCGACAACTACATCCGCCGGGTCATCCAGTTCGCGCGCCAGGGCTACAAGGAGATCGAGTTCGCCACCTACGATACCGATTGGGACAGCGAGGCCTACCTCACGGTGTCCGGCCAGAACTCCAACAACTCCGTGCGCGTGACGGACGAGTTCCTGCAGGCGGTCGAGGCGGACGGGGAATGGGCGCTGACCGCGCGCCTCGGCGGGCGCACCGTCAAGACGCTGCAAGCGCGAGACCTGTGGGAGCGGGTTGGCCATGCGGCCTGGGCCTCCGCCGACCCCGGCATCCAGTTCCACACCACCATCAACGACTGGCACACCTGCCCGAAGTCGGGGCCGATCCGCGCGTCGAACCCGTGCTCGGAGTACATGTTCCTCGACGACACGGCCTGCAACCTGGCCTCGCTCAACCTGATGATGTTCAGGGACGCCTGCGCCGTGGGCGCACAGGCGAGCGAGGCGCGCTCTGGCCCTGGCGCGTCTGTCGACAAGCGCTTCGACGTCGCCGCTTTCGAGCACGCCTGCCGGCTGTGGACCATTGCGCTCGAGATCTCGGTGCTGATGGCGCAGTTCCCCTCCAGGAAGATCGCCGAGCTCAGCTACCGCTACCGCACGCTGGGGCTCGGCTTTGCCAACATCGGCGGTCTGCTGATGGCCTCGGGCATCCCCTATGACAGCCGCGAGGGCCGCGCCATCTGCGGGGCCATCTCGGCCATCATGACGGGCGTCGCCTATGCCACCTCGGCGGAGATGGCAAAGGAGCTCGGGCCCTTCCCCGGCTTCGAGCCCAACCGCGCCGACATGCTGCGCGTCATCCGCAACCACCGTCGCGCCGCCTACGGCCACCAGGACGGCTACGAGAAGCTGGCCACCCCGCCGGTGCCGCTCGATACCGCGGCCTGCCCCGACGATGCCCTCGTGGAGGCGGCCAAGCGGGCCTGGGACCAGGCCATCGCGCTCGGCCAGGAGCACGGCTACCGCAACGCGCAGTCCACCGTGATCGCGCCGACCGGCACCATCGGCCTCGTCATGGATTGCGACACCACCGGCATCGAGCCCGACTTCGCGCTGGTGAAGTTCAAGAAGCTGGCCGGCGGCGGCTACTTCAAGATCATCAACCAGGCCGTCCCCGAGGCCCTGCGCACGCTCGGCTACGGCGAGGCCGAGATCGCCGAGATCGAGGCCTATGCGGTGGGCCACGGCACGCTCGCCCAGGCGCCCGCCATCAATCACACCACGCTCGAGGCCAAGGGCTTCACCGACGAGGTTCTGCGCAAGCTCGACGGCGCGCTCAAGACGGCCTTCGACATCAAGTTCGCCTTCAATCGCTGGACGCTCGGCGAGCCGTTCATCACGGGCAAGCTCGGCATTCCCGCCGACAAGCTGATGGAGCCGGCCTTCGACCTGCTCGCACCACCTCGGCTTCTCCAAGAAGGACATCGAGGCCGCCAACGAGCACGTGTGCGGGGCCATGACGCTCGAAGGCGCGCCGCACATCGCCGAGGAGCACCTGGCCGTGTTCGACTGCGCCAGCCCCTGCGGCCGCAAGGGCAAGCGCTCCCTGTCGGCGGAGAGCCACATCCGCATGATGGCGGCGGGCCAGCCCTTCATCTCGGGTGCCATCTCCAAGACCATCAACATGCCCAACGAGGCGAGCGTGGAGGACTGCAAGGCCGCCTACATGCTCTCCTGGCGCCTGGCGCTCAAGGCCAACGCGCTCTACCGCGACGGCTCCAAGCTGTCCCAGCCGCTCAACGCGCAGCTGCTTGCCGGACGATGAGGAGGAGGCCGAGGAGGTCGCCGATCAGCTGATGGCCGACAAGCCGATGGCGGCGCGCGCCGCCGTGGCGGCCGAACGGATCGTCGAGCGCATCGTGGAGCGGGCGCGGGAGCGCGAGAAGCTGCCCAACCGGCGCAAGAGCTACACGCAGAAGGCCACCGTCGGCGGGCACAAGGTGTACCTCCACACCGGCGAGTACGAGGACGGCCGGCTTGGCGAGATCTTCATCGACATGCACAAGGAGGGCGCCGCCTTCCGCTCGTTGATGAACAACTTCGCCATCGCCATCTCGCTGGGCCTGCAGTACGGCGTGCCGCTCGAGGAGTATGTCGACGCCTTCACCTTCACGCGCTTCGAGCCGGCGGGATTGGTGCAGGGCAACGACACCATCAAGAACGCCACCTCGATCCTCGACTACATCTTCCGCGAGTTGGCCGTCTCCTATCTCGGCCGCAACGACCTCGCCCACGTCGACCTGAGCGAGGTCGTCAATACCGGGCTTGGCTCTTCGGATCAGGAGTTGGAGGAGGACCAGGCGCCGCCACCGGCCGCCAAGTTCCTCTCGCGCGGGCTGCTGCGCGGGCAGGAGAGCCGGGTGCTGGCGTTGCGTTCCACCACCAGCGCGGTGGCGATGGCGGCGGCCGAGGGTGACCCGGCGAGCCCCGTTGCCTCGCTGCAGGCGAGCCTGCACCAGGAGGTCGCAACGACCTTCCCGCGCACCGACAAGGGGCGCATGGAGGTCGGTGTTGCAGGCCTGGCGGCCTTGCAGCAGGAGACGGTGCGCGGGCTCGCCACCCCGGCCAAAGCGCGCAAGGAGGCCAACGTTGCCGAGCTGGCCCGTCAGCTCGCCGAGCAGCTCGACCAGCGCGCCAAGGCCCGCATCGCCAAGGGCAACCTGGAGCTCGACCGGGCGGCCGAGGCCCGCGTCAAGGGCTACGAGGGCGAGAGCTGCCGCGAGTGCGGGAACTTCACGCTGGTGCGCAACGGCACCTGCCTCAAGTGCGACACCTGCGGCGGCACCAGCGGGTGCAGTTGAGGAGAACTTGGAGCGGCGCTCACTAGACCGTATGTCCCTTCCTCGATGAGGCGACTCGCCCTCGATGTGCATTCGAGGGTTGCCCGGATAGGCCGGGTAGAGCCTCACACGAGGAGGGCGAGTCGTGGGGCATCATAGCGAAGCTTTCATCGGCATCGATACGGCGAAATTGCGCAATGCGGTGGCCATTGCCGAGTTGGGCCGGAAGGGTGATGTGCGTTACCTCGGCGAGGTGGACACGACCGATGCGGCAACCCGCAAGCTGGCGGCCAGGCTTGCAGCCCGGTACACCAAGCTGACGTTCTGCTACGAGGCGGGCCCAACCGGCTACGGCCTCCACCGATTGATCGAGAGTCTCGGCCATACGTGCCTCGTCGTGGCGCCGTCGCTCATTCCCAAGAAGGCCGGCGATCGGGTGAAGACCAATCGGCGCGATGCCGAGGGTGTGGCCAAGCTCCTGCGAGCGGGCGAGCTGACGAGCGTGTGGGTTCCCGACGAGCGGCACGAGGTCATGCGGGAGCTGACGCGGACACGCGATGCGAGCCGGCAGGATCTCACGCGCAAGCGCCTGATCGCGAAATTCGTCGCAACGTGCGGCGGGCTCGGAACGAAGTTCGCGATCTGAAGGACACTAGCAGATTGATGGTTCCAGTGTGATTCAGATCGAGAAGTCCGCCCCCGAACCTAGCCCAGCGCGATGGTGCGGACTTCTCGATCATCACACTGGGTCTCAGAGACACTTGAAGTAGTCGAACGGCTCGGAGCAGGTCTCGCAGCGCCACAGCGCCTTGCAGGCGGTCGAGCCGAACTCGGAGATTCTGGAGGTTGCGGCAGACCCGCATTTCGGGCAGGCCACGGTCTCTTCGGCAAACAGGGAACGGGCCGCAGCCCCGCGCACAGGTGGGGCGATGCCGAAGTCCTTGAGCTTGCGCCGGCCCTCCTCGCTGATGTCGTCCGTCGACCAGGGCGGGGCCAGCACGGTCTCGACGCGGGCGGCGCTCAGGCCTGCCTCGGCGAGTGCCGCCTGAACCGCGAGCTGGATGGCCAGCGTCGCCGGACAGCCCGTATAAGTGGGCGTGAGCTTGACCACGATGGCCTCACCGCGGCGCTCCACGCCACGCAGGACGCCCAGGTCCTCGAGTGTCAAGACGGGTATCTCGGGGTCCACCACGGCCGCTGCTGCCGCGTACGCATGCGCAACCTCGGATTCGCGCACTCCTGGATCTTCTGCCCCAAAGGGGGAGGGACCGTTGGTGGCTCGTGTCGTCGTAGCCATCGAGCCACCTCACCACGTCGCGTCGGGGTGGGCACGCGCGAGCACCTGCATTTCCGCCAGCAAGTGCCCGAGATGTTCGCTGTGCCGGCCGCTGCGGCCGCCGCTGTGCATCCAGCGCCCGGGCGGGCGGTCGAGCGTTGCCGCGGCCAGCACGCGATCGATGGTCGCGTCCCAGGCCGGGCGGATGGCTCGGCGGTCCACCGCAATGCCCTGCTGCACCAGCTCCTGCTCGCCCTCGTCCATTTCGAACAGCTCGCCCGTGTAGCTCCACAGCTCTTCGAACGCGGCGACCGTGCGCCCCTTGCTCTCCTCGGTGCCGTCGCCAAGCCTGATCACCCATTCGGCCGCATGCCGCAGATGGTAGGCCATTTCCTTGACGGCCTTGGCCGCAATCTCGGAAAGGCGCGTATCGGCGGACCTCTGGAGTGCCTGCAGGTAGGGATGCATGAACGCAGCATAAAGGAGTTGGCGCACCATGGTGGTGGAGAAATCCCCGTTGGGCTGCTCGACCAGCAGCACATTGCGGTAGGCAGCCTCGTCACGCAGATAAGCAAGCGCATCCTCGCTACGCCCCGTCCCACCGCCGCGCTCCTCAATCTCGCCCGCGTAGGTGTAGTAGAGCCTCGCCTGACCGATCAGATCGAGCGCCAGGTTGGAGAGCGCAATGTCCTCCTCCAGCATCGGGGCCGCGCCCGACCATTCCGATAGCCGGTGCCCTAGAATGAGGGCATCGTCAGCGAGGGCCAAGACATAGGCGAAGAGCGGCGAGGACGCGGTGCGCCCCTGCGCGATCGTCCCAGCCCCTTCTGAAATCGATCTGACAGAAATCGGTCTGGACTGGGCGGGCTTGGACATCGCGGGTATCGCGTCTCCCGTGGCGGGGAGCCTACGATGGAGGCTCCCGTGGGCAGGACGCCATCATCTGCGGGGCCCGAGCTCTCAACCGTCCGGTCCAGGAGTGACCGAGGGGCCGACTAGAAGCCGACGCCGAGAACGTGGACGCCCCGGCACCCCAGATAGGTGCAGGAGCGCGGACCCCTGTCGACGTAGCGCCGCGCCGGTCGGTAGGCCTCGCTGCGCGCAGGCTGGCGCAGGTGCATGCTTGGCGGGAGGGGGTTGGCAGGGCGCCCGTTGGTCTCGGTCGCATATGACTTTTTGGCGACCGTCGCGCGCGGCTCGAGTACCGCCACCTCGGTCACCGCCTCCCCCACCACCGTCTGCTGCGTCGTGACCGTGTCGTTGGCCAACGCCGACGCCGAGCACGCCGTTGCCAGCAATCCGGCAAGCATGACGGCGCGGCCGCGAAGAGCAAGCATGAAGCGTCTCCTAGTCCCGTCTTCCCTCTGCGATCCTTCCCTAACACCCAGCGCCCGGGCGGCCCTATGGCCCCCAGGCGGGAGAAGGTCGCCCGCTAATGTAGCGCAAACCCTCCAACCTTCCAGAGGGTCTACGCAACTTTAGTTATTGTATCCCCTGAATTGGCCCAATACCAGAGGAGGGGCGTGACGGCGTGTAGGCGCGCCTTGGTTGCGTATACTGCCGCTCCCGGCGGCGAACCCGGGCAACCGGTTCCGATTTCTCCGGTTTGGCCTTCTCGGCCTTGGGTGCGGGCGGCGGGGCGCACATGGTTCCCTTGACGCCTTCCGCGTCCTTGAGCCAGGATTCGAAGTCGCCGACGGTGGCCTTGGCCAATTCGATGCGGTGGGGCTTGGAATTGCCTTTGTCGCTGGCCTTCTCGACGAACCGGTTCAGGCCTTCCTGGGTATCCTTGATGCGGCCGTCGACATTGCCCTCGTAGCAGCGGTTGCGCTTGAGGACCTGCTGGATCTTGCGCACGAAATCGGCTCGGGCATCGTCGTTGGGGATGGCAGCAAGCCTGACGCGCTCGTCCTCTTTGCGCTTCTCCTCGCTGCGGCGGGCTTCCTCGAGGGCGGCGATGCGCTGCTCTTCCTTGCGATTCTTATCGGCCTCGGCCTCCTCCGCCTTGCGCCGAGCCTCGTCGCTCTTGCGGCGCGCCTCCTCGAGGGCCGCGATCCGGCGCCTCTCTGCGGCCTCGGCATCAGCTTTGCGACTGGCGTCCTCGAGCGCGGCGATGCGGGCGTCCTCCTTGCGCTTTGCCTCGGCGGCTTCGTCAGCCTTGCGGCGTGCTTCGGCCGCGGCGGCATCGGCCTGGTCCTTGCGCCGACGCGCATCGGCAAGCCCGGCCTGCCGCTGCGCTTCTGCCATCTCCTTGCGGCGCCGCTCCTCCTCGACCTCCATCTGGCGCTGGCGGGCGTCAGCCGCCTCCTTCTCCTTCTGCCGCTTCTGGGCATCGAGCGCGGCCTGCCGTTGGAGGGCATCCGTCACCGCCTTGCGCCGAGCCTCGGTGTCGGCCGCCGATGTACCGTTGCCCGTGCCAGCTCCGCTGTCGGCCGTGCGCCAGTGCTGATACTCGTATCCACCGTAGGCACCTCCCACGATCGCCACGACGGCGGCTATCACCGGCCAGCGCCGCTTCACCTGGCGCACCGTGGCCTGCGAGAACTTCGGGAGCGAGGGGATCCTCGGCAGCGACGGCGTACGCTCGCTCGGGATCTTGTAAGTGGGCTCGATCAGCCTTTCCGTGCCCCTAGGTTGCGACTGGCGGCCGAGCAGCATTGGCCGCAGCTGCGCCACCGAGCGGGGCCGCTCGGAGTGCCGGACCTTGAGGCAGGTATCGATCGCGACGAGAAAATCGCGCCGGTACCTGCCCTTGGCATACTGCAGCGCCGAGGCCATGTGGTCCTCGTCGAAGCGTAGCGTGGCCTCCTCCGGCGCCTTGCCGGTGACGGCGCGGTAGAGCGTGCCGCCCAGCGCATAGAGGTCGGACCACGGCCCCTGCAGGCGGCCGTCGGAGGAATACTGCTCGTGCGGGCTGTAGCCGGCCTTGACGATGCCCGTGAGCGAGCGGCTCATCTCGGCCACCGCCCGGCGCGCCGCGCCGAAGTCGAGCAGCACGGGCGTGCCGTCGCCGCGCACGATGATGTTGTCGGGGGCGATGTCGCGGTGCAGGAAGTTGGCCCCGTGCATCATCTCCAGCGCATCGAGCAGCGGGTGAAGGATGGCGTCGAGTTCCTCCTGCGAGGGCGGCCGGCCAAGGCTGCCGAGCCAGGCCTCGAAGGACAGGCCCTGCTCGAAGCGCATGACCATGTAGGCGGTGGCATGGGCCTCGAACACGCGCGTGACGCGCACGATGCTGGGGTGCTCGAAGCGCGCCAGCGTGCGCGCTTCCTGCAGGAAGTTCGAGCGGCCCCAGTCGAAGGTCTGCTTGTGGCGCTCCGATTTCGGCCGCACGCTCATGGTGGCGTCGCGGTCGCCGAAGTCGAACGGATAGTACTCCTTGATCGCCACCATGGTGCCGAGGTTGATATCCTCGGCCTCGTAGGTGATGCCGAACCCGCCCGAGCCCACCACGCGCATGATGCGGTAGCTGCCGTCGAGAACGGTGTTCACTGGCAGAACCAGGCGACTGTCCACGGCTCTCCTCCGAGCAAGGGCCCTAGGGTAGCAAACAAATCGTTCCCGCGGAACACGGTGCAGCGAGCTTGCCACCAGCTCGCGACATGGGGCGGCCCGCGGTGCTAGCCCTTTCTACTCACCCTCACCATAGCGCTCGACCCGCCACGGCGATGTTCCTGCCGAAACACCGTCGGCCGCCTCGGCGGCACCACGCGTCCGGCGGGCGACTTGCAACTGTGGCCGCTGCAAGCCGGCTGCAGACCGCCCTCCCGGCGCCCTTTCCCAGGGGCTGCCGGGGCTCGAGTGGGCTGCGCCTACTCAAATAGGGATCCTGAGCGACCACAGTCAGCGGGTCCCGACTGTGCCGCAAAACACCATGCATCCCCTTCCTCGTTAAGGGTGAGTGCAATATTTTGCACGGGGGACCGCAAGTAGCCGGCCGGGCCGGGCAGACGCCGTGGAGGGCGCGCAATGAGCCTTTTTGGCATATGGTTGTGTTTCTGTGATCCCATGCCAATAAGATAGCCGGTACCGGACAGGCGGATGATCGACAAGAGGTGGAGCCCCGGCCGTCCATGACATCGTCACAGGTTCAACGCACTGGCTTGCCGCGTACCGTGCTGTTTGTCGACATCAGCGGCAGCACCAAGCTTTACGACACGCTCGGCAATGCGCGGGCCCAGGCCGTCATCGCCAAGACGCTGGCGATCCTGTCGGACTGCGCAACCCGCAACCTCGGCACCATCGTCAAGACCATCGGTGACGAGGTGATGTGCACCTTCGCCAGCGCGCGGGAGGCTGCCGAGGCGGCCATCGACATGCAGCGCTCGGTGCGCCAGGCGGCGGAGAGTCCGGAGATCGGCGTCAAGACGCTGGCAGTCCGCGTGGGTTTCCACAGCGGACCCGTCATCGCCCATGCAGCCGACGTGTTCGGAGATACGGTAAATGTGGCGGCGCGCGTCGTGGCGCACGCCAAGCCCGGTCAGATCCTGGTTGCCAAGCAGACTGTGCGGCGCCTGCCGAAGGAGGGTGCGGCGCGCTACATCGGCAGCACCCAGGTCAAAGGCAAGGCCGCACCCATCGAGCTCTTCGAGATCGTCTGGGACCACGAGAACCTGACGATGGTGAAGGACATCTTCGAGGCCAAGGCGGGCACGACCCGGCTGACCGCCTCGTTCGGGTCGACGTCGATCGAGATGGGGCCGAACCGCCCTGTCCTGCACATGGGGCGCGGGCCCGAGAACGAGTTCGTGGTGCCTGATCCGCTGGCTTCGCGCGTGCACGCCCGGATCGAGTACCGCCGCGACCGCTTCGTCCTCATCGACCAGAGTCTCAACGGAACCTATGTCGAGATGCAGGGCATGGTGGAAGTGGCGCTGCGTCGGGACGAGATCGTGCTGGAGAAATCCGGCTGGATCAGCCTCGGCAAATCGGTTGCCGAGCAGCGTGAGCAGTGCCTCCAGTTCACTGTGCAACGGGGCAGCCAGGTCAGCGATCGGTCGCTGATGCGCAGGCGGGCGGTGCGCTGATCGCGGAGCTGGCGGGGGCCGGCGCAGGCTCGGTCTAAGAGCCCGGCCCCTCGCCGCGAGCTGGCGCCCGAAACAGCTTCCAGTTGGCAAGGAACAGCACGAAGGTCACGAGCTGGAGGGCGAGAAACAGTCCGAACGCGACCTGATAGGATCTGGGATCGTATCCGCCCGACGCGGTCGCGGGAAAGAGCGCAATGATGGCGCCGATCGCATACTGGATCGCGAACGCGGCAAGGAACAGCAGCAGGTTCATTGCCGTGTTGGCTCGGCCCGACAGCGCGGTGCCGAAGCGGCTCGAGAGCCACGGATAGGCCAAGACCGCGACCTGCCCGCTCATGCCAAAGGGCACCCAGAAGCCCAAGCTCCAGGGCATCAGCTCCAGCACGATGCCGGCCTGCGCAATGATGAACAGCGCGAGAAATCCTGCCATGACGGCAAGCTCGCTCGCCCCGCGGCGCACGAACCAGTCGGCGATGGCGCCACTCGACAGGATGCCGACCAGGAACGCCACGCCGGTCGCAAAGAGATGGTTGGCGACGCCGACGCGATCGAGGCCGGCGACATCGCGAAACCAGGGCCCGGCCCACAGGGTCTGCACGGCAATGTGGGTTCCCGCGGTCGTCGCCAGCAGCGGGGCCAGCACCAGGAATGCCCGGTCGCTGAAAACGCCTGCGAGCTGCCGCAACTGCTCGCCCAGGCGTTCGCGTGTCGGCTCTACCCGACGCTCGGGGACGATCGTCAGGATGACCAGCGCGACCGCGAAAGTCAGTCCCGCGAGCCCGAAGAACACCATGCGCCAGCCAAAGGCCTCCACGGCCATCTCGGTCGGCGCCGTCGCCGTCAGCAGGCCCAGGGCCCCGAACGACATTACGCAGGAATTGGCGAGCGCCCGTCGGGGGCCCTGCACCCAGAGGACGACAGCCTTGAACCCGCTCATCAGACCCCCGGCGAAGCCCATGCCGATCATGGCCCGGGCTGCCGTCAGCGCGACGGCATCTTCGCCGATGGCGAACAGGACGCAACCTGTACCCGCCACCGACACCAGCGCTGCCTGCACGCGACGCGGCCCGTAGCGGTCGAGCAGCACACCGAGCGGCAGCTGGAAGATGGCGAAGGCGCCGAGATAAGCCGCCGTCAGGAGGCCGAGCTCGGCCGCGTCGAGACCGATCTCGGCAACCAGATCGGGTGCAACGACGGCATTCACGGCGCGCAGCAGATAGGTGAGGAAGTACCCGAGCGCGAAGGGCGTCAGCACCCTCAGCGCCATAGAGCCGGGCACGTAGGCGGTTTCCGCTTGTGATTGCCGCATCGGCTCGGTGCCCCTTGGGTTTCCTCGGTGCCTTGTCAAGCTGGCATTGCGACGATGATAGTCAGATAGCGGCCTTCGGCATATGGCCGGGCACGCATGCGAAAACCGCGGGAGGGGTACGTCTCGGCTACGTCTGGCGCAGGAAGATGTTGCCGACGGCGCGGCTGATGGCGCAAGCTGCCGACTGGAGAGCAAACGCCAGAACGAGCGCAGGGGGAGAATCCATGGAATTGCGAATGAGCGGGCGCAACGCGCTCATCACCGGCGGCAGCCTCGGCATCGGGCGCGCCATCGCCAAGCACTTTGCCGGTGCCGGCGCCAACGTCGCCATCGTCGCGCGCAACCAGGGCCCGCTCGACGAGGCCAAGGCCGACATCGCCGCCAACGCCAACGTCAAGGTGGTCGCGGTCTCCGCCGATGTCGGTACCGCGGACGGTTGCCGCAAGGCCTACGAGACCGCGCAGAGCGCGCTCGGCCAGATCGACGTGCTCGTCAACAACGCGGGCACCTCGCAGCGCGGACCGTTCGTGGAGGTCACCGACGAGGTCTGGCAGCACGACATCGACCTCAAGCTGTTCGCCGCCATCCGCCTCTGCCGGCAGGCCTTCCCCGGCATGAAATCGCGCCGCTGGGGGCGCATCATCAACGTGCTCAATATCGGCGCCAAGGCACCGCAAGCGACCAGCGCCCCGACCTCGGTGACGCGCGCGGCCGGCATGGCGCTGACCAAGGTGCTCTCCGCGGAGGGCGCGCCCCACAACGTGCTCGTCAATGCGCTGCTGGTCGGCAACATCGAGAGCAACCAGTGGGTCAAGCGCCACGCTTTGGAGGGCAAGGGCCGCTCGCTGCAGGACTTCTATGCCGAGATGGGAAAGCGCAACCCCATGGGCCGCGTCGGCACGTCGGAGGAGTTCGCCAACATGGCGCTGTTCCTCGCCTCCGACGCCGGCTCCTACATCACGGGCACCGCCATCAACATCGACGGCGGCATGAGCCCCGTGGTTTAGGCGAGGCGTACTTCCACCTCGGAAACCGGCAGATGTTTTTGTAGCCTGTCGCGGGCCACCGGTACTAACATGCGATGCCATGAAGATCATCAGCGGCGGTCAGACTGGCGTGGACCGCGCTGCGCTCGACCTTGCTATCGAGCGCGGCATGGAATGGGGCGGCTGGTGCCCCAAGGGCGGCTGGGCGGAGGATCTGCCCAAACCTCCGGGCCTCTTGGCGAAGTATCTCCACCTCAAGGAAACGCCAGACCCCCATCCCCTGCAGCGCACGGAGTGGAACGTGCGCGACAGCGATGCGGCCCTCATCATCACGGATGCTGGAGGGCTGTCGATCTCCATCGGTACGAGGCGGGCGAATGAATGGGCCCGCCAGCACGGAAAGCCAGAGTTGGTTGTTGACGCGACCGATCCGGGCGCACCTGCTCGTGCCGCTGCATGGCTGGAGGCTCAGCGAAAGCGATTTGGCCCAGACATGGTTCTAAGCATCGGCGGCCCACGCGAGAGCGAGGCCCCTGGCATCTATGGCAAGGCCAAAGCCCTAGTCGCGGCGATACTAGATCGGATGATCTTGCTCTAGCCGTGCACTGGTCCTTGCTCCAGGCGGCGCTAGGCCGATGCGACTGGAACCAGCCCATAACGGAGCATCGTCTCCTTCATCTTCGCAAGATCGGGAGCGCCTCCGGCGATCAACGCCGCAACCTCACGGAAGTAGGCGGGACCGAGCACTCCGGGGCTCAAGACGCACAGGCACGTCGTTGGCTCCTGCGTGTCGTTGCGGAAGCCATGGACAACCCCGCGCTTTATGAAGATCGTCCGGCCAGGCCCTACATCAATGTCTTGTCCGTCGATCTGCCAAGTTGTCCTCCCCGCTAGCCCGTAGACTGTCTCGTCCCAGCTTTCGTGGTAATGGGGGACCGGCATCCGGGCATTCGGCGACACTGTCATCTCGAACATGTCGAGGCTGCCGCCGGTGTCGTCTTTGCTTTGCAGAAACCGTAGTTCCAGACCACCGACGCGTATGACCTCCGGCATCTTCCCATTCCCGTTGGAGACGTGGACCTTTCAGGCGGGCGACAGCACGTGAATGACCCGGTTGGCGATCATGTCCTTGGTCTTGGCGGCGTAGGCGGCCATGTGTGGTGCGCCAGCGTGGGCTTTCAGGGCGTCCGCACTTTCCCACTTTTCGATGACAACAAACGTGTCGGCACCGAACTGAGTTTGGATCTTGCCCATGTTCGGCGTGTCGATCGCCGGACCGTACTCGATGCATCCATGCTCCGCGTGGACCGCTGGCACGTTCGCGCGGAATTCGCGCAGAATGGCCTCACGCATTCCGGGCTTGGCAGTGATGATGGCTATGACGTGAATCACGAGTTGGCACTCCATGTCGGCTGTTTGGCTCGTCGTCTTGGAGGCTATCACGGACATCTCCCCTCGCGAAGAGTGCCCAATGAGCTAGCCCTCCGGCATCTGCTGGAGCAACCGCCCGTTGCCGCGGAGCGGTGTGCTGATGCGCATCGCACGCAGCACAGCCCAAAGCGTTGCCTGGTTGGTGGTGACCACCGGCTTGCCGAATTGCCGTTCCCACGCCGAGATCCACTCCATGGTCGGAAAGTTGCCGCCCGGCACCACCAGCGCGTCGATGTCCGGCCGATCGATCCGGGCGAACGCCGCTTGCGCCACGCCCGCGTCCATCCTGCCGATGGCGTAGGAGTCGGTAGCGCCGAGGCTCTCTGACGCGATGACGGTGATCCCGTATTTCATCTCGTAGTAGCGCTTTGCCCGCGCAATGACCTCTTCCGAGTAGGGCGTCGCCATCGCAATCCGCAGCACACCAAGCGCACGCAGGGCCCGGCCGATAGCTTGTGCGGAGGTCAAGGATGGCACGCCGGATGCCTCCGTCATGCGCTTCACCGTCACCTCGTCGTAGTCATCGGCGAAGAGGCTGGCCGAGGTTTGCGCCAGCGCGATCACTTCCACGCGCGCGTCACCCAGCAGCTTCGACTGATAGGCCACGTCGGCGTCGAGGCTCGGGGAGAATGGCGTCTTGCCACCTTTGCCGAGCCGGGCGGTATGCACCTGCAATTGCTGGCGGCAAGCGGCAGAACTCGATCTCGCATGTGGTGTTGGTGGATGGGACCAGGATCCCGAAATGGCGTGGCGTGGCCATACGAAAATCTCCCGTGAGCACCCTCAGACAATCAGTTTGTAGGTCTTGCCGTCGCGCACGACATGGCCCGCGGTCGGGCCGGCAAAATGTGTCCCGATCACCAGCACGGGCTCGCCCGCAAGCTCGCCGAAAATGCGGCTGCCGCGTCGCCTCGGCTGCTGCGGGTCGTAGTCGGCGGTCGAAGACCATTCAGGGTGCGCCATCTGGCAGGGATGATGGGCGAAGTCCCCCGTGATCATGGCCCGCTTGCCCTTCGAGCTGATGAGGACGCTGGCGTGGCCGGGCGTGTGGCCAGTGCTTGGCATGAGCCGGATCTCGGGGCAGATCTGGTGGTCCCACTCGACGAGATCGGCGAGACCGCGCTCGAAGATCGGGCGGATGCTGTCGGAAAAGACGGGCAGCATGTCGGTGCGCTCGGTCTGCGTGCTCCAGTGCTCGAACTCGACACGGCCAAACAGATAGCGCGCATTCGGGAAGGTGGGGACCCACTGACCCTCGACCAGCATCGTGTTCCAGCCGACATGATCGACGTGCAGGTGTGTGCATAGCACGGTGTCGATCCTGGCGCGGGGAAAGCCGGCCGCGGCCAGGTCCTCGAGGAAGCGCCCGTGCCGATCGTTCCAGGTCGGTATCCGCCGATCCTTCTTGTCGTTGCCGAGGCAGGTGTCGACGATGATCAGCCGGCCGGGCGCCTCGACGATGAGCGCATGGATGCTCATCTTCAGGCGCCCTTCCTCGTCGGCAAGTGCGGGATCAGCCAGGAGATGGGAAGCACGGCCTCGCGTGTCGCCTGGGGCAGGATGAACCGGCTGCCGCCCACCGTCTCCAGCTCCACGATCTTGGTAACGGTGACGTCGCCGATCTGCCATTTCATCGTGCGGCTCCATTCGCGCATGGTGAGCATATCGGCCGCGGCGGCGCTGTGCGAGCGGGCAATCGGCCAACAAGAGCAGGATCGCTTCGGATGGAATCACCCCACCTCAACCGAGACGTCGAGGCCGAAGCGTGAAATCCTGCTCTATTCCTGAGTTTTAGAGCAAGCCTCACGTTCCATGATCGAAGCGAAGCGCTTCGATCAGAAACGATCTTGCTCCAATGCATCGTGTAGACCTTCGCCGGCCGCCGCGGCATGATGGCGGTTTGATCAGGGAGGATCTGGGCGTGGCAACGGCATTCGAAGAGGTCATGGGCGTGCGCAGGGCGTTCAGCGGCCTCGAGCAACCGCTGGCGGAGGAAGTTGCGACGACCGGAGCCGACCCGGTGTTCTCCACGCGCTTCAAGATCGGGGAGACCTGTGCCGCCGTGCTCGGCGGCGTCGGCGTGGCCGTCTCCGACATCTGGGAGATGAAGACCGGCCGGCGGCAGAAAGTCTCCATTGACGTCCGCCATGCTGCAGCTGGCCTGCGCAGCTCCGTCTACATGCAGCGGCCCGACGCCAGATGGCTCGTTCAAGCCCGTGGTCAACAAGAACCACGAAGCGATGATAGCGATCACTCAGCCGTGGCCGACGAAGGACGGACGCTGGGTGCTGCCGCATTTCGGTCTGCCGAATTTGCAGGCTCGAATGCAGAAGCTGCTGGGCTGCGAGCTCAATGCCGGAGTCGGTCGCGCAGGCCGTGGCCAAGTGGGACGCGCTCGATCTGGAGGCGGCCATCGACGAGGCGCGCGTGTGCGGCGGCATGGTGCGCTCGAACGAGGAGTGGCTCGCGCATCCCCATGGCAAGGTGCTCGCAGCCAAACCGATCGTCGAGATCATCAGGATCGGCGATAGCGATCCCGAACCGCTGCCGAGGGGCGGCCGTCCCCTGAGCGGCATTCGCGCGCTGGATCTGACCCGCATCCTGGCCGGGCCGATGGCGGCTCGCACGCTCGCCGAGCACGGAGCGGACGTGCTGATGGTGACCACCGAGCGCCTGCCGCAGATCCCCGAGCACGTCCTCGATACGAACCACGGCAAGCGCAGTTGTTTCCTCGATCTCGCCCGAAGGGAGGACGCAGCGCGCCTCGAGCAGCTCGCAAAGGGGGCGGATGTGTTCTCGCAGGGCTATCGCCCCGGCATGATCAGCAAGCTCGGCTTCGGGCCCGAAGACCTCGCCGCACTTCGGCCGGGCATCATCTACGCCTCGATCAACTGCTACGGCGCCGACGGCCCGTTCAGTCACCGTGGCGGCTGGGAGCAGGTGGCGCAGACCATGACCGGCCTTTGTCATGAAGGCCGAACTGCGGCCCGCCCCGCATGGTCCAGCGCTTTTGCCCGCGGCCGCCTGCGACTACACGACAGGCTATCTCGCCGCCTACGGCATCCTTCTGGCGCTGGCCAGGCGCGCGCGCGAGGGCGGCAGCTATCACGTGCGCGTATCGTTGTGCCAATCGGGCATGTTCATCTACCGCCAGGGCAAGGTGGCGTTCCCCGGGCTGGGATTGGACCTGTCACCTGCCGAACTCGACGCGATCCGCATCGAGAGCCAACCAAAGAGCGGCCCGCTGCGCCATCTCGGTCCGACCGTCCGGTTTTCCGAGACGCCGGCGCATTGGACCCGGCCGACGCCACAGCTGGGTGGCGATGCGCCCGAATGGCTGGAGGTGGGCGTGCAAGCGGCCGCGGCCGAATAGGCGGCCCATACCATATCGGGCGTCGGTGTTTTGACGGCGGGCACCCTTCCGCACCACCCCAAAATGACGCAGGACGATGGCAGCAAGGCACCGCCATGGCTGCAATCGATCCCCAACGGAGGCGCTGTGCTTTCGGATTGCAGGACAACTCGTCAATAGTCGCACCGCGATTGCGCCCAGACCTCTATCATGACGATCAAACAAAGGGACCAAGCTCCGTGTTTTCCAACGAAATGCTGCAGAACCTGGTGGCGACCCATGGCTACTGGCTGGTTGCTCTGATCGTCGGGCTGGAGAGCATGGGCATTCCGCTGCCGGGCGAGACCATCCTCGTGCTCGCCGCCATCTATGCCGCGGCAGATCCGACCCTGAACATCTGGTTGGTGATCGGAGCAGCTGCCCTGGGATCGATCCTCGGCGACAATCTTGGCTATTGGATAGGGAAACGATACGCCTACGCTCTTCTCGTCCGCTACGGCCGGCATATCGGCATGTCGGCACCGCGCATCAAACTGGGACAATACCTATTTCGCGAGCACGGCGGGTTGGTCGTCTTCCTCGGTCGGTTCGTAGCTCTGCTGCGCATCCTCGCGGCATTCCTCGCTGGCGTGAACCGCATGCAATGGCGCAATTTTCTTGCTGCAAACGCAGCGGGAGCCATCCTCTGGGCAGTGACCTTTGGGATGGGAGGGTACTTTTTCGGCAAGCTTCTATTGCAGTTGCATATTGCGATCGCCGCAGTGGTTTTCACGATCGCTCTCGCCGCATTCTTCGGCGCCGGCTACCTAGTGCATCGATATGAGGATCAACTCATCGAAGCTGCCGAGCTGGCTCTTCCGGGTCCCCTCGGAGAAATCGTCGCGCCCAAGCCGCCGGTGGCTCGCAACTGATGCCTGTTCCCGACGGACGGGAGAGAAAAGCGGCTCATGGCTGCCGGGCAGCGGGATGCAGGAACGCTTCCAGGCCCGCATGCAGCCGGCACTGTCCGCTGTTGTGCAGAGATCGCCAGCAGAGTTTGACGCGAAGCTACACCGTCGGACCGCCTTCGAACCCGAACCGCTCCTTGATCGCCGAACAGCCGGTCGCGCACGTCGCGGTAGGACTGCGAGCACCTGCTCGCGGCTGCCGTGCCCCAGCATCATGGTGGCGTCGAGCGTCGGCCAGTACTCGACGTCGACCGCCATGGTGCGCGTCAGCTCGAGCGCCTGGTGGTGCGCCTCCGGCGACAGCGTGACGATGAGATCGAAGGAGGTGTCGTGCAGATCGCGCAGCGTGTGCGGGGCATGTGCTGCGAGACGTCGATGCCGATCTCGTCCATCGCGGCGGTGGCAAAGGGGTCGGGGTCGCCGGCCCTCACGCCCGCCGAGCGACGTAAGCCGGCGTCCGGCCAGATGGCGCAGGATCGCCGCCGCCATCACCGAGCGCACGGTGTTCATGGTGCAGCACGAAGAGCACCGCAGCCGGGCAGCGTCGTGGCCCCCCCTCGCGCGCCACGTCTCACCCCTTCCAGTGCAGCGCGCAGATCAGCGTGAACAGCCGACGCGCGGTGTCGAGATCGACGCGTGATCTTGCCCTCGAGCCGCTCCAGCAGCGTGCGGCTGCCCTCGTCGTGCAGACCGCGGCGGCCCATGTCGATCGCCTGGATGCGCGAGGGCGGCGCGGTGCGGATCGCCTGGTAGTAGCTCTCGCACACGAGGAAGTAGTCCTTCATGATGCGCTTCAGCGGCGTGAGCGACAGCATGTGGGTGAAGGTGTCGCCTTCGCCCTCGTTGCCGACGGTGAACACCAGCCGATCCTCGACGATCGACAGATTGAGCGTGTAGGGGCCGTCGTCGCGCCCGTCGAGCGCAAAGCTGTTGCCCTCGAGGATGTCGAAGATCGCCACCTCGCGCTCGTGCTCGATGTTGGGGTTGCCGCGGCGGTCGAGCTCTCGTCGAGCGTGATGGCGACGAGCCGACCTGGATTTGGGTCGAACTCGGGGGGCTCGAACATGTCCGGGCCCTTCATGACTTGCGGCTGCTGCCGAGCCGGATCTCGGCGGAGCGGCGATGCGCCTCGAGCCCCTCGGCGCGCGCGAGCGTCATGGCGGCCGGCGCCAGCGCCGCGAGCGCGGCCTGGTCGAGCTTCAGAAGCGAGGTGCGCTTCATGAAGTCGAGCACGCCGAGGCCGGAGGAGAAGCGGGCGGTGCGCGCCGTCGGCAGCACGTGGTTGGAGCCGGCGACGTAGTCGCCGATCATCTCCGGCGTCTGGGCGCCGAGGAAGATCGCGCCAGCGTTGCGGATGCGTGAAGCGAGCGCCTCGGGGTCGCCGGTGGCGATCTCGAGGTGCTCGGCTGCAATGCGGTCGGCCAGCGGCGGGGCCTCGTCGAGCGAGCGCAGCTCGATCACGGCGCCGAACGTCTCCAGCTCTCGCCGGCGATGTTGCCGCGCGGCAGCGTACGCAGCTGGCGCTCGACGGCCGCCTCCACGCGCTCGGCGAGGGCGGCATCATCCGTCATCAGGATGGACTGCGCGGCGGTATCGTGCTCGGCCTGCGCCAGCAGGTCGGCGGCGATCCATTCCGCATCGTTGTGCTTGTCGGCGATGATCAGCACCTCGGAGGGGCCGGCGATGCTGTCGATGCCGACCAGGCCGAACACCTGGCGCTTGGCGGCGGCGACGTAGGCGTTGCCGGGCCCGACGATCTTGGCGACCGGCCGCACGCTCTCGGTGCCGTAGGCGAGCGCCGCCACGGCCTGTGCCCCGCCGATGCGGTAGATCTCGTCCACGCCGGCCAGCTGCGCGGCGGCCAGCACCAGCGGGTTGAGCTCGCCCGCCGGCGCCGGCACCACCATGACGATGCGCGGCACGCCGGCGACCTGGGCCGGAATGGCGTTCATCAGCACCGAGCTTGGATAGCAGGCAAGCCCGCCCGGCACGTAGAGACCGACCAACTCGACCGCGGTCCAGCGCCAGCCCAGCTCCACGCCCAGCCCGTCCGTGTAGCGGTCGTCGATGGGAAGCTGGCGCCGGTGGTGGCTCTCGATGCGCTGGCGCGCAAGCTCGAGCGCGGCGAGCGTCTCCCTGTCGCACGCCGCCACCGCGGCGGCGATCTCGGCTGCGCTGACGCGCATTGCGGCCGGCGACAGATCGAGTCGGTCGAACCGGCGCGTCAGCTCGACGAGCGCCTTGTCGCCGTCGCGGCGCACCTCGGCGATGATGGCGCGCACGGCCGCATCGACGTCGTCGGACACCTCGCGCTTGGTGGCGAGAAAGCGAGCGAACTCGCCCTCGAAGCCGGGGTCGGTGGTGGAGAGATTGAGCGGCATGGCTAGTGTCCTGATCGCGAAGTTCGTCTCGGTGTGCCGCTCGGCCCACAGCGCGAGGTTGGGGCCGCCTTCTCACGTATCCTGGGCCGGCGCCTGGTCGTCTTCGGGGTGCTGCGGCATGGATTTGGCGCGCCATACCGGCCCAAGGTCCTGCAGCTCGGCCTCGATGCATTCGACCTCGAGGCGGATCGCTCCCCCGTCGGCGAAGCGCAGCACGATGTGGCCGCCGGGGTCTTCGGGTGCCGGGTTGGGCTCGAAGCCGATGGTCAGCAGGGAAAGCACCGCGCCCTTCCGCTGGAGGTCGATGCTCTGCACCTTGGCGGCCAGCACGCGCTCGAAGCGTAGCGCCATCCGCCGCCGCACGTACTCGGCCGTGCCGCCCTTTCCGTTCTGGAGCGCGTCAGCCCAATCGAAGCGGTTGCCCAGGGCCGCGAACCGCCGCTCGCCCGGCAGAAAGGCGATGTCGCCGACCTTGAGCAGAGCATCCTGCAGGTGCGCCGAGATGACACCGAGGTCGTCGGCATCGAAGGCGAAGAGCTTCAATTCGGGCATCGAAAATACGTATCCCTGGGGTGGTGCGCTCACGCGCAAGGCAGGCGGTAGTCCCTGCCCGCGGCAGTGATAGCGAAGCTGTGGCCTGCGTACAACATCAACGCTTCCCCTTTCTGGCCGGCAGGGACACAAGAGCGTGGAGCGCGGGTTCGGCACTGCGCTCTCAATTGGCTTGCCGGTGCGACCTGGGCAATAGGTGCATAGCGCGGGCCACGCTGACGATGGCCGTCCATAGGCGCTGCTTGACGGCGACCGGCGCCGGATTCTCCAACCGCTGCGGCGGTGGGGCGCTGGGCTCCAATGTCGGCCTGATGACACCGATGACGATCTCGCCGTCCGTGTAGTAGGGATCGCCGCCGCCGTTGCGCCCGTTGAGAGTGGGGCCGATGCCCGTGACTTCGTAGATCTGGGCCAGGGCTCCCGCGTGCGCCAGGCTCGCGATGAACACCTCGCGCTCCGCATCGAGGTCCGCATCGATATGGTGCGTGATCTGGCCGGTGTCGTGGCTGAAGCCCACGCCGCGGTCGAAGCTGGCTGCGCCGAGCCACACCTCGCGCCCCTCCGCCCCGGAGGGCAGGATCAGCCACAGCCGCACGTGGTGGCGCCGCTTGGCGCTGCGGCCGACGAGCATCTCGAAGGCCAGGTCCTGCTTGCGGCCCAGATGCAGCAGCGAGCTGACGGGAGCGTCCTGGTAAGGCCGGTCGAGGACCACGCTGACGCCGATCTCCACCGAGCTCCTGAGCGTGATTGCGTCGGCCGGATGCCAGCCCGCCGCCGCCATGGCGCGGATCACCTCGACGCGCAATCCGACGAGGCCAACGTTCAGGGGATCGCCCGGGATCCCCTGCGCCGTGGTGGTCACCATGGGCTGGGCGGCGAGGCCCGGCTGGTGCTCGTGATGGCGCCACAGGGCCGGCAGCAGCGCGTAGGCGGCAATGAGGTAGACAGCGACGAGGACGGCAGCGGCGGCGACGGCCTTTCTCAGCAGACGCTGCCGCGGCGGCGTCATCCGCTGACGATGCGCTCGATGGAGGCGCCGCAGCCCGAGAGCTTCTGCTCCAGCCGCTCGAAGCCGCGGTCGAGGTGGTAGACGCGGTTGATGATGGTCTTGCCCTCGGCCATCAGCCCGGCGATCACCAGCGACACGGAGGCGCGCAGGTCGGTGGCCATGACTTGGGCGCCGCGCAAGCCCTTCACGCCCTTGATGATGGCGGTGTCGCCCTGCAGCTGGATGTCGGCGCCGAGGCGGGCCAGCTCCTGCACGTGCATGAAGCGGTTCTCGAAGATGGTCTCGCGGATCACGCTGACGCCGTCGGCCCGGGTCATGAGGGCCATGAGCTGCGCCTGCAGGTCGGTCGGGAAGCCCGGGAAGGGCTGCGTCTCGATGGTGATGGGTTCGAGCGCCCCCCCATTGCGGGTGACGCGCACGCCGGCTGGCGTCTCGGTGACGCGCACGCCCGTCTTCTCGAGCGCCGCGAACGCGGTCTCGAGCAGGCTCTTGCGCGCACCTCTGAGCTCGACGTCGCCGCCGGCCGCCGCGACGGCGAAGGCATAGGTGCCGGTCTCGATGCGGTCGGGAAGCACCGTGTGCATGGCGCCTTCCAGCCGGCTGACGCCCTGGATGCGCAAGGTGGAGGTGCCGATCCCCTCGATGACGGCGCCCATCTTGGCGAGGCACTCGGCCACGTCGCCGATCTCGGGCTCGCGCGCGGCATTCTCGATGACGGTCTCGCCCTTGGCGAGCGAGGCCGCCATCAGCACGGCATGGGTGGCGCCAACCGACACCTTGGGGAAGATCACGCGCGCGCCCCTGAGCCCGCTCGGCGCCCTGGCCACGACGTAGCCGCCGTCGATGTCGATCTCGGCGCCCAGCGCCTTCATGCCCATCAGGTGCAGGTCGACGGGCCGCGTGCCGATGGCGCAGCCGCCGGGCATGGACACGCGCGCCTCCCCGCAGCGCGCCAGCAGCGGGCCCAGCACCCAGAAGCTCGCGCGCATGCGGTTGACCATCTCGTAGGGCGCGGTCGTGTCGACGATGTCGCGCGCGGTCAGATGAAATGTCTCGCCCATGTAGGGAGAGGGGTTGGAGCGCTTGCCGTCGACAGCCAGATCGACGCCGTGGTTGCGCAGGATGCGCGCCAGCGTGATGACGTCGGCAAGGTTGGGAATGTTCTTGAGGGTGAGGCGCTCGGGGGTCAGCAGGCTCGCGATCATCAGCGGCAGCGCCGCGTTCTTGGCCCCGGAGATGGCGAGCGAGCCGTTGAGGCTCTTGCCGCCGACGATGCTGATGCGATCCATGGATGGCCCCGTGCGGTGTTTGTTGTTTGCTACAACTCTACGCCACAACGCAGGCGAAATAACGCTGGCGGCCTACGACGGATCGGAGCGCCCGGCGTCGCGATGCGCGGATGCCACACCCGCATCCGCCTTGGCGGCAGCTCTGGCCCGTGCCTGGGCCTTGCGCTTGCCGAGGTTGGCCCTGAGCTCGGCGGCGAGCCGCTTGCGGCGAGCCTCCCCCTGGGTGTCCTTCCCGGTCTTGCCTGCTTCGGCCATGCCGCTTTTTACGGGGGCGGCGCCCTCCGCACAAGCTGCCCGCCGTTGTTTCCAAGGTGTAGATGCGCGTATCGGAGCCTGCACGGCTGTGGTTAGATGTTTGCGCGAGCCTCGCACTGCGGAATCGCACGCTCGAGGATGCACTCGCGCGCTTTTCCAGTTCCAGGTCATGGCCCGAAAGCTCCTCGACGACTGCTTTGCGCACGACAAGAAGCGCCTGCGGCACGACGCGGCACTTGCAATCCTCAGGGAGAGGGTTGCGCCGTTGGCCGGTGTGGAGCGCGTCCCCCTCGTTGACGTCGCCGGACGCATCCTGGCAGCCGCCGCCGTGGCACCACGGCCGGTGCCGGCACACACCAATGCGGCGGTCGACGGCTTCTCCTTTGCGGCTGCCGACTACGACGCGGCGGCCGGAAGCGAGCTGGGCGTCGATGGCAGGGCGGCAGCCGGGCACCCGCTCGGGCGAAGGCCTGCGCCGGGCATGGCGGTGCGCATCTTCACCGGCGCCGTCTTACCGGACGATCACGACACCGTCGTCATGCAAGAGGATGTGCGTTTCGGCACGGTCGGCGGGCGCGAGCGCGTGGCCATCCCCGCGGGCCTGCGGCGCGGGACCAACGTCCGCAAGGCCGGCGAGGACGTCAAGGCCGGGGAGATCGTGCTCGCCGAGGGCGTCGTACTACGCCCACAGGACCTCTCGGCGCTGGCTTCCCTGGGCTTCTCCGAGATCGACTGCCACGTGCGCCTGAAGGTCGCCGTCGTCTCGACCGGAGACGAGGTGCGGCGGGGCGGGGCAGCCGACGCGCAGCTCGAGACCGGTCAGGTCTTCGATGCCAATGCACCGATGCTGGCAGCCCTGATCGCCGGTGCAGGCGCGACGCCGTGCGACCTCGGCGTGCTCCCGGACAATCTTGCCGAGGTGAAGGAGAGGCTGGCTCGCGCAGCGCGCGACTTCAATGTGATCATCACCTCCGGCGGAGCCAGCCGCGGCGAGGAGGACCACATCGTTGCCGCGCTCGAGCAGCTGGGCAAGCGGCACCTGTGGCAACTCGCGATCAAGCCAGGGCGGCCGATGTCGTTCGGCCAGATCGGTGGCACGGCGGTGGTGGGCCTGCCCGGCAACCCGGTGGCGGTGTTCGTGTGCTTTCTGCTCTATGTCTGGCCGCTGCTGCGGCGCATGGGCGGAGCAGCGTGGCCTGAGCCCAGGCGGTATTCCTTGCCGGCATTGTTCGCATTCCCCGACCGTAAGGTTGGCCGGCGCGAGTTCTGGCGCGGTATCCTCAAGGAGACGCCCCAGGGCCTGGCCGTCGACAAGTTCGCCCGTGACGGCTCGGGTCTGATCTCGGGCCTGCGCGCCGCGGACGGCCTGATCGACATCGCCGAGGAGGTCGCGGAGGTGAGGCCGGGCGATCTCGTCCCGTTCATCCCATTCGCCGAGTTCGGGATCGTGGGGCGCTAGCGAGAGGTTGGCATGCCGAGCAGTCACACACTTTTGGCCACGCCAGATACCGTGCGTTGGGGCGCGCTCGATGCGAAGATTGCCCCCTGCCTGACGGTTCGCCCCGGCGACACGGTCACCATAGAGACCGTGTCGGGCAATCCTATCGATCTCGGCAACGCCGGGATGCTGGCGGCAAACCATCGCCAGATCTGTGAGACGCTGAAGCCGTGGCCGGGGCCGCACATCCTGACGGGGCCTGTCGCGGTGGAGGGTGCCGAGCCGGGGGACACGCTCGAGGTGCGCATCAAAGCCATCGAGCTCACCGTCGACTGGGGCTGGACCCTCATCCGTCCGCTGCGAGGAACCCTGCCCGAGGACTACCCGCAGTTCCACCGCTACATCACGCCCATCGATCGGCACGCCGGGACGGCCAAGCTGTCCTGGGGCCCAACCATTCCGCTGGCGCCCTTCTTCGGTGTCATGGCCGTGGCGCCGCGACCCGAGTACGGCGTGTGCTCGACGGTGGAGCCCCGGGAGTACGGCGGCAACATGGACAACAAGGAGCTCGTTGCCGGCACCTCGCTGCATCTGCCGGTGTTCGTGCCCGGTGCCAATTTCTCGGCTGGCGACGGTCATGCCGTGCAGGGCGACGGCGAGGTGTGCCTGACCGCGCTGGAGACGTGTCTCGAGGGCACGTTCGAGCTCGTCCTGCACAAGCGCCAGCGGCTCGAGATGCCGCGTGCCGTCACGCCCACGCACCTGATCGCCATGGGCTTCGACCCCGACCTCGACGACGCCGCCAAGCAGGCGCTACGCGAGATGATCCGCTGGCTCGTCGACCTAAAGGGCTGGACCTCGGAGCAGGCCTACGCGTTCTGCAGCCTTGCCTGCGATCTGCGCGTGACACAGCTCGTCGACGGCAACAAGGGCGTCCATGCCATGGTGAAGCGGACCCTGCTGGCGTAAGACTTGAGCCTATGAGAAGCGGCTGGGAGGCCAGTTCATGCGTGTCGTCGCCCTCGAAGAGCATTTCACCGTGCCGGCGCTGGTCCGCCGGATCAGCCGCCGAGGCCATTGCCCGGCGCGGCTTCGTGAGCGCAGGAACGTGGCCGGGCCGGGTGAGTCCGCTGGAGGTGCTGCCCGAGATCGGCGAGACGGCGCCTGCGGCCATGGATGCAGGCCGGCATCACCGTGCAGGTGCTCTCGACCACCGGGCCGGGCGCCGACCTGGTCGACGGGCCCGATGGCGTGTCCTTCGCGCGCGAGATCAACGACGCGCTGGCGGAGGCGGTCGCGCGCCATCCCGACCGCTTCGCGGGCTTCGCGCACCTGCCCATGCGCGAGCCCGAGGCGGCCGCCAAGGAGTTCGCGCGCGGCGTGCGGGAGCTGGGCTTCCACGGCGCCATGGTCAACGGCATGACCGAGGACCGTTTTCTCGATGATCCGCGCTTCGAGCCGATCCTGGCCGCAGCGGAGGCCCTGGACTTCCCGATCTACCTCCACCCGGCCTGGCGCCCGAGGCCGTGCGCAAGGCTCTACTACGGCGGCTTGCCCTCCAATTCCGGCTGCCATGCTCGAGGGCGCCGGCTGGGGGTGGCACTCGGAGACGGCGATCCACGTGCTGCGCCTCGTCCTTTCCGGCGCGCTCGACCGCCATCCGCAGCTCAGGCTCATCATCGGCCACATGGGCGAGGGCCTGCCGGCGATGCTGGCGCGCGCGACCAGGTGTTCGTGCCCTATGCCGACCACCTCGCGCGGCCGATCAGCAAGACCATCCTCGACCAGGTGTGGATCACCACCAGCGGCATCTTCTCCGAGCCGCCGTTCCTGGCTGCGCTGCTGACGTTCGGCATCGACCGGATCATGTTCTCCGTCGACTATCCCTACGCCCCCAACGAGCGCGGCCGCGACTTCCTGCGGACCATTTCGCTCTCGCCATCCGACATGGCGAAGCTCGCACATGGCAACGCCGATCGGCTGCTCGGGCTCGGGCCGAAGTCGGCGTAGACTCCGCCGTGCTCACCGGAAGGCGGGCATCACCTCCTCGGCGACGCGCTGGAACTGCTCGAGCATGACGGCCTTGGGCGTGCCGATGCTGGTCAGAGATTGATGTGCTGCATGCCGGGATAGCGCTCCTCCAGCTTCTTCAAGTGCTCGATCAGCTGCTGCGGCGTGCCGGCGAACCAGGAGCCGAGCTTCATGTAGTGGTCGAGTGTCGGCACGCCCGCTGCGTCCCAGCCGCCGCGGCGCGAGGACGCGGCCGACCTGCGGCGGCGTGATGCCCGGCACGAAGCCGAGCGGCGCGAACATCTTCACGTGCTCCTCGTAATAGGGCGTGAGCTCGCGGATCGCCTGCTCGCGGCTGTTGGCGACATAGAAGAAGATGCCGACGGTGAGGTTCTCGCCGAGCTTCAGGTCCTTGCCGGCGCGGGCTGCGGCGTCGCGATAGGCCTGGATCGGGCCCTCGGCCATGGTCGCGGCGCCGCCGCCGACGGCGCCCTTGATGCCGTGGCGGACCATGAAGTCGAGCCCGCGCGGGCTCGCGCTCACCACCGGCTGCCAGCACTCGACGGGGCGGTTGACCGGGCGCGGCACCAGCGTCAGCTCCTTGAGGGTGTAGCCGCGATAGGGCACCTCGGGCGGCAGCGTGTAGTGCTTGCCCTTGTGCGAGAAGGACTCGCTGTTGAAGGCCTTGAAGATGATCTCGACCTGCTCCTCGAACAGCTCCCGGTTGGCGTCGGCGTCCTGCATGGGCGCGCCGAAGGTCTCGACCTCGCGCGTGTGGTAGCCGCGGCCGACGCCGAACACGGTGCGCCCCTTGGTGAGGATGTCGGCGACGGCGAAGTCCTCCGCCAGCCGCAGCGGATGCCACATCGGCGCGATATTGAAGCCGCAGCCCACGCGCAGCCGCTTGGTGACATGCGACAGGTGCACGGCCAGCATCAGGATGTTGGGGATGACCTCGTAGCCTTCGTGCTGGAAGTGGTGCTCGGCAAGCCACAGCGTATCGTAGCCGAACGCGTCCATCGTCTTGGCGACGGCCTCGGTCTTCTCGAACACGCCAGCCAGCTCGTCGTTGGAGTAGCGCCGCTCGTTGGCGGGCGTCGCCTGCTGGCCCATGTCGCCGAGGTCGATGTGGCCGGGATAGACCGTGACGAATTTGGTGATCATGGTTCTTTTCAACCTCCCTGACGGCGCACGTGGTGTTGAGTGGCAAGCGTGCCACGCCGGTGCGCAAGGCGCGAGGGCGATCTCGGGCTACGCCTTGACGCGAACACTTCTGGTGACCGCCTCGGAGGGCAGCGTCAATTCGAACAGGGTGGTGGTCTCCATGTCGTCGCCGTACCAGGCGGTGATGGCGGCTTCGCGCTTGCCGAGATACTGGGGGTTGCCCTCGTGCAGCATCATCGGCAGGTCGTGGCCTGGGACGACGATGGAGCCCGGCCGCATGCGCCACACCTTCCAGATCATGTCGATGGTGGCGCGGCTGATGGCGGGATCGTAGGTCATGTCGGTGTCGCCGCGAGACGAGCTCGGCGCGGTTCTTGGCGGCATCGCCGGTGAAGATCACGTCGCGATCCTTGCCGCGCAGGAGGAAGGCGAGGCAGCCCGGCGTATGCCCCGGCGCGATATGCGCGGTGATGCCGGGGAGCACGGTGGCGTTGTCCTGGACGGTCACGACCGTCGGCCAGCGGTGCAGCTCGCGCACGTAGAGCTCGGGCACCGGCGTCTCGCCCCAGGGCTGCTCGAGCGACCAGGCCAGCTCCTTGGCGCCAATCACGATGCGTGCATCCTTGAAGAGCGGCCAATTGATCGAGTGGTCCCAGTGCGAATGGGTGAGCAGGACGTCGGTCACCTGGCCTGGCTTGAGCCCGTGCGCCGCCAGGCGGTCGATCAGCGATTTGCGGATGTTGAAGGAGCCGACGTCGACGAGGGCGATGCGGCCATGGCCGCGCAGCAGCACGATGCTGCTCCAGCCGAGGCCCCCGTGGCAGACCGATTTGCCGGGGTAGCCCTGCACGAGGATGTCGATGTCATAGCCTTCAACGTGCATGATGCATTCGCCGCCGGCGGACGGCGTCCCTTCAGCTCGCTCAGAAACCCGTACAGTCGCTCGGAATTGGCGACCTGGATCGGCCGTAGCATAACCTCACGGATGCCCCATGTCGCAAGCCCGTTGAGTGGCGCAGCATCGACGCGATAGGCTGGCCCCGACACGCTACCGATCCCCCATGACGTATAGCCAGCCGGAGGGCCATTGCGGGAGTTCGTCTATGACTGTCCTGCGACCATCGAGGACGCCATCGCGGCGATGGCGGCCGACGGTGCGCGGGCGCTCGCCGGCGGCACCGACCTCATCCCGCAGGTGCGCGAAGGCCGGCGGAAGGTCGGCCGCATCGTCGACCTCAAGCGCATCCCGGAGATGATGACGATCTCGGTTCTGCATGGTGGGGGCCTGTCGATCGGCGCTGCGGCCACCGCCGCCGCCGTCGCGCGCCATGCCGGGGTGGCGGGCATCTTTCCCGCAATTGCGCAATCGGCGCGGCTGATCGGGGGCGTGCAGATCCAGAACAGGGCGAGCCTGGGCGGCAACATCTGCAATGCGGCGCCATCGGCGGATGCCGTGCCGGCGCTCATCTGCCACGGGGCCTCGGCGCTTGTCGCCAGCCGTGACGGCAATCGAGAGGTGCCAGTGGCGGATCTGTTCGCGGGACCCGGCCGCAGCGCGCTGAAAGCCGGCGAGCTCATCGTCTCTATTCTTGTGCCGCCACCGCCACCGCGCTCGGCAGCCGCATATCTGCGCTTCACGCCGCGCCGCGAGATGGACATCGCCGTCGCCGGCTCCGGTGCCTGGGTGCAGCTGGGCCCGGACGGTGTCATCGGCGATGCGCGCATCGTGCTGGCTTCGGTCGCGCCAACGCCAATCCGCGCCCCCGCGGCCGAGCAAAGGCTCGCAGGCGAGAGGCCGAGCCGAGCCCTGTTCGAGGAAGCCGGCCGTCTCGCGGCCAAGCGATGCTCGGCCCATCTCGGACACGCGCGGGTCGGCCGACTACCGGCGCACGCTCGTGGCCGTGCTGACCGCGCGGGCGCTCGCCGAATGCTGCCGGTCGCTCGGGGTCGAGGTCGCCGGCGCATGAAGACCCTGATCACGTGCACGATCAACGGCGAGGAGCGCACCACGCTCGCCGATACGCGCGATACCCTGCTCGAGCTGCTGCGCGATCGGCTCGGGCTGACCGGCACCAAGGAGGGCTGCAGCAACGGCAACTGCGGCACCTGTACCGTGCTGGTGGACGGCGCCCCCATCAATGCCTGCCTGGTGCTGGCGCTGGAGGCACCGGGCCGCACGATTACCACCATCGAGGGTCTGCGCACGGGTGCCGGGCTACATCCCATCCAGCAAGCGCTGGTCGATCATGGTGCCACGCAGTGCGGCTTCTGCACGCCCGGCATCGTGCTTTCCGCCAAGGCGCTGCTCGATGAAAATCCGAAGCCGACCGAGGCCGAGATCCGGCATGCCATCGCCGGCAACCTCTGTCGGTGCACCGGCTACGGCAAGATCGTCGAGGCGATTGCGGCCGTGGCCGCCTCGGCGCAGGAGAAGTGACGCCAATGGCAGCTCGACAAAGTGAAGCAGGCGCACCGACAGCTCTCAAGGTGGTCGGCAAGCGCGTCGCGCGCGTCGATGCCAGGGAGCGCGTGACGGGTCAGGCGCGCTATCCCGCGGACGTCGAGCTGCCCGGCATGGTGCACGCCAAGATGCTGCGCAGCCCGCATGCGCATGCCCGCATCCGCCGCATCGACACTGCGCGCGCCGAGGCGCTCGAGGGCGTTCTGGCCGTCGTGACCGCGGCCGATTTCCCCGAGTTGGCAGTGGGCTCGACCATCCCCATGGGCGAGACGGGCTACGACATGTGGATGGTCGCGCAGATCAACATGGCGCGCCGCAAGGTGCACTGGGTCGGGCAACCGGTGGCCGCGGTCGCCGCAGTCGACGTGCACGTGGCCGAGGCGGCGCTAACGCTGATCGAGGTCGACTACGAGCCGCTGCCGGCCGTCCTCGATATCGCCATGGCCATGGCGCCCGATGCCCCGATCCTGCATGAGCATGTCATCACGAAGGGCATCGAGCCCCGCCCGCGCACGCCGAGCAACGTGTGCTCGCGCACCGTCATCGCCCGGGGAGATGCGCAGGCCGCGCTCGCCGGCGCGCCGGCGACCGCACGGATCGCGGTCAAGGTCGACACTGCGCATCAGGGCTATCTGGAGCCGCAGGTGGTGGTGGCCGAGGTCGATGCCAACGGTTTCGCCACGGTGTGGGCCTCCACCCAGGGCCAGTTCACCGCCGAGCTGATGATCGCGCGCATGCTGGGGCTGCCCCTGTCGAAGCTCAAGGTGGTGCCGCTCGAGATCGGCGGGGGCTTCGGCGGCAAGATCGCCATCCATGGCGAGGCAGCGGCCGTCCGGCTGGCGCAGAAGTGCCGGCGGCCCGTCAAGCTGGTGCTGTCGCGCGAGGAGGTGCTGCAGGGCGGCAGCGGCCCCGCCGCCGGCGCGCTGATCGACATCGCCGTCGGCGCTGACAAGGACGGCCGCCTCGTCGCCATCGAGGGTACCTACCGCATGGACGCCGGCGGGCTGCCGGGCTTGAGCCCCTCGCTCGCTGATGCAGGCCTCCGCCGCGCTCTACCAGTGCCCCAATCTCAACCTGCAGGGCTACGACATCGTCACCAACAAGCCGCGCACGGAGGCCTATCGCGGGCCCGGCGGCATCCAGGCCGCGTTCGCCATGGAGCAGGCGATGGACGCGCTGTGCCAGCGTCTCGACATGGACCCGCTGGAGTTCCGCAAGCGCAACGCGTCGGTGACGGGCAGCACAATGCCGATCGGCACGCCGTTTCCGGCGATCGGCCTCACGACCATCCTGGAGCGCGTCGGCGAGCATCCCTGCTGGCGCGATCCGCTTGCGAAAGGCCGGTACCCGCGCGGGCGGGGGCTGGCGCTGGGCTACTGGCGGGGCACCTCGATGACCTCGGCGGCGCACATTACGGTGGCCGGCGACGGTCGGCCGATGGTGACCATGGGACCTGTCGACGTCTCCGGCACGCGCACCACGATGGCGCAGGTGGTGGCCGAGGAGTTCGGGCTGCCGCTGGAGGACGTGCACATTCACACGGGTGACAGCAAGTCGGTGGGCTACAGCGATGGCGCTGCGGGCAGTCGCGTAGCGCGTACGACCACGGCGGCCATGGTGGAAGCCTGCGCCGATGCTCTGGGGCAACTGCGCAAGCGGGCCGCGGAGAAGCTGCAGTGTGCGCCTGATGATCTCGACTATGGCGGCGGACGCTTCCGTGTCCGGCCGGGCGGGGCGGCCATCGCGCTTGCCGAGCTGATGGCCGCGACGCTGACCGAAGGCGCCGTGGTGGGGCGCGGCGTCTCGACCAAGCTGCCGCTCGGCGTCGAGATCGGCGCGCACGTGTGCGACGTGGAGGTCGATACCGACACGGGGCTGGTGACGGTGCTGCGCTACACGGCGTTCCAGGACGTGGGCCTCGCGCTCAACCCGGCGGCGGTGGAGGGCCAGATCGAGGGCAGCGTCGTGCAGGGGCTCGGCTGGGCGCTGACGGAGGGCTTCGATTATGGGCCCGACGGGCGCTTGCGCAACGCGAGCCTGCTCGACTACCGCATGCCGACCGCGCTCGACGTGCCCAGGATCGACTGCGTGATCGTGGAGACGCCGGTGCCCAACGTGCCCTATGGCGTGCGCGGCGTCGGCGAGGTGCCGATCGTGCCGCCGGCGGCCGCCGTCGCCAACGCGATTGCCCGCGCGACGGGGGTGCGCATGACGCACATGCCCATGACGCCGGAGCGGGTGTTGCGGGCGCTCAAAGCTGTGCAGGAGGAGGGAGATTGAGATGAACCGTCTGCAAGGCAAGATCGCGCTGATCACCGGCGCGGCGCGAGGGATCGGCGCGGCCATCGCCCGCCGCTTCTCCGAGGAAGGCGCGAAGGTCATCATCAACGACCTGAGCCTCGAGGCGGCGCGCGCCACCGCCGCGGCGCTGGGTGGGCACGGGGTGGCGGCGGACGTGTCGGATTCGGCTTCCGTGGCGGCGATGTTTGCCGAGGTGAGGAAGATCAGCCCGCGGCTCGACATCCTCGTCAACAACGCCGGCATCAGCGGCCTCGAGGGGCGCAACGACGCGGACCAGATCATCGCGCTCCGCATCAAGCAGGCCGACGAGATCATCCGCGGCGGGCCGGTCGAGACTTTTCTCGACGGTACGGTCAATACGACGGACGCCGGCTGGCGGCGCATGCAGGGCGTACACGTCGACGGCACGTTCTACTGCACGCGCGAGGCGCTCAGGATCATGAACCCGCAGATGTCGGGCGCCATCGTCAACATGGCGAGCGTGATGGGCACCTTCGGCCGGCCGGGCAGCGTGCCCTACTCGACGGCCAAGGCGGCGATCCTGGGCTTCACGCGCTCGCTGGCGCACGAGGTGGCGCCGCGCAACATCCGCGTCAATGCCATTGCGCCGGGTTGGATCGACACCGACATGACCGTGCCGCTGGGCGAGCTCAAGAAGCGCATCGCCGCCCAGACCCCGCTCGGGCGCATCGGCGACACGGACGATATCGCCTGGGCCGCCGTATACCTCGCCAGCGAGGAGGCCAAGTTCATGACCGGGCAGTGCATCTCGCCCAACGGCGGGTGGTACATGAGCCAGTAGTGCGAACGGCCAAGGGCCGCTATCGTAAGTGTGTCGTGATGTCCGCCCGAGGGAGACTTTGAGATGAAGTTCGGCATCTTCTACGAGCTGCAGCTGCCGCGGCCCTGGGAGGGCGACAGCGAGCTCGAGCTCTATCAGAATGCGCTCAGCCAGGTCGAGCTGGCCGACAAGCTGGGCTACGACTACGCCTGGATGGTGGAGCACCATTTCCTCGAGGAATACTCGCACTGCCCCTCGCCCGAGTCCTTCCTCGGCGCCGCCAGCCAGCGCACCGGGAACATCCGCCTCGGCCACGGCATCCTGCAGCTCACCACCAACCATCCCGCGCGGGTCGCCGAGCGCGTGGCCGTGCTCGACCTGCTGAGCAAGGGCCGCGTGCGAGTTCGGCATGGGCGAGAGCGCATCGATCACCGAGCTCGAGCCCTTCAGCGCTCCATGGAGGACAAGCGCGACGTGTTCGAGGAGGCGGTGCAGGCGATCTTCCCGATGTTCAAGGACGGGCGGCAGCGAGCACCACGGCAAGTATTTCGACATGCCGCTGCGCAACGTCGTGCCCAAGCCGCTGCAGAAGCCGCACCCGCCGATCTGGGTGGCCTGCTCGCAGCTCGAGACCATCGAGCGCGCGCGGGCGATGCGGCATGGGCGCGCTCGGCTTCCAGTTCGTCAGCGCGGACGCCGCGCACGCCTGGGTGCACGCCTACTACAACGCCATCACCAAGCGGCTCGACAAGCTCGCCGACTACGTCACCAATCCCAACATCGCGCTGGTCTGCTTCTTCATGTGCGCCAAGACCGACGAGGAGGCGCGGCAGCGCGCCGACGGCGCCACCTTCTTCCAGTTCGCGCTGCGGTTCTACGGCGCCTCGAGCCGACCGCAAGCGGCCCGCCCCCGGCACCGTCAACATGTGGGACGAGTACAACAAGTGGAAGCGCGCCAACCCCGAGGCGCAGGAGGCGGCGCTGCGCGGCGGCCTGATCGGCTCGCCCGACACGATCCGCAAGAAGCTGCGCCAAGTTCGAGACCTCCCACATCGACCAGGTGATCCTGCTCAACCAGGCCGGCAGGAACACGCACGAGGACATCTGCGAATTGCTCGAGCTGTTCGCCAAGGAGGTGATGCCGGAGTTCCAGGCGCCACCACGCCGAGCATGAGCGTGGAAAGCAGCAGGTGATGGCCCGCGAGATCGAGCTCGAGGAGATCGAGACGGCGGCCTTCAAGGACCGCTTCGGCAAAGCCATGCCGGCCCAGCTCCGCAACCCCAAGGCGGCCACGACGGGGTAGGCGGCGTGTTCAGGCGGACGGCGTCAGCGGCAGGTTGGTGAGCAGGTTCTGCGGCTTCATCTTGACGCGCTTGGCCGCGTCCATGGCGAGGCCCAGGTAGATGGGCCGGCCCCTGACCCGCTCCAGCACCATGCGGTCGTCGGGGATGCGCATGCGAAACAGCCCGACGATGCGCGCCATGTCGTCCACCGGCACCGGCTTGCCCTCGTAGAGCGCATTGAGGATGCGGGTCGCCTCGCGGTCGAGCCCGATGTGCCAGCGCCAGTCGGGGTCGTCGATGCGCGGGCGCGGCTCCACGCGGGCCTCGATCTTGAGGAGGTGCTGGAGCCAGCTCTCGATCACGCGGGCGAACGCGTCGGGCGCGGGCTGCTCGAAGCGGAAATCGATGACGGTGTCGAAGCGGTCGCTGCGCTCCCAGTAGATGGCGGCGTTGTCCTCGTCGAGAACGTCGAGCGCGACCGACTTCATGGGCGTGCCGGTCTCCGCGAGCAGTTGGCCCAGGCCGGTCTCCGTGCCGGCGCGCGCGTGCATCTCCACGATCTCCTCGTCCGCCAGCATCAGGCGGCCGTCGTCGGTGGTGGCGCTCTGCTCGCGAAAGAACAGCTCGGCCGCGCGCAGCCGCATCGGATCGCTGGTGCCGTCCAGGACGTTGCGCAGGATCACGTGCACCATCTGGTCGATGAACACCGGCGGTATCGCGACACTGGCCTGGCGCATCAGCCGCAGATAGGCGCCCTCGACGGTGCCGGCGCGCGCCAGCACGTCGCGAAAGGCGAGCACGACGCGATAGTTGTCGGCGGCCTCGGGATCGGCGAGCGCGGCGACCTCGGCCTCCGCCACCGGACGGAACGGGTCCTCCATCAGGGCCTCGTGCAGGGCCACCTCGGCCGCGCACGAGGTCTCCAGCGGGTGCACCTCGGGCCGCGTGTAGTAGGCGCGCAGAAACTGCGGCGTGACGGCGAGCCAGCCCTCCGGCCCCCGCTCCAGCAGATGCATGCCCGCCGATTTCCAGAAATCGCGGCTACTCATCGACCACCGTCCAGATCCTGGCATGCGCGGGCTCACCGGTGGGCGCGCGGATGGTGCGGAACTCCTCCTTGATCCGCCCTTCGGCGTCCCAGGTGCGCCGAACCGTGAACACCGTATTGATGGGCGCGTCGCGGGCAGAGCTCGCGCACGAAGGCGGTCTCCTCCGCCGCAGCCGCGCGGGCGGCGCCTTCGTCGGGGGCGCCGTGGTGGGCCACGAAATGGCGCACGAGGGCCTGCTCGACGGCCTCGAGGTCGGCGGCGGTCGCTTCCGCGACGGTGGCGAAGGTCGAGCGCCCGAAGCTCGCCACCCCGAGAAAGCCGTTGGCGAAGGCCTGGCGCGACTTGCCGGCGAGGCTGCCGGGAGCCGCGCCGGCGAACGCGAACGCGCCCGACACGGCCCATTCCTCGGGCGCCGCCGCCACGTCGAAGACGCGCTCGTCGGAGGCATCGAAGCGGATCGTCCTCAGCAGCTTCATCGCTTGTCTTTTCCCGCCGGCGGCTCCGAGCCGGGAGCCTTTCCGTCTTTGCGGTCATCGGGCGGATCGGTCCGCGTGGCGACCTCGAGGTAGGCGATCAGGGCCTGGCGCTGGGCCGGATCGGTCATCTTCTGCAGCGGCATCTTGGAGCCCGGCGTGAATTGCTCGGGGCCCAGCTCGAACAGCTTGCCGATGGTCTCGGGCGTCCAGACGATCTCGAGCTTCTTCAGCGCCTCCGAGTAGGGATAGCCCTCGAGCGTGCCGATCCTGCGCCCGAAGATGTGGTGCAACGAGGGTCCGGCCCGGTTGCGGCTGTCCGCCTGCAGCGTGTGACAGACGCTGCATTTGCGCGCGAACTGCAACTCGCCGGCCGCAAGCTGGCTGTCGGCCTGGCCGCGCACCTGGAAGCGGCGCGGGAATGTGCTTTCGATCGGCTCGAAGGGGTCGCGCGGCGTGATGCGCCACAGCGCGGCAAAATCGTCGAGCCCACCGTAGTAGAGGGCGGTGCCGTCGGCGACGAAGGCCAGCGCCCACACCGGCCCGTAGGGATTGCGGTATTCCTCGATCCGGGAGCCGTCAGCCGAGCGCAGCACGCGGATCACGCCATCGCCGCCGCCGGTGGCGATGATGCCCGGCTTTTCCAGTACGGCCAACGCCAGGACGGGTCGCTCGTGCGCGGGAAGCTCTCTCACCACGTCGCCGGAGTCGCCGTCGACGATCGCCACCGAACCGTTCAGCGCACCGAACACGAGATGCTCGCTGCCCGGCATCCGCGCCAGGACATTGATACCCCAGCCGTGCCGGTGGAGCGGCCGCTGGAAGCTGCCGTCGTGGCGCCGCCAGAGTCCGATGCTGCCGTCTGCGCTGGCGGTATAGATGCGCGTGGCGTCGGCGGAGAAGGCCACCGCGTTGACCGGCCCGGTGTGGCCGCGCAGAACGGGTCCGGCCTCGAGCTTGGCCAAGTCCCAGATGCGGGCGGTGCGGTCCCAGCTCGCGGACGCCGCCCAGCGGCCGTCCGGCGAGACGGCGAGCCCGACGATCTTGGCCTGATGTCCCTCGAAGCGGTGCACGAGCTTGGCCGTGGCCAGGTCCCAGAGCGCGACCGCGCCATCGTCACCGGCGGCGAGCGCCAGCGTACCGCCCGGCACGAAGGCTACCGCGTTGACCGCGCCATTGTGATCGGCGAAGCGGTGCACCCGCCGCGGCGCCTCCCGGGAGATATCCCAGCTCATCATCGCGTAGTCGAACGAGCCGGTGAGGGCCCGGCCGCTGGCCATGTCCACTGCCAGCGCCTTGATAGGGCCGCCGTGGCCGACGAGGTTCTCGGGACGGTTGCGGCGCTGCTTGTCGGCGGCGCGGCGCTCGGCCTTGGAGGGCGCGGTTTCGCTCGCAGCGCCGACTGGTGGCGCCTTGTCCTGATTTTGTGCCGATGCCGGCCCGTGCATGTACGGAACCAAAGCCAACAGCAGCGCCAGCAGGGCCCCTCCGGCCATCGGGCCCGCAGCCGCGGATATCCCACGCCTGGCAATCGGCCGGCCGATGGGGCCCCACGTCATGCTCGAAACCTCCCGATCGCTGCGACGGGTCGCACGCGGCTTTCCTCCTGCTAGAGCAAGATCGTTTCTGATCGAAGCGCTCCGCTTCGATCATGGAACGTGAATCTTGCTCTCAAGTCTATGATGTAGAGCAGGATTCACGCTTCGGCCGCCACGTCCCGATTGGGGCAAAGTGATTCCGTCCGAAGCGATCCTGCTCTAGCGACGAGGAAGAAAGTCGAGGGGTGGCCAGCGCTTGTCAATGTCGGCCAGCACCAGCCCGAAAAAACCCCGAGCCGTCGCGGATTTCCCAAGCGGGACTAGCTCGAGTGGCGGGAGATGGCCCGCGGCCGGACCTCGCCGGTGGCTGCCTCGATCTCGACGATCTTGGTCTCCGAAGTCCGGTCGGCATAGACCACGGTGATCTGCAGCGCCACGCGCTCGACGTTGGCGGGACGCCGGCCCATGAGCAGGTCCGGCCCGACGCGATCGAGCCAGGCCGGCAGCCGCGCACCGCCGGGCAGCCCCACGCGGTACTCGACGACGCGCTTGGCCTTGTCGGGCATGGAGCTCGACAGCTGCACGATGAGGTTGTCGTCGCGCACCAGCGACTCGACGATCAGCTGCGACCGGGAGCTGCCCCCTCCCGACAGCCCCATTCGCAACGAGAAGCCGGTGAGCCCGTGCGCGTCCCACGTCGCCACCGCCCGCGCAGGGGTGGCAAGGTCGTCCGGCGTGGACTGCCAGATCTCCGTTGGCGGCGCTGCCCGCAATGGACCGGCCGCATTCGCGACGGTAGTCGCATCGGAGACCGCGGGCAGTCCGCCGAGGGCGCTGACCGCGTTCACCGTGTCGACGACGATCCCGCGCTGGCTGATCTGGCCGCTGATGCTGCCGAGTGAGCCGATCTGGCGAACGCTCTCGAGCACGATGCCCTCCACGCTCACGGTTTCGGGGACCTGCTGGGGGAGCGGCGTGACCTGGAAGCCTTGCGACGCGAGCAGTGGCGGCGGCGGGTCGGCAACGGTGACGGTATGGGTGGCGGTGTCGGTGGCGCCGTCCTGGTCGATGATGGTGTAGGTGATGGTGGCGACGCCCGCGAACCCCGGTGCCGGCGTGAAGATCCAGTGCGTGCCGTCGAAGACGATCGTGCCCTGCTCGGCAGGCACCGAGGCCGAGAGCACGGTTAGCGGGTCGCCGTCGGGATCGCTGTCGTTGGCCAGCAGATCGACGACGACCGGGCGCGCGAATTCGGTGCTGCTCGTCCCGTCGACCGCGTGCGGGCCGGGATTGACCGGGGCAAAGGTGATGGTTGCGGTGATGCTGCCGCCCTTGCCGTCCTCGACGGTGACGGGGATCGCGACCGGTCCGGCATTGTCGACGGGCGGCGTGCCGGAGAGGACGTGGGTGACAGGATCGTAGTGGACCCAGCCCGGCAGGCCGGCGAGGTTGGGGGTGAACGTGAGCGGATCGCCGTTGGGGTCGGTGAAATAGCCGTCGAGATCGACGGCGACAGGCACGTTGTCGGTGGCAGGCACGACAAGGTTGTTGGGATCGGCCGCGTCGAACGCGGGCGTGCCGGGCGTCGGATCGGGGTCATGCGGCTCGGGCGGGGCATTGGCAACGGTGACGGTATGGGTGGCGGTGTCGGTGGCGCCGTCCTGGTCGGTGATGGTGTAGGTGATGGTGGCGACGCCCGCGAACCCGGTCGCTGGGGTGAAGATCCAGTGGGTGCCGTCGAAGATGATCGTGCCCTGCGCGGCGGGGACCGAGGCCGAGACGACGCTGATCGGGTCGCCATCGGGATCGGTATCGTTGGCCAGGAGATCGACAACGACCGGGGTGGCGTGTGTGGTCGCGCTGGAATCTGCAACTGCGTTCGGGCCGGGATTGACCGGAGCGAGCGTGACGGTGGCGGCAAGCGTGCCACCCTGACCGTCGTCGACGGTCACGGGGATAGCCACCGATCCGGCATTGTCGATGGGCGGCGTGCCGGAGAGGACATGGGTGACCGGGTCATAGCTGACCCAGCCCGGCAGGCCCACCAGGTTGGGGGTGAAGGTGAGGGGATCGCCGTTCGGGTCGATGAAATAGTCGTCGAGATCGACCGCAACCGGCACGTTGTCGGTGGCTGGCACGACGAGGTTGCTGGGATCGACCGTGTCGAACGCCGGCGTGCCGGGCGCCGGGTCGGGGTCGTGGGGTACCGGCGGGGCGTTGGCAACGGTGACGGTGTGGGTGGCGGTGTCTGTGCCCCCATCCTGGTCGGCGATGGTGTAGGTGATGGTGGCGGCGCCGGAGAAGCCGACGGCCGGGGTGAAAACCCAGTGGGTACCGTCGAAGGCCACCGTTCCCTGCGCGGCAGGGACCGAAGCCGAGACGACGCTGATCGGGTCGCCATCGGGATCGCTGTCGTTGGCCAGGAGATCGACCACGACCGGCGTCAGATACGCGGTCGACGTGGAGTCGTCGACCGCGTCGGGACCGGGATTGACCGGGGCGAGCGTAACGGTGGCAGCGAGCGTGCCGCCGTGGCCATCGTCGACGGTGACGGGGATAGCCACCGATCCGGCATTGTCGATGGGCGGCGTGCCGGAGAGGACATGGGTGACCGGGTCGTAGCTGACCCAGCCCGGCAGGCCGGCGAGGTTGGGGGTGAAGGTGAGGGGATCGCCGTTGGGGTCGATGAAATAGTCGTCGAGATCGACCGCTACCGGCACGTTGTCGGTGGCGGGCACGATGAGGTTGTTGGGATCGAGCGTATCGAACGAAGGCGTGCCGGGCGTCGGATCGGGGTCGTGCGGCACGGGCGGCGGATTGACGACGGTGATGGCTGCGACCGCCACGTTGGAATCGCTCATGCCGTCGTTCACGCTCACGTCCACGAAGCGGATCGCAGTCGAATCCGATGTCGAGGAGAAGCCGATCAGGGCGAGGGCAGCCTGATAGTCGGCCTTGGTTGCCGTGCCGGTCAGGGTCAGCGTGCCGGTCCCCGAGTCGTAGGCGGACGCCACGATGCCGCCGGGCAAGGCTCCCATCAGGGCGAGCGTGTCGCCCGCTTGCGGATTGGTGAGGGTGAGGGTCGCCGATTCCATGTTGATGCTGTCGGCATCGCTGATGGCGTCGGATGCGTCGGCAATGGCGACGGGGCCGCCACCGAGGAAGAACGTCGTGTCATGGCCGGTCGGCTGGTCGACGGTGGTCGTGATGGCGACGTTGTCGATGAACCCGAAGTCCGAGCTCTCCAGGCTGGTCGAGGCGCTGAAGCGGATCGTCGTGTGGGCGGAGATGTAGGCGCTGATGTCGTAGGTATGGGTCGCGTAGCTGCTGGTGTGCGTGGAATCGAACCGGTCCAACTGCACGAAATTGACGCCGTCGGTGGAGATCTCGACGTCGACGAACTCGGTGGTGTCGTCGAGGCCGGCGTTGCGGAATTGCAGGCTGAGCGTGGCGGTTGCGGCCCCCGTCAGATCGACGGTGTTCTGGATGTATTCGACGCTGTCGTTGGTGTCGCCCAGGCGGATGGCGTGGGTGCCGTTGTCGTCGACGATCTGGATGTCGCCGCTGGCCGCATTGGTCGCCTCCCCGCTCTCGGTCCACCCGCTCGTGCTCCAACCCGTGCCGCCCGAGTAGCCGTTCGATTCGAACGTGTCGGTTGCCGCCGGGAGGGGCGCGTTGTCCGAGGTGTCGAGATCGAGCGCCGGCGGCTCGCGGATCGACGTCGTCTGCGGATTGACGAGCTCCAGGAGGAAGTCGCCGTCGCCGTCATGGACGAAGAAGCGTCCGGAGGCGGTCACGGTATAGGTGAGCTCGAAGCTCGACACGTTCTCCCAGTTGAAGATGCCGACGGAGGTGGTCTCGTTGTTCTGGTTGGCGGTGCCCGAAAAGCTGAAGGTGTCGGCGCCGACCGTCAGCTCCAGGTTGGTGGGCGAGTCCGTGGTGTAGGAGACGAGGCCGTCGCGCTTTGCCGTCACGGTCTCGATCGGGCTGCCGGGAGCGTTGCCGTCGATGTCGGAGATGCCGATCGTGGGATCGCCGACCGCGTGCACGGTGCGACCGCTGCCAGATTCGAACACCTCCCACCGGATCGTCACGGCGCCGATGCCCTGGATCTCCACGAGGACGTCGTCCGACCCGGGAAAGTTCACGGAGGCGGGGCGCACGTCGGCGACGAAGGCGGTGCCGGTCGTGGCCACCACCGTGCCGACGAGATCGATCGACGTGCCGCCCACGTCGCCGGCATTGGTGACGACGATCTCGGTGCCCACGCCGCCGCCGCCCGTGACGGAGAACGTCGTGTCGCCATCCACGCTGATGTCGAACGCCCCGAGCAGCCCGCCCCATGACGCCGCGTCGATGGTCTGGGCTTCGATCGGGCCGGTCCGGGCCTCCAGGTCCCAATCCGCGCCGAGCAGGGCGGTCCCGGTGGAGTCGACCGAGGCGGCGACATCCGCGCCCGTGATGTCGGCGAGAATATTCGCGGCGTCGAGACCGATCTCGCCGGCGGCAAAATCGCAGCCGTAAATGAGGATATCTCCGTCGGCCGTCAGCGCGTGGCCGATGGTGAGGAGGTCGTCGCGATACCTGCCTTGCATGCTCTCGGCATCGAGCGTGGCGTTGCCGAGCAGGATCTGGCCCTGCGAGCCGTGGCTCACGATGTGGACGGCGGCGATGTCGCTGCGGCCGGCGAGCACCTCGGCGATCTGGTCGACGCCGTCGCGGTCCGCATCGAGGACCACGATTTCAGCTCCTGCGGGCACGGCTGCCGCGATGAGATCGCGATCGCTCACGCGGCTGTCGATGAAGACAATGGTCGTGCCGGCGTGGGCGGGCTCGGTCGGCGCGGCGGCGAGCACCCCAAGCAGTGCGGCCAGGTGTGGAGAGGAGTCGTCGGCTGGCGCCTCCGGCGCGTGCGGGGAGGCCGAGTTCATTTGCGTCAGGGTATCGGCCGCCGCGCCGTCGAACACCATGCGGCTCTCGAGCATGCGATAGGATGCGGCTTTGAGACGGTGCATCAGCGTGCTCATGTCGGCCGAGTCCGCCTTGGACTGCCCAGGTGCGGACGATCGCTTGGCGGCTGGCTTCATGGCGGTACTCGTCGCTGGCTCGAGCGAAGCATCGGCTGCCGGCTTCGCTGTTGCCTCCCAGTGAAACAGATGTCACTTAAAGGCCGGTGACTTTCGTGCGATCGGCTGCGGCGCCGCGCCGGCGGACGACTACAACCGCTGATCTGGAGCAGGCCATGCAGGCAACCTTGGCGGCAGTCCTCCTTGCCGGAACCTTCACGATCTATCCCGGGCCCGCGTTGCAGGACGATCAGGTCGAGGCCGTGACGGATCGCGGGCCCATCCTCGAGATGATCATCCGCTGCGCGCGGGGCACGGCGATCATCTCCTACTCGAAGCTCGAAAGGCTGTATTGCGATCCGCAGCTCGCCTGCAGCACGAGCAGGGCAAGCGTGATCGGGCGAACCTGCGGTTGAGGCCGTACCGCCTCACGCTCCGCTCTCCCGCATCAGCACCTTCAGGGTCTGCCGCCACACGCGCGCCAGCAGGCTCTGCGCCTTGCCCTCCGCGAGCACGACGCCGCGCACGCAAAGCTCTTGCGCGTGCGGTGCCGCGGCGGCCGACATGTGCACAAGATACTGAGCCGTTGTCGGCACCAGGCGCTGCTTCTCGTCGGTGGCAACAGCAATGCGGCCGGAGTGAACCGAGGCGAGCTGCGCGATCTCGATCTGCGCCGCGCCGGACGCTGCAACCTGCTCGATCCGCACGGGCATGCTCTGCCGCAGCGGCTGCTCGGGAACGAAGGTGCCGACGCTGCCCGGTGCAATGCGCCACAGGTCGCTCTCCGAGACGTAGCCCTTGGCAACGACGCCGTCGTCCGCGGCCAGGAGGGCGAGCTGCTCGCGCGGACTGACCCAGCGCCCAGGATGGAGTGCGGGGTCCAGCTCGACGATCTTGCCGTCGAAAGGAGCCCTGATGCGCAGCTCCTCGCGCTCTTTCTCCAGTCCCGCGATCCTCGTCATCAGGCTTGCAATCGTGCTCTCGAGCACGATTGTGCTGGCGCGGTCGCTCGCATCCGCGCCGCGGCGGGCATGCTGCACACGCGCCAGCGCGAGCTTGATGCGGGCAAGCTCGATCTCCTGATCGATATCGGGCGAGACGAGCGTCATGAGGACATCGCCGGCCCTGACGCTGGCGCCGTGGCGGGCGTGCACAGCCTCGATCCTGGCCGGACGCCCGGGGTGGATCGGCTGCAGCCGCACGCTCTCGATGACGGCCGGGATTGCGACGCGAGTGGACCACGGCACGAGGCAGAGCGCCACCGCGGCAGCGGCAACGCCCGCCGAAAGGATCGTGCGAGGGGTAGCGAGCAGCCAGTGGCGCTGCTGGAGCCAGAACTTGAGCTCGCGCATGATCGGCCTGCCGATGAAATAGAGGATCTCCACGCCGAACAGAACGACGCCGAGGACTTTGAAGAAATAGTGATAGACGACGAGGGCGATGCCGGTGAAGAGCACGAGCCGGTAGATCCATGTGCCCCAGGCATAGAGCACGAGGCCGGCCACGAGCCGCCGCGGCAGCTCCTCGGGTGGAGGCATTCGCGGAGCGAACAGCCATTCGCGCAGCTTCCACTTGCCGAGCGCGAACGCGCGCGACTGCAAGTTGTCCACGCCCATCATCTCCGACAACAGGTAGTAGCCGTCGAAGCGCATGAAGGGGTTGAGGTTGACGGCGAGGCTGCTCGTCACGCTGACGGCCGACAGCGTGAAGGCAATGGCGCGCAGCGGCCCTTCCGGCAGAAAGGCCCACAGGAACAGGGCAACGGCGGCAACCGCCAGCTCGACCCTGATGCCGGTGCTGTCGATCAGAAAGCGCCGTCGACGGTCCCGCAGCCGCCAGGCGTCGGACACGTCGGTGTAGGGCAACGGGGCCATGACGACCAGCGCCACGCCCATAGTGTGGACGCGGACACCGAACGCAACCGCGGTGTAGGCGTGGCCAAGCTCGTGGGCCGCTTTGACAAGGGCCAGCGCAACCACCATGAGGATTGCACCGTCGATGGTGAAGAAGCTCCGCAGAGTGGCCGTGTAGGCGTCCCACTCGCGCGAGACAAGGTAGAGGCCGACGATGCCCATCGTGAGGACGAGCGCATGCACCGGCCGCGACGCCAGCACGCGGGCGAGCGGCAGCGTGCGCTCCAGGAAGGCCTGCGGGCGGCAGAGCGGGATGCGCAAGAAGAGGTAGTTGTGCAGCAGCATGGCGAGGAGGGAGTGCGCGCCCGCCTCACGCTCGCGGGCAAAGTGCCTCCAACCGTGCGCAGGTGCGTCCGCCGTCAGCCGATTGGCCTGCAGGAAGCTCACGAGCTGCTGCAGGCTGGCCTCGTCGAGCCAGACCTGCTGGGCGGCGTTGACGCGAGCGATGAGATCCTCGGCCGTCGGGCAGCCTGCCCAGTGGCGCAGCGTCTCGTGGGTGGCGAAATCGATCTGGACGTAGCGGTTGAGGAGAGGATCGTAGATGAGCCACGTGGGCGCCCCCAGAGCGCTCGGAGCGCCCTTGACGAGCTGCAGGTCGGGTCGCAGCGGCGGCAGGCGGCGCGGGCCAGGGCTGGCGGGGGTGTCCGGGGTCATAGCCCGAGCCATTGCCGTGCCGCCGCAATCGGCCGGCGGAACAGATAGAAGCCCAGTGGCACGCTGTCGCTGTAGACCTGGGCGGTGCCGCGCACGCCGAGCCGGGTGGTGGCCGTGCGCGCCGGGTCGGCTTCGGCGACCAGGCGGAACGCCAGCTGCTGGTTCTCCCGCACCCTGGCCTGATAGGCCGCGCGCACCAGCCGCGCCTCGATCGGATTGAGCGGATCGGAGTCGAGGTAGACCTTCACGCGTGCGTTCTCGTGCAGGACGATGGCATCGGCAACGCCGAGGTCGATGTGGAACTCCACGTCGGCCGGGCTCGCGATCTCCATCAGCTTCTCGCCGACCGCGACGGGGCGGCCGATCAGGTCCTTCCTGTCGCCGAAGAAGGCCATGCCGTCGCGCTCGGCCTTGATCTCGGCGCGGTCCAGCAGATCGCGCGCATAATCGCGCTCCGACATCTTGAGCCCGAGCTCGGCCTGCGCCACGGCCAGCTCGTGGCGGCCGCGAACGTCGACGAATGCCAGCTGGGCAGCCTTCTTGTACTTGGTCTCGGCAACGCCGACCTCGCGCTCCGCGATCTCGAGCCGGTTCTTGAGGATGGTGTCGGCGAGGCTGACGAGCACCTGGTCCTTTTTCACGCTTTCGTTGGGCTCAACCAGCACGTGCTTGACGACGCCCTCGACGCCCGAGGTGACGATGATGGGATCGCGCGGCACGACCTCGACGGGAGCCAGCGCCGTCATCGACACCGGGACCGTCATCAAGGCTGCCACCGTCGCGGCCGCGAGGACCCACGTCCGCCGCGACGCCAGGCCCATGTGGGCCGCACGCCAGGACTTGCTCGAGAGCGCGCTCCAGGCGTGCGAGAAGGCGGCCGCAACGTGTCGCGCGAGTGCAATGTCGGCGGCGGGCCAGGGTATCGTGCGGGCGAGCAGCATGCCGGCGTGCACCTCGCCGCTGCGGTCGAGCCACGGCACCCACAAGATATGACGCAGGGGATAGCCGTCGGCGACCTTGTCGGCCGGCAGCTGGATCTCGCGGGCCTCGCCAATGCCTTTCTGCCGGACGAGACCTTTGAGAAGGCCCTCGAACCAGAGGACCAGCGGAGACGACCTGTCGACGTGCGTCACGCTGGAGACGGCGCGCACCGCAAAGGCTTTGCTGCCGCCCCGCTCCAGGAGCACGATCTGTTGCGCACGCAGGATCTGGCGCGGCTCGTTGGCGACGAAATAGGCGAGCTCGGCTGGCGTCCTCGCCTCGCGCATGTCGCTCTGCAACTTGAGCAACGCCACCGCAGCCGCTGCCTGCAGCGGGTTGTCACCGGGCTTGTGAGGCTGGCTGGGATTGCGAGGCGGGGGCGTCTGGGGCAAGGGTGGAGGGCTGGCGCGGCGCGGCGCTGCCTCGGGGCGCGACGGGGTGGTGCCGTGGCCCGGATGGCCGCGCATTGCTGCCCTGGCCTGGGCAATGTGCGGGGTCTTGAGCCGCGTTGCGCCGCCGTCGTTCATCGGGTGGCCGCCAGCTCGGGGAACGTCGCAGATCCGCTCATGCCGGCCAGCACGCCGTCGTCATGCTGGGCGAGCTCGGCAATCAACTTGACGGTCTGGCTGACGGGATCGACGGCAGCGCCGATCCGCAGCACCTTGGCGTCATAGGTGCGTCCGGTCTCGTCGATGGCGAACTTGAGCGGCGCGCCGACGGCGAGCGACCCGAGCCACATCGAGGGGACGATCAGGTCGATCTCGAACTTGGACTTATCGACGATGCTGATGAAGGGCTGGCCGCTGGCGGGAATCTCGTGCTCGTTGATCTTGAGCTCGGCAATGCGGCCGTCGAAGGGAGCTATCAGCGTGCACTGCCGCAAGCGAGCCGCCAGCGCCTCGGCCTCCGCCTTGGCCTTGTCGGCGCGGGCGCGCGAGACCTCGACGTCCACCTTGCCGATCGCCCCGCGCTTGTCGAGGTAGGTGTTCGAATCCAGCATGAGCATGGTCTCGCGATGCGCGGCCTCGGCGGCGGCGTGCTCGGCCACCAGCCGCTCGCAGTCGAAGGTTATGAGCGTGTCGCCCTTCTTGAAGGCCTGAGCCTCGCGGAAGTGGAGCTTGGCGACCCTGACGGCGAGATCGATGGAGATCGCGGCCTGCTGCACGGGGCGGATGATGCCGCGCACGGGCAACCTGTCGCGCTGCTGCGGGCTCGCGGTGACCGCATCGACACCGACGCATGCGGCCAGGAGCGCCGCACCCCACACTATGATCGTCCCTCGAACGCTGCGCATGCTCGACCTCGAACTGAGCGGCCGTCAGCCTATCCAGCCGCAAGCTTGGCCCGCGCCCGGCCGGCCCCGAAATCTCCCCGCTCCATCCAGATGTTGCGCAGGCTGGCCGCGAGTGCCTTCACGTCCGTGCCGAGATCGACCCCGTAGGGATCGAGCCCCATCGAGGCGTAGACATTGGCGAAGGCGTTCTGCAGGTTGGCATAGGCGATGTCGCGCTTGGCCTCGGCCACAAGCGTGTTCAGCTCCTCGCGGATCAGCGTCTGCTCGCTGATGCGACTGGCGGCGGCCTCGTTGCGCATCAGCTCGACGAGCCGGCGCTGGACCCCGAGAAACTCGTTCGCGGTCTCGAACTCCTTGCCGTAGTGACGGAAGCGCACGCGGCTCACGTGGACCTGCGTCATGATGGCCATCGTCACCGCCAGCCCGCGCTCGTCGAGCAGCTCGTCCTGCGCCTCGATCACGCTCTTCTTGGCCGGATACTGGAACACGCGCATTAGGTTCCAGCTGACCTTGGCGCCCCAGCCCAGCCAGTTGTTGTTGTAGAGGAAGTCGTTGCTGTCGAAGTTGGTGCCGGCGTAGGGCGTGAGGCCGGGCAGCAGCTCCAGGAGCGCGGCGTCGAGCTCCTTCTCGTTGATGCGCTTGCGGTACCACACGTCGCGCAGCTCTGCCCGGTTGCGCACTGCCGTCCAGATCATCTCGTGGACGGGCATCTTGAGGGCGAGAGCGCCCGGGCGCCGACCGCGCACGAGCGCGAACTTGGTGCCGGGCTTGAGGTTCATGAGCGCGGCGAGCTGCGTCTTGGCAACCGAAAGGTCGCGCTGCAGCTCCTGGACCGCGCGCTTGATCTCGACGAGCTCGCGCTCGTAGGTGACAGCCGTGATGGGAGACGTCTGCCGGTCGGCCGTGATGGAGCGCGAGGTCGCCTGCGCGGCGCGCGCTCGCCGCTCGAGGCTGTGGAGCCTGGAGATGAGCCGATCGGCGCTCACGGCGCGCCAGTAGGCAGTCCGCACGTCCTCGACGATGCGATGCACGACCTTGCGGCGCGTCTCCTCGGCGATCAGGTACTTGTCGGCGGATTGCCGTGCCCGCACATAGGACAATCCGAAGTCGAGGACGTTCCAGCTGAAGGTGACGTCGGCAGTGACAATCTGCTTCTCCTGCGACGTGGACATGGCGAGGCTCTCGGTCCCGGTCAGGACGTTGATGCTGGTCGCGGCGTTGTAGTTGTTGCGGGCGGCATAGCCGGAGCTCGCCACCACGTTGGGCAGCATGTTGAACTGGGAGAGGTCGAGCTCCTTGATGCGGAGCGCGGCCTCCATCGCCTCGACGCGGTGATCGAGATTGTATTTCAGCGCACGCGCCATCGCCTCATAGAGGTCGATGGGGCCTCGCACCGGCTCCTGCTCGGCGGCCACGCGGTCGAGACTGTCCTGGGCCTTGAGCTCGATCTCGGCCTCGGTAAGCGGATTGGGCGTGATGGCGCAACCGCTCACCAGGACGGCTGACGCAAGAGAGACTAGGAGTGGTCTGTGAACGCGACACAACATCAGCACACTTCACTCGGATGACGCCAACAACGCACGCGGGCTCGCCCACCCGAGACCGGATGGAGATTTTCTTGTAGTCACTGTCGTGAGTTGTTCCCCGCCTGTTGTCTGATGTTGTACTCCCGATCCGCTTCGTGGAAGGTTAATGTCGCGCGGTTTTTTTGCGTGCTCAGAAGATCCGTGCGTGATCGCACGGATCGAATTGCTCCGGAAAATTGCAGTGAGGTCAGCCTCGCGCGTTACGCGAGAATGAACGTCGCCGGCAAGAAAGAATAACCCCGAGTAAGAAGTGACAACGAAGGATGATCGTGCGTCTGACGATCGACCGCAGCATGCGTTCGGCGCGATGATCTCGGGTCGGCGGATCAGGCGCGGTGCTTTGTGCCAAGACGTCTCGGCCGGAAGTGCGGTTGCCCCAGTGCGCCACGATGCGCGCCTCCAGTGTGGCGATCGCTGGGACAGCTCGATGGTCTCGGCTGCCGTCAGGCGCATGACGATGCCGCCGCAGCCACGGAGACGCCAGAGATATGCCTTCGGCATGAAGGCGGCGATTTACGCCAGCATGCGGCACCTGCGACACAGAGTGGTCGGCGGACCCGAGCCGGTCTTTCGGCACTGCAACATCGCTGCCCCTTGCCCGCCGCCACCCCAGCTCTGCGGCAACGCCCATAGGCGACCTAGCCCCCGCGTGCTACGTCAGGGACCCTTGCCGCCTTCCCTTCCCTAGCATTCGGCTGACGCCCCACGATGATCCCCCTGCTCAAAGGCCTGCGCATCCTCGACCTCACCTCCGTCATCCTCGGCCCTTACGCCACCCAGATCCTGGGCGACCTCGGCGCCGAGATCGTCAAGGTCGAGCCGCCGGAGGGCGACAGCATGCGCCCCGTCGCCCCGCAGGCCGTGCCCGGCCTCTCGGCCATCTTCGCCAACTGCAACCGCAACAAGCGCTCCGTCATGCTCGACCTCAAGACCGAGGCGGGCAAGGCCGCGCTCCGCAAGCTCATCCCGACCGCCGACGCCTTCGTGCACAACATGCGCCAGGAGGCGATGGACAAGCTGGGCTTCGGCTTCGAGGCCGTGCGTGCGGTGAGCCCGCGGATCATCTATGCCGCCGCGATCGGCTTCGGCCGCAAGGGGCGCTACGCCGGCAAGCCCGCCTACGACGACGTGATCCAGGCCGCCTCGGGCTTTGCGGGCCTGTTCCAGATGCGCGACGGCACGCCGCTCTATGCTCCCACCATTGCCGCCGACAAGGTATCGGGCCTGCACCTGACCTACGCCCTGCTCTCGGCCCTCCTCTACCGCGAGCGCACGGGCGAGACGCCGGGCTACGTCGAGGTGCCGATGTTCGAGCTGATGGCGGCCTTCAGCCTGTGCGAGCACCTGGGCGCCGCTACCTTCGAGGAGAACGGCAAGGTCGGCTACATTCGCGTCATCTCCCCGAGCCGCCGGCCGTACAAGACCAAGGACGGCTGGGTCGGTGTGCTGCCCTACACCGAGCGCAACTGGATCAAGGTGTTGGCCGAGATCGGCCGCTCGGACGTCGCCAAGATGGACTGGTTCCTGAACGCCACCGAGCGCAGCCGCCGCGTCGATGAGCTTTACGACATCCTGGCCGTCGCCCTTCCCGCTCGTACCACGGCCGAATGGCTCGCCACCTTCGAGCGCCTCGACATCCCCTCCCAGCCCGTGCGCCTGCCGGCGGACCTTCTCCGCGATCCCCATTTGGCCGACGTGGATTTCTTCACGCCCAATTTTTCCCAAGCCACACCAATGATGCGCACGCTGCGGCAGCCCATGAACGTGGGGGCCGTGCCGACCGAGGCCGACATCCCCCCGCCGATGCTCGGCGCCGACACGGCCGACGTGCTGCGCCAGGCCGGCTGCAGCGAGGCGGAGATCGCCGAGGTGCTGCCGCAACGCTCCAAGGCAGCGGCGGCAGCGGCGGCGGAGCCGGCAAAATCGCCGGCCCGGAAAGCGCGCTGAAGCCACAAAGGTCTACACCATTCCGGCAGCCCGCGGCATTTCCCTGCTGCGGGCGCGGCCCGCCTTTGCTAATGTCGCGGCGAGCAACAGGAGCGGGATCAAAGGCAATGCCGATCCAGATCGTAATGCCGACGCTGTCGCCCACCATGGACAAGGGCAAGCTCGCCAAGTGGCGGGTCAGGGAAGGCCAGCAGGTGAAGCCCGGCGACGTCATTGCCGAGGTCGAGACGGACAAGGCCACCATCGAGATCGAGGCCGTCGATTCCGGCAGGGTGGGGAAGCTGCTCATCCCCGAGGGCACCGCCGACGTGAAGGTCAACACGCCGATCGCGTTCCTCGAGGGCGAGGCGACGGCGATGGCGCGGGGCGGCTTGTCCCAGCGGGTCGGTTTGGTGCGTCCCCTCTCGGCGCCCAAGTCGATGGTCGGTACGCCGCCGCCGCCCGAGATCGTGCCCACCGCACGCCCCGGCGACGTCATTTCGCCTACCAGCATGCCGGCCGGCACCGTCATCGGCCGCGCCCGTCTCAAGGGCGATCACGGTCAGGCGCCGCTGACTGGGGGCATGCAATCGGGCTCCAACACGATGCCGGGCAGCGCCGGCCCCACGCAGAGCATGAGCGGCCAGGCCAGGACCCAGTACATCCGGGCCGAGGGGCTCGAGTCCGATCCGGTCGCCGGCTGGGTGGTGGTGGTGGAGGGGCTGGGACGCGGCGGCTTTCGCCCGATCTTCGTCGGCATGAACTCGGTCGGCCGGGACCCCAGCCAGCGAGTCAGCCTGAGCTTCGGCGACGAGTTCGATCTCGCGCGAGGAGCACGCCTTCATCACCTACGACGAGGAGGCGCGCTGCTTCTATCTGCAGCACGGCGGCAAGCCGAACCTGATCCGGCTCGGCGGCAAGCCGGTGCTGACGCCGATGGAGCTCAAGCGCCAACGACCTCATCCGCATCGGTCGCACCACGCTGCGGTTCATCCCCTGCTGCGGCCCCAATTTCTCCTGGTCGGACGACCTGCACGAAGCATAGCCCACCTCGCCCCCGGGGCTGGGATGCACGCCCTCATCAACCTGCGGCACCAGGCAAGCAGGAGCGGCGGCAAGGACCGCCGGCCTCGCAATGCTCGATAGTCCGTCCGACTTCAGGCCGCGGTGGCCGCGCCTGATGCTACGCGCCGTCCGCCGAGCGCCAGCACAACGAAGCTAAGTCCGGTCGAGAGCAGGTTCACGCCCACCAGCAGGCCAATGGCCCATACCGCCGAGCTTGGCAGCTGGGCCGCGATGAGCGCGCCGACGGCAACGGCGATGAGGCCGCTCAGCAGCAGCCACCCCCAACCCTCGTGCGGCCGCACCCGCACCGCCATGATCACTTCCAGCACGCCCTCGGCCAGGAACAGCGCGGCGAGCAGGAGCGTCAGCGTGATGATCCCCGTGAACGGGAAGAATGCAAGCCAGCCGCCGGCCACGACATAGAGCGCGCCCAGCAGCAGCCCCATCAGAAAGCCGCGCCACTGCTGCATCGAGAATGCGTGAATGACGAGCAGCAGGCCGCTGGCGAGGAAAATCCACCCCAGCATGATCTTGGCAGCAATCGTCGACACCAGCGGGAAAGCGATCGCCACCGCGCCGGCGATCACCAAGAGAATCCCCACGGTCAGAAACCAGCCCCAGTTGTCGGCCACGGCGCGTCTGGCTGCCGCAACCGCGCTGTCGAAATCCGCCTGCGATAGCTGCTGGGTCATGGGTGCACCTCCTCTTCGGGCAGTCCGACGCTCTGAAACTGAGGTATACGGCAGGATTCACGCTTCGGCCTCGACGTCCCGGTTGAGGTGAGGTGATTTCGTCCGAAGCGATCCTGCGCTAGGAGCCTCAGTGCTAAGACAACGTTTGGAACTCGACCGCGGTTCGCGTCGCCGGCTGTGGCTATTCGGCCGCCATCCTGGGCCGCATCGGTTGTGCCTCCAACCGCTGGCGCACCAGCTCGATATGCCCGCGCAGATCATAGAGCTCGTTGGAATAGGAGTTGGGCACTCGCATGCGCCTGACGTGCGATTCGATGCGGTCGAACTCGGCCTGAAGTGTGCCGGGATCGTAGGTTGCCGCCCCGCTGCCGAGGTTTCTCTCGAGCGCCTTGAGCTGCCGATACCAATAGACGATGCGGCGCCGGATCGCCCAGACATAGAGCGCCGGGATCGCCCGTGTCAGGGGCAGGAGCAGGGCCACGATGCCTAGCATCCCCACCATCGTGGTCCAATGCGAGTTGACGAAAGAGAGGTAGGAGAAGGGGATGCCCAGGCTGTTTGCCCTCGGCGCCAGTGCCTTCAGCACCACCGGAAGATCGCCCGTCTTGTAGACGACGCGGGCCTCGTTTGCGACCTCGAACTCGGGATCGTTGGCGGAGGGGAACTCGCCGGCGTGATGGAACAGCACCGGGTCGCCGTTGTCGTCGAACCCCGACTTCGGGTTGTGCACGACCGCGCTCGTGAGCAGCGACACCAGCGCCGACTGCATGTCGGGGCGCACGACCAGGGCGACGCTTGTCGCCAGCAGAGTGATGTCGTCGGTGGGGAGCAGCGGGTCGAACTCGACGGCTCCCTGCCGCAGCACGACCTTGGTGAGCGCCGGGAAGCGGTTGGCGTAGGCGTCGGCCTCCGGCGTGAAGTCCATGAGACGGATGTTGGGCACGCGCAGCAGCCGCTGCATCCGGTCGGTGTCGGCCGCAATCACCAGGATGCCGGCGTCCGCCGTCCCGTTCAGCAGCGGGGCGGCATCCGCCGGCAGATCCTCGTCTATGAAGGTGGCGGTGGACTTGTCGACCACGCCATTGGCCTTTAGCAGTTGTCTGGCGATGCCGCGCGAGCCGCTGTCGCGGGAGCCGAGCAGGATGCGCTTGCCCTTGAGGTCGCGCAGCGTCCGGATCGGCAGGTCGCCGCGCGTGAACACCCACACCGGCTCGTAGAACAGGCGGCCCACCGAACGCAGCTTCGCATATTCGGCGTGCCGGCCCTTCTGTTTCTCGGAGGCGAGCCGCCCCTGCAGGCTGCCGACGAGGTCGCCCTTCACGAAGGCTGCGGTGATGCCGGAGTTGTCGTCCAGCAGTGCCCGCATCGTAAGCCTGCCTTCGAGCGGCCGAAGGATGCTGCGACCTTCCCTGTCTTTGACGCGGATCGTTCGGCGCACCTCCATGTCGACCCCGTACTTGCGCAGATCCTGCTGATAGCGCTTGGCGAGGTCGTAGTATTGCGAGTTGCCCGCTGCGACGACGATCTTGCCCTGCCGGTCGAGCGCCTGGGAGTTGTGCACCACCGCAAGCGCGCCCACGCCAAGTCCCGCGGCCAGCACGGTCACCGCGCTCGCTTTGGCAACATTCGTGTCCATGGCGCTGCCCCCCTTTTTTGCTCTGGCGCGACGCTGCGGCCGGCCCAGCCCCGGCGGAACCCTGCAAGGCTGCCGCACATGCCGCCACAACCTGATGGCGGTCCGGTGGCAGGGGCGCGAGCATGCCCCGATTTCGCGCTGTCGTGTGGCGGCCGCGGCCCCTGCCGGCACCCCGGTTTGTCCACACCCCGGCGTTCGCAGCCTCAGCCGCGGGCCGTCAGCGCCGCCGCGAGGCCCGGCACCTCCCCTAGGCCCTCGCCCACCTCGAGCTTGGCGCCGGCCAAGTCCTGGCCGAAGCCCTCGGAGCGTCCGCCCAGGTGCGCGGCCAGGAACGCCTCGGCGATAGCATAGAACGAGATGCGGTTCGCGGGCTCCGCGAAACCGTGCCCCTCCTCAGGATAAAGGACATATGTGACAGGCAGGCCCTTGGCGCGCATGGCGGCGATGATCTGGTCGGACTCGGCCTGCTTGACGCGCGGGTCGTTGGCGCCCTGGCCGATCAGCAGGGGCTTGGCGATGGCGCCGGCCGAATTGAGCGGCGAGCGCTCCTTGAGCAGCTTGCGCCCCTCCTCGGTGCGCGGGTCGCCGACGCGTCGGGCGAGGTTCTCGAAGAACGCAGCCCAATAGGGCGGAATGGTCGCCATCAGCGTCTCGAGATTGGACGGGCCGACGATGTCGACGCCGCAGCAGAACACCTCCGGCGTGAAAGCGAGCCCGGCAAGCGTCGCGTAGCCGCCATACGAGCCGCCCATGATGGCGACACGGGCACGATCGGCGATGCCCTGCTCGACCGCCCAGTCGACGCCATCGAGCAGGTCGTCATGCATCTTGCGGCCCCATTGCAGGTCGCCGGCGTTGAGGAACGCCTTGCCGAAACCGGTCGAGCCGCGAAAGTTCACGGACAGCACCGCATAGCCGCGGTCTGCCAGCCATTGGTGCTGCGGATCGAAGCCGTACTCGTTGCGCCCCCAAGGCCCGCCGTGCACGACGAGCACCATCGGCAGCGGCGTCGTCGGCGTTCGTGGCGTGCCCGCGGGCAGCGTCAGATAGGACACCAACTCGAGCCCGTCGCGGGACTTGATCGCCTCGCCGCGCATCGGCGCCAGCCGGTAGGCCTTGAGCTCAGGCCGCGAGTTCGAACAGCGCCGTGAGCCTGCCGGGCCCGCGCTCGTAGAGATGGTAGGTGCCCGGTGCCTCTGCCGCACTCGACGTGACGATCCAGCGGTCGTCGTCGAGGGTGCGGTCGGCGACCCCGATCTCACCCGGCAGCTCCCCGTGCAAGAACTTCAGGTCGGCGGCGATGCGCTCATCGAGCGGGATCCAGTCCAGCATCAGGTGCTGCGCGCCGACCGCCTCGACCACATGTGTGCGCGGATTGGCGATGACGCTGCTGATGTCGGCCTTGGGATGCTCGGCGACGACGCGCTGGGTCCCGCTCGGCCAATCCATGGCGACCAGCGCCGCCTTGTCGCGGCCGATCGATGAGATCCAGTAGAGCGTACCTGCGTCCTGCGTGAAGCCGATCGGGCCCGTGGTGAGGTCGTCCTCGTGCTCGACCACCATGAGCTGCTCCAGCTCGCTGCCGACCACGCGGTACATGATGTGCCCGCCCTCGAGATTGCGCGACTTCGCGGCTACCTGCGGCTCGAGCTGCCGGTCGAGCACGATGTTGGAGAGCTCGCGGGTGTTCTCGAACAGGAGCTCGCGCTTGCCCGTGCCGAGGTCGACGCGATAGAGATCGTGCCAGGCCTTGTCGCGGTCGTTGATGGCGATCACCACCACCTTCGGGGCTTGGAGGCTCAACCCCTGAATGCGCGCCTGCACGCCGGTCATCGGCGTGAGGTCGCGCGTCTCCCCGCTCTCGATCGCCACCGCGTAGATATGGAAGTCCTCGGTGCCACCCTCGTCCTGCATGTAGAGAATATGGGTGCCGTCATAGGCCCAGCCGTGAAAGCGGATGCCGCGCTTGCGGTCATTGGTGATGGGGCGCGCCGCGGCGATGTCGTCGGCTGGCGCCAGCCAGATGTTGAGCACGCCGTCCCGCGGCGCAAGCCAGGACAGCCAGCGTCCGTCCGGAGAGATCTGGCCCTGCGCCCGCGTCGGATTGCCGAACAGCTTGGCACGGGGGATCAACGGCTGGCCTGCTTGGTTCATGTCCGACCGTCCTCTGTGGCACCTGCGTGTAGTCCAACCCATGTAGTCTGGCCGCCGCAATCTGGCACCTCTATTCTGGCGGCGGCATGACACGCGGCGGGAAGATCCCCGGGATCGGCGGCTCCATGCGCCTGGGGCTGGCCCTTGTCCTGTCGTTGCTTGCCGGGAGCCCACTGATGGCATTCGACCTGCAGGGTCACCGCGGCGCGCGCGGATTGGCGCCCGAGAATACGCTTGCCGGCTTCGCCAAGGCGCTCGCAATCGGCGTGACCACGCTAGAGACCGATCTTGCCGTCACGAGCGACGGCATTCTCGTGCTCTCCCACGATCCGCTGCTCAACCCCGACATCGTGCGCGGTCCCGATGGAGCCTGGCTCGCGGCGCTGGGGCCGCCGATCCACAGCCTCACAGCGGCCGAGCTTGCCCGCTACGACGTCGGCCGCATCCGGCCGTCGAGCAGATACGCCGAGCGGCTCCCGCTGCAGGTTCCCGCCGACGGCGAGCGCATCCCGACGCTTGCCCAGTTGTTCGCCCTTGCCCAGGCCTCCCGCAAGACGCCGAGGTTCAACATCGAGACCAAGCTGTCGCCCGACAAGCCGCACGACTCGCCGGACCCGGAGACCTTTGCCCGCCTGGTGGTGGCGGCCGTGCGCGCGGCCGGGCTCGAGCAACGCGTCACCATCCAGTCTTTCGACTGGCGCACGCTGTTGGCGGCAAGACGGCTGGCGCCCGAGATCGAGACCGTCTGCCTCACCGACAAGAGGATCCTGCGCGATCGCAACGAAGGAGGCGCGCGTCGGCCGTCGCCGTGGCTTGCCGGGCTCGACCCGGCTGACTTTGCCGGCTCCGTGCCGCGCCTCGCCGCCGCCGCCGGCTGCCGCACCTGGTCGCCCGAGTACCGCGAGGTTGCGCCGGGTGCGATCGCCGAGGCGCACGCGCAGGGCCTCGAGGTGGTGCCGTGGACGGTCAACGCGCAGGAGGACATTGCCCGGATCATCGATATGGGCGCCGATGGCCTCATTACCGACTATCCCGACCGGGCGCGTCAGGTAATGGCGGTCAAGGGGATGGCTCTGCCCTGAACGCCACCGGCGGCCGAGCATCGTCGTGGGAAGAAAAATGGCACTCGCCCTGCTCCCGCGGCGCTGGCAGTGTCGCGCGATGCGGCCGGCATCCTGCGCACGTGGAGATTGCATCGCCCGGCTGATTTTCGCCTTATGATGGGCCTTAGCCTGGGTCGCGGCGCGGCGCCAGCGCCCAGCCATGCGAGCCCTACATGCTCAACCGCGAGATGCTGACCCTGATTCCGGTCTTCGAGGCCATCCTGAGCGAGGGCAGCCTCTCGCGCGCCGCCGAGCGCCTGGGCGTCACGCAGTCGGCGGTGAGCCAGGCGCTGGCGCGCTTGAGGAAGCTGGCCAACGACGAGCTGTTCGAGAACACGGGGCGCGGCGTGCGGCCCACCCCACGCGCGCAGGAGATGGCGCAGCACATCAATGCGGCGCTCGCGCAGGTCAACGAGGCGTTCACGCCCAGGGCCATCGACATCGCCAAGCTGGAGCGAACCTTCATCCTCGACATCGGCGGCGGGTTCGACGCCGTGATCCTGCCGATGCTGCTGCGCGAGTTGCGGCGGACGGCCCCGGGACTGCGGCTGCTGGTGAGCAACACGCGCGGCGGCGACCTCACCAAGGAGCTCAAGTACGGCGAGACGGAGCTGGCGTTCGACTTCCAGCCCTGCGACGCGGAGGGCATTCGCTGCGAGCTTCTGGGCAGGACCGACGCCGTCGTGCTGGCTCGGCCCGACCACCCGGCGCTGGCTCACGGGCTCACCGAGGAGCTTTACTTCAAGCTGTCGCACGTATCCCTGGTATGGGCGCGCTCCCAAGCAGACAGCGGCGTGGCGCTCGAGATCGAGCGCATGGGACGGTCGCTTTCCATAGCGGTGTCGGTGCCGACCCTGATGGCGGTCGGCGCAATCGCGGGCTCATCCGACCTCATCGCCACCACGTCGATCTTTGCCGGACAGATACTGGGGAAGCACTATGGACTTGTGGCCCATCCCATGCCGTTCGACTTCCCCCAGCTCGCCCTCTACCAGATGTGGCACGAGCGCTACGAGGACAATTCGGCGCATAGCTGGCTGCGCAACATCTTCCGCAATTTGGCTCGCGATGCCGTCAAGCCCCGATAGGCCGGGCCGGGTGGACGGCACTCCAGGGGCAGAAGCCAGCTTTCGCAAAAGTTAATGTACAACCTTAACTAAGCTGCCTATACTTTTGGTAAATAAGCAGTGATTTGTCATCGCGTGAGTGGGAGTTGCGCCATGAAGCACAACCTTGGACGCAGCATTGGGGCCGGCCTGGCACTGGCGGTAGCGTTCGGACCCGCGCCGGCCTCGGCGCTCGAGCCCGGCAACTATACGGTGCAATGCACGTCGGTCGACGGCGCACGCAGCGACGCGGCAAGCTTTGACATTCACATGGATATGGTCGACCTGCTGACGCTGAAGACCTCGTTCGGCGCCATCATCTCCGGCGTGCGGCTGGACGACGGCAAAAAGGTCATCCTGACCGGCGACCGCGGCTGCGCGCTGATCGGCACCGAGCCGCGCCGGACCAGCAGCCGCGAGCGCTGAGCCTCACTCAGCGCACGATGGCGTCGGCGATCTTCTCCGCCGTCATCAAGGTCGGGAAGTTGGTGTTGGCGCACGGCACCAGCGGGAAGATCGAGGCGTCGACCACGCGCAGGCCCGTAACCCCGCGCACGCGGCCCTGGTTGTCGGTGACCGCCATCGGGTCGCCGTCGGCGCCCATCCGGGCGCTGCAGGAGGCATGCCACACCCCGATCGCCGCCTTGCGCACGAACACCTCGAGCGCCTCATCGTCCTGCATGACCTGATCGAAGCCGAAGCCCTCGGTGATGACGTTCTCGATCATGTAGCTCCTGAGCGCCTGCGGACCGTCGAGGAGCGTACCCGCAATGCGGGTGAGCACCTTGTTCTTGGCGTTGACGACGCCGACCTTGCGCACGCGGTCCGAATAGGTCGCCGGGAAGGGGTCGGACGTCACCGACTGCATGGCAGGCGTCATGTAGAGCTTGCCGAGCTTGCGGAAGGCGCCCATCAGGCGCTCGAGGTCGCGCCGGTCCGACAGCAGGTTGAACTCCACCAGCGGCTCGGCGTGCCAGTCGCGCGAGGCGAGCCTCACCTGCCCGCGTTCGGAGGCCGTGTGGTAGACGGCGATCAGGAACGAGGCGATGCGCTCGCCCACCGCGTGCCAGGCCGACTTGGAGATGGCGACCACGAACATGTCGCCCTCGTGCATGCCCTCCATGTCAGAGGAGTAGCGCAGGCCGACGTGGATGTGCCGGCGCGTGTACTCGTTCATGCGCGCGTGCGGCTTGAGGTAGGCGGAGACCGAGATCGAGGGATGGTCCATCAGGCCCTGGCCGACGCCGGCCGAGGCTGCCCGCACCTCGATGCCGAGCTCCTTCAAATGCCCGACCGGCCCTATGCCCGCGCGCAGCAGGTGGGCAGGCGAATGGATGGCACCGCAGGAGAGGATCACCTCCTTGGCTCTGAACTCGGTGCGCACGCCCCTGGCGTGGGCCACCACGCCGGTGCAGCGCGTGCCTTCGAACAGCAGCTCGGACACCTGCGTGTCGGTCGCGATGGTGAGGTTGCTGCGCTGGCGCGTAGCGGGATCGAGATAGCCGATGGCGGCCGAGACGCGCCGCTCGTAGGCGTTGGAGATGGCGATCGGATAGTAGCCGTTCTTCCATTCGCCGTTCTGGTCGGGCAGGTACTCGAAGCCCGCCGCCTTGAAGGCGTCTGCCGCGGCCTTGGCGTGCCCCGTCCAAAGGTCGGGGAAGATGCGCCGCACGGGGATGCGCCCCTCCTTGCCGTGCAGCGGACCGTCGAAGTCCATGTCGCGCTCGACCTTCTTGTAATAAGGGAGCACGTCCGCCCAGCCCCAGCCGCGCGCACCGCGCGCCACCCACTCCTCGAAATCGGCCGGCGCGCCGCGGTTGGCGAGCTGGCCGTTGATGGAGGAGCCGCCGCCCAGGATGCGCGCCTGCTCGTACTTGCGCAGCGGCGGCGGGCTCTCGGCGGGATTGTTGTGGGAGACGACCTCGGTCTTCACCTTGAGCTCGGTCCAGTGGAAGCGCGGGTCGAAGTAGGCGGTGCCGGGATAGCTGTCGAGCACCTCTGGCGGCACCTTGCCGTGCGGGGTGTCCTGGCCCGCTTCCAGCAGCAGCACCTGGGTTGCGCTCTTTGCGGAGAGGCGGTTGGCCAGCACCGAGCCCGCCGAGCCGCCGCCGACGATGATGAAATCGTAGATCATGGGCGCGTTTCCCCCTACCCGCGCCCTTCTCCGGGCGGAGTGTTTCTTCTCGCCGGTTATAGAGAAGGCTTGGAGCTCGCGCCTGTCAACGCAACTTGAGGGTGGCGAGACCCGATCAGAGCGAGCACGATCGAGATGATACAGAAGCGCACTACGACCGATCGATGCCAGCCCTTGTGAGGGCTCGACCAGCTACTCGGCGCGCTCCTTGCGCTCGCTCTCGATCGGCCTTGCCCCGGCTTCCTGGTCCGCGGTCGGTGCGTCGCGAGAGCACCAGCCTCCGTCTGCTATGCCTCCAGATTTTGCCGGAACTATTGGCGAGCGCCAGAACGAGCAAAGCGTGCCAATAACGGAATGGAAAGTTTCCAGACCATCAGCGACGCCGTGTTGCTTTGGCCACAAACGCGGCAAGTTCAGGGAGCTTCTCGATAGAACACCCGCGCAGTGGTCCTGCCAGTCTTTTCAGGAACTGACACAAATGCAGTTCGGTGAGGACGCTCGAACACCTCGTACATCTTGATGAGACGGGCGCCTTCAAGACGTCGGTCTGCGTGCGTTCCCCCCAGCACCGGAACCGAACGGGCCATGCAATGGCAGAAGGTGACGTCCGTGTATCTGGGAAGCGGATAGAGGTTGACGCTCGTGAGCTGCGTGGGGCGCTCCACAATCCATTCTGCGGTGGTGCCCGAGACGACGGCCTTCATACCCGCTCGAGTACCCTTGCTCGGAATTGTCGGCGCTTCGACCGAAAATACCGCAAACAGACCAGATGTTTGGTTCTTGACATGGAACAGCACCTGTTCCCCGGGGCGGACGGACGCGCGCGCAACACGCCGCTGGCCCCAGCGTCGCAACCCACCCAACCAGCCTTCGGCGACTTGGTCCTTGCCATGGAATGCCGCATCACCGCCCGCCAATGCGGTGACGCTTGCAAGCATCCGGTCGCCCGCCGCCACGGGTAAGTTGGCTATCTCCACTGGTGGGCATTCCAGTCCATTGACCCACCATTGCCACCAGGCTGCCGTGGTAACGTGACCCGTCGGCACGTTCAGGAACTGGCTGGTCCCAATCTGCGGCAAGGATGCATGCGGCAGACGCCTATGGCCATCGAGCCCCAACCACACCGAGGAGCGGTATTCGTCATTGATCGGCGCCGGACCGATCGCGCGTGATTGAGGAAGCGAGACTGTGGGCACATGCCAGGATCCTACCACCTTTGTGAAGGCGTTGGGCCGCTTCGGCGTCACATAGAGTCCAGACCAATTGCGGCTGCCCTCGCGATGGGTGCGACCAGTGAAGAGTTGCCCGCGCCTTTGCGCGGACCGGGGGCCAACTCGCCTATGTCGATGATGCTCTCTTGGTTTTCCCAGCTTTTCGATGACGAATTCCGGCGCAATAAATTGTAGCGGCTGCGACAACATGAGGTGCCAGAATTCGTACATCTCCGGGTCGCGCGCGTCGTCGGGCTTCGCCGGGAGGCCGTGCCGCGCCAATTCCGCCGCGTCGGCCTGCAGAGGATCGAAATCCTTCGCAGGCAATGGAAACAGATGTACGCGGTCCAAAAGGTTCTGATCGGGTTTGTTCACGTCCCCTCCTGCATTGCCTTTCGGCATTCAATGGTTCAGGCCGGCCCGGCAACATTCCACTCGGCGTCTGCCTTGTAGAAGAGCTTGCCAAAATTCGGCATGGCCGCTTGGTCGCTCAGGACGGAGAAGATGGCCGCGGCAAGCGCAACGCCGGCTGCGCTGTCGGTCGGGTAGTGCAGGCCCGCAATCTCGCGATTTCGCGCGATGCGGTCCGCGAGTGCTTTCAGACCGTCGGCTTTCTGTGGCTGAAGTTTATTTGCACAGGCGGCGAACAGGTGGGCCTGGGTCGAATGTCCGCTCGGATAGGAGGCGTGCCCAGGCACTTGAATCGGCGGCAGCAACCCGGGACAGATATGCGACGGTCGAGGACGCTTTCGCATCCCCTTGAAATGCATGACGACAAGGGTTGCAATGAGGTTGGCCGACAACAGCATCTGAAATGTCGCCGGGTGCGAGGTCGGCGACATGCCTAAGAACGCCAGGAAATAACTCATGAACTCCTGATCCTGGCTGATGATCTCGCCAAGTGCGTCCGGGCGCTCGTCCAACGCCATCGTCACCAAGGTAAGCATCTCGTCTTCGGTGGGGGCAGCAGGCACATCGACATTGATGCGAGCCTGCCAGTCGATCGTCGCAAACTCCGCGAGCATGCGCCATGCCATCCACTCCGCGGACCATCGACGCTCGCCGAACTCGGCGGGATTGAGCCGCTGCTCCGCGAGGTTTGCTTCCGTGATAAAGGGAAGATCGACGCGATCCGCAAAGGTCCAGCCGCCTGCGCCGTGTCCCAAATTGCCCGAGTCACCGGTATCGCCGGTGTCACCAGTATCACCTGTATAACCCCCCATGACGCTTGCCTCCTGGCCAAGTTCACCTGTCGAACACAAACTCTCGCCGCCTCTAGTCGGGCAGGCCGGCCGCGCGAAGCCGCTTGACCCGGTCGGCTCGAACCTTGCCCTGCATCGGTGTTCGTGCAGCCCATACCGTCAGCGTAAAAGTCGGCGCGATCTGGAGGTGGCGCCGGGCCACCTCGCGAGCCTCCTCGATCTTGCCAACGGCAACGAGACTGGAGGCCAGTGTGCGCAAGTTGGAGGTAAGCCGGGCATTGTTCTTGTCAGCCCGTCGCGCCCACAGGACCGCTTCATCATAGTTGCCGCTGACATAGTGGGCTTGTGCGAGGATGTGCTCGGCAAAGAAGACGTGAGAATCGTTTGGCGACAGCCGCAATCCGGTCTCCGCGCGAAGCACCGCACCGGACCCATCCCCGACGAAGCAAGATGTTGCCGCACTGAAAATCCAGGCGACGGCCGAGCTCGGGCAGGCCGTTATCGCGCGGTCAAAACTGCGGGATGCGGCATCGAAGTCCTTCAGTGCCATGGATTGAACGTGGCCATGAATGGCCAACGCCGTTGCATCGTCAGGATCGCGCTCGATCGCCGCGGCTGCCAACTGCGATGCTTCGGCCATATCGGCCGCGAGGTTCGGCGACCATTCCTGGCCGATGCGATAGCAGTGCCAGTAAGCGGCGTATGAATACGCTGGCGCATAGCTGGGATCGTGGCGCATCGCTTGTTCCAGCAACCCGCGTGCTTTTGAGAACGAGGCTTCGTCCAGCCTGTACAGCGGTCCTAGAGCCTGCAGAACAAAGTCGTATGCGGTCATGCTCTGCGGATGCTTGCGCAAAGCGCGCAGAAGCTCGCGCTGTCGGACATGAGGCGCAATGACCCTGACGACCTCCTCGGAGATTCTATCCTGCAGCTTGAATAGGTCGCTCTGTTCGCCATCGTAGCGATTGGCGCGGATGACTGTCCCACTTTCCGCGTCGGTGAGCTCAATCCCGATCCGGAGCTTTTCACTCGAACGCTGCACGCTGCCGAGCAGGACATACTGCACAATCAATTCGCGCCCGATGGTCCGGACGTCAATTGGCCCTTGCGAATAACCCGATGTCGATCCACGGGAAATGACGACCAGCTCCTTCAGACCTGAGAGGCCATGGATGATGTTGTCGACCAAGCCATCGCCAAAATACGCGTTATCGGCCCCCGCCGCGTCCTCGCGAAATGGCAATACGGCAATAGATGGTCGCGCTTCGTAGCCCCCTATCGCGTTGCGGGACTGCGACGCGTGGACTTCGGGCAGTCGCAGGCTCAGCGCCGGAATAGAAGGAGCCTTCTCAGACGCGGATAGCTCATCGACCAAAACATCCCGGCGCAAATCCCGATAGACCCTTTGCGTCTCGGGTGCCGGATCGATGTCCAGCCGGGACCGAAGGACCGCGCGGCACCGCTCGTATTCGAGCACGGCCTGAGCGCGTTGACCGGCGCGAGCAAGGGAGCGCATCAAGTCGCGCACCGCCTCTTCATTGGTGGGGTCCACCGCGACGGCCTTGCGCGAAATCTCGATGTGGTCTTCGTGCTCCGGAAGATCGAGGATGTTGCCGCGGGTATTGGCCTCGCTCCATCGCCGGATGCGTTCCTCGAGTTTCTGGCGCTCCGCTGTGAGCCAATGATCGAACTCGTCGCTAAGACCTTCAAGGCCGTCGAGGAGAAGTGATCCGCTGAAGACGGTGAGATCCGGTAGGCTTGGGATTGATGCACCGGCAGTTGTCACCGCCGCCGTTGCATCAGCCCACACGGCCTCTGATCTCAGCCGGACGCGCTCACGCTCCGTCTCGACGACGGACGGAAACAAGGCTCCCATGGCTCGGCTGAGCTCGTGAAGTGCCTGCCTAAGGCTCGCCCGTCCCTGCTCTTCGGGAACCCGATCCCACAATAGTCTCGTGATCCGGGATCTCGGGACCCATTGGTCGGCGTTGAGCACAAGATACGAGAGTAAGGCCCGAGATTTGCGGGACGAGGGCAGTACGTCATGGCCAGCTGAATCGGTCGCCTCGATGGAACCGATCAGCTTGAGTTTCAGTAGGACTTCTTGTGGTTCTTGGCGCTCCATTTTCGCCCTGCTATCCAGACGACGGAACGTTTGTAGAAGCGCGCTGTTAGTCGAGCTTGGCATAGTGGTGGGCGCTCCGCAATTGACGATTTATTAACGCGACGTTGCCTCTGACCTCACGTGCTTCTGGGGTTGAACGGGTAGCCATTTGCTGGCGGCAACAATGATGTTGTCCGCTGCACACGAGTGGAGAAGCACCATGAAGTCCATAGCGTCTGTACTGATCGCCCTGTCCCTTCTGGCCGGCATCGTGGCACCCGCCCATGCCTTTGACGCCAAGAGCTTCTTTGAACAGCAGGAGCGGCAGGCTGGCGGCTAACCGTTCGTAGGGATTTTCCATGAACTCGGTGCTCGCAACCCTGGGTGCCCGAACCCTTGCTGCCGGCGGCGTCACCACATTCCCTGCGGATCGCTTGCCGGTGGGTCTTGATCGCGAGTGCAACTGATCGAATGGATTGGGTGGCGGGGCCGATGGGGCGCCGCCACCCAAGATGACTGCTGCCTCGAATTGCAGATAGGGGATGCCCATGCCCGTCATCCTGATCACACAGGAAAGCGGATCGCGCGGCGACGAGATTGCCGCGCGAATAGCCGCAAACCTCGGTCTTGAGCTAATAGCCCAAGAGCGAATCGAGCGGCGTGTTGCCGAAAGCCTGAAGATCAGCAAGCTCACTGTGCGCCACCTACTCGAGGGGACTGCCTCGCTCGTTGAACGCTTGAGCGTCGGGCGCCATCGGCTGGTTCGCCACATGGCGATGGAGCTCGTCAAACTTGCTGGCCAAGGCAACGCCGTGGTTCAGTGCTGGGAAGCGAGCGGCCTATTGCGTCTGGTCCGGCATATCTACTGGGTCAAAGTCAGCGCTCCTGGACGTCAAGATACGTCTGTCCCAGAGATGCCGCTGTGTTGCAGATCACAACGGACGCGTGGCGGGGGTCGTTGGCCGTCTACCAAAACATTGGACGGGCTCGATAGTTACGATCTGGTCCTCGAAACGGACCGACTTTCCATTGAAGAATGCGTCGAGCGGGTGCGCTGCAAAGTGCAAGAGGCACAATTCCAGCCGCCTGCCGCTTCGCTGGCCATGACAGTGGGCCTGTTGCAGGAAGCGCAAGGCGGCGCAACTCGGGCTTTGGAAGTGGACGTCGAGGGCAGGAGGATTAGATTGCCCGCGGGCGTCTCCGCTGAGGAGGGTATCGCGCGCATCGAGCAATACATGCGAGGTAAGCAGGGGCGTGGCAGGCATGCCACTCTTCATTCGTTGCCCGACAAGCAACGATGCTTTTTCTAGGCTTCTGATCACGGAAACTCACACCCGGCCGTCGGCACGATTGAGAGGCACCGGCGGGTGCGCGCCGGCCTGCATTTGGACCCCTCCAAAGTGGACATGGCCGCAGCGGTCGAGCGGCTGCTTCATGTCTTCGGGGACGACCGCTTCGCGAGATTTGCCTGAGCTGCAGTTGCGCGTTCGACATCATCGAAATGCGGCAACCCGCGCGGCCCGCTCCGCTATGACCCGCGCGTTGTCGAGTTCGACTGTCCCCGCAGGCTCGCCGTTCACCAATACCTTCGGGCTCGACCACACCGGCAAGCGCGGGCAACCGCCGCAGCTGCCCTTATAGCTCATGATGTCCCGCCATTTGCTCCCATTGACATAGCCCAACTCGTGGCGCGCGCCGATCAGATGTCCGATCTCGTGCGCAAGGGTGTAGCTGGCCGCCGCGCATGCGTGATGCACCACGGCGAACGCCTCGTCGGCGTCGGCACCAACTCGCGTTGCCAACCCACAACCCTTGGCATCATCGACGATGAGGACAGCGACATCCGCGCGGTACGTTTCGCGCAGATCGTGGGCCTCCTCCATGTAACCGTCACCCTTGTCAGCAAATCGCCAGACGTGATCGAAATGGTCGCCTTGTTCCACATAGTCCGTCTGATAGGCGTGCACGAGGCGCAGCTTGATGTGGCCGATGCCGCTGGTACGGAACGATTCGTTTGCCCCCGCGACGGAGATATCGACGAGTTCGCGCCTGATGTCGTCATATTTGCTCGCGGCTTTCCTGGTGTAGGCCACGAGCACATCAATGACGATAGTCTCCGGCTTTGGGGCCGGCACGTCCTCCATGTTTCTCGACGCGCCGACCCCTGCGGGGTTTGCGAGGGCGAGGGAAAAACCTTCGAGACGTGGCATCCCTCAAGTCACCGACCTCAGGACGATTGCCGCGTGTTGACTGAGGGCGCCCGTGTCGGCTCGACCGCGCGTCGCAGTTGCTGCTTGGCGCCGCGCAAACTCATCGGCAGCCGCCGGGGTGGCAGTCGCTGCAATCGCAACCAGGCTGGAAAGAGCCAAGATCGAACGTCGCATGGCGCGCCTCCAATATCGAGATGCGAAACCGGTATGGCTTCTGCCGTCGCTGATGATTGGAGGGCGCTGGCGTGAGCCGGCGCGCTGCGCCGCGCTAAAGACGCGTCAAATTCCCGGTAGTGCCCGTGAAAAAGAGAGGCATCCGCGACCGGGAGGCATTTGCTCCGCACGGTTTTCCGGGGTCAACTCAGCACCGCTGAGCCTAGCGCGGACGGTTGCTACACCAGTGCGGCCGCCGAGCACCTAAGTCTCATTCGGGTCACGAACGGTAGTTCAGTGCATTGAAATCACGGGTCAATTCTTTGTCTGCTCGACCTCCAGCAACGGAAGTTGCGGCTGCCGCTTGCGACCTGGCGGCCGGGATCGGATTAGAGAAGCGGATCATCAGCGCAGCTTGAGGGTGGCGAGACCGACCAGCGCCAGCACGACGGAGATGATCCAGAAGCGCACCACCACGGTCAATTCCTGCCAGCCCTTCTGCTCGAAATGGTGATGCAGCGGCGCCATGCGGAACACGCGCTTGCCCGTCAGCTTGTAGGACGTGACCTGGATGATCACCGACATGGTCTCGAGCACGAACAGGCCGCCGACGATGGCGAGCACGATCTCGTGCTTGGTGGCGACGGCGATGGCGCCGAGCGCGCCGCCCAGCGCCAGCGAGCCCGTGTCGCCCATGAAGATCATGGCGGGCGGCGCGTTGAACCACAGGAAGCCGAGTCCCGCGCCGATCAGCGCGCCGCAGATGATGGCGAGCTCGCCCGCGCCCGCCACGTAGTGGATCTGCAGGTAGCGCGCGAAGTTGGCGTTGCCCGACAGGTAGGCGATGAGGCCGAAGGTCGCCGCCGCGATCATCACCGGCACGATGGCGAGGCCGTCGAGGCCGTCGGTGAGGTTGACGGCGTTGCCGGCTCCGGCGATGACGAGCATGCCGAGCAGGACGAACATGCCGCCGAGCGGGATGATCACGTTCTTGAAGAACGGCACGGTGAGCGAGGAGGAGAAGCCGGCGCTGCCGGGCCGCATCACCGCCCAGGCGGCGACGCGCGGCGACGAGGACCTCGCGCCAGCAGCCGCATCTTGCCGGAGACGCCCGCGGTCTTGGTCCGCGTGACCTTGAGATAGTCGTCGTAGAAGCCGATGGCGCCGTAGCTGAGCGTCACGAACAGCACGATCCACACGTACCGGTTGGCCAGGTTCGCCCACAGCAGCGTAGAGACCGTGACGCCGGAGAGGATCATGAGCCCGCCCATGGTCGGCGTGCCCATCTTGGAGAAGTGCGTGGCCGGCCCGTCGTCGCGGATCGGCTGGCCCTTGCCCTGCTTGACGCGCAGCAGGTCGATGATGCCGGGCCCGAACAGGAACACGAACAGCAGCGCCGTCATGATGGCGCCGCCGGTGCGGAAGGTGATGTAGCGGAAGACGTTCAGCGGGCCGATCTGGTCGCTGAAGTTCACCAGTTCATAGAGCATCCCCCTACCCTCCAGGCCGCCCCGGTCCGAAGCGCGCCAGCATGGCCGCCACGAGCGGCGCCATGCGCGATCCGAGCGAGCCCTTGATCATCACCACATCGCCCGCCCGCACCGTGGCGAGCAGCGCGGCGCCAGCTCCTGCGAATGCGGCGCCCAGTCCCCTGCCGGGCCCGCGGCAGATCGTCGAACAGCAGCTGCATCATCGGGCCACAGGCAAGAACCAGATCGACCTCGGCGGCGTCAACCGGTTCCTTCAAGGCCGCGGTGCAGCCCCGCTGCCGCATCGCCGAGCTCGAGCATATCGCCAAGCACGGCGATGCGGCGGCCGAAGGCCTCGCGCGGAGTGGCGGCCATGGCGGCAAGCGCGGCGCGCACGGAGGCGGGATTGGCGTTGTAGCTCTCGTCGATCAGCAGGATGTGCCCGCCCGTCTTGCCGTCAGGCGCATCGAGCAGCGTGCGCGCGCCGCGGCCCGCGGGAGCCGTCACGCGCGCCAGCGCCGGCAGGCAGCGCATGGCGTCGGCGCCGAGCGCCTGCAGCGCGGCCAGCACGGCGAGCGAGTTCTTGACGTAGTGCTCGCCCGGCGCGCCGACGCGGTAGGGAAAGCGCTGGGTGTCGTGCCCGGCGATGACGGAGGAGCCTTTGGGGCCGAGATCGACCTGGAGCGCGCGGAAGTCGGCCTCCGCGTGATAGCCGAAGGAGACGATCTTGGCGCCGACGGCAGCGCGCGCTCGCGCAACAGATCGAAGTGCGGGATTGTCGCGCTGGAGGATAGCCGTGCCGCCGGGCACCAGGCCCGAGAAGATCTCGGCCTTGGCCTCGGCGATCTCCGCCACCGAGCCGAAGTAGTCCAGGTGCACGGGCTCCACCGTCGTGATGATCGCCACGTGCGGGCGCACCAGCTCGGCCAGCGGCGTGATCTCGCCGGCGTGGTTCATGCCGATCTCGAACACGGCGTATGCGCTTTCGGCGGGCATGCGCGCCAGCGTCAGCGGCACGCCCCAGTGGTTGTTGTAGGACTTCTCCGCCGCGTGCGTGGCGCCGGCGATGGTCGAGGCACGAGCGCAGCATCTCCTTGGTGCCGGTCTTGCCGACGCTGCCCGTGACCGCGACGATGCGTGCGTTGCAGCGCGTGCGGGCGGCGCGTCCAATCGATTCGAGCGCGCGGAGCGGATCGCCAACGCGCAGCAGCGCGCCGCCAGGCTGGCTGCGATCATGGTTGCGCGACACGAGGGCCGCGGCGGCTCCCGCCTTGAATGCCGCGGGGACGAACTCGTGGCCGTCGCGGGCGTCGTTCAGCGCCACGAACACGTCGCCGGGGGCCGTGCTGCGATGTCGATGGAGAAGCCGGTGATGCGCAAAGCCGGCGCGCCGTCGGCCTCGCCTCGCGCCGCCGCCACCAGGTCCTGCCATGGCCACAGCGGCTCAGGCATTGATCGGGCGTCTCCGCCAGTGCCGTGCGCACCGCCTCGTGATCGGAGAAGGGCAGCACGCTTGTCGCCCACGATCTGCCCGGTCTCGTGGCCCTTGCCGGCGATGAGCAGCACGATCGCCGTGGCCAAGCAGGCGTACGCCGGCGCGGATCGCCTCGGCCCGATCGCCGATCTCGCGCGCGCCCGGGGCGCCGGCCAGGATCTCGGCGCGGATGGCCGCCGGGGGCTCGCTGCGGGGGTTGTCGTCGGTGACGATGACGTCGGGCATGCTGCGCCGCGATGCGGCCCATGATCGGGCGCTTGCCCTTGTCGCGATCGCCGCCGCAGCCGATCACGCAGTTGAGCCTGCCCGTCGCGAACGGCTGCAGCGCCTCGAGCGCGGCCAGCAGCGCGTCGGGCTTGTGCGCGTAGTCGACGACGACGAGGCCGCCGCGCACCTGGCCGACGATCTCGAGCCGGCCTTTCACGCCCTTCAGAGCCTCCAGCGCCGGCAGCACGCGCTCGGCCGGTTCCCCGGTCGCGATGGCAAGGCCGGCGGCGACCAGCGCGTTCGAGGCCTGGTAGTCGCCGAGCAGCGGTAGGCGCATGTCGTAGACGCGGCCGTCGTGCGCCACGCGCAGGCGCTGCGCGAAGCCGTCGCGCTCGGTGGGAGGAGCTTCAGCGTCGCCCGCTCGTGCCGACCGTGAGGACGCGCCGGCCGGCTCGCTCGCACGCGGCGACGACCTGGGCGGCGTCCTCGGCGTCGGCGTTGACGACGGCGGTCCCGTCCGCGCGGCAGCAGCTCCGAGAACAGCCGCAGCTTGGCCGCGAGGTAGGCCTCCATGGTCGGGTGGTAGTCGAGATGATCGCGGCCGAGGTTGGTGAAGGCCGCAGCCTTGAGCCGCACGCCGTCGAGCCGGTGCTGGTCGAGGCCGTGCGAGGAGGCCTCGAAGGCCAGATGCGTGACGCCCTCCCCCGCCAGCTCGGCAAGCGTCTCGTGCAGGCTGACGGGATCGGGCGTGGTGAGCGCGCCGTAGACGCCGCCGTCGGGCTTGACGAGGCCGATGGTGCCGAGCGAGGCGGCCTTGTGGCCGAGCGCGGCGAAGATCTGGCGCGTGAAATCCGCCACCGACGTCTTGCCGCTGGTGCCGGTGACGGCGACGATCGGTCTCGGCTGGGCGGCGTAGAAGCGTGCCGCCATCAGGGCCAGCGCGCGGCGCGGCTCCGCGGCGGCAAGGACGGTCACGCCCGGCGGCACCGCGACGTTCGTGCCCTGTTTGACGAGAACCGCGGCGGCGCCCTTGGCGAGAGCCTCGGGGATGAAGCGCGCGCCGTCGGCCTTGGCGCCGGGCATGGCCGCGAACAGCCAACCCGGGCGCACCTGGCGGCTGTCGGCGGTGAGGCCGGCGATCTCCGCCGCGCCGCCGACCGCCGGAGCCACGATCTCAGGGCCAACCAGGGATTGGAGCTGCATTGCCCCTCGTTCTTGCTCTTCTGTGCGGGCCGTAGGCTGTGACAACCCAACCGCTGACACAAGTCGAAGCGAAGGCAAACCGCCTCCAGTGGGGTCGTCGCCGGGCTTGACAGGCTACGCGCAGCGTACCCGGCAGCCACCGGGATTGCGAGACAGCTTCTTATTGCGCCGGACGCGGGGCGTCAAACGGCCCCGCGGCGCCGATCCGGCCCTCCACGCGGCGCGGCAGCACGCCCAGCAGCGGGGCGATGCGCTCGACGACCCGGGCGGTCGCGGGCGCGGCATTGAGGCCGGCGGTGATGTGGTCGCCGCCGGTCTCGCCGGTGTGCGGCTCGAACAGCGCCACGAGCACCACGTACTTGGGCGCATCCATCGGGAATGCGCCGATGAAGGAGGAGATCACCGACTTCTCCCGATAGCCGCCCCGGCCCGGCATCTCCGCCGTGCCGGTCTTGCCGCCGACGCGGTAGCCCTCGGCTTCGGCGCGCCGGCCGGTTCCCGCGGCATTCGTCACGTTGAGGCGCATGATCTCGCACAGCCTGGCGCTGGTGGCGGCCGAGACGACGCGCACCCGCTCCCCGCCGCCGTCGGTCCTGGCGAGCAGGTCGGCTCGACCTTGACGCCGCCGTTGACGAGGGCTGCCACGGCGGCGGCAAACTGCAGCGGCGCCACCGCCAGACCGTGCCCGTAGCCGACGGTGATGGTCTCGATCTTGCCCCAGTGCTTGGGAAGCTGCGGCGGCGCCACCGGGCCGGCCTCCGTGCGCATGGGCTCGGTGAGGCCAAGGCGGGCGAGGAACGCCCGCTGACGCTCGGCGCCCGCCTCCAGCGCCAGCTTGCCGGCGCCGACGTTGGAGGAGTGGAGAAAGATCTCGCGCACGGTGAGCGGCCGGCCCGCCGGATGCAGGTCCTTGATGGTGTAGCGGCCGGCGACCAGCGGCTCGCGCACGTCGATGACGCGGTCGAGGTCGGCGGTTCCGGCCTCCAGCGCCATGGCGATCGTCACCGTCTTGAAAATGGAGCCGAGCTCGTAGGTGCTGCCCGCGAGCCGATCGGCATGGGCGGGATCGAGCCAGTCGGCCGGCCGCACGGGTCGACCTGAGGCAAGGAGACGGCGGCGATGATCTCGCCCGAGTCGCATCCAGCACGAGGCCGGCGGCGCCCGAGGCCGAATAGCGCAGCGAGGCCTGCTTGAGCTCCTCGGCCAGCCCGTGCTGCACGCCGATATCGAGCGACAGGCGCAGCGGTGGCGGCGGCACCCGCTCAGGCCCCTGCACCGCCTCGACCCGGCCCGTCTCGTCGAGTAGCGCTCGATGCCGGCAAGCCCCTTGTTGTCGATGTTGACCGTGCCGATCAGGTGACCGGCGAGCGCCCCCAGCGGATAGGCGCGCTTGAGCTCGGTGCGGAAGGCGAGGCCCGGCAGGCCGAGGTCATGCACGCGCTGGGCCTGGCGCGGCGAAAGGCCGCGTGCCACCCACACGAAGCGCCGGGCGGTGTCGGCAAGCGACTTGCGCAGCTCGGCTGCGTCGAGGTCCGGGAGCGCCTGGCTCAGCTTCTCGACCGCCTCGTCGAGATCGAGGATGAGCTGCGGGTCGGCGTAGAGCGAGGGTACGCCGACGTCGGTTGCGAGCAGGCGTCCGTGACCGGTCGACGATGTCGGGTCGGGACCAGCTGCCGGCGAGCGGCTCGCTCATGGCGACCTTCACTTCCGGAGCCCGACCTCCAGGCCAGGCGGACGAGCTGGCCGGCGATCGCTGCAAAGCACAGCAGCGTGCCGAGAAGGGCGATCTGCGAGCGCCGGCGCAGACGCGACGAGCCCTTGCGCGCTGCGGCGATCCGAAAGGGTGTCGGGCGGTCGCCTGGCGGGGATGGCTGTGGGGCTCATGGCCGTCATCTCGCCAACGCAGGCGGCGACGTCGGTGCGGAGCGGTGCGGTTCCCCCGCCGCTTGCGTCGGAAGCGACGCGCGCGCGGCATCGGGCTGATCGCTATCGAGGCGCAGGTATTGCCCCGCCGTGATGGGCGCGAGCCCGATCAGACGCGCCAGCGGCTCGAGGCGCTCGGGCCGCGACAGGTGGGCGCGCTCGGCCGTCAGCACGGCCACGTCGCTCCTGGCCTTCTCGAGGGTCCGCTCCTGCTCACGCACACGCGCCTCCAGGCGGCGCGTGTCGTTCTTGATGGCATAGAGTGCAACGGCGCTCGCCAGGGTCGCCAGCATCATCGCCAGGTTGATCGCCCTGTGCATCGCAGACCCACTCCATTACTCACGTAGATGCTCACGCGCCCAAGCGGGGGATCGCGGGATCGAGCTCCTCCGGGGGCCAGGCCGGGGCATCCGTGCGCACAGCCCACCTGAGCTTGGCCGAGCGCGCCCGCGGATTGGCGGCAACCTCCTCCTCGGTGGGGCTTAACGGGCGATGGTTAACAATCGGAAACTCGGCGCCGGACGGCCGCTGGCCTGCGGCGGCAGGTGGCGCGAGCCTTGCGCCTCGGGGTCGGCGCGATCGCTTGAGGAACTGCTTTGCCAGCCGGTCCTCGAGCGAATGGAAGGTGACGACGAGCAGGCGTCCACCGGGGGCGAGCACGCGCTCGGCTGCGGACAGGCCCGAGGTGAGCTCGCAGAGCTCGTCGTTGACGTAGATGCGCAGGGCCTGGAACGTGCGCGTCGCCGCATGCCGGCCGGCGATCCGCTCGCGGCCGAGCACGCGCGCAACCAGGCTCGCCAGCTCCCCCGTGCGCGTGAGCGGCTGCTGCCGGCGCCGGGCCGCGATGGCGCGGGCGATGGCCCGAGAGCTGCGCTCCTCCGCGAGGCGGAACAGAATGTCGGCGAGCCGCCCTTCGTCGGCCGTGTTGACGACGTCGGCGGCGCTGGGGCCGGCCTCGACGCCTGCGCCGGACATGCGCATGTCGAGTGGCCCGTCGGCCTGGAAGGAGAAGCCGCGCTCGGGATCGTCGAGCTGCATGGAGGAGACGCCGATATCGAGCACGACGCCGTCGACGGGCGCGAAGCCCGCCTCGCGCGCAAGCGGCTCGAGCTCGCCGAACCGGCCCTCGACCAGGGTCAGCCGCCCGCGGTGGCGCGCGGCAATGGCAGCGCCGGCCGAGATTGTCGATGGGTCGCGGTCGATGCCGAGGATGCGCGCTCCCGGCGCCGCGGCGAGGATCGCCTCGCTGTAGCCGCCAGCGCCGAACGTGCCGTCAATGTAGGTTTCGTCCGCCCGCGGGTTGAGCGCATCGAGCACGTGGGAAAGCAGCACGGGAACATGGCGCGCTGTCCCTCTGAGAGCACCCTCGGCCGGCCGGGCGCCTCGCGTCGCCATTATCCCCGTGCTCCTCCCTCGCCGCCTCTATCCCCCTGATCGAGGCGGGTCCCCGCGCCGAAGAGCCTGCGGTGATGCTGGACTTTCTCGCGGGCGCGCGCTCGCCGCTCTTCGAAGCGGGCGGGCTCCCACATCTGGAATTTGCTCCCCAAGCCGACGAAGGTGACGCTGCCCGTAAGGCCGGCGTGGGTGCGAAGCGTCTCAGGAAGCACGATACGTCCGTCCTGATCGATCGAGAGGATGTGGACGTCACCATAGAGCGCGACAGACAGCTCGTCGCGCTCGTCCGAATAATCCGGCAGGCCGTCGAGAAGCCCGTCGATCTTCTTTGCAAGGCTCTGGCCGCCCGCATCGAGCGCAGGAGCATCGAGCGAGGGGTAGCAGTAGATGCCGCCTGTGCTGCCCTGGGTGTAGCCGTCGCGCTCCAGCACGGCGCGGAAGGAGGCAGGCACGGAGACCCGGCCCTTGGCGTCGATCTTGTTCGTGAATGTCGAGACAAAGCGGTCCATCCCGTTGCATTCGACCCTTGCCGGCTACATCGACGCCCCCGCTGCGGCTGCGCTTCGACCGGGCTTGGCCGGTCTGCTTCGTCGCCTTGGGTATTCATGGGATTACACGGGATTTGATGGGAGTCAATGGGCGATACATGGATCGATGTGGGTATCGATTGGGACGCGGCTGGGGTGGCCGTGGGGACACAGCCGGCATTCACCCTGTCGATGGCAATCCCCGTCGATTTTGCATGAGCGATACTGCTGGCACCCCGGCTCAACGAGGGGCGCCATCGCGAGGCGTCTCGATTGCGCGGGCCGGGGGCCGCAGCGAGGGCCCGGCGCAACCGGGTCCTTGGGCATCCGAGGCCGGCTGGGTCACTCGCCGGAGCCGTTCCCTGGAGCCTCGCGGCGGCGCAGGGCGCTGATGTCAGCTTGCCCCTGTTGAATATCCAGAGCCAGGCGTTGGCGCCCTGCTCCCTCATGCTTTGAGCCGACCCTCGGGCGCGAAGGCCTGCGAGGAGATGAGCGCAGTGGAGCGGATAGGCAGTGGGCAGTCGGCGAAGGAGAGGCCGGTCGACGAGGCGCTACTGCCGACTGCCCCACTCACACCCGAAGGCGATCAGTGCGCGCGGCCGGGATCGTCCTTGTCGGTCGCGTGGTCGGCCGGTGCCGCCTGGTCCCCATCCTCGTCGGCATCCTCCTCTCCGGCGATGGCATAGGTGCCGCTCAGCCAGCGCGACAGGTCGACGTCGGCACAGCGGCGCGAGCAGAAGGGATGGTAGTGCGCGTCGGCGGCGCGGCCGCAGATCGGGCAGCGGCCTGAACGGTCGGACGTGGGCTTGGAGTTGGCCATGTCCCCTACATTGGAAAGCGGCAGGCGCCGCGCTCGTGCCGGCAGCGCGCCGCGCGTCTCACTCCGGGTCCGCCTCGCCGAGCCGGAGCCAGTTGAAGTGCATCGGGAAGCCCTCGCCCAGGAGCATGCTCGTCACCTCCGTCAGCGGCAGGCCGACGACGTTGGTGTAGGAGCCGACGATTTTCTGCACGAAGCAGCCCGCAAGCCCCTGGATGGCATAGCCGCCGGCCTTGCCGCGCCATTCGCGCGAAGCGACATAGGCCTCCATCTCCTCCTTCGACAGGCGCTTGAAGCGCACGCGCGTGTCGATGATCTTGAGCCGCAGGCGGTCGTCCGGGGTGATGAGGCAGAGGCCCGACAGCACGCGATGGTTGCGGCCCGAGAGCAGCTGCAGGGCGGCAAACTCCTCCTCGACGAAACGCGGCTTCATCAGGATGCGGCGCCCCACGGCCACCACCGTGTCGGCGGCGAGCACATAGGCGTCGGCAATGTCCTTGTCGTTGGCGATCTGGTCGCGCGCCGCCTCCGCCTTGGCGCGCGCGAGCCGCGTCACCAGCGAGCGCGGCATCTCGCCCTTGTTGGGCGTCTCGTCGATCGAGGAGGGGCGCAGCGCGTCGGGCTCGACGCCGACCTGGCCCAGCAGCGTCAGCCGCCGCGGCGAGGCGCTGGCCAGCACCAGCTTCGGCTTGAGGCCCGCGCGGCGGCCGGTCGGCTTGGAGCGTGCGAGCTCGCGCCGCAGCGTCTCGCGGCGCGGGCTGTCGGTGCGCGTGAACGCGTCGAGAAGGGCGGCCTTGGGTGAGCTCATGGGGTCGGGTGTCCACCGATGCGATTCGCGCCCGACCATGCCTCTGGGATGCGGCGAAAATCAAGCGGAGGTGGAGCCAGACCCAGCGGGTCTGACCCGCGGCATCGCCCTGCCCCGGGTCATCTGAGGCCCAGCGGCGCGACGCTGGTCTTGTGCAGTTGCACCCTCGCACCTTTTCACCGATCTGATAGGGATGTGCAGGCCGCACGATGGCTCCATCGATTTCACGCCGCCGAAGGCTGGCAACAAACGCATCGTCGATGAAGCTCGGCTGCTTGATCGCTCGAGGTCAGAGCGGCTGGCGTGTCGACGTACACCGCGGATCGAACGCGCATCGGCATCCTCACGACCCCAAAAGGCTCAGATTGCCGCAATGCACAAATTATTGTTGCGGTGCGACATGACTAGTTTTATATCACTGTCGGATCACGCCGCGTCCGCTCAGTCCATCCAACCAGGAACCCCAATGAACCCGCAATTTGGCAAGCAGGCCTTCGAGCAGGCTCAGCAATTTCTGAAGGAAGGCAACGTCCAGGCAATTGCACAAAAGAGCCTTGCCGCCAGCAAGGACCTTTACGATCGGACCGCCGCCGTCGCGACAGAAGGCGCGAAGGCTTTCACAGACATCGCCGAGACGGCCTGGGGTAGCACCAAGATGCTCAATGACAAGGTCGTGCAGAATGTGACCACCAATGTCGAGGTGACGTACGCCGCTGCCTGCGAGATTGCCACTGCAAAGTCGCTGCCCGAGATGGCGAGACTGCAGGGCGAGTACCTGCAAAAGCTTGCGGCTCAGGTGAACGAGCAGACAAAGGAGTTCGTTGACCTGTCGACGCGCGCCACGCAGCATGTGCTCGAGAAGGTGCAGGCCGCGACCAAGACGCTGCAGCCGAATGCCTGACCAAAGCCAAACAAATCCGGCAACTTAGCCGCGCCTCGAAGGGCAGCGGGGCTTCCGCCGTGGCAGTGGCTCAGCCGGCCTCAAGTGCGCCGCGGAACGCGTCTCACCGCGCCGCCACGGCGATCTCGGCCTCGACGTCGCGTTCGTGGCAAGGTGATTCATCCGAAGCGATCCTGCTCTAGGATCGCCCATGGAACAGGCAGAGCTGCAATTGCTTCAGCTGTTGCGGGGGGCGGATGTTCCCGAGTTCACCCTCGAGATCTCATTGGGGGAAAAGCCTGCTCCTTCAAGTTCCGGCAGCCAGGAATTGCGCGTTCTCAAGCAGCCGATCTGGACGATAACGATGAAGGTCCCGCGAGGGGTCGGCCGGAAGACCACGAGCAGCAGCGCAAGCTTCTCCGAAGCGTGGGAACGTCAAAGCCTCTGGTGGCGGCCGGAGGCTGGATCGACGCGTCTTTCCGCCGTTCTGGCCTTCATGGCTGCGACACGAACGGACAACATCCAACCCGCAGAACTGGACGTCCTGGGCATTGTACGCGGCGACACCGGTCGTCGGGCTGCGATCGTCATCGCTCTCAGAGCGGGACATTGGGTCACGATCCTTCGGTCTCCGGAAACGGCCGAGACCGGAGCCGCGGGCGAGGGTGACAGCTTTGCGCATGCTTGGTTCAATGATCGGCCGTGGTGGGAGGAGATGCCTCGGGATCTCTGGACCGGACGCTAAGGCGGCACATTCTCATCTTGCTGTCGCAACGCCACTATGGGCGCGAGCGGCGGCAATCGCTCGGCTCCGAAAGCGAACGGGCGTTGAGGAGATGCCGCATGAGGAAGCTTACAGAGGTCATGCTTGCCACCGCCGTCGCGTCTGCTGCGACCGCGCAAGTCGCGCGCGCAGCCGACGTCAAGATTTTGACGACCGGGGCCATGCGCGCGGTCGTGCTCGCGCTCCAGCCCGAGATCGAGAAGCAGACCGGGCATAGGCTCACGATCGACAACGGCACTGCCGGCGGTCTCGGCAAGCGCATCGCAGAGGGCGAAGCATTCGACGTCGCCGTAATTACGCCGCCGATAGTCGATGACTTGATCCGCAGGGCCAAGATCGTCCCGGGCAGCCGCGTCGACCTTGCCAGGGTCGGCATGGGGGTGGCGGTCAAGGAGGGCGCTGCCCTTCCCGACATCGGCACGGTCGAGGCCTTCAAGCACACGCTGCTCGCCGCCAAGTCGGTGGCCTACACCGATCCCAAGAACGGCGGCACGAGCGGCATCTATTTCGACAAGCTGCTCGACCGGCTTGGCATCGGCGATCAGGTGCGACCGAGGGCGAAACTCAAGCAGGGTGGCTACGTGGCCGAGCTGGTGGTGAGCGGCGAGGCCGAGGTTGCCGTGCATCAGATCAGCGAGATCGTGCCGGTCGAGGGCGCGGTGCTCGTTGGGCCGCTGCCGGCCGAGGTGCAGAACATCACGGTTTATTGCGGCGGGCTCGGCGCCGGCGCCAGGGATCCGGCAGCGGCGAAAGCCGTGCTCGCCGTGTTGGCCGGGCCTGCCTCCGCCTCGATCCTCGAGGCAAAGGGGATGGAGAAGCTGTAGCGCGCATGTCGAGCCGCAATGGGCCTCTGCGCCGGCTATACGCGCGCCTCGCCGCGCTGATCGCGCATGTCAGCCGCATCGAGCGCGGCATCCTGCTCATCGTGATCGTCGCGGCGGGAGCATTTTTTGCCTTTGCCAAACTCGCGGACGAGGTGGTCGAAGGTGGAACGCGCGCTTTCGACGAGCGCGTGCTGATGGCGCTGCGCACGCCGGGCGACCTGGCGGACCCGATTGGCCCCAGGTGGTTTGAGGAGATGATGCGCGATTTCACCGCGCTTGGCGGCACCGGCGTGCTCGTGCTGATGGTGCTGGCGGTAGCGGGATTCCTGGCGCTCACGCGCAAGGGCCACGCCGCGCTCGCCGTGATCATCGCCGTCACCGGCGGCGTGCTCGTCAGCCAGACCATGAAATGGGCCTACGCGCGGCCACGGCCCGAGCTCGTGCCGCACGGCGCCGAGGTCTACACCGCGAGCTTCCCTTCTGGCCACGCCATGATGTCGGCGATCGTCTACCTGACGCTCGGAGCCATGCTGGCGCGCACGCAGTCCGGGCAAGCGGTCAAGGCTTATGTGCTCGCGGTGGCCGTCTTCCTGACGGTGCTCGTCGGCACCAGCCGGGTCTATCTCGGCGTGCACTGGCCTACCGACGTGCTCGCAGGCTGGATGCTCGGCGCGACGTGGGCGCTCGCCTGCTGGCTCGTCATGCTGTGGCTGCAGGCTCGCGGCCAGATCGAGGACGAGAGCGGGACCCGCTGAGGCTCGTGCTGACCTTGCGTCGCTGAGTTGCCCCATGTGCAGCCAGTGATTGATCGATGAGCACTGATGCCTATCGGGCAGGCATCCTGTGCACGCTGCGGTACGCCCTGCCAGGCCTCGGCCACCCCATCGCAAGAACCGCGCTGATGGCACATGCCTTGCTTGATCGTCTGCGGATGGGGCAGGCCATGGCTTCCGCGAACATCGATGCGCTTCCCGCGCCCATTGCCGTCGACAGGGCCAAGACGGCGCTCGTCATCATCGATATGCAGCGCGACTTCCTCGAGCCCGGCGGCTTCGGCGAGGCGCTCGGCAACGACGTGTCGCGGCTGGCCAAGATCGTGGCGCCACTGCGCGAGCTGCTGTCGTGCGCACGGCGCAACGGAATGGCCGTGATCCATACGCGCGAGGGTCATCGCCCCGATCTGTCGGATGCGCCGCGCGCCAAGGTCGAGCGCGGGGCGCCGTCGATGCGCATCGGCGACAAGGGGCCGATGGGCCGCATCCTCATCCGCGGCGAGGCGGGACACGACATTGTCCCCGAGCTCTACCCGATTGCCGACGAGCCCGTGATCGACAAGCCCGGCAAGGGCGCCTTCTACCAGACCGATCTCGACCTGATGCTGCGCAACCGCGGCATCGAGAACCTGCTGGTGTGCGGGGTGACGACGGAGGTGTGCGTGCACACCACCGTGCGCGAGGCCAATGACCGCGGCTACCGCGCCATCGTCGTCGCCGACTGCTGCGGCTCCTACTTCCCGGAGTTTCACGACGTGGGCCTCAAGATGATCGCCGCCCAAGGCGGCATCTTCGGCTGGGTCGCCCAATCCGCAAGCGTCATGCGCGCGCTGCAATGAGCTCTAGTCAAGGCCAGCAACGGGGGTCTCGATGACCACGCAATCGGCAAGGGGTCCCTCGCTCTGGGTGCCCGGGGATTGGAACGCCTTCTTCGGCTTCGGCACCAACATCCTCGTCAACATGCTGGTGCTGACCGGCCTCTTGCGCTTCGTGCTCAAGCTTCCCGACAACCTGGTGTTCGGCCGCATCCTGCCCGCGCTCGGCCTGATGATGTTCCTCTCCACCGTCTACTACGCGTTCCTCGCCTACCGGCTCGCCAAGCGAACGGGCCGCAGCGATGTATGCGCGCTCCCCTCCGGCGTGAGCGTGCCGCACATGTTCGTCGTCACCTTCGTGATCATGCTGCCGATCCTGGCCAAGACCGGCAACCCCATCAAGGCCTGGGAGGCCGGCCTGGTATGGGTGTTCTTCCAGAGCTTCATCTTGATGATCGGCGGCTTCGTCGCCCCGGTGATCCGCAAGATCACGCCGCGCGCGGCCCTGCTCGGCACGCTCGCCGGCGTGTCGGTGGCCTTCATCTCCATGCGCCCGGCCATGGAGATCTACATGACGCCGGCAATCGGCCTCGTGTCGCTCGCCATCATCCTTGCCGCCTGGTTCGGCGGCGTGCGCTATCCGCGCGGGATCCCTGCGGGCCTGGTGGCGATCGCCGCCGGCATGCTGATCGCCTGGGGCTCGACCGCCGTCGGCCTGGGCGTGGGCGGCATGAGCGTGGGCAAGCTCACGAGCTCTTTTGCCAACTTCGGCTTCTCGGTGCCGCTGCCGGCCACCGACCATGTCTTCTCCGGCTTCCAGTTCCTGAGCGTGATCCTGGTCACGGCCATCCCCTTCGGCGTCTACGACCTGGTGGAGGCCATGGACAACGTCGAGAGCGCGGAGGCCGCGGGCGACCCCTACCCCACTACTCGCGTGCTCACCGCCGACGGCGTGGTGAGCCTGATCGGCTGCCTGATGGGCAACCCCTTCATCAATGCCGTCTACATCGGCCACCCCGGCTGGAAGGCCATGGGCGGGCGCATCGGCTACTCGGCCGCGACCGGGCTGATGGTGATCGCTGCTCTCCTGGTTCGGCATCATTGCCGTATTGCTGGCGCTGATCCCGGTCGTGGCGATCTCGCCGATCCTGCTCTACATCGGCATGCTGATCGGCGCGCAGGCGTTCCAGACCACGCCCAGAGAGCATGCGCCTGCCATCGTGCTGGCGCTCACGCCGCATCTGGCCGCCTGGGCCAAGGTTCTGGTCGACGGCGCGTTGGCGGCTGCCGGCACCAATGCGGCGGCCGTCGGCTTCGACAAGCTCGGCAACGTCGGCGTCCTCTACCATGGGCTCGAGGTGATGGGCGGCGGCGCCATCCTGACCGGGCTCGTGCTCGGTGCCATCGGCGTGTTCATTATCGAGCGCCAGTTCGTCAAGGCGTCGGCCTTCGCGTTCGCCGGCGCGGTGCTGACCTACTTCGGCTTCATGCACGGGGAGGCGGTCGGGTTCGGAACCGGTCTCGGCGTCACGCCGTCGATCACGCTGGGCTACCTGCTGGTCGCCGGCGTGCTGCTCGCCTGCGGGCGCCTGATGGAGGCACCCGACGCGGTTGCAGAGCGCGCAGGCGCACCCCACCGCCCATCCCGCTCCCGCAGAATAGCGCCATCAGGTAGTGCATTCCCGGAAGCCGACGCTTCAGCGGAGGCTATCCGGGACCCTCCTCGGGTCCGAGCGCACGCCAACCTGCTTCAAGGCCCCGGCTCTGCGCGCCCTACCGGGCGCTCCGGCCGGGGATGCAACCGAAATTATTGGAGGCAACCGAATTGAAGTGCATCCCCGGAAGCTGGTGAGAGCGCGCGAAGCCTGATAAGAGCGGAAGCGTTCGACGCAAACGGATGCAATGAACGACCGAACGACGATAGACGCGCCGCTCGCGCGCTGGTCGAGCCGATTGGCCCTGTTCTCGACGAGCGTCCTGCTCGTGGATGTGGTGCTGCATCGGTTGACGCCGTTCCCTACCGGGGTCGCCGTCAACCTCTTTGCCGTCGCGGCCACGGGCTTGGCACTGGCTGTGCTGACCGGCCTTGTCGCCCTGATCCAGATCTGGCGCCGCGGCTACGGCGGGGCGGGCAGCGCCGCCACCGGCGTGCTGCTGCCCGTCCTGGCGCTAGCCTGGCCCCTCACCTTCGTGCCGGCCTACTTCAATCTGCCTCCCATCAACGACGTCACCACCGATCCCGCAAGCCCGCCGCGGTTCGTGGTGCTGGCCAAGCAGCGCGCCGGCGATGACAACCCTGCCGTCTACCCCGGCGCGCGCTTCGCATCCGAGCAGCAGAAGGCCTATCCCGAGCTGCACACGTTCCTCATCGATCGCCCCGCACCGGAGGCCTTCGAGCTCGTGCAGGAAGCCGTGCGCAAGCTCAAGTGGAGGGTCGCAGCAACCGACCCGCCGGTCCTCGGCCGCGGCGCCAAGCCGGGAACGCTCGAGGCCACCGACACCACGCTCGTGGCCGGGTTCACCGACGACATCGTCGTGCGCGTCGAAGGCAGCGTCAACCGCTCGCGTGTCGACGTGCGCTCCGCCTCGCGCTATGGGCTGCACGACTTCGGCCAGAACGCCACGCGCGTGCGCCGCTTCTTCGCCGAGCTGCAGAGCCGCATCGACTCCACCTCTCCCGGCGTCGGCGGACGCCGCGGCCTGCGCACGACCAGGGCCGGCGCCATGGTCAAGAAGACGAAGGAGAAAGGACGCGATCTGGAGAAAGCGGAGCATCGCAACGGACGAGGCCGCGCTCCATCAAGTGCTCGACGTGGGCGAGCACAGAGAGAGACGCAGCGTTGAGGAGCTTTGGATCGAGGCCCTTGTAGACCACGGGCACGATGGCTCGCGCCGTGTCGGTGCCGTTGCGGATGCACTCGAAGATCGCCTGCTCGCGCATGCGCCGATGCAGCAAGTAGGCTTTGACGAGGCGCGCCGGCTCCTGCACCTGGCCGCCGTGGCCGGGGAAATACACGCCGTCGTCGCGGTGGGTGAGCCGCTCAAGCGAGCGGATGTAGGCGCCCATGTTGCCCTCGGGTGGCGCCACCACGCTCGTGTTCCAACCCATGACGTGATCGCCGGAGAACAGGATGTCGGTGCCCTCGAGCGCAAAGCAGAGGTGATCGGGCGCGTGCCCCGGCGTGTGCACGCTGGAGAAAGCCCAGCCGTTGCCTTCCAGCCGCTCGCCATCGGCGAGAGGGATGTCGGGAACGAAGTCCTTGTCCACGAACTCCCCGCCCGAGGGGCTGGTGCGCTTGCTGCCTCGGGTTCGGGCGCGGCGACCGAAGCCCACCGTCTTCGCTCCGGTGGCAGCCAGCAGCGCGGGCATGCCGTCGGTGTGGTCGCGGTGCGTGTGGGTGATCAGCACGTGCGTGATCGGACGGCCCGCCACCGCCTTCAGGATGGCGGCGAGGTGATCGGGGTGGTCGGGGCCGGGGTCGATGAGGGCCAGACTGCCGGTGCCAACCAGATAGGTGTTGGTGCCCTTGAAGGTGAAGGGGGTGGGATTGTTGGCGACGATGCGCACCACGCCCGGTGCCAGCTCGCGCGGCTCGCCGTAGGCGAAATTCATGGTCGTCCTGAAGGGCGGCGCTTCGGCCATGGATGTCCTGCGTGGGTTGGGGCAAAGACCAATGATTTGCGGTGAGACCGGAGCTGCAGCCCCTCGCCTCTTCTTCCCGCAGATTGCGGCTCTATCGGGGAAATCTGCAAAGATCAATGGCGGCGAACGTGGCCGGGCCAAGGTATGCCGTTGAGCCAAAGTGGTGCAATTGTAACTCTTCTGTGTCGTCTGCTGTCAGATCGACGAACTTTTTTGCTTGCATTCTGAAACCATCCCGGGTCTGCCTCGTATCTGCATGCAGCTGGCGGCGGGAGTTCCGGCGCAGCTGTTGGATAGATAGGGAGACTACACATGAAGCGTCTCGCGACCGCCTTCGTGGCCCTCGCCGTGCTCGCCGCTCCTGGTGGCATCGCGTTGGCTCAGGGCAAAATGGATTGCGGCAAGGCCTACAAGGGCTTCTGGGACAAGCTCGAGCGTGAGAAGTATGCCAAGATCAACCCCGAGCAGCTGGCCGGCGTGAGCCGCATGGCCCTGCGCGCCTACGATGCGTGCCAGGCCGGTGACGAGCTCGATGCCAAGGCTCTGTTCGATCGGCTCGACAAGATGAAGTTCTAAGGCGCCGGCTCGGGCATTTCGAGCCGACGTTTCAAGCTGTTGCGTGGGCCTCTCGTCATCGAGGGGCCCTCTGCCTTCCGCCATTGCGATAAGCGGTCGGCAACCGGTTTCCGCCAGGCATGGCATTTTGTCTCTAACGCGGGGCCGGTGCTGCACATCTACAGCCGTGTGCGCCAATCGGGTGCCATGGTCGGCACCGGTGTCGAGCTGGGGATACCCGCGTGCAACTAAGGTCTGCGCTCATCGGTCTGGCAGTGCAGTGCCTCGTGACGGCGCCCGCTTCGGCGCAGAACAAGATAAGCTGCGTCGAGGCGCACAAGAGCTTTCTCGACAAGCTCCAGGGTAGTGCGGCAAACCTGCCGCCCGAGCGGCTGGCAGCCGAGAAGCGCAAAGCCCAACGCATCTATCACGCCTGCCTTACAGGCGACGTCGACGATGCCAAGGCGCTGTTTCAGAGGCTCGAAGGCAGCAAATCCTAGAGCAGGATTTCACGTTCCATGATCGAAGCGGAGCGCTTCGATCAGAAGCGATCTTCTCTAGTTGAAGTGCAGGCCGCCGTTCACCTGCACGGTCTGGCCGGTCATGTAGGCATTGCCGATCACCATCAGCACCGCCTGCGCCACCTCCTCGGGCAGGCCCATACGTCCGAGCGGCACCTTGGCGGCGGCTTCGGCGCGCGAGGATGTCATGTCGCTCTCGATCAGGGACGGGGCCACGGCATTGACGGTGATGCCCTCCTTCACGAGGCGCGCGGCGTAGCCGCGGGTGAGCCCTTCCATGCCGGCCTTGGAGGCATTGTAGTGCGCGCCGACCACGCCGGCGCCGCGCGCTGCCCCCGAGGAGATGTTGACGATGCGGCCCCAGGACTTCGCGCGCATCGCCGGCAGCACGGCTTGCGTGCACAGGAACGCCGACTTGAGGTTGACGGCGATCGTGTGATCAAAATCGGCCTCGGAGAGGTCGTCGAGGCCGCGACGCAGCGCAATACCCGCATTGTTGATGAGAATATCAACGCGGCCCAACTCCCTCGCAATCGCCTGCAGCATGGCTTGCACCTCGCCGCTTGCCGAGACGTCGGCACGGACGGCGATGGCGCGGCGGCCGAGCCCGCGAACCGCGTCGGCAACGGCCTTGGCGTCCTCCTCGCGCGCGCGATAGTTCACCGCCACATCGGCGCCCGCGGACGCCAGCGCCATGGCAATCGCCCGGCCGATGCCGCGGGAGGCCCCCGTCACCAGGGCTATGCGACCTGCGAGATCAGCCGAGCCGGCCATGCTTGCCTCCCATCCCGAATCGTCGCAAGGCGCTTGCACGCCCGAGGGAAACCATTGGAATCGAGCCTCTATCCTCCCGTCAAGCGCTTCCTCGAAAGGTTGGGTTTCGAGGTCAAGGGCGAGGTGTGTGGCTGCGATCTGGTGGCACTCGATGCGGGCACCCAGAGTGCGGTCGTTATCGGCGAATTGAAGCTCACGTTCACGCTCGACCTGGTGCTGCAGGCCGTGGATCGCACGGCAGCATGCGACGAGGTGTGGCTGGCGGTCCGGGCGTCCCGGCGCGGCCGCGGCCGAGAGGGCGACCCGCGCGTCAAGAAGCTGTGCCGCTTCCTTGGCTTCGGGCTCCTCACTGTGTTCGCCTCCGGCAAGGTGGAGGTGGTGGTCGAGCCCGTGCCCTGGCGTCCGCGGCGCGATGCCAAGCGGCGCTCCCGCATCGTCGAGGAGCATCGCCGGCGCCGCGGCGACCCCGCGGCTGGCGGCAGCACGCGCCAGCCCATCATGACCGCATACCGCCAGCAGGCGCTGGCGTGCGCGGCAGCATTGGCGCGGGCTCCGGGCCGACCGCGCGACCTGAAGGTCGGGATTCCCGACGCGCCGAAAATCCTGCTGAGCAACGTCTACGGCTGGTTCGTCAGGGTCGAGCGCGGCCTCTACGCACTTTCCGAGAGCGGCAAGGCGGCCCTGGTGCGCTGGAAGGCGCATCTTCCCGATGAGTCTGCCGCCGTAGTCTGAACCCGCGGATGTTGCGGCGGCGAGCGGAAAGCCGCCGCGCAAGTTCGCGCTTGACGTGTGGCCCTGAGTTACAGAAGGCTCGGCTCACAAAAAAATGGGATGGAAGCGCGCTCGAGGAGCGGGAGGGCGACCATGATCCGCTGCCGCACGCCTTGAGCCCTGGTCTTGGGCCGTCCGGGCTTGCGCCGTTCCGGGTGCGCGCGTTCCGCCTCCAGTGGCCGGCTGACCTGCTCACCTCCTGCGCCTTCGAGATGGAGACGCTGATCCTTGGCTGGTATGTGCTGGTCGAGACCGGCTCGGTGCTGCTGCTGACGGTGTTTGCTGCTCTGCAATATGGCGGCACGCTGGTGGCGCCGATGTTTGGCGTGGCGGGCGACCGGATCGGTCACCGCAATCTGCTGTGCGGCATGCGCGCCATCTATGCCGTGCTTGCCGCGACGCTGATGAGCGTCGCATTCGCCGGCGCAGTGAGGCCCACGCTGGTCCTCGTCATTGCCGGCCTGATGGGGCTGATCAGGCCCTCGGACTTGGGGGTGCGCCTGACTCTGGTCGCCTCCAACGTGCCTCGCGAGCAGCTGGTCGCCGCCATGGCCATCGCACGCACGACCTCCGATTGCGCGCGCGTGGCGGGAGCACTCGCCGGGGCCGGCATGTTCGCGGCCTTCGGCTTGGGACGAGCGTATGTCGCCGTCACCGCCTTCTATGTGCTGGGCCTGCTGCTCACGCTCGCCATCGGCAACCGGCGTCCCGCGCCCGGCGCGGGCGACGCAGTCCGGGGCGGCGCCGCGCGACCATCGGCCTGGCGCGACCTGCGCGAAGGGATCGCCTACGCTTGGTCGAGCCCGCCCCTGCAGGCGGGAATGCTGCTCGCGTTTCTGGTCAACCTGACGGCCTATCCCCTTTCCAACGGGCTGCTCCCCTACGTCGCCAGAGAGGTCTATCTGCTCGATCAGAAGGGACTAGGCTACCTGGTCGCCAGTTTCTCTACCGGCGCCCTGTTGGGCTCGCTGGCGGTCAGCATGGGCAGTAGGCTCAAGCCCGGACGCGCCATGATCGTCTCCGCCGCGGCCTGGTACGTGATGCTGATGCTGTTTGCGCAGATGCGCGGGCCCTACGGCGCCGTCATGATGCTCATGCTTGCGGGCTTCGCGCAGAGCATCTGCATGGTGGTGCTGATGGTCCTGGTCCTGCGCAACACCGAGGACAAGCTGCGGGGCCGCATCATGGGCGTGCGCATGCTGGCCATCTACAGCCTGCCGCTGGGCCTGCTCGCCGCCGGCGCTCTTATCGACCGCATCGGCTTTCACGCGACTGCCACATTCTATGCGATTGTGGGCCTCCTGTGCACGATGCTCATCGCCATGCGCTGGCGTTCCGAGCTTTGGCGCGCCGACTTGCCGGCAAATGCCCGCTGACACGGTGCTGCGTTGCCTTGCCGCATGGATGGCCGGGCGGGGTTGGTGTTTCCCCGCTTTCGGGGGTGGCGCCACTGTTCACGTCCTCCTTGCACGGCTATGATCGCAACCGGGGTCGGGGGCTCATTCTTGGGTGTTGGGTTCCGGCGGGCAGAGACCGAGAGTTGGCCCGCCGTGGGGAAGGTGCATTGAGTGCTCAAGCAATGGGCAGATCCACGCCTGCGCGCCATCGCGTTTGCGCTGTTGGGGCTCGGCCGCTACACCAAGCGCGTAATCCTGGCCGTCGTTGACCTTGTCATCCTGAGCGGTTGCCTCTGGCTCGCATTTGCCCTGCGCTTCGGCGAGTTCTATGTACCGCCGACGCCCGAGCTGTTCTTCGTCATGTGCGCGGCCCCGCTGATCGGCGTGGCAACCTTCTTCCAGCTCGGCATCTATCGCCTCGTCACGCGCTACATCGGCGGCAACGTCATCATGCTGATGCCGGTGGCGGTCGGCCTCTCCACCCTGTTCTGGGCGCTGATCGTGCTGCTGTCGGGCGTGTCCGGCGTGCCGCGGTCGGCGGTGATTCTCTATCCGATCCTGGCCACCGCCGGGATTTGGGGCAGCCGCTGGCTGGCCGGCTTGCTCCTCACCCACGCCCACGTCGAGCTGCCGACCTGGATGCCGGCGAGCGCGCGCAGCGTGCTGATCTACGGCGCCGGCAAGACCGGCGTGCAGCTGGTCGACGCGCTGCGCAATGCCGGCAACTACGCGCCGGTCGGCTTCGTGGACCCGAGCCCCACGATGTGGGGCCAATATGTCGCCGGCCTCAAGGTCTACCGCCCGGAGCGCATGGCCGGAATCATCCAGCGCCACGACGTTCGCGAAGTCCTGCTGGCGATGCCCAGCACGCACCGGCACGAGCGGCAGGCGGCGCTGCGCCAGCTCGAATCGCTCAAGGTGAGCGTGCGCACGCTCCCCGCGATCGAGGACCTGGCCTCGGGTCGCGTCACCGCCAGCGACCTGCGACCGGTGGAGGCCCGCGACCTGCTGGAGCGCGATCCGGTGTCGCCCAACCTGGAGCTGCTGGCGCGCAACATCCGGGGCAAGGCAGTCCTGGTCACCGGCGCCGGCGGGTCGATCGGGTCGGAGCTGGTGCGCCAGATCCTGCGCCAGGGCCCCTGCCGGCTCGTCCTGATGGATGCCGCCGAGCCGCCGCTCTACGAGATCGAGCAGGAGGTCGAGCAGGTCTTGGGCCGCCTGCGCAAGGAGGCCGAGATACTCATCGAGCCGGAGGTGGCCGCGGTGCTGGGCTCGGTATGCGACGAGCGGCTGGTGGACGCTGTCCTGCGCAAGCACCGCATTGAAACCATCTATCACGCGGCCGCCTACAAGCACGTGCCCATCGTCGAGCACAATGCGGTCGCCGGCCTGCAGAACAACACCTTCGGCACGGCCGTGCTGGCGGAGGCCGCCGAGCAGGCCGGGGTGGAGCGGTTCGTGCTCATCTCCACCGACAAGGCCGTGCGTCCCACCAGCATCATGGGCGCCAGCAAGCGGCTGGCGGAGATGATCCTGCAGGCCCGCGCCGCCGCGGGCGCGGGGCGCACCGTCTTCACGATGGTGCGGTTCGGCAACGTGCTCGACAGCTCCGGGTCGGTGGTGCGCAAGTTCCGCCAGCAGATCCAGACCGGGGGCCCCGTCACCGTCACCCATCGCGACATGATCCGCTATTTCATGTCGATCCCGGAGGCTGCAGCCCTCGTGATCCAAGCCGGAGCCATGGCCACCGGCGGCGACGTGTTCGTGCTCGACATGGGCGAGCCGGTCAGGATCGACGACCTCGCCCGATCCATGATCCGGCTGATGGGCCACGAGGTGCGGGACGCGGAGCACCCGGAGGGCAACATCGCCATCGCCTATACGGGCCTGCGCCCCGGCGAGAAGCTCTACGAGGAGCTGCTGCTGGGAGAGAATGCAAAGCCCACCGAGCATCCCCGCATCCTCAAGAGCCACGAGCCCTTCCTGCCGGCGGCAGCGCTGGCGCGCGAGCTGGAAGCCTTGCGTGTGGCGATGGATGCCGGCGACGGCGCCGCCATCCACGACGCCCTGACGCGCACCGCCGAGGGCTATCGTCCCGAGCCGCGCGAGGTTGTCGCCGACGCGGCGGAGTGAGCGGCTACCGCCCCGGCTCCGGCACCAGCAGCTCGCGGATGCGCGCCAAGTGCTCGCGGCCCCAGTAGAGATCGCCGTCCTCGAGGAGGAAGCTCGGCACGCCGAATACGCCCGCAGCCTCGGCCTCGCGACGAATGTCCAGCAGCCGGCGGTGGCCCTCCCCTTCCGCGAAGCTCGTGAAGCCCGCGCCGTCCGCCCCGCATTCGTCGATGACGGCTGCGAGAGCTGCGGCACTCTCGATGTCGAGCTCGCGCTTCCAGAAGCGCTCGAATACGCAGTCATGGTAGGCGCGAAAGACGCCGTGCCGCTGGGCGTAGAGCATGCCGATGTTGGCGAGCGAGGAATCGAAGATCTTGCGCGGGCCTCGGATGGTGAGGCCGCGCCGATTGGCTTCGCGGCGGCAGTCCATGTAGCTGTACTTGACGCGCCGCCACTGGTGGGCGTTGCGCGTCTCCTCGAGCACGGCGCCGTCCGGACCGACGCTTGCGCTGCCGAGATAGGCCGGGATGTCGAGCGTGTAGGGCAGCCATTCGAGCCTCGCGCCCGTGTCGCGCTCGAGCTCGTAGGCCAGATCCTTGGCCAGATACGCGTAGGGGCTCTTGTAGTCGCTGTAGACCTTGATGGTGCGCTGGGGCATCGGCGTTCTCAGCTCCCTCTCGCTTCGGCGGCGATCTCCTCGCGCAGCACACGCTTGAGGATCTTGCCGGACGGATTGCGCGGCAGCACGTCGCGCACGAACATCTCCCTGGGCACCTTGAAACCGGCGAGCTTCTCGCGGCAGTGCTGCTGTAGCGCCTCGAGGGTGAGCGATGCTCCGGGCCTCAGCACGACGACGGCGACGGGGCGCTCGCCCCATCGCGCATCCGCCACGCCGATGACGGCGGCGTCCAGCACCTGCGGCAGCTCGTAGAGGACGCGCTCCACCTCCGAGGAGGCGATATTCTCGCCGCCGGAGATGATCATGTCCTTCTTGCGGTCGGTGAGGTAGAGGAAGCCCTCCTCGTCCAGGTGGCCGATGTCGCCGCTGCGCAGCCAGTCGCCGAAGAAGGAGGCTTTCGTCTTCTCGGGGTCTTTCCAGTAGCCGCGCGTGACCTTGGGACCGCGCAGACAGATCTCACCGGATTGGCCCGGCGGGAGCGCGCGCCCCTCCTCGTCGCGGATCTCGATCTCGACGTGCGCCAGCGCGCGGCCGACGGAGCCGATCTTGTCGAGCTCGCGGCCGGCCTCCATCAGGGTGTCGCCGCTGCAGGTCTCGGTCATGCCGTAGGCATCGATGTAGCGGCCGTGCGTGAAGAGGCCCGTGAACGCGCGGATGCGCGCTTGGGGCGTGCGCTCGCCGCCGCCTACCACCCAGCGCAGGCTCGAGACGTCATATTCGCCCCGATCGGGATGGGTGAGGATCGCGCTCAGCATGACCGGCGCAAACCAGGCCCCGGTCAGCCGCTCCGCGGCGATTGCGGCAAGCGCGTCGGCAGGATCGAAATCGCGCAGAATCGAGATCGTGCCGCCGACCCACAGCACCGCCATCCCCGGCAGATCGAAGGCGCCGACATGGTAGAGCGGGCCGGCGATGAGCAGCCTGTCGTGCGGCGCCAAGGCCGAGCGCGACAACGTGATCGGCGCACTTCCAGTAGAAATTGTTGTAGCTGTGCATGACGCCCTTCGGGCGGTCCGTCGTGCCCGACGTATACATGAGGCGGAAGAGGTCGTCGGGCTTGGATGCGTGCATTGGCGCGGGAGTTGCCGACCGGGCGAGGCGTGTGCTGTCGCGCTGCGCCGCCTCCTCGAGGAGGACGACGTTGCCAATTCCTTTCGCCGCGGTTGCGGCAAGCTCCGCATCGCAAAGCAGAAGGCGCGCGCCGGCGTGATCGAGGATGTAGCCCACCTCGTCGGCCGCGAGGCGATAGTTGATCGGCAGCGACACGGCGCCGATGTGGCTCGTCGCAAACGTCAACTCGACGAACGCCGAGCTGTTTTTCATCAGCAGCGCGACCACGTCGCCGGGGCCGATGCCCTGCGCCACCAACCAGCCGGCCGCAGTCTCGATGCGGGCCATCAGCTCGGCGTAGGAGGTGCGCGCGCCCGCGTAGAGCACGGCGGGCCGCTCCGGGGTGCGCCGGGCATGGAAGCGGATGAAGCTCGACAGACCGATCACGCCGCGGCTTTCTCCCGATTGCCAGCACGTTGCAGATCGCAAACCTGGGCAGGATCGCATCGCCGTTCCACACGAGCAATGCCGGCCAGCGGCCTTTCCTATGTCCCGGCGTGCGGGACGAGTCGGGGCGCGCAGGGGGCCTTGTCAAGTGCACATCCGGATAGCCTCGCCATGGCTCGGCTTCCGGGAATGCGAAATTCGATGGGATATGCGTCCTCCGGCGGTGACCGCCGAGCGTGGCGCAGCTGGTTGCCGCAAGCCTGCCCAGACCAAAGTATTTACTGGGCTGCGCGATGATGCGCCGGGCGGCCGCGGGCGGCCGGTCCCGTTGTGCCGGCAAGCAGTCGAGGGGTTGCGTACCATGGCTCAGACTTCCGTCCCCAGGATTACGGGCGCCGGCGGCGGCATGCCGAGGGGCCTGTTCGGCATCGCAGGCCTGATCGGCCTCGTTGCCATTGGCATCATCCTCTACGTCGTCTCGCCCTTCTTCACGGTCGGCGAGTACGAGCGCACGGTGGTGACCCGCTTCGGCCAGTTCAACTCGCTCGCCGGACCCGGACTGCACCTGCGCATCCCCTTCGTCAACGGTCTCGAAACCTTCCCGATCAACATCCAGCGCATGACCAAGGACCACCTCAACACCTACACCATCGACAACCAGGAGCTCGACGCGGCGGTGACGCTCAACTACCGCATCGCCGAGAACGACGTGCGCCGCGTGTTCACCACCAACCGCGACTACCGCGCCAATCTGGAGGCGTTCATGATCGACCGCTTCAAGCGCGAGATGGGCAAGATCAACATCACGTCGGTGGCATCCCACCGCGGCGATGTCGCGCTGGCGGTGCAGAAGAGCCTGGTTTCCGACGCCATGCAGCTGTTCGGCATCACCATCGTCGACTTCCAGGTCAACGACATCCGCTACACCGAGCAGTACCGCCGCGCGGTCAACTCCGCCGCCATCGCCAAGGCCAGGGTGGAGCAGTCCGAGCAGGAGCGCCGCCAGGCCGAGGTGGTGGCCCAGCGCCAGAAGATCGCGGCCGAGGGCGAGGCCAACGCTGCGCGCGAGACGGCGCGCGGCAAGGCCGATGGCGAGTTGCTGCTGGCCACGGCGCAGGCCAAGGGCAAGGAGCTGGTGGGCCTGGCCGAAGCCAAGGCACTGGAGGCCCAGGGCCAGGCGCTGCGCTCCAACAGCCCGCTGATCCAGCTCGAGCTGGCCAAGCGCTGGTCGGGCAACCTTCCCGTCAACATGTACGGCAGCGCACCCCTCCCCCTCCTCAACCTGACGCCCGAGGTGCAGGCGCCCGCAGCAGGAAAATAGGCAAGCCCTTGCTGCCGCCACACTGTCGGCGTGCCGCCTGGAGAGTATGGTGGGGAGGGCCTGACCGTATTGCGCTGAGGCGGGGCCCGCCGGATCGAGGGCTTCGGAGGCTTGCGGGATGCGGCTCTTCTGCTTCGGCTACGGCTACACGGCCGAGGCGCTGGCGCGCCGCCTCAGCGCGCGCACGACCACGCTCGCCGGCACCCGCACCCGCCTCGCAGACGAAGCTGCGCTCGGCGCCAGGCTCGCCGAGTTCAAGGGCGATGGCGCCACCGAGGCGGTGCGCTCCCATCTCGAGGGCACCACACATCTGCTCGTCAGCATCCCGCCGGATCTCGAGGGCGACGTGGTGCTCCGCCATTTCCACGACGATCTGGTGGCGCTGCCCGGCCTCGCTTGGATCGGCTACCTATCCACCGTCGGCGTCTACGGCGACCGGCAGGGGCAATGGGTCGACGAGACGACCCCGGTCCGGCCGACCTCGGAGCGCAGCCTGCGACGCGTCCAGGCGGAGCGGGCTTGGCTCGGTTTCGGCAACGAGACGGGGCGGCGCAGCGAGGTCTTCCGCCTCGCCGGCATCTATGGGCCCGGCCGCAGCGTGATCGACGCGCTGCGCGCCGGCACGGCGCGCAGCATCGTCAAGCCAGGCCAGGTGTTCAACCGCATCCATGTGGACGATGCCGCTCGCGTTCTCGCGGCCGCCATCGATCAGCCCACGCGCCACCGCATCTTCAATGTCAGCGACGACGAGCCAGCTCCGCCGCAGGATGTCGTTGCCTATGCCGCCGAGCTCCTGGGGCTTCCGGTTCCGCCGGAGGTCGCCTTCGAGGCGGCCGGGCTTGCCGGCATGGCGGCGAGCTTCTGGGGTGAATGCAAGCGGGTCGCCAATGCTCGTATCAAGGCTGATCTCGGCGTCGAGCTGGCCTATCCCACCTATCGCGAGGGACTTGGAGCGCTAGCTGCAACCTGAGCCTGTTCAGGCAACGTTCAGCCAAACTCCCGCTTTCCGCCGCAAATGCGCATGAGATTGCCTGTCAGGCAGCCAATGCAGGCGTGCGTTGCGCCAGCTATCGGCTGACCGGCTAGTCGGCGATCAGGTGCGGGAGGAGCAATGTCTGCGACGCCAGTTGCACGCGGGGTCATTGCATTCGCTGCCGCAGCCCTGATGCTGACCGGGCCGGCGCTGGCCAACGACGCCGCCCACAAGTTGGCCGAGAAGTTCGCCCACAGCTCCGACAGTGCCAAGAAGGAGCCCGTGGAGAGCAGGGCCGCCGACGACAAAGCCAGCAAGGAAAAAGCGGAAGCGGCCAAGAAGAAGGCGGCAGCGCGCAAGGCGGCCCAAGCCAAGAGACGCGCGGCCGAAGCGGCCCGCCGGAGAGAGGCGCAGCGCAAGGCGGCCGAGGCCCAACTCGAAGCCAAGCGTAGGGCCGCCGACGGCGCTCGTCGCGCCACCGAGCAGCGCAAAGCTGACGAGACCGAGATGCTGGCGCGGGCGCGACGCGAAGCTGACGACATGCGCGCGACCGAGGAGCAGACGCGGCTGGCAGAGGAGGCCCGCCGGCTGATCGAAGAAGCCGGCAAGGAGCGCGCCAAGGCCGAAGCCCTGCTCGCCGAGCAGGCCGACAAGGAGCGCACCAAGCTCACCGAGGACACCCGCCTCGCACAGCAGCGCATGGAAGAGACGCGACGCCTTGCGGAGAAGCTGCGGCGCGTGCGCCAGATCCACGACGCGCGCATCGCCGCGCAAGCGTCCAAGAAGCAAGCCAACGACGCTCCCGCCGTCGCAGCCGTTCCGCCAGCTCCGACCACGGCCGTGGTCCCGCCCTCGGCGGAACCGCAGAACCCCGAAGCTGGCACGCAGATGCCGCCGGCTGCTCCCGCACAGGCCCCCGCGCCGGTCGCCACGGCCCCCACCGTGCAACCCAAGGAGGTGGCGCCGCCCCCGACCGTTGCTGCGCCGGCTGATCCGGTGCCGTCGGCCACCTCATCCGTTGCTGCCGCGCCGTCACCGCCGCCGGTGCCCTCAGCCGTGATCGAGGAGGCCTCGCAGAAGCTGCCGCCCCAGCAGCCGGCCGCGCCGCCCGCCCATGCGAGCGAAACGCACTTTGCCGTGCTGCTCATCCTGGAACCGGGCAGCTACGGCATTCGCCGCAACGGGCCCAGGACCGCCGATCCCGTGCTGTGCGTGCCTGGAGGCTGCTACGTCAGCGCCGGCGCCGACCAGCCGGCCATGTTCCTGCGCGGACACAAGGCGCTCGGTTTCGGCAATACGCTGGGCGCCCGGGCAGGAGCGTGCCGCAATTCGCTCGGTTGCGTCTTCCGCGACGTCGAGCTCTCCACCCTCCCCGCCTATCTGCAGCCGGTCGACTTGCACATCTTGCGGCACGACCGTCGCGCCCCGCACACGGTCCTCGGCAACTCCAACTGCAGGTCCACTGCGGGCCACCTGACCTGCAGCCGGGGCATCTATGCGGGCGACTACACGCTCTGGATCGTGCCCGAGAGCCTCGCGGACGTGATCGGACCCGCGGTCCTCGAGAGCGCGGTGGACGAAGGCCTCAACGGCCCCCGCTCCGCCGAGCTGAGCCCGCAGCGGTAGCCGCAGGGCGGGGTTGCGCAAGCGCACCGACGGTTGGCTGCGACGAGGTTGCGCTCACGGGATGATCGCGACCTCCTCCGTAACGAACGTCTTGATGGCGCCGAGATGGAGCGCGCCGTTGGCGAGGACGGCCTGCATCTGCGGCGTCTGCGCAGCCGCCTTCATCGAGGCCATGTCGTCGTACCAGAGCTCGGCCACGGCATCGACCGCCATGGCCTGCGTTGGCACATCTGGCCGCGTCGGCTCGTCGAGCACGAAGGAGAGGATGTAGCGGCGAACCTGCGGTACGGCGAGGACGAGGGGCGCGTGCTCGCCGACCCAGATGCGCCGGAACTCCTCCTTCGACATCGCGCTCTTGCGTGTCAGCAGCGAGAGGCTCTTGATCATGGGCGGACTCTCCTTGTTTGGTCGAGCGGCCGGCACCTGGTGTCGTGGACTCCCGCGCCCTCGGTTCGGACATGAGGGTCGAGGTGGAGAGGCGGAGGCACGGGCTGGTCGAGTGTCACAGCTTGAGCTTGATCGCCGTGATCTTCCAGCCGAGGCCGGTGAAGCTCAGCTCGGCCAGCACGTCGGCCGAAGGCGCTGCGCGCTCCTTGGCGAGGCCGATCTCGTAGCGCAAGGGTCCGAGAACGGAGAAGCTCTTGACGTTGCCCACCCCGAAGCCGGGCTCGGACGCAGATTCGGATCCGGGACCGGACTTCGGCTCTTCCGATGATACCGTGCGGACGACCGGGCCTCGCGTCGGCGCAGCGGGCATAGCGGCACCCGACTTGCGCGCGGCCTGGCCGGGCGCCAAGGTGGTGACCGGACCGACACGCTTGGGGGCGTTGCCTCGGCTTATCTGGTCGCGCAGCATGCGCTCGACGCTGTCCTTGAGCGGGCCACCCTCCGAGATCAACAGGAGCAGGCTGTCGGCGGTGACCAGATCCTCCAGCGCACCCTCCACGAGCCTTTGCACCGCTTCCCGCTTGAGACGCTCGGCGAGCACGGGGCTGCTCGGCAAGGTCTGCGGCGGCACATAGAGTTCCATGAGCTTGTCGGCGACGGCGGGGCGCAGCGAGGCGCGGACTCTCGGAAAGTCGATCCTGCGCTCGAGCGTGCCGGCGTCCTTGGCCAGGACCGCTTGGTAGGTATCGTAGGCAGCCCAGCCCGGCCACACGATGAAGAACGCGACGAGCGCTGCGAAAATTGCGAAGACAGAAAGCTTTTTCATCGCCTACCCGCACCCGAGGCGTCTTGCTGCATCTTGTGGGCAAGCCTCCCCCAACTCAAGGGCAAAACGCGGCCCGCGGACGGGCGCCATGCTATCAGGGAGCATGCACACGCGAGCGATTCGCATCATCGGCATCGATCCGGGCCTGCGCCGCACCGGCTGGGGCGTCGTCGAAAGCGACGGCGTGCGCCTGACCTACGTCGCCAGCGGGCTCGTCACCTCCGACAGCGACGACGATCTCGCCTATCGCCTGCGTGACATGTTCGAGGGCTTCGCCAGCGTGATCGCCAGCTTCAAGCCGCACGAGGCGGCGGTCGAGGAGACCTTCGTCAACAAGAATGCGCGCGCCACCTTGAAGCTCGGCCAGGCGCGCGGCATGGCGCTGCTCGCCCCGGCGCAGAAGGGGCTGATCGTTGCCGAGTATCCGCCCAATGTCATCAAGAAGACGGTCACCGGCGCGGGCCACGCCGAGAAGCGCCAGATCGCGGCCATGATCGGTTTCCTGCTGCCCAAGGCGCGGTTCGACAGTGCCGACGAGGCGGATGCGCTCGCGATCGCCATCTGCCACGCCAACCACCGCCAGAGCGCGCGTGCGATTGCGGCGCGGCAGTCGGGCAGTCGGGCAGTACGGCAGTCGGCGAGGGGGTAGTCGGGCGCCGCACTCTGGTCCCTATTGCCGACCTGCCCCACCTGCCCAGCGAGCGCAAGCAATGATCGGCAAGCTCAAGGGGCAGGTCGATGCGGTCGGCGAGGCGCACGCCATCATCGACGTCAACGGCGTCGGCTACGAGGTGCAGGCCTCCGCGCGCACGCTGCGCAAGCTGAAGACCGGCGAGGAGGTCAGCCTCACCATCGAGACGCACGTGCGCGAGGACGCCATCCGCCTGTTCGGCTTCGCCAGCGAGGTGGAGCGCGCTGGTTCCGCACGCTGCAGACCATCCAGGGCGTCGGCGCCAAGGTGGCGCTGGCCGTGCTCGGCACGCTCTCGCCGCAGGAGCTTGCCATGCCATCGCGCTGCCGAACTGGGCAGCCGTGGAGCAGGCGCCGGGCATCGGCAAGAAGCTCGCCCAGCGCATCGTCGCCGAGCTGAAGGACAAGGCGCCGGCGCTGTCGGTCGCGGGCCTGCACGTGCCGGCCGCGGGCCGCAAGGGGAGCCTCGCCTCCGCGGAGAGCAATGCCGCCGCCGAGGCGATCTCGGCGCTGACCAACCTCGGCTATCAGCCGGCGCAGGCCAGCCAGGCCGTGGCCGCGGCCATTGCCGAGCTGGGCGAGGAGGCCGATACGCCCAAGCTCATCCGCCGCGGCCTCAAGGAGCTGGCGCGGTAGTCTTCTGTTGCGTCTCTGCCTAAGGTCTTGCTTGAGCAAAGGCACGAGCTGCGGTTTATGGTCGCCCCGCGATCGAGAATCGCGCTTGGGCCACACAACTGGACCAACCCAGGGCATATGTGAGGAGGGGGCGCCGATCGCGGCACGGCGCTTCGATCCGAGACGATCCTGTTCAAGCGCATTCACGGGCCGGCGGGACCGAGCGGCACAACAGGCATGCAGATCTATCTTCCCATCGCCGAGCTGTCGCTCAACGGCCTGCTGCTGCTCTGCATCGGGCTGACGATCGGCTTCCTGTCCGGCATGTTCGGTATCGGCGGCGGCTTCATCATGACGCCGCTGCTGATCCTGCTCGGCGTGCCGTCGGGGGTCGCGGTCGGCACCGGCGCCAGCCAGGTCATGGCCTCGTCCGTCTCGAGCGCGCTCGGTCACTGGCAGCGCGGCAACATCGATCGCCAGATGGGCTATCTGCTGATCGGCGGCGGCGTGTTCGGCGCGGTCACGGGCGTCAAGATCCTGCAACTGCTGAAGCAGGCGGGCCAGCTCGACTTTTTCGTTTCCCTCACCTACGTCGTCCTGCTCGGGGTGATCGGCGGTCTGATGATGATCGAGAGCGTGCGCACCCTCACGGCGCCGCCGGCCAAGATTGGGGCTTCGGCGCGCCGCGGCGGCCAGCACACCTGGATCCAGGGGCTCCCGCTCAAGCGGCGGTTCCCCGATTCCAAACTCTACATCTCGGCGATCCCTCCGGTGGCCATCGGCGCCTTCGTGGGCTGGCTCACCGCCATCATGGGCGTCGGCGGCGGCTTCGTGATGGTGCCGGCGATGATCTACCTGCTGCGCATGCCGACGCGCATGGTGATCGGCACCTCCGCCTTCCAGATCGTGGTGGTGACGGCCTTCACGACCGTGCTGCAGGCGATGCAGAACCACTCGGTCGACGTCGCCCTGGCGCTGCCGCTGATCATCGGCGGCGTGGTCGGCGCGCAATACGGCGTGGGCTTCGCCGAACGGCTCAAGGCAGAGCAGCTGCGCGCCGGCCTGGCGATGCTGGTGCTGTTGGTTGCGGTACGCATGGCGCTGGGGCTGGTGGTGCCGCCGGGCGACGTCTACTCCATCGAGATCCCATCCGCCGAGTAACGTTTGGCGTAGCCAAGCAGGGCCTCGTGGCACAGCCGAAGCCGTGCCCCGGTTCGTGACGGTCCATCCCGGGAGCTGGCCTCACGCGCGATCGACCAGCGCGCTGGCCATCTCGAGCAGGAGAGCGATGTCCTCGGGGCGGGAGAGACGGTGCTCGCCGTCGGGCACCGCCGTCACGCGCGTCCAGTCTCCGGCCAGCAGCGCCGCCAGATCGAGCGTGTGCTCCCACGGCACGTCGGGGTCCTGCAAACCGTGCATGACGTGCACGGGACGGCCCGGGTCGAACGGTGCGGGCCCGAAGAGGTGCTTGCGCCCGTCCTCGATCAGGGCGCGGGTGATGGCGTAGGGCCCGTCGTCGTAGCGCGAGGGGCGCAGCCAGAGGCCCTTCTCCTCGATGTCGCGGCGGGCGCTGCTTGGCATGTTGGCCCACATCAGCTCGGTCATGTTCCAGGCGGGCGCAATCAGCAGCAGGGCCTTGACGCGTGCCGCCGTCTCCGGCGCATCCGCCATGAGCGCGCGCACCAGCAGCAGGGCGATGTTGCCGCCCATGCTGGAGCCGATCAGCACCTGCGGCCCCTGTGTGAGAGCGTCGAAGACGGCCCGGGCCTCCTCGAGCCACCGGCTCAGCGTGCCGTCCTCGAAGCGACCCTCGGACTCGGCCATGGCCCGAGTAGTCGAAGCGCAGACACCCGAGGCCTTGCTCGGCGGCCCACTGCGCAACCGCATCGGCCTTGACGCCACGCATGTGCGATTTGAACCCGGACAGGAAGACCAGCGACGGCTTGCCCGGATGCCGGCCCGCCTGATGCAGATAGGCGATGCGGCGCCGGTCCGCGCCGCTGCCGACGTCCAGGAATTGCGGTTGGGGGTCGTCCATCCTATGAACCTTTGCGAGCCCGACCCAGTGGAGCGACGAAACGGTGGCGCCGAGCCGGCCAACCATACTGCAAATCATCCCGCGCCTCGACACGGGCGGGGCAGAGCTGTCGGCGGTGGAGGTTGCTGCGGCTATCGTGCGCGCCGGCGGACGGGCGCTGGTGCTGGCGGAGCCCGGCCGGCTCGCCGCCAGGGTCACGGACGCGGGCGGCGAGGTGATCGCGTTTCCGGCCGCCGCCAAGAGCCCCTTTGGGATTCTCGCCAATGCCCGCGCCATCGTCCGGCTGATCGCCCGGGAGAACGTCGACCTCGTGCACGCCCGGAGCCGGGCGCCGGCCTGGAGCGCGCTGATGGCGGCGCGGCGGGCGCGCGTGCCCTTCGTCACCACCTACCACGGGGCCTACGGCGAGACCAACGCCGCCAAGCGCCTCTACAACAGCGTCATGGCGCGCGGTGACGTCGTCATCGCCAACTCGCGCTACACGGCCGATCTCGTCGTGCGCCGCTACGGTACCGACCCTCGCCGCATCGAGGTGATCCACCGCGGCGTCGACGCCAGCGCGTTCGCCCCCGACAGCATCGCGCCGGAGCGCGTGTCGGACTTGCGCGCGCGCTGGGGGGTAGGTCCCGGCGAGCGCGTGATCCTGCAGGCGGCGCGTCTCACCTCCTGGAAGGGCCAGGGCGTGCTGATCGAGGCTGCCGCCAGGCTCGCGGCAGCAGGCAAGCTCGACAACGCCGCCGTCGTGCTCGCCGGCGATGCCCAGGGCCGCACGGCCTACGCCCAAGCGTTGCAGGCCCAAGTCGTCGACGCAGGGCTGCAAGGGCGTGTGCACCTCGTGGGACACGTGGAGGACATCGCCGCCGCCTATCATGCCGCGTACGTGACGGTCGTGGCCTCCACCGAGCCGGAGGCGTTCGGCCGGGCGGCCATCGAGGCGGCGGCCATGGGCTCGCCGGTGATCGCTACCGCCATCGGTGCCCCGCCCGAGACCGTGCTCGCCGAGCCGACGGTGGCCGCCGAGGCCATCACCGGCTGGCTGGTGCCGCCGGGAGACGCCGCGGCGCTTGCGGAGTGTCTGGACGGCGCATTGGCGCTCACTTTCACCCAGCGGTCGGCGTTGGCCGAGCGGGCGCGCACGCATGTGCTGACACAATTCACGGTGGAAGCCATGCAGCGCCGCACGCTCTCCGTTTACGACCAATTGCTGGGGACACCCCTCGAGGCGCGCTTTTCCGGCACATCCGACCCCCAGATTCCGGCAACCGTTCTCCCTCGACAACCTTGACTTGCGCTATCATCTCTCCGATTCTCTTGCCGCCTGGGCGTCCTCGGTGTTTTTCCGGGGGCACGGCAAATGTGCAACAACCGATGGAGACTGCAACATACGTCGTCCAATGCGAGCCGCGCCTGAGCGCGAGCCCTCCGGTCCACGGATGAACGAAGACATCCGGGTCCGTGAAGTCCGATTGATCGATCAAACTGGCCAGAACGTCGGGGTCGTCGCAACGGCAGACGCCATGGCGCGTGCCACCGAGGCGGGGCTCGATCTGGTCGAGATCTCGCCGGATGCCAACCCGCCGGTGGCCAAGATCCTCGACTACGGCAAATTCAAATACCAAGAGCAGAAGAAGGCCGCCGAGGCGCGCAAGCGGCAGAAGACGGTCGAGATCAAAGAGATCAAGATGCGGCCCAGCATCGACGACCACGACTACGACGTGAAGATGCGGGCCATCAAGCGCTTCTTCGAGGAAGGCGACAAGGTCAAGGTCACGCTGCGCTTCCGCGGCCGTGAGCTCGCCCACCAGGAGCTCGGCTGGCAGGTGCTGCAGCGGGTCAAGGCGGACGTCGAGCCGATCTCCAAGGTGGAGTCGGAACCGCGTATGGAAGGCCGCCAGATGGTGATGGTGCTGGCGCCGCGCTGAGGTGCGCGTCGCCTACCAAGCCAGCGCTGGCAGTGCGGCGACGGGCGCGAAGGGGCGCGCGGCAAAGAGCTCGCCGAGCTTCGTTGCGTCGAGCCCGCCCGGCAGGTGCACGGCACTGGCAATCAGCACCGAGCGCAGACCGGCCGCGTGCGCCCCCTTGAGGTCGGTGTCGAGGCCGTCGCCGATGGCGAGGATGCGCGACTTGGGCACGTGGGCGCCCTCGAGGCGATCGATCTGCGCAAAGGTGCGCTCGTAGATCGGCAGGTAGGGCTTGCCGGCGTAAAGCACCTCTCCGCCCTTGGCCGCGTACGCTGCGGCAAGCGATCCCGCGCAGTAGACGAGCTTGTCGCCGCGCTCCACGACGAGGTCAGGGTTGGCGCAGATCATCGGCAAGCGACGGGCGACGAGCTTGTCGAACAGCGGCTCGTAGCTCGCCGGCGTCTCCTGCGTGTCGTCCCAGAGGCCGGAGCAGACGATCGCCTCGGCGTCCTCCGCCTTCCCAAGGCGCACATCGAGGCCGGCAAAGAGACCGAGGTCGCGCGCCGGGCCGATGTGCAGCAGTGGCCGGCCGGCCCACGCCTCGATCATGCCGCGCGTCGCATCGCCCGAGGTGACGCCGCCGTCATAGGACGCCGGATCGACGCCGAAGCCCGCCATCTGCGCGACGACGGCCGAGAACGGACGCGGCGCGTTGGACAGCAGCATGACGATGCCGCCGCCGCCACGGAACCTGCGGCAGGCCTCGCCGGCCGCTTCGAAGGCCCGCGCCCCGTTGTGCATGACCCCCCAGATGTCGACGATCCAGGCGTCGCTGGTGGGGGCGAGATCGGCAATGGAGGCAAGGATGGGGATGGCCGCGCGGATGCTCATGGCGCTCAACGTAGAGGAGATCGGGAGCGATTGGAAGTGTGGGGCACGTGGCTTGGCCGACGCGCCCGCCAGCTATACCTTGAACTCCTCGATGCCGGCGAAGGCGGAGCGCAGCGCCTCCGACCAGGCCGCCGACAGCTTGCGGAAGTATTCGTCCTCCTGCTCGATGCGCTTCTGGCGTCGCACGTCGAGGCTATCGCGCTCGTAGATCAGCAGATCGATGGGCAGGCCGACCGACAGATTGGAGCGCAGCGTGGAGTCGAACGACAACAGCGCCAGCTTCGCCGCCTCGCCCAGCCGCATGGTGGGCTGCGCCACCCGGTCGATGATCGGCTTGCCGTACTTGTGCTCGCCGATCTGGAAGTAGGGCGTGTCGTCGGTGGCCTCGATGAAGTTGCCCTCCGGGTAGATGTGGAACAGGCGCGGCACCTCCGAGCCGATCTGGCCGCCCAGGATGAAGTTGGCGTTGAAGCTGCCGCCGTTGGCCTCCAGAGACGGGCCATCGACCCGGTGCACCTCGCGCACCACCTCGCCCACGAGGCGGGTAGCGCGATACATCGTCGCCACCGTGAACAGGTTTTCCGTGCCCGGGGCCTGCTCCTCGACCAGTTGCTCGTTGATGAGCGAGATGACGGACTGCGTCACCGCCAGGTTGCCCGCCGAAGCCAGCACGACGACGCGCTCGCCCATCTTGCGCCAATAGTGCAGCTTGCGGAACACGGCGACGTTGTCGCTGCCGGCGCTGGTGCGCGTATCGGCGGCGAAAACCAGCCCGCGATTGAGCCTGATGGCCACGCAATAGGTCACTGTTGCGCGCTCTGCTGCTGCACCTCGACGGAGACGTCGAGCTTCTCGGCGGCACCGCCGCGGCGTGAACCGACGATGGGAGCCGCATAGCCGGCATCGAGCCCGGTAGCAAGCCGCACGTAGCGGTCGGTGGGGCAGATGCGATTGGCAACGTCGAAGCCGACCCAGCCCAACCCCTCCACCCACGCCTCGGCCCAGGCGTGATGCGCCTCCGAGACGCTCTGCTCGACCAGCACCAGGTAGCCCGTCACGTAGCGGGCGGGCACACCGAGCGTGCGCGCCGCGGCGATGAAGATATGCGCATGGTCCTGGCAGACACCTTTGCCGTCGGCCAGCGCTTCGGCCGCCCCGGTGTGAACATCCGTGGCGCCCGGCACGTACTCGACCCGGTCGCGCACGGCGGCAAGCAGAGCATGCAGCCTGCCGAGCAGCTCCGTGCCCTCGACGGACGCTGCCAACGCGCGTATGGCGGCGTCGGGCTTGGTCTGCGTCGTCTCCTTGAGGAATACGCGCGGCGGGGCGATCTTGGCCAGCCCGGCAACGACGCCGTTGCAATCGTGCGTCTCGACGGTGCCGGAGGCCTCGATGGTCAGCCCCTCGTGGGGGGCAACGACGGTTACGAGGTTCACGACGTTGCCGAAGCCGTCCCTGAACGTCAGCGGCGGTCCGGCGCCGGAGGCGCGCACCTGCCAGTCGAGCACGCGCTGGCCGTGGAAGGAGGATGGCGTCAGTCTCAGGCTCTGGATGGAATAGCCGACGGGCTCCGCGTAGCTGTAGTGCGTGACGTGGCGGATCGAGATCAGCATGGGTGCCCGATCCTCGGTTCAGTCGGTGAAGTGGTAGGTGGTGGAGATCTCGGAGCCGAGGCGATTGTTGCGGGCGATGAACTCGCCCAGGAACTCGTGCAAGCCGGACTGGAAGATGGCGTTCATGTCACCTTCCGCGAGGAGCCGGTGCGTGTCGTGGGCGACACTGTTGCAGCCGTTGCACTTGCCATAGTAGCCGCCGAGCTCGTCGAGCGCCGGCACGACCTCGTCGTAGCACGACCGCAGCGATCGCGGCATCTGCCGGTTGAGAATGAGATATTCGGCGATCTGCCAGGGCTTGTAGCTGTCCTTGTAGACCCAGCGGTAGCTGCGATGCGCCGAGACCGAGCGCAGGATCGCCGCCCACTGCACGCTGTCGATCTCGCCGCCCACCAGCTCGCTGTGCGGCAGCAGCACGTAGTACTTCACGTCGAGAATGCGCGCGGTGTTGTCGGCGCGTTCCAGGAAGGTGCCGAGCTGGTTGAAGTAGAACGTGTCATTGCGCAGGATGGTATTGAGGAGCGAGCCGCGGAAAAGCGCCGAGCGTTCCTTGATCCAATCGAACAGGGGGGGCAGCTCATTGGAGCCGAGCGTGGCCGGATCGATGGCCGAGAACTCGATCCAGGCGGAGTTGAGGCTCTCCCACATCTCGCGGGTCATTGCCGTGCGCTGGGCGCGGGCATTGCGGCGCGCAGTCGCCAGGCTCGAATAGACGCTCGAGGGGTTGTCGACGTCGAACAGCATGAAGTTGACGACGTCGCTCGTATCGTAGCTGCCGTACTTGGCGAGGTAGCGCTTCTCGCAGCCCGCGCTGCGCAGCGTCGACAGCCACTCCTCGTCCTGTCCGCCACCCTCGCGGGGCAGGAGCGCGATGCGATAGCCGACCTCCAGCAGACGCGCGATGTTCTCCGCGCGCTCGATGTAGCGCGACATCCAGAACAGGTCGTTCGCCGTGCGGCCCAGCATCACGCCATCCTCGCGCTCGACCGGTCCCTTCCCGGGAGGAGGCGCGGGACGAGGGGGCTTCACACCATTCCCTCCCCCCTCCCAGTGCGGCCGAAGCGCGACCGCCCGGGAGGGGGGGCTTGCCGAACATTTCCCATGGGGCCCCCCCCACGCCCTAACCCCTCCCCCCAAGGGGAGAGGGGAAGACCGCGCCGATGCTCGGCTCCAGACCGCCCTTGCCCCCGACTCATCGGGCTAATCCTGCAGCACCCAGGTGTCCTTGGTCCCGCCGCCCTGGCTCGAGTTGACCACCAGCGAGCCCTCGCGCAGCGCCACGCGGGTGAGGCCGCCCGGCGTCAGGCGCACGCGGTCGCCGACGAGTACGAACGGGCGCAGGTCGAGGTGGCGCTCGGCGATGCCCTGCTCGACCAGCGTCGGGCAGGTCGAGAGCGCCAGCGTCGGCTGGGCGATGTAGCGCTCGGGTCGCGCCTTCACCATCATGCGGAACATCTCGATCTCGTCGCGGGTGGCGGTAGGCCCCACCAGCATGCCGTAGCCTCCCGAGCCGTGCACCTGCTTGACCACCAGCTCGCCAAGATGCTCCAGCACGTACTTCAAATCGTCGGGCCTGCGGCACACGTAGGTCGGCACGTTCTTCAGGATCGGCGGGCGGCCGGTGTAGAACTCCACCACGTCGGGCATGTAGGTATAGATCGACTTGTCGTCGGCGATGCCGGCGCCCGGCGCGTTGACGATGGTGAGCCGTCCGGCGCGGTAGACGTCGAAGATGCCGGGCACGCCCAGCACCGAGTTGCGCCGGAACACCAGCGGATCCAGGAAGGCATCGTCGATGCGCCGGTAGACCACGTCGACCTGCTTCAGGCCGAGCGTGGTCTTCATCATCAGCGCGCCATCGACCACCACGAGGTCCTGGCCCTCCGCCAGCTCGACACCCATCTGGTCGGCCAGGAACGAGTGCTCGAAGTAGGCGCTGTTGTGGATGCCGGGCGTCAGCACCACCACGGTGGGCTCGCGGTCGAGGCCGTCGGGGGCGACGCTCTCCAGCGTCAGGCGCAGGTTGTCTGGATAGTCCTCCACCGCGCGCACCCGGTTGCGGGAGAAGAGCTCGGGAAACATGTGCATCATCGCTTCCCGGTTCTCCAGCATGTAGGAGACGCCCGAGGGCGTGCGCGTGTTGTCCTCGAGCACGAAGAACTCGCTCTCCGAGGTGCGCACCAGGTCGATGCCGATGACGTGCGAATAGACCCCGCGTGCCGGCTCGACGCACATCATCTCCGGCAGGAACGCCGGGTTCTGGATGATCAGGTCCTCGGGCACGCGGCCGGCCTTGATGATCTCCTGGCGATGGTAGATGTCGTACATGAAGGCGTTGAGCGCGCGCACCCGCTGCTCGATGCCGGCAGCGAGGCGGCGCCACTCCGCCGCGCTCAGGATGCGGGGGATGATGTCGAAGGGGATCAGGCGCTCGGTCGCGGCATCGTCGCCGTAGACGGCAAAAGTGATGCCGGTGCGCCGGAAGATGGCCTCGGCGTCCTCGCGCTTGCGCCTCAAGTCCTCGATCTTCTGCGTGGCGAGCCACTGGTGCACCGACAGGTAGGGCTCGCGCACCCCGCTGTCGCCACTGCCGCGCATCTCGTCGAACGAGGCCGTCAACGCATCCCTCATGCATCCAGTTGTGCAAGTATCGGGCAAACCATCGGGCTAGAAGATAAAGGCAGCAGTTTCATATGACTAGCATGACGGCAACTTGGGCCATTGCCCAAATTAGCAGCATTTTGCGCCCCTGAAAGGCAACCTCTCGCCGTGCTTGTGGCCCAACGGCAATTCCGCGACGCAATCAAGCGATCGTGAGTGGCACTTTGGCGAGCCTGCCATAAATGAACCGCGCGGAGTCGCCAAATCGCCCCGCACAACCAGAACAAGGCAAATGGAGCGATGATCATGCGACGAAGCAGCGAGCACGCCGCATAGGCTGCACCCCGCCTTCCCGCGATTTCGTTTCGATGTCGCGCGGCGGATGATCGGCCGCCGGGCGGCGGCCTTCTCACCACATTCCCCTCCAATCCCCACCGGGGGCGCCGATGCGCCGCCCACAGGAGATGTTCATGTTCAAGCTTGCGACATTCAGGAGCGAGGCGGCCTTCTGGCCGCTGGCGCAACCCGAGGCGGCTTCGGCTCGGCCGCGCTCGTTTCTTTCGACACTGCTGGCGGCGCTGCCGCGGCTTGGGGCCGCGCTTCTTTCCGAGCTCAGAGCGCAGCAAGCCATTGGCGTCCTGCAAGGCCTGGACGAGCGCATGTTGCGCGACATCGGGCTCGAGCGCGACCAGATCGCGCACGCGTGCCGGCGCGGCCGCAAGGCCGTTCTGCGCTCCAGCGATCTGCACACCGACATGGCGCGCTGGTCATAGGCTCTCCCTCGCGCAATCCGACCAACCCTCTCCCCGCGCGCGGGGAGAGGGAAATCCCTGCGCCACGAAGTTCGGCGCGAGGTCGGGGGCAGGCTGCTGCGAGCACATATTTTGGCCGCTCCGTGGCGGTAAGCAGCACCGTGCAGCTGGCCCACAGCCGATCCCTCGAGCTCGCGCGACGAATTGTGATGGCAACCTTCAAGCTAACTCCCGGCGGCACAGAGCAATCCGTGGCTCGGCTGGAGGCGCTGGCCCGCCTGATGGACGGCATGTTCGTGCTGCCCGGCACGAATATCCGCCTCGGCCTCGACGCCATCATCGGCCTGGTGCCCGTTGCCGGCGACGTGCTCTGCGGCCTGATCTCGAGCTATCTGGTGTGGGAAGCACGCCAACTCGGCGCCCCCAGGTGGTTGATTGCGCGCATGATGGCAAACATCGCTGTCGACACGCTCGTCGGCGCCGTCCCCTTTTTCGGAGATGCCTTCGACGTCATGTTCCGTGCCAATATGAAGAATGTTGCGCTTCTGCGCCGACACATGGAGAAACGAGGCCTCACTACCGCGCCAGGCCCCATCATCGAGGGCGAAGCGGTCCGCGTCGGATAGCGAAGCGCGACCCCGCTATGGCGGCGAGGTCTTCGGCTCGAACGTCACACTGATGTGGGCGTCCGTCGCCTCCGCGCGCCATAGGTAGCCCGCGCTGTTGACCAGGCCAAAGCAGCTGGCGAAATGCCTCAGCCGCCAGGTATCGCGCATCGCCTGCCAGTCCGACCTCTCGTCTCGGGCTTCGAGCAGCGGCCGCATGAAGCGCGCGAGCGCGTCGGCATCCTGGGAGGGCTTGCGCGCGACGATGACGATCGGCCGGCGCTCCTCGATGGAGCGTTCGATGGCGCCGAAGTTTCTCCCCACCGCCGAGACATCGAGTGCGAGTGGTTGAGCCGGACCCCGCATTTGCCGCCCCCTTGAGCAACTGGCGCCGAGTAGGGTAGGCGGAATTTGGGTCGCCAGCGAGGTGTGCGCGGGCCTCAGTCCTTCGCCGCCAGGTAGGCGCGCCAGCCGCCGAGCGACGATATGTCCTTGCCCGAACGGGCCGCTTCGCCCTCGCACAGGAAACCCTTCGGCCGCGTCCCGTCGGCAAGCAGGAGCGTGCCGATGCCGAGCGGCGCCGGAATGCCCGCGACGAAGTGCGCAAAGCCCTCCACGGGCAGCGCCCATACCTCGGCGGCGATGGCGTGGCCGGCGCCGGCAGCGACCCGCACCAGCCCCGGTCGCTCAGGCGGGCCGCCCGGCAGCGCATAGAGCCGATAGCAGGGCTCGGTTGCCACCGCGCGCAGGAACGAGGCGCCGAGTGCGCGCAGCTCGTGATTGAGCGCAAGGCCCGAGAGGTGGGCGCCAACCACGACCAGCTCGAGCGTGCCGGCCGGCGCGGCGCCGGGCAGGGAAGCGAGCGGCGGCAGGGGCCTGCCAGTGGCGCCGACCGTGCGTCGCCGCCCCGGCGTGGAACACCCGGGCAAGGCTCGCGAGGGCGGCGTCACGCCCACGCGGCCCGACCAGAGTGATGCCGGCGGCGCGCCCGTCCTTGCGCATGGGGCCCGGCACGGCGATGGCGGACGAGGTCGAGCAGGTTGACGAAGTTGGTGTAGGTGCCAAGCCGCGAGTTGGGGCCGATCGGGTCCGCCGCCACCTCGGCGAGGGTGGGTGCGCAGGGCGCGGTCGGCACCACGAGCGCATCGATCCCGCGCCAGATCGGCTCGGTTGCCCGCCGCAGCGCCTCCAGGCGATAGATCCCGGCGAAGGCATCGGCGGCGGAGAAGGCCTTGGCCTTCTCGACGATCTGGCGCGTCACGGGATGCATGTCCCGCCGGTGCTTGGCCAGGAACGGCGCGACCGCGGCAAACCGCTCGGCCACCCACGGCCCTTCGTACAGCAGCGCCGCCGTCTCGTTGAAGGGCGTCATGTCGACCTCCGACGAGCGCCGCGCCGATGTCCTTCAGCATCTTCAGGCTCGCCCGCCAGGCCGCCTTGGCCGCCACGTCGCCGAAGAATTTCTGGTCGGCGGGACGTGGGATGCCGAGCACGGGATTGGGCGCCGGCGGGGTCAGGGCGCCCAGCGCAATCGGCCGCGAAAAAGGGTCGGCCTCGTCCTTGCCGGCGATCACCGCGTAGACGGCCCACGCGTCATCGACCGTGCCGGCAAAGACCGACACGCAGTCGAGCGTGCTGCAGGCCGGGACGACGCCGCGGGTGGAGACGGCGCCGACGGAGGGCTTGAGGCCCACGATGTTGTTGAGACCGGCGGGCACGCGGCCCGACCCCGCCGTATCGGTGCCGAGCGCGAAGGGCACGAGCCCGCGCGCCACGGCAATCGCCGAGCCCGAGCTCGACCCGCCCGGCACGATCGTCGGGATCGAACGCATTCCTGGGCACCGGATAAGGCGTGCGCACGCCCACCAGGCCGGTCGCGAACTGGTCGAGGTTGGTCTTGCCGATCAGGATGCGCGCCGGCGGCAAGCAGCCGATCGACTGCGGTGGCGCTCACCTTGGGCGTGTAGGCGAAGGCGGGGCAGGCGGCCGTGGTCGGCAGGCCGGCGGCGTCGATGTTGTCCTTGACGGCGAACGGGATGCCCCACAGCGGCATTTGCGTCGCGACCGAAGCGACCGAGCTTCTGTGCCGCCCGCCGTGCCGCCTTCCTTTCCACGAGCGCGAGGAAGATGCCGGGGTCGCCGGCCGCCTCGATCGCATCGTAGACGGAGTCGACCACGGCAACGGGATCGAGCCCGCGCGCGTAGGCGCCATGCAGGCCGGCGATGTCGATGGGGATGTCGTGTCGCGTCATCTGCGCGGTCGAGCCCTGGTCAAGCCTTCGGCGCCTCGATGATGCTCACGTGGGCGGCCACCACCCGCCAGCCCTCCGGGAACCGCACCCAGGTCTGCATCTGCCGCCCGATCTTGCCCGGCGCGACTGTCGCGACGGAAGAGCGTGGAGGCCACCGCGAAGTCGCGACCGAAGGTGGTGATCACCACGCGCTCGCGCGTACGCGCCAGGTTGACGGGCGAACGCGCGGCACGGAAGGCTGCGACCTCCTCGTGGCCGTAGAGGTTCTCGGCGATGCCATAGCGGATGGTGCGCTCGTCCTTGCGAAACATGGAATCGAGCGCGGCCACATCGTTCGTCACGAGCGCCTTCTCGTAGCGCTCGAAGGCCTCGCGCACCTCGGCGACGACCTCCGGCAGGTCGACCTCCATCTCCCTCCTCCCTATCGGCCGGCCGCGGCGCGGCGGCGACCTTGGTCTCCTCCAAGGCATACGCGATGCGCAGCGCAACGTCCTCGCGCCAGGGTGCGGCGATGATCTGCACGGCGATCGGCAGCGGTGCGAGCGGCACCGGCACCGCAACGACCGGCAGGCCGATGAACGAGATGGGCTGGGTGAAGATGCCGATGTTGGGCCGCAGCGGCACCTCCTCGCCTTCGAGCATCATGGTCTTCTGGCCGATGCGCGGGCGCCGGAAAGGGCGTCGCTGGCGCCAGGATGGCGTCGACAGTCTCGAACAACTCGAGCACCCGCTCGCGATACCAGCGGCGGAACTTCTGCGCCTTCACCACCAGCGGCGCCGGCACCATCGCGCCCGAGATCAGGCGGTCGCGCACCACCGGCTCGAAATCGGCCGCCCGCGCGCGCAGGCGCTCCAGATGCAGGGCGGCACCCTCCGTGGTGGAGATGACGAACGCAGCAGCCCGTGCGCGCGCGGCCTCCGGGACCTCGATCTCGCGCGTTGCGCCTAGTGCTTTGGCGACGCGCTCGACAGCGGCGAGGGCCTCGGGCGAGGCGCCGCGACGGAAATAGCCTCCGGCGACGGCGACGCGCAGGCCTGCGGTGCCCTCTGCGATCTTCGCCGCCACCGGCTCGACAGGGCGGTCGGCGCAGGCGGGGTCCTCGGGATCGGGCCCCTGCATGGCATCATAGGCGAGCGCCAGGTCCTGCGTGCAACGGGCGAGCGGCCCCAGGTGATCGAGGCTCGCCACGAACGGGAAGGTGCGGGCGCGCGAGAGGCGGCCGTAGGTCGGCTTGAGGCCGAACAGGCCGCAGAAGGAGGAGGGCACGCGGATCGAGCCGTTGGTGTCGGAGCCGAGCGACAGGGGCACCAGGCCGCCGGCGACGGCGCCGCCCGATGCCGCCCGAGGAGCCGCCGGTCATGTGGCTGGAGATCGTGGGGGTTGCGCGAGGGGCCGTCGTGCACGTTCTCGCCGGTGAAGTCGTAGGCGTACTCGCCCATGTTGAGCGCGCCGACCAGCACCGCGCCCGCCGCCTCGAGGCGGGCAATCAGCGTCGCATCGGCGGCGGCGGGGGCTCGGTCGCGGTTGATCTTGGAGCCCGCGAGCGTGGGCAGGCCAGCCACGTCGAACAGGTTCTTGACCGCGAACGGCACGCCGGCGAGCGGGCCGAGCGCCTTTCCTTGCAGGCGCGCCGCGTCGATGGCGCGGGCCCTGGCGAGGGCGCGCTCCCCGGTGACGGCGGTGAATGCATTGAGAGCCTTGTCGCGCGCGCCGATGCGGCCCAGCGCGGCCTCGCGCGACCGCGACGGCGCTCGTCTTGCCGGCCGCGACGGCCGCGGCGATCTCGGCTGCTGACGCCCAGGCATCCATCGTGTCACGCCTCGAATATGGGAGCCGGCTCCGCCTCGTCCGGCAACTCGAAGTCAGCCACCAGCGCGGCGAGGCGCAATGTCACCTGCAGGTTGGCCTTGATGCCGGCGCGCCATTCCGGCTCGATCGGCAGCCCGAGCGCGGCAGTGCTGGCGTCGATCAGCGTTTCGATGGTGTCGTCTTGCGTCTCGCTCACGGCTGGCTCCGAACTTGTCATCCCCGGCTTTATGCCCGGGATCCATCGTCCTGCGAACTCCCTGCGGTATGGCTAAGCTACATCATCGGCTGCAGCCTCCGCTGTGCGCTGATTCCGGGGACAAGCCCCGGAAATGACATCACACCGGCGGATGCGGGATGGCGGTGAGGAGGTCGCGCGTGTACTGCGCCTCGGGCGCAAACAGCACGCGCTCGGTCGGACCCTCCTCGACGATACGGCCCGCCTGCATGACGATGACACGGTCGCACAGGAGCCGCACCACGTTGAGGTCGTGGGAGACGAACAGGTAGCTCATGCCGAGCCGGTCCTTCAGCTCCTGCAGCAGGTTGAGCACGACGGCCTGCACCGACACGTCGAGGGCGGCCGTCGGCTCGTCCAGGATGACCAGATCGGGGTTGAGCGCAATCGCGCGGGCGATGCCGACGCGGGCCTTCTGGCCGCCCGAGAGCTGGTGAGGGAAGCGATCCAACAGCTCGATCGGCAGGCCGACCTGGCGCGCCAGATCCTCGCAGCGCGCGCGCACGGCGCGGCCGCCCCTGGCTTCGCCCAGGCGCAGGATCGGGTCGGCGATGGCGCGGGCGGCCGTGAACCGGGGATTGAGGCTGTCGGTTGGGTCCTGGAACACCATCTGGATGCGCTTGCGCATTGCCAGCCGCGCGAACTTCCTGGCCGGGATGGCGCCGATGTCCTGGCCATCGAACATGATGCGCCCATCGGTTTTGTCGATCAGGCGCATGACCATGGTGGAGGTGGTCGACTTGCCGCAGCCCGATTCGCCGACGAGGCCAACGCTCTCGCCCCGATGCACGGTGAAGCTGATGCCGTCGACGGCGCGAAACATCGGCGGGGTGCTCGGGCTTGGCCTCGGCCGCACCGTTGCGCTTGAAAAGCCGGGCGAAGGAGCCCGAGAGGTCCTTGCGCGGGTATTCTTTCACGAGCTTTTCCACCACCAGCAGCGGCGCCCGATTGTCGCCGCTCGGCGCGGCCGCGCCGTTGCCGTTGAGCTTGGCCGGCGGCGCGGCATGCTCTTCGGGCGCTTCATCCTCCGGCAGCAGGTCGCGCAGGCGCACGCCAGGGCGCGGGGTCGCGCGCATCAGCTTCTTGGTGTAGGCGTGCGAAGGCGCTGTGAAGATGGTCTTGGATAAGGCGGTCTCGACCACGTGGCCCTTCTCCATGACCACTACGCGGTCACAGTAGGCGGCAGCGAGCCCGAGGTCGTGGGTAATGAGGATGGTCGACATGCCGCGCTGCGCGCGTGAGCTCGACGATGAGGTCCATCACCGTCTTCTGCGTGGTGACGTCGAGCCCGGTGGTGGGCTCGTCGGCTATCAGCAGCTGCGGCCGGCAGGCCAGCGCCAACGCGATCACGACGCGCTGGCACATGCCTCCCGACAGCTCGAAAGGATAGGCGTGATAGCGCTCCTTCGGCCGTGCGATGCGCACCTGCTCGAGCATTCCGACCGCCCTGTCCGTCACGTCGTCGGAGCCGGCCTGTGCGTGCTGGCGCAGCACGTCCTCGATCTGACGGCCGATCTTGCGGATGGGATTGAGGGCCGCTCGCGGGTTTTGGAAGACCATGGAGATCTCCCGGCCCCTGAGATCGCGCATCTTGTCCTCGCCGGCTGCGCGCAAATCGAGCCCCGAGAAGCTGACCGCGCCTTCGGCGATGCGCCCGGCGCGGTCGAGGATGCGCATGACGGCGTAGGAGGTCACCGACTTGCCTGAGCCCGACTCGCCGACGATTGCCAGCGTCTCGCCCTTGGCGACGGAGATGTCGACATGCTTGACCGCCTGCACGATGCCGCGCCGGGTATTGAACTCCACGGTCAGATCGCGCACGTCGAGCAGCGGTAGTCTGTCGGCGGCGGCGGTCATGCTACCCCTCACGTGCGCCGCTGCGGATCGACGATGTCGCGCAGGCCGTCGCCCAGCAGGTTGAAGCAGAATACCGCCACCATCAGCGCCGCGCCGGGAAACAGCGCGATCCACCATTCGCCGGAAATGATGTTGGCGGCGCCATCCGCCACCATGATCCCCCATTCCGGCGTCGGCGGCTTGACCCCGAGGCCGATGAAGGAGAGGCCGGCGGCGTTGAGGATGGCGTAGCCCATGGTGAGCGAGACCTGCACCATCATGATCGGCAGGATGTTGGGCAGGATGTGCACAAGCAGGATGCGCAGGTCCCCATTGCCGGAAAGCCGCGCTGCCTGCACGAACCCGGCCTCGCGCCGCACATTGGCCTCGGCGCGCGCCACGCGCGCATAGAGCGGGAAATTGATGATGGCAGTAGCGAGCACGATATTGGTGACGGTGTTGCCCAGTGCCGCAACGATGCCCATGGCGAGCACGAACAGCGGGAAGGCCATGATGGTGTCGGAGATGCGGCTTACGACGCGGTCGGTCCAGCCGCCGAAGAAGCCGGCGGCGATGCCGGCAAAGCCGCCTATGACATAGACCAGGGCCACCGAGGCGATGGCGATGACGAAGTCGAGGCGGGTCGCCGCCACCACACGGCTGAAGATATCGCGGCCAAGCTGGTCGGTGCCGAACCAGTGATGCAGGGACGGCGGCCGCAGGGTTGCCGTGGTGTCGCTCGCCAGCGGGTCGTGCGGCACGATATAGGGTCCGATCAGTGCGCAGACCGCGATCAGCCCGAACAGCGCGAAGGCGAGGCCGGTCACCGGATTGTCCGCCATCACATGGCGGGCGTGACTGAAGATCGAGTTCGGCCTGCGGCTTCGGCGCGGCTGGAGGCGCCATGGTGGCGGTTTCGCTCATCCTTCAAGCCTCACGCGCGGGTCGATCACGCCGTAGAGCATGTCGATCAGCAGATTGAGCGCGACATAGAGCACGGCCATGGTCAGCACGAAGCCCTGGACCGGCGCGAAATCCGACTGCAGCAGCGCCTCGACCGCGTAGGAGCCGATGCCGGGCCAAGCAAACACCTTCTCCACCAGCACATTGGCGCCGAGCAGAAAGGAGAACACCATGCCGAGCGTGGTCACCACCGGCAGCATGGCGTTGCGGAAGGCATAAGTTAGGATGACGGTGCGGTCGTTCAGACCGGATGCGCGCGCGGTGCGCACGAAGTCGGAGGCGAGCACTGCGAGCATCGAGGCCCTGGTCATGCGCGCGATCGGCGCCAGCGAAAAGATCGCGAGCGTCCCTGCCGGCAGGATCAGCTGGCTGAGCGCGGCGCGGAAGTTCTCGAAATCTCCGATCGCCAGAGAGTCGATCAGATAGAAACCGGTGAGTTGCGGTGGCGCGCTGGCGAAGGCGTCGAGCCGTCCGATCGGCGCCGGCGACCAGCCGAGCTGGTAGTAGAACACATAGACCAGGAGCAGGCCGGTGAAGAACACCGGCAGCGACACGCCGGCCGTGGCGACAATTCGACAGGTATGGTCGATCCACGAGCCCTGCTTGACCGCGGCCAGGATCCCGAGCGGCACCGCAATGACCAGCGACAGGATCAGGCCGAGCAGCGTCAGCTCGGCGGATGCGGGCAGCCGGCTGGTGATCTCGGTCGCCACCGGCCGTCCGGTCGACAGCGAGTTGCCGAAATTGCCGTGCGCCAGATCATTGACGTAGCGCAGGAACTGCTCGGGCAGCGGCCTGTCGAGGCCCAGCGATTTGCGGATGTCCGCGATCGACTGCGGCGTTGCCGCCGGGCCGGCGAAATACACCGCCGGATCGCCCGGCAGTACCCGGGTGAGCAGGAAGGTGACGATCACGACCCCGATCAGGGTCGGGACCACGGTCAACAGCCGCTTGCCGATAGTCGTCAGCATGGCTCAGCTTCCGCTACGGTACCGGCGCCCGCCATCCCTGGCGCGCGCCGTCTCACCCATGCATCTTTCATGCTAGCCTTGAGCTGCGCGCACGCCTCATGCCTTGACGATCTTGCGGTAGTCGACCTGCCGGTGGAACCAGTACTGGTAACCGGAGATGTTTTTCTGCGTCGCCACGTTGAGATAGGGCTGGAAGATCGGAATGCGCGGCACGTCGTGATAGGCCTTGGAGATGAAGCCCTTCACATCGGTGGCGTATTTTTGCTTCTCGCCGACGGCGGCGGCGGCATAGGCCCCGTCGATGAAGGCGTCCATGCCTTTGTCGACATAGCTCGGCGTGTTGAAGATCGCATTCTGCCCGGAATAGCACCAGAAGAAGAAGTATTCTGGATAGTCGAGCCAGCCGGAGAAGAAGTTGACCATCATCGGCATCGACTTCTTCGCCATTTCGCTGCGCCAGTTGGCGCCCGGCACCTTGTTGATCGCGAGCTTGATGCCGATCTCGGCCAGGCTCTCTTGGGTCAGCACGGCAATCGGCTCGGAATTCACCGCGTCGCCAAGGTCGAACGAGATCACCGATTTCGATCGGACCGGCGCCTGATTCCGCCATCAGCGCCTTGGCCTTCGCGACGTCGGTCTTGTAGCCGGTGGGCTGCGGCCACTCTACGCCGGCGACGTCATTCGACGGTCCACCAAACAGCGACCGCGCATGGCCGAACATCGCCGCATCGATGATCTTCTGATAGGGCAGCGCGTAGGCGATCGCCTGGCGGACCTTCTCGTTGTTGAACGGCGGGTTCTTCACGTTCAGCTCGAGCGAGTACATGCCGTTGCCGATCGTATTGGAGATCAGCTTGAGCTTGCCCTCCTTCTTCATCTCCGTGAAATCCTTCGCCGGCAGGTCGAAGGAGAGGTCGGCGTCGCCCCGCTCCATGAGCGCGCGGCGGTTGCCGGACGAGGGGATCGTGCGCCAGATCACCTTCTTCAGCTGCGGCAGCTTACCGCCGACCCAGGCATCATTGCGCTCGTAGATCGTCTCGACGCCCGGCTTCCAGCTCGTCACCTTGTAGGCGCCGGAGCCGGCGGTGTTGCTCTTGGTGTACTCGAGCGCCCCAGGGATCCTTCTCGGTGACCTTCGACTTCTAGAAGCCCGGAATTGTAGATGCCCGGCACGATCACAGCGAGATCGGGCACGGAGAGACGGTTCTTCGTGATGAAATCGACGCGGAAAGTGGCGTCGTCGACGACAACGAACTGCTCGGGCTTCTCCAGCGAGCCGGCCTTCATCTGCACCCGCGGGAAGCCGCCGACGCCGATGGCTCGGTCGAACGACCACTTTACGTCCTTGGCGGTGACCGGCGTGCCGTCCTGGAACTTGGCGTTCTTCTTCAGCTTGAAGGTGACCGACATGTCGCCGACGTTCATGTCCTCGGCGAGCTCGGGTACGAATTTGTCCTTGTCATAAGACAGAGAGCCGTCGGCCAGCGTCTTGGTCGGATGCGTCACCAGCCGGTCGTAGCAGTTCCAGGATGCCTCGTAGCCCGGGCGATTGGTGCCGACGCCGTGGATGTCGAGGTTGTTGGGGCCGTTCTCGGTGACCAGCAGAAGCGTCTCCTTGCGCGACTGCGCCTTGGCCGGGGACCATACGGCGGGCGCCCCCAATGCACTGGCGGCCGCTGTCGCCGATGCCGATTTCAGGAACTCCCGACGCTTGATGTGAGTGGCGGACTTCGGAAAGCTGCGTCGTGAAGGGACGGGATTGCGGTTCATAAGCGGGTCCTAGCGGAGTTTGGACTGCCTGTTTCGTTTCGCGCGGCCTTCGACAAACCCGACGGGCGGCCGTCACTTGAGGTCTCATTGTGCGCGTGCGAGCGTCCCTGTCTTCTGCTACTAATGCACCAATCCGCTGCAAAAATTGCAGCACTGGGGATGCCGTGCGTCATCTGCTGCCCTTGCAATACATCGATGCCGTGGTGCGTGCCGGGTCCATTCGCAAGGCGGCCGAGGCGTTGTCGATCACCTCGACGGCGCTCAATCGGCGCATCCTGTCGATGGAGCAGGAACTCGGAGTGCCGATCTTCGAGCGGCTTCCCCGGGGCGTGCGCCTGTCCACGGCCGGGGAAATCCTGATCCAGCACGTGCGATCGCAGCTCTCGGACATGGAGAGGGTGAAGTCGCAAATTGCGGATCTATCGGGCGTGCGGCGTGGCCATATCTCGATAGCCTGCTCGCAGGCAGTTTTGCCCGTGTTCTTGCCCGAGCAGGTCGCCCTCTACCGCCGCGAGCACCCCGGCGTAACCTTTCGCGTCTATCGCCGCGACCGGGAGGCCGCAGAACTGGCGCTGGTGGACCATACGGCCGACCTGGCTCTGGTGTTCGAACCGGTGCGGCTGTCGGAGTTCGAGACGCTGCTCGCAGTGCTACAGCCCATCCATGCCCTGATGTGCAGGGGGCACCCGCTCGCCAAGGCCGGGCTCGTGCGGCTTCGTGATTGCCTTCGCTATCCGATCGCCATGCCCACGCATCTCTACGGCGTGCGCAACGTTCTCGATACGGCCGTTCTGCGCTCGTCAATCAAGCTGCAGCCCGCCATCGAGTCGGACAGCTTCGAGTTCCTTCGGCACTACGCGCGCCAGGACAACACGATCAGCTTTCCAGATTCCGATCGGAATCGCATCGGGACAGCAAGACGAGCGACGATGTAAGCTGCCCCATCGATCACCGCGACGTGCCTCCGGGAATTCTGTATCTGGGCCAACTTCGCGGGCGTTCGCTTCCAATCGCGGTGAGCCGGTTTGCCGCCCAAATCGCCTCTGCGCTTGCGCGCAAGTTCGAAGAAGCCCAGCCGAGCTTGACTCTCGAGGCCCGCCGCGCATGCCTGTGATTGCAGGGCACGGCGGCGGTTTTAGCGCTTGGTCTTCCCGGCCCGACGGTGGAGAATTGCAGATGCTGCCCGACCGCAAGCCCGCTCGTCCAAGGAGGCTACATTGAGTGAGGAAATCAGGATCGAGTTCACCCGCTTCTCCGCGTTCTATTCGCCGCTCATCGCGACCATGGCAGGCGGGTTCCTGAAAGAAGAGGGCTTGCGGGAAAGCATTCCGTGTCGGCGCCTGGCAAATCGGGCATCGCCAGCGTGGTCGATGGCTCGGTGCACGTCACGCAATCGGCGCCGTCGCAAGGCTTCGGACCGCTGGAGCAGGGCAAGAAGCCGCCGGCGGTGCACTTTGCCCAGATCAACGAGAAGGACGGCTTCTTCCTCACGGGACGCAGCCCCGACGCCAATTTCAGCTGGGACAAGCTCAAGGGGAAGAAAGTGATCGTCGACCACGGCGGCCAGCCGATGGCCATGTTCAAGTACGCCTGCTTCAAGCAGGGCCTCGACTTCAAGGCCATCACTGCGGTGGATGCCGGCTCCAGCGACAAGATGATCGCAGCCTTCCGCAAGGGCGAGGGCGACTACATCCACCTGCAGGGTCCTGCCCCGCAGCAGCTCGTCCACGACCGCGTCGGCCATATCGTGGCCTCCCTCGGCGATGCCATCGGACCGTGCGCCTTCTCCAGCCTCGCCGCGACCCGCGATTGGCTCCGGACCGACATGGCCAAGGCCTTCATGCGCGCCTACCGCAAGGCGCGCGCCTGGCTGATCGCCACGCCCGCCGCCGAGGTCGCCAAGGCCGAGACGTCCTATTTCAAGGACATCGATCTGGCGGTGCTGACGCAGACCATCGCCACCTACCAGAAGCTCGGCAACTGGACGCCGCACGTCGAGATCACGAAACCCGCCTTCGAGGCCGTCAACGATATCTTCCTGCACGCGGGTCTCATCACCAAGCGCCACGCCTACGAGGACGTGGTCGTGCCGCCGCCGGCTTGAGAGGGAGCACCGTCATGACGCAAACAATCGGCTGGATCGGCATCGGCAGCATGGGCCACCGCATGAGCCGGCATCTGGCGAAGGCCGGCTACCCCCTGGTGATGGCCGACGCCGTCAGCACGGAGCGCGCGCCGCCCGGCGCGACGATCGCCAAGAGCAATGCGGAGGTGGCCGAGCGCGCGGATACGATCATCCTCTCGCTGCCCGACGGCGCCGATTTCGCAAGCCGTCGCGCGCGAGATCGCGGCCGCCAAGAAGCGCCGTGTCAAGACCGTGATCGACACCTCCACCATCGGCATCAAGGCGGCGGAGGCGGTTGCCGGGCTGCTGCCAGAAGGCCGACATCGAGTTCATCGATGCTCCGGTCTCTGGCGGCACCTCCGGTGCGGACAAGGCCACGATTGCCATCATGGTGGCCTGTCCGGCCGGTGCCTACGAGCGCTTCAAGCCGCTGCTCGCGCTGATGGGCAAGCCGTTCCACGTGGGGCCGAAGCCGGGCCAGGGGCAGGCGGTGAAGATCCTCAACAATTTCCTGTCTGCCACGGCGCTTGCCGCCACGTCGGAGGCCATCGCCTTCGGCACCAAGCAGGGCATCGAGATGAAGACAATTCTCGATATCGTGAACGCCTCCTCGGGCCGCAATTCGGCAACCGAGGACAAGTTCCCCAACCGCATCCTGCACGGGCGCTACGACGCCGGCTTCACGGCCAAGCTCCAGCTCAAGGACATCCGCCTATACCTGGAGAATGCGCGCGCGGCCGGCATTGCCGATGAGGTGGCGGCAGCGGTGGTGGACGTGTGGCAACGCATGGAAGCGGCGCTCCCAGGGGCGGACATCACGCAGATGTACCCCTACACGCAAAAGGGGCGCCGGCCGAGCGGAGGTTCGTGACGGCGTGGCGCGCGGCGTCCCGTCACTCTGCAATGGGCCCAGCAGTCGCCAAGCCGACATATTTTGCTGACGCTCATCGACAAGGTTGTCCTGCCTGCGATCGATGATGGGAGAGCAAGGGTCAAATCCGTTCGTTCGAGGCCTCAAAGCCCTCATTGCCTACAGCGGCCGCGGGCTGCCGGCGGTGATGGAGGGCCTCGCCGTGCTGCGCGGCTCCAAGCTCGGCCTGCGCGCGCACCTGCTGATCTTCGGCCTGGCCATCGTGGTTCCGGTCCTCGTCTACAGCGCATTTCTTCTGCATCGATATACGGAGTCCGTCCGCACGTCCGACGAACGCAGGGCACTACAGATCGCGCGCGCGCTCAATGCCGATGTCGATCGCGAGATCACGGCCATCATCACCACGCTGGAGACGCTCGCGACCTCGGACGCCCTCGTGGCGCGCGACTTCCGCAGCTTCTATGCGCAAGCCAAGGAGGCGCTGCGATCACGGCCGTGGAACGTGGTCCTGCTCGATACCCACCGGCGGCAGCTCGTCAATACGCGGCTGCCGTGGGGCGCGACGCTGCCGACGAGCACTGTCGTCGTGCCCGACCTGGCGCGCATCGCGCGCGAGACCGACAGGCCCTACGTGACGGACCTCTTCATGGGCACGGTGGCAAAGCGCTGGATCTTCTCGGTCAGCGTGCCCGTGCGCCCTCACAAGGAGATCGAGTATGCGCTGGTGATGTCCCTCGAGCCGGAGCTGCTCGTGGAGATCCTGAAGGGCGAGAGCCTGCCGTCGGGGTGGCTCGCGGCGATCTCGGACCGCAAGAATGTCAACATGGCCCGCACGCAGATGGCGGAGCAATTCATCGGCCATACGATCCCAGAAGAGTCGCTGAGGCAATATGGAGGCAGGTCGGAGGGCGTGATCACGACTACCGACTTCGAGGGCCGGCGCTCGCTTCAGGCCTTCCATTTCTCCAAGCTGACGGGCTGGCGCGTGGCGACCTGGGCGCCGCTGGCAGTGGTCGAAGGCCAACTGCACGAGGCCTGGATGCTGTTCTTCTGGTCCGGCGCCGTGCTGCTGTCGCTCTCCCTGCTGCTGGCTTTCGGCGTGGGTCGCCTGATGGCGCGACCGATCGGCGAGCTCATGCGCGCCGGCGCCGCGGTCGGACAGGGCAAGCCGGTGTCGCCGATCGTGTCCACGCTCAGGGAGGCCGACCAGCTTTCCCTGGTGTTGAGCAACGCCGCCAAGGAGCTCAATGCTCGGATGGGCGCGCAGGCGCACCTGGCGGCGATCGTCTCGTCCTCGCCCAGCGCCATCGTCAGTCTTGCGCCGGACGGCGTCATCCGCACCTGGAACGCGGCCGCCACCAGCCTGTTCGGCTACGAGGAGGCCGAGGCGATCGGCCGGCCCATCGACATTCTGTCTCCCGAAGGCACACGCGAAATCTTTGGCGATCTCTATGCCCGTGTGCGGGCAGGCGAGACCGTGCACGCCGACATCGTGCGCCGCCGCAAGGATGGCCGGCTGATCGACGTCTCCATCAACGTCGCACCCATGTTCGACGATGCCGGCGACCTCGTCGGCATATCCTCGATCAGCCGCGACATCAGCGAGCGCAAGGCGCGCGAGCGGCACATCGAGTTCCTGATGCGCGAGCTGGCGCACCGCTCCAAGAACCTCCTTGCCGTCGTGCAGGCGATTGCCGGCCAGACGGCGCGCGGCAGCTCGAGCCTCGAGGATTTCCACGCCCACTTCTCCAAGCGCATCCACGCCATGGCGCTCTCGCAAGACCTGCTGCTTGCCCGCAACTTCAAGGGCGCGGGGATAACGGACCTGGTGCACGCGCAGCTGGCGCCTTTTGCCGACGAGCAGTCCTCGCGCGTTTCCATCAGCGGGCCGGAGCTGGAGATCAGGTCCGACGCGGTGCAGGGGATTACGCTGGTTCTGCACGAGCTTGCCACCAACGCCGCCAAGTATGGCGCCCTGTCGGTGCCTGACGGCCGCGTCGCCATCGCCTGGGAGCTCGACCGCTCGGCGCCGGGAGAGCCGCGCTTTCGCATGAGCTGGCGCGAGAGCGGCGGCCCGCCGGTGACCCCACCCAAGCGCAAGGGGTTCGGCCACGTGGTGATCTCGCAGATGGTCGCAAGTGCATTGCGGGCGCAGGTTGCCCTCGATTACGCCGCGGACGGCGTGTCGTGGAGCCTCGACGCGCCGAGCTCGAGCGTCACGCAGGCGGCCTCGCCGGCCGAGGTCCAGCGCGCCGGCGCCTCTTGACGCGCCGAGGCCTCCAGCATTTCTGCGATGAGCACATGAAACGGGCTGCGATGCCGCTTCGGTGACACTACCTTCCCCACCAGCGTTGCCAGCCCAATCTGGACCATTCGCCATGACCGAAACACTCGATCGATACGGCTCCTTGCCGGCCGCGGCGCCTCAGCCCAGCGACGTGTGGCCGCCGTCGCGTGGGAGCGCGTGGGCGAGGAGCTGGACGCGCAGGGTTTCGCCGTCGTCGATGGGCTAGCTCGATGCCGCCGCGTGCCGCGAGATTTCCGGTCTCTACGAGGATGCAGCGCGCTTCCGCAGCCATATCGTGATGGCGCGGCACGGCTTCGGGCGCGGCGAGTACAAATACTTCGCCTATCCGTTGCCCGGCCTGGTGGGGACCTTGCGCTCGGCTCTCTACCGGCCGCTTGCCGACATCGCCAACCGCTGGAACGAGGCGATGGGCATGGCGACGCGCTATCCCCCCGGCCACGCGGCATTCCTGCAGCGCTGCCACGATGCGGGACAGGTGCGGCCGACGCCGCTGCTGCTGCAGTACAAGGCCGGGGACTTCAACTGCCTGCACCAGGACCTTTATGGCGAGCACATCTTTCCGCTGCAGGTCGCCATCCTGCTCTCAGAGCCCGGCGAGGAATTCACCGGCGGCGAGTTCGTGCTGACCGAGCAGCGGCCGCGCATGCAGTCGCGCGTCGCCGTGGTGCCTCTGCGCCGCGGCGATGGCGTCGTGTTCGCGGTGCATCACCGCCCCGTGCGCGGCACCCGCGGCACCTATCGCGTCACCATGCGCCACGGGGTAAGCACCGTGCGCAGCGGCCATCGCCATACGCTCGGGATCATCTTCCACGACGGCACATGACGCCGGGACGAGCCTTGCTTGATTTCCTGGCGCGGCCATGAGCACTTGATGGAAAGGACCGCGTCAAGCTCCTGTTCGTGAAGCCAGCGCCCTGAGCCCATCGCGGCCGGGGCGCATTTCCAGTCTGTCGGGCCAAGGAGAAATCCGTGGCGGAGAGCACCCTGTCTACCACATGTTGCATCGTGGGCGGCGGCCCTGCGGGCATGATGCTGGGCTTCCTGCTGGCGCGCGCCGGCGTTCGGTGGTGGTTCTGGAGAAGCACAAGGACTTCCTGCGCGACTTCCGCGGCGACACGGTGCACCCCTCCACCCTCGAGCTGATGGTCGAACTCGGTTGATCGACGACTTTCTCGCACTGCCGCACGAGAAGGTCGATCATCTCACCGGCCAGATCGGTGACGCCCACGTCGCCATCGCCGACTTCTCGCATCTGCCCACGCATTGCCGCTTCATCGCCCTGATGCCGCAATGGGACTTCCTCAACTTCCTTGCCGAGCGCGGCAAGCGCTACCCGGGTTTCGACCTGCGCATGCAGGCAGAGGCGACGGATTTGATCGAGGAGGCCGGGCGTGTCGCCGGGGTGCGCGCGCAAACGCCCGCCGGTGCGCTTGCCATCCGCGCCGACCTCGTCGTGGGCTGCGACGGCCGCCACTCGACGGTGCGCGGGCGCGCCGGTCTCGAGGTGGAGGATGTGGGCGCGCCAATCGACGTGCTGTGGTTCCGGCTGTCGCGGCGCGAGGACGATACGGCCGAGACCTTCGGCCACATCGAGACCGGCGCCATGATGGTGATGCTCAATCGCGGCAGCTATTGGCAGTGCGCCTATGTGATCCCCAAGGGCGGATTCGACGAGGTCAGGCAGCGCGGCCTGCCGGCGTTCCGGGGCCGCGTGGTCTTCATGTCGCCCTTCGTGCGCGACCGCATCGACGAGCTGGCGAGCTGGGACGACATCAAGCTACTCACGGTCGCGATCGACCGGCTGAAGCAGTGGCATCGTCCGGGGCTGCTCTGCATCGGCGATGCCGCCCACGCCATGTCGCCGGTCGGCGGAGTCGGCATCAACCTCGCGATCCAGGATGCGGTCGCGACCGCGAATAGGCTGGCGGCTCCCCTCGAGGCCCGCGCACGGTGACGGCCGGGCCGACCTGGAGGCGATCCAGAGGCGGCGGTCGCTGCCGATGCGCGTGATCCAGTTCCTGCAGACGCAGATCCAGAACCGCGTGCTGAGCCGCGCCCTGGCAAGCAAGGAGCGGCCCGACGGTCCCGCTTGCGGTCAAGCTCCTGCAGCGAGTGCCGATCCTGCGGCGCATTCCAGCGCGCGTGATCGGCCTCGGCATTCGCCCCGAGCACGTCGCGACGCCGGAGGCGCAATAGGGGATCTGCGGCTCACCGCCCCTGGTAGGCCGGGGTGCGCACCACCAGGCCGTCGAGCTCCGCCGTCACCTTGATCTGGCAGGAGAGCCGGGAGTTCGGCTTCACGTCGAAGGCGAAGTCGAGCTGGTCCTCCTCCTCGTCGTTGGGCTTGCCGACCTTGTCCGTCCAGGCCTCGTCCACATAGACCATGCAGGTCGCGCAAGTGCACCCACCGCCGCATTCGGCGACGATGCCCGTCACGCCCCCCTTGAGGGCCGTCTCCATCACGGTGGCGCCGACCTCGGCCTCGACCGTGTGCACGGTGCCGTCGTGCTCGATGTAGGTGATCTTGGGCATCTGCTGGCTGGCTCTATCCTGCGCTATGGTCCAATGACGCTGCACTATATTGCATATTCGCGCAGCGACTAGGGGGCGCGAGCTGGATTCGCGAGATTGCTGGGCGGGGCCGATTTCATCGCGCGAGAGGGCGGGGTCAGAGACTACCTTTCGCTTGCCCGTGCGCCTGCCGGCTGTCGTGCGGCGCTTGCGCCCGCTCACGCAGGCCATAGTCGCGCATCACGGCCGCCACGCGCAGCCGGTAGTCGCGGAACACGCCACCGCGGCCGGCGACCTGTGTGGCGCGGTGCTCGGCGTGGTTGCGCCAGCGCGCGACGGCGGCCTCGTCGCGCCAGAAGGACAGCGACAGCATCTTGTCGGGCTCGGTGAGGCTTTGGAAGCGCTCGACCGAGATGAAGCCGTCGACCTTCTCGAGCTCGGGCCGCAGCCGGCTCGCGTGCTCGAGATAGCTCTGACGGCGGCCGTCGGCGGGCCACACCTCGAAGATTACAGCTATCATGAAGCTTCTCCCCGTTACTCCACCGCCTGCAGGAACGTGCGCTCCTCGCTTTGGATGAAGCGCTTCTCCTGCGCGAAGCGGAAGTTGGCGGCGCCCTCTGGGTCGGCCTTGAGGCGCGCGCGATAGGCCTCGTAGGACGCCAGGCTGTCGAAGGAGATGAGACCCAGGCGATGTTGTTGGTGCCCTCGTGCGGCAGGAAATAGCCGACCAGGCGGCCGCCGCACTTGGGGATGATGCGGCCCCAGTTGCGCGGCGTATTCGGCGAACGCCTCGCGCTGGAAGGGGTCGATCACGTAGCGGATGAAGACGGTGACGGTCATGGGTGCTCTCCTCCAGTATCCGGCGCACTGTGCTGCATTGTCCAGGTTGCATGCTTCGAGCGCCGCCGAAGCGTGTGCGGCTGCGCTCACCCCAACCCTCTCCCCACACGTGGCGAGAGGGGGTCGTCATGCGCCCAAGTAGGCGCTCTTGACGTGCGGGTTGTCGAGCAGCTCGGCCCCGGTGCCGGAGAGCGCCATGCGGCCCTGCTCCAGCACGTAGGAGCGGTCGGAGAGCTCGAGCGCCGCGAACGGCGTTCTGCTCCACCATCACGACGGTGACGCCCTCGCGTGCGGATGCCCCTGATGATCTCGAAGGTGCGCTCGACGAGGTTGGGCGCGAGGCCCAGCGACGGCTCGTCGAACAGCACGAGCTTGGGCCGCGACATCAGCGCGCGGCTGATCGCCAGCATCTGCTGCTCGCCGCCCGACAGCGTGCCGGCCGCCTGGCGCCGCCGCTCGGCCAGCATCGGGAAGCGCGCGTAGAGGCGATCGAGGTCGGCGGCGATCCCGGTCGCGTCGCGGCGCAGGTAGCAGCCCATCTCCAGGTTTTCGTCCACCGTCATGTGCGGAAACACGCGGCGGCCCTCCGGGCAGTGGGCGATACCGAGCTCCAGGACCATGCGCGCGGCGCCGGCCCGCGTGATGTCCTGGCCGCAGGAAGATGATGCGGCCGCGCGCCGGCGCCAGCAGGCCGGAGATCGCCTTCAGGGTGGTGGTCTTGCCGGCGCCGTTGGCGCCGATCAGCGCGACGAGCTCGCCCTGCGCTCGACCTCGATCGAGAGCTCGCGCACGGCCGTCACCTTGCCGTAGCGGCACACGCAGCCCCTCAACGTGAGCACGGGTCGTACCTCTCCCCGAGATAGGCGCGGATGACCTCGGGATTGCTCTGAATCTCGGCCGGCGGGCCCGTCGGCGATGATGCGGCCGTGGTTCAGGCAGACGATGCGGTCGCGAGACGCCCATCACCATCTTCATGTCGTGCTCGACCAGCAGCACGGTGACGCCCGTGCGCGCGGATCTGCGCGAGCAGCGCCATGAAGCTCCCGGTCTCGGCCGGGTTCATGCCCGGACACCGGCTCGTCGAGCAGGAGCAGCTTCGGCCTGGCCGCGAGCGCGACGGCGACTCCAGCAGCCGCAGCTCGCCGTAAGGCAGGGACGAGGCAGGCTGGGCGCGCGCGCCTCAGCCCGACGAAGCGCAGGATCGTGTCGGCTTCCTGGGCGAGCGCGCGTTCCTCGACGCGCCACCGACGGCAGGCCGAGCAGGATCGCAAAGCGGCGGTCTGGCGCGAGCGCAGATGCAGGCCGATAGCACGTTCTCGTGCACGCTGCGGCCGGCGAACACGCTGGTCTTCTGGAAGGTGCGCACCACGCCGAGCGCGGCGATCTGCGTTGGGCTTGAGGCCGTTGAGGCGCTGGGCCGCGGTAGCGGATGTCGCCACCGCCAGCTCGAAGATAGCCGGTGATGGCGTTGAAGGCGGTGGTCTTGCCGGCGCCGTTGGGGCCGATCAGGCGAGAGCACCTCGCCGGCCCGAACCTCGAAGGTGGCACCGTCGACGGCCGTGAGCCCGCCGAACTTGATGGTCAGCCCCTCGACCGCGAGCTCGGGCTCGGCGCCGCCGTTCATCGCAGCGCCTCGGCGGTGGCGTGGCCGGACCGGCGGTCCGGCCGGGGCGTTCGCGTCGCGGCCCTGCCACCACGCGCGCACGGCGGGAACGATGCCCTCGGGCAGGAAGTAGACGACCAGGATCATCAGCACGCCATAGACTACCCACTGCACCTCGGGCTTGATCGGCGGCGGCGCGCAGCACCTCCGGCAGCAGGCCGAAGATGAGGCCGCCGACGATGGGGCCAGCGAGCGTGCCCTTGCCGCCCGATGACCACCATGATCACCATCGTCACCGTGTAGATGAACAGGAACACGTCGGGGTCGACGATGCGCACGTAGTGGGCGTAGAGCGCACCGGCGGCGCCGGCCATGGCGGCCGAGACCATGGTTGCCAGCACCAGATAGCGCGTCACGTCGACGCCGACCGAGATGGCGAGCGGCTCGTTCTCCCGCAGCGCGATCATGGCGCGGCCGGCGCGCGAGTTGACGAGGCGGCGGATCAGCACGTAGCTCAGATCGCCACTGACCAGAACGAGATAGTAGTTGGCGGGCTTGCGCAGGAAGGCGATCTCGAACGAGCCGGGAATGCCGAGCCGAAGCACCGGGATGTTGTTGAGCGCCATCGGCCCCTGGGTCAGCTCGACCCAGTTGACTGCCACCAGCCGGACGACCTCGGCGAAACTGACCGACACGATGACGAAGTAGGCGCCGCGCACCTTGAACGAGACCTTGCCGATCACCCAGCCGCAGGCGCCCGCAAGTAGGGTGCCCGCAATCATGCCGAGCCACACCGGCTTGGGCTCGAGCCGCACCAGCCAGTCCGGCAACAGATGCACCTCGAAGCCCAGCGACACGAGGCTGGAGGCATAGGCACCGATACCGAAGAAGGCGACGTGCCCGAGGCTCAGCTGGCCGGTGTAGCCGAACAGCAGGTTCAGGCTCATGGCCGCGATCGTGAAGATGCCGGTGATGATGAGCACGTGCAGCATGTAGAGGTCTCCGATCCACAGCGGGACGGAGAACAGGAAAGCGAGCCAGGCGATCGTGATCCAGGGCTGCAGGCGCTTCACCCGATCCGCTCCTTCTGCGCGAAGAGGCCGGTCGGCTTGAACAGAAGGATCAGGATGATGAGGAGGAAGCCCATGCCGTCGCGGAATCCGGAGGAGACATAGCCCGCGCCCAGCTCCTCCATGAAGGCGAGGATGAAGCCGCCGGCGGTGGCGCCGGGGATGCTGCCGAGGCCGCCGAGGATGACGATGGCGAAGGCCTTCAGCGAGGCGAGGTCGCCCATGGTGGGGTAGACCACGAACACCGGCCCCAACAGCGCGCCCGCCGCGGCGGCCAGGCCGGAGCCCAACGCGAAGGTGGCCGTATGAATGAAATCGATCTCGACGCCCATCAGCGCCGCCGTCTCGCGGTCCTGAAAGGTGGCGCGCATGGCCTTGCCGAGCCTGGTGCGGTTGATGAGGGCGTAGCTCGCTGCGATCAACGCCAGCGCCACGGCGAACACGAACAGGCGGTTCCAGGATACCGATACGGAGCCCAGCACCAGCGGGGAAGCCGGGAACGGATTGTCGATCGACTTCGCCACGCCAGACCAGGCGAGCTGCTCGGAGTTCTGCAGCGCGATCCAGGCGCCGATCATCACCAGCATGGTGGTGTCGATGTCGGCGCCCCTGAGCCGCCGCAACAAGACGAACTCGATCGCCGCGCCCAGCCCCACGCCGAGCACGACCGCGGCCACCAAGGCGACAAAGAAGTTGGCACCGGCCAGCATCACCCACACGTACATCATGTAGGCGCCGAAGCTGTAGAGCTCGCCGTGGGTGAAGTTGACCACGCGCATGATGCCGAAGATCAGCGTCAGACCGATGCCGAGCAGCGCATAGGTGCCGCCGAGGATCAGGGCGTTGACGGCGTGTTGGAGCAGCTGATCCATGCGCACTTCTCCCTCTCCCCATGCTCTTCGGCATGGGGAGAGGGTCGGGGTGAGGGGCAGCCGCTTGCTTCGGCGTCTGTTGCTGCCCCTCACCCTGACCCTCTCCCCGCAAGCGGGGAGAGGGAGCTCCAGCTACTGCCGCACGACCTTGCCGCCGTCGATTTTCACGAGATACACGCTGGGCACGTTCTGCGCGCTCTCCTTGCCGGCCGGGCCCTGCTTGATGAAGGCGATGTCGCCGTTGATGCCTTTCACCTTGACGCCCCAGAGAGCCTTCTGGATAGCGCCCGAGTCCGCCTTACCCGCCGCCTTGATTCCCGCAACGATGGTGTAAATGCCATCCCAACCGCGGAACCCCTCCGTGAGGCCGCCGACGTTGTATTTCTTGGCGTTCCACAGGGCCACGAACTTCTTGGCCACGTCGGGGTTCTTCACGGCCTCCGGGAACCACGGCGTGAAGAACACGAGGTGGTAGGAGCCGTTGGCGGCCGCGCCGGCCTGGGCGATGAGCTGGTCGGGCGAGACGGAGCCGCCGGTCGTGATGATGCGGGCCGTGACCTGCTGATCCTTGGCCTGCTTGAGGATCAGCGTGGCCTGCTCGACAGCGGTGGTGACGAACAGCGTGTCGCTGCCGGAGGCCTTGATCTTGGCAAGCTGAGCCGAGAAATCGGTGGCCTTGGGATCCATCGTCTCCATGGCGCCGATCGCAACGCCTGCCGCCTTGGCGGCTTCCGAGAACTCCTTGGAGGCGCCGAGGCCGAAATCGTTGTTGGTGGCGAGGAAAGCCACCTTCTTGATCCCCATCTTCTTGAACAACGGGGAGAACGCCTTGGCTTCCATCTGCGAAGTCGGGCTGATGCGGAAGATGTAGGGGTTGCCCGAGGTCGTAATCTTGCCGGATGAGGAGGTTTCCACCACCATCGGCACCTTGTACTCCTCGAGCTTGGGCATGACGGCGAGCGTCAGCGTCGAGCTCCAGGCCCCCAGCATCACCGGCACCTTGTCGCGCACGATCAGCTTCTCGGCGGTGGCCACCGCCTCGGTGGGGTTCGACTTGTTGTCCTCGATGATGAGCTCGATTTTCTTGCCGAGCACACCGCCCGCCTTGTTGATCTCCTCCGCGGCGATCTTGGCGCCGTCAGCGACATAGTTGCCCGAGGCGGCGAACGCGCCGGTCAGCGGCTGGGTGACGCCGATCTTGATGGTGTCCTGCGCGGCGGCGGCGCTGCCAAGTAGCGCCACGCCGACGGCCGTGAGCGCGAATCTGCGACTGAAGCCTTTCATACGCATCTCCCGTTGCTACGATATGCTGTCCTGTCGAAAGCCCCTCCCAAGACTGGATGGCGACTGAGGGGATAGGCTTGCACGGCCTACAAGCAGGCTCCGTGCCGCTTGCAGCTCACGTCATCTTCTTCCGCAGCCGCGGAATGATCTCCTTGGCTACGGCCTCGACCTGCTCGTTTTCATAGCGGTAGGGCACAAAGATTATGCGGTCGATGCCGGTGGCGAGATGCGCCTCGAGCTGCTCGACGCACTCCTCCACGGTGCCCATGATGGCGCTCTCCATGGTCGATTCCGACCAGGAGGCATAGTCCCACTCCGTCTGCAGCCACTGCCGCATCGGCGCCTCGATCTTGGCGCGCGGACCGATGCAGATGGGGAGCTGGTTGGTCGAGAGCAGCTCGTCGGGATTGCGGCCCGCCTCCTCGGCAAAGCCGCGAATCTTGGCCCAGGTGCGCGCGAAGCTCTCGGCCGTATAGTAGTAGGTGAGCCAGCCGTCGCCCTTGGTGGCCGCGCGCTTGAGCACGGCATCGACGTAGCCGCCGATCAGGATGGGCGGGCGCGGCTGCTGCACGGGCTTGGGATAGAGCACGGCGCCGCGCAGCTTGTAGGGGGGATAGTCGCCGTCGACCTTGGGCTCGGTCCACAGCCGGGTGATGATCTCCAGGCACTGCTCCATGATGCGGCCGCGCTGATGGAAATCGACGCCCATGGAGTCGAACTCGCGCTTGTACCAGCCGACCGCCGCGCCGACGATCAGCCGGCCATTGGAGATGTGGTCGATGGTGGCGAGCTCCTTGGCGAGGATCACCGGGTTGCGCATGGGCATGACGAGAATGCCGGTGCCGATCTTGATCTTCTTGGTGCGTGCCGCCACCGCAGTCAGGATCGCGAGCGACTCGTGGATGGGAAAATTTGGGTCGACGCCCAGGAGAATGTGGTCCCAGGCCCAGATCAACTCGTAGCCCAGCTCCTCCATGCGCACCCCGTAGTCGATCAGCGCTTGCGCGCTCGGCATCTCCGGGTACTTGGTGAAATTGCGCATGGCGATGCCGAACGCGGTCTGCTTCTTCTTGGCCATAAGTGCTCCTCTCGGTATTCCCTCTCCCCGCTTGCGGGGAGAGGGTTAGGGTGAGGGGCAGGAACCATGCGCCGGCGTTTGCGGCTGCCCCTCACCCCGACCCTCTCCCCATTGTGAAGAACAATGGGGAGAGGGAGGTGATCACGCCGTATAGAGCCGCTCGGGATCGAGCTCGCGCAGCACGTCGAGCTCCTCCTTGCGCGGTGGCTCGGCTGTCTCGACCTTGTCGGCAAACAACAGCTCGAAGCCCGTATTCTCCTGCACCTGCTCGCGCGTGACGCCCTGGTTGAGGGCCAGCACCTGCATCTCGCAGCTTTCCGCGTCGAAGCCCATGACGGCAAGGTCGGTGACGACCCGCCACATGCCGCCTTGCGGCAGGCCGGCTTCGCGCGCGCGTGCGCTTGCCCTTGATCCAGCCCGGCGAGGTGATGAAGTCGACGTCGGCGACGAAGCGGCGCTTCTCGTGCTTCATGGCGACGATCATGTTGGTGAGGGAGGAGATATCGTTGCCGCCGCCGGTGCCGGGCAGGCGGATTTTCGGGTTGTCGGCATCGCCGATGAACGACGAGTTGAGGTTGCCGAAGCGATCGATCTGCGCTCCGCCCATGAAGCCGACGTCGACATAGCCGCGCTGCAGCAGCAAGAGCACGTCGGTGATGGGGAGGACCATGTTGGAGCGGCGCGTGCAGCGCTGCTCGTTGGTGGATGGCGGCAGCTCGCCCGGCACGATGAAGGGCCCGATGGTGCCGCCCTCGAACAGGATGGTGAGGTGCGGCGCGAAGTTGCGCTGCGCCAGCGTGGCGGCGAGCAGCGGTATGCCGACGCCGGCGAACACGATCTGCCCGTCCTTCAGCAGGCGCGCGGCCATGACGGCGAGCAATTCCGAGGCGGTGTAGGTCGAGGCGGGGGGCTCATGCTTAGTCATTGTGGACGCTCCTGCCGCGGCGGCACGCGTCGAGCACGGCCTCCATGCCGAGAAGGCTCAGGTAGTCGGCCCACGAGCCAGGCCCGTAGTAGTATTTCTCCAGGTACTGCTGCGTGCCCTGCACGGGGTCCTTGCCCGTGAGCGCGGCATATTCGTCGAGATGGGTGAAGAACGGCTCGTAGAGGCCGTAGCATTCGTGCGGGGCGCAGCCGATCGGCGCCTCCACCACCGCCTCCACCGTGAAGAAGGGGATGCGCGTCTGGTCGGGCGTGCGCCGGATCTGGTCGTTGGAGACGATGCGCTCCGTGGTCAGGATCACCTTGTTGGCGGCCATGGCCATGTCGATGTCCATGAACTGCAGGCCGTCGAGCTGGGCGTTGCCGTAGGCGTCGCAGCGCTGCACGTGGATCAGGGCCACGTCCGGGTTGAGCGCGGGCAGCAGGACGACCTCCTCGCCGGTGAAGGGGCAGGTCATGGTCTCGAGGCTGTCGCCCACGCGCTTGCCCACGTCCGAGCCCATCATGGAGCGCGAGGGCATGAAGGGGATGCCCATGGCGCCGGCGCGGTAGCGCAGGCCCATCGACATGTGGCTCCACTCCTCGAACCGCGCGAGCTTGTTCTCGGTGTAGTGGCGCATCACCTTGGACACGCCCCACACGATCCCCTGCGTGAACCAGCTGGTGATGATGTGCTTGGAGGCACCGGAGGCAAACAGCAGGTCGCCTTCGGTGGAGGTGATCGAGCGCGACACCACGAGGTCCTTCTTGCGCGCGCGGATCAGGGCCCAGATCATGGCGAGCGGCGTGCGCGACATGGTGCAGCCGCCGATGCCGACGTGGTCGCCGTCCGCGACGAGCCGGGCGGCCTCCTCGAGCGACATCACCTTCTCGCGCAGGCCGCGGTCGCGCGCCAGCGTCTGGCTGCGCAACTCGCGGTAAGGCTTGACCAGAGTGTCCGTGCTCATGCGCCTCTCGTCTCTCCTCTGGTCGAACCTCAAGCGGCCGCGGCCATGCCGCTGTCGCGATTGAAGGCGGCGATCATCTCGTCCCACATCGGCACCAGCTCGTGCAGCCCGCGCCAGAAATCCTGGAGTCTTGCGGCGGTCGAAATCGGCGAGCGCCACGCCCTGCTGCTCCACCCAGGTGAAATAGCCGAGGTTGAAGATGCGCTGCCCTCTCGCGCGGAGTGGCGTCGAGCACGTGCTCCGTGTCGGCGCCGAGAAGATGCTGGCCGACGATCTCCGCCGCCAGCTCCGGGCTCAGCTCGCCCGAATTGTGCCGGCGCTTCAGGTAGCGCGCGAGCTCGCTGGCGTACATCTCGTGCCCGTCCGTCGCCACCGTGACGATCACGTCGTGCGGCCCCAGGCTCAGATGCTTGGCCATCTTGATGGCGCCCAGGATGTTGGCGATGGAGGAGAGGCCGAAGTGCCGGAAGGCGGCCATGGGCTCCGCCCCCACGCCGAGACGCGCCGCCAGATGGCCGCGGCCCACCTCGGTGTTGAAGACGGCATCGAGCCCGTCGGTCGCCTGGTCGCTGACGCCGATCACGAGGTCCGTGTTCATGACGTTGTGGATCAGGGGCACGTGCTTGTCGCCGATGCCCTGGATGTTGTGCTCGCCGTAGCCGTTCATGAGCGAGCGTCGGGCACTCGACGGCCTCCACCACGGCAATCTTGGTGCCGTGCCGTGCTTTGAGATAGTCGCCGGCGGCCAGCGTGCCGGCCGAGCCACTGGCGGAGACGAAGCCCGCGAGCTTCAGGTCCCGCTCCTTGTCCTGCAGCGACAGGAACACCGTCTCCAGCGCCGGCCCGGTGCAGCGCCAGTGCCCCAGGTAGTTCCCGAACTCGCTGAACTGGTTGACGATCTCGTTGGCTGGCATCGCGCGCCAGCTCGGCGCAGGCGTCATAGATCTCTTTGACGTTGGATTCGGTGCCCGGCGTGCGCACGATGTCTTCGGGCGCGCGACACCCACTGCTCCAGCCAGTCGAACCGCTCCCGGCTCATGCCCTCGGGCAGCACGGCGACGCCGCGGCAGCCGAGGATGCGCGAGATGGCGACGCCACCGCGGCAATAGTTGCCGGTGGAGGGCCACACCGCCCGCTGCTTGGTCGGATCGAACCGTCCCGACACCAGACGCGGCGCCAGGCAGGCATAGGCGGCGAGCACCTTGTGCGCGCGGATCATCGGAAACAGTGCGCCCAATGCCACGACGATGCGTGCCGGCACGCCCGTCAGGGCTTGCGGCAGCTCCACGTGCGCCGGCGTCTTGGCCTGCTGCCGGCGGCCGCGATCGTTGAACCAATGCACGCGGTTGAGGTTGAGGGGGTGCGGCATCGTCCGGCCCGACGCTCCCGAGCGCGCCGCGGACCTCGTTGGGGATCAGGGCGGGTTCGGCGAGCTCGGCAAAGGTCGGGAGACGGATGCCCTTCTGCTTCAGCAGGGCGATCGCCCGCCCGCGGACCCGCGCATCTGCGACCCTGGTCGGGAAGTCGAACGGAGAGGTGTTTGCCCGCTTCCCCATCAAGCCTTCGCGCTGCCGCAAGCCCCAACCTAATTGTCCTATTCTTAGTACAAGTGCTCGGCTCCTGTCATCCGGCCCTCTCGGAGGGCGCGGATCCCGGCAGCAGATGACGCTCGCGAAACTATTCCGCAGCGGGCGGCAGCGCCAGGCGGGACGGCGCCGGCGGCCCTCCCGGCACGGACCCATAGAGCGTCGTGCGCTGTCTGGGGCGCCGGCCGCGGCCGCGGATCAGGCTCTCGAGCTCGGCAGCGGAGATCTCCTGGCCATGCAAGGCGCCTGCCGCCCGCGTGATCGAACTCGTTCATGAGCACGCCGCCCAGATCGTTGCAGCCGGCATCGAGGAGGAGGGCGGCGCCGTCCGGCCCCATCTTCACCCACGACGCCTGGATGTTGGGGATGACGGGATCGAGCGCCAGTCGGGCCACGGCATGCATGAGCACCGCCTCGCGGAAGGTCGGGCCCTTGCGCGACTGTCCCTTGAGGTAGATCGGCGCCTCCATGTGCACGAAGGGGAGCGGCACGAACTCGGTGAAGCCGCCGGTCCGCTCCTGCAGGTCGCGCACGCGCAGCAGGTGGCGCGCCCAGTGGCGGTAGGCGTCGACGTGGCCGAACATGATGGTGGCGGTGCTTCTGAGGCCCACGGCGTGCGCCGTCTCCATCACCTCGAGCCACTCGGCGGTGTTGATCTTGTCGGGGCACAGGATGGCGCGCACCTCGTCGTCGAGGATCTCGGCCGCCGTGCCCGGCAGGCTCGCGAGCCCCGCATCCTTCAGCCGGGAGAGATAGTCGCGCAGCGGCAGCTTCAGCGTGTCGGCGCCCGTGCGGATCTCGAGCGGCGAGAAGGCGTGCACGTGGATGTCGGGCGCCGCCAGCTTCACCGCCTCGACGATGGCGAGATAGGTGTGGCCGGTATAGCTGGGCTTGATGCCGCCCTGCAGGCACACCTCGGTGGCGCCGCGGGCCCGCGCCTCGGTGGTGCGGGCGGCGATCTCCTCGAGGTCGAGGTCGTAGGGGGTGTCGCGGTGGCCGAGGTTGTGGCGGCCCTTGGAGAAGGCGCAGAATTTGCAGCCGTAGGTGCAGATGTTGGTGTAGTTGATGTTGCGGTTGACGATGTAGGTGACGGTCTCGCCCACGCGGGCCGCGCGCAGCCGGTCCGCAGCCCGGCACACGGCCGCGAAGTCGGCGCCCCGCGCATCGAACAGCGCAACGATATCCGCCTCGTCCAGCCTCTCTTCCGCGGCGACGCGATCGAGGATGCGCGCGATCCTCGGTGTCGCCGCCTCCGCACCGCCTGCCTGCAAATGGGCGATCTGGCGGCCTGGGCAACGGCTCGACGCCCCCCGGCGCCCAGCCATCCTCCCGCGCCAGCCCAGCGGCATCCATGTGCCGCAGCGTCGGCGTGCGCAGCGCCAGATCGAGCCATTCGTTTGCGCGCGCTGCGGGCCCCTCTCCCCTCGGGGGAGAGGACGTGAGGCCATGACTTACGGCCGCTGTCGCCGCCACTTTATTCGAGTCCGAAGCCTTCGATTGCGGCCGTAAGTCATTCGGCCGAACTGGTGAGGGGCGACTTCTTGCTTTGCCGGCAAGAGAGGCCCCCTCATCCGCCCTTCGGGCACCTTCTCCCCAAGGGGAGAAGGGTCGCGCGGGGGCCAACTCTGGAGCAAACTCCGGATAGATCGCCAGGCGCTCGACAAGGGTGCGGCCGGCGCGCTCGGTGGCGCGCTCGAGGTCGGCCAAGTGCGGCCAGGGCGCCTCGGGGTTGACGTGATCGGGCGTCACCGGCGACACGCCGCCCCAGTCGTTGATGCCGGCGCCGACGAGCTGCGCCAAGCCCTCGGGCCGCAGGTTGGGCGGTGCCTGGATGTTCATGGCCGGCCCGAAGATCAGCCGCGCCGCCGCGATGGTCCACACCTGGTCCTCGAGCGAGGGCTCCTCGGCGCCCGCCATGCGCGTGCCGGGCTTGGCGCGGAAGTTCTGGACGATGACCTCCTGGATGTGTCCGTGGCGCTCGTGCAGGTCGCGGATGGCGAGCAGCGCCTCGATGCGCTCGGCCCGCGTCTCGCCGATGCCGATCAGGATGCCCGTGGTGAAGGGCACGCGCGCGCGGCCGGCAGCCTCGAGCGTGGCAAGCCGCACCGCCGGCACCTTGTCGGGCGAGCCGAAGTGCGGCACCCCCGCGCTGCGACAGCCGGTCCGACGCCGTCTCCAGCATGATGCCCTGCGACACCGAGACCTTGCGCAGCCGTTCGACCCAGCTCTGGTCCATGACGCCGGGATTGAGGTGGGGCAGCAGTCCCGTCTCCTTCAGAACCAGGGCGGCAGACTGCTCCAGATAGTGCAGCGTCGACTCGGCGCCCAGCGTCCGCAGCGCCTCCCGCGCGGCGGCATAGCGCAGCTCCGGCTGGTCGCCGAGCGTGAACAGCGCCTCCTTGCAGCCCGCAGCCCTGCCCGCCCGCGCGATCTCCAGCACGTCCTCCGGCAACAGGTAGGCCGGCTCCGACTTGCGGGGTGCATGCGGCGAACGTGCAGTAGTGGCACACGTCCCGGCACAGCTTGGTGAGCGGGATGAAGACCTTCTTGGAGAAGCTTACCCGCGGGCCGTGCCCGGCGAGGCAAAGCCGCTCGGCGATGGCCGTCAGGAGAGCTGGATCATCACACTGGGCAAGCGCCAAGGCCTCGCGCGTGCGAGAGCCGCTGGCCTTTCCCGGCGCTCGCAAGCGCGCTGCGCACTGCGGCCGTCGTCATTGCTCCTCCACCGCTGCGCCAGAGTCGGTCCCTCGCTCGGGGCTTGCGACAAGATAGGGCGCGAGAAATCCATAGCGCTCTCCACCCGCCGCCGACAACTGGGCCAGATCCGCCGGCTCGTCGATGTCGCGCGCCACGCCGGGCAGGTGCACCACATTGACGTCGATGTGGCGCGCCATGGCCTGCGACATGTGCTTGAGATAGCTGCCTGGCCCGTAGCACGGCGCAATGGCGTTGGGCGGGGCGAGCAAAAGGGCATTGGTGCCGCCACTGTCGTGCGATGGGGCCAGCGTCACACCGGGCTCGGCACCCCGCGACCTGATCAGGCTCGCAAGCTCGCCCGGCGTCGCCAGGGGAATATCGCCCGGCAGCACCAGCACTCGGCCGACCTCGCGCGCCAGCGCAAAGGCGATGGCGCTCTCCACCGCCGCGTTGAGCTGCCCGGCGCTCGGGCCCAACTGCGGCTCCGGCACGATCAGCGGCGCCCCGGCTCTCGGCAAGCCCCGCCGCATTGGCATCCGGCGTCACCACCAGGATGCGCTCGATGCCCTCGACCTGAGTTGCCGCCGTCAGCACATCCTCCAGCATGGTCAGCACCAGCCGGCGCCGCGCCGCATCCGGCAGCACCGGTGCCAGCCGGCGCTTGGCGAACGCCAGCGCCTTCACCGGCACGATGGCGAATGTGGGGGCAGATGTCGGGGCCCGGCTCATCGCGCAACCTTCGCTTGGGCGTCGCGCGCCTTGCCGCGCGCCAGGCGGTCGCAGAAGGCGAGGCATTCGCGCGCCAGCGCCACCTTGTCGTCGAGGGTCCGCATCATGGTGTTGGTCACTATAGCAGGCATCGGCATGGCCCCGGCCAGCGCTTCGTCGGCGGTGTCGATGACGAGGCCATCGATCAGCCCTTCATAATGCCACGCAATGGTCCGGCTGTCCGGCTCGAGTCCTAGCTCGCCCATGATCTTGGCGGCAGGACCCTTGACGGTCTTGCCGGCAATGATGGGCGATACCGCAACGATGGGACGCGCGCTGGCCTTCAGCGCCTGCCGCAGGCCGGGCACGGCCAGGATGGGATCGACGCTGAGCCAGGGGTTGGACGGGCAGATGACGATGCCGGCGAGCGTCGGCGCGGCGACGGCCGCGAGCACGGCTGCAGTCGGCCGCGCCTTCTCGGCGCCCTCGAAGCGGATATCGCGCACGACCGGCCGACACTGCTCGCGCACGAAATAGTCCTGGAATGCCAGCGTCCCCTGATCGGTGTCGACGGCGGTCCGCACGGGATCGTCGGTCATCGGCAGCACGCGCGCGCTCACACCCAAGCTGGCTGCCAAATGCGCGCACACCTCGGTCGGCGTAGCACCGGCCGCCAGCCGCATTGTGCGGTCGACGTGCGTGGCAAGGTCTCCATCGCCCAGCTTGAACCATGTCGGCCCACCCAGGCGCTCGATCGCGCTCATGAAGGTCCAGGTCTCGTCACGCCGGCCCCAGCCCGTCTCCGTGTTGACGAGACCGCAGAGCGTGTAGAGCGCCGTGTCGACGTCGGGCGAGATGTGCAGCCCCAGGTGCTCGAAGTCGTCGGCGGTGTTGAGGATGATGGAGAGCCGATCGCCCAGCAGCTGTGCCAGCCCCAGAGACAGCTTGGCCCCGCCGACGCCGCCCGAGAGCGCCACATACGCTGGGAGCATCCGCGCTCATCGGAAGAGATCCTCGGCCCTGGGTCGGACCAGCGCCGCTGCCGGCTTCTCCGGTGCGCTCCAGTCGAGCCCGCGTACGAGCGCGGCCGGCCGGCCCTCGGCCGCCTCGCCCATGGCGAGCACGGCGATGGCCGCGACCGCGTCGGCAAACGCCACCTCGGTGACCTCCAACGGCCGGCCCGAGAGATCCTTCTCGCCGCGACGGTCCCACAGCGAGGGCACGCCGGCAGCGCCGATGGCGAGTCCGACGGTGCCGAGCCGCCAGGCCCGGCCGACGCTGTCGGAGACGATGACGCCCATCTCAACGCCGAAATGCGCATCGAGCCGCTCCTTCAGGCGCCGCGCGCTGTCGTCGGGCGCCCGCGGCAGCAGCAGGACGCGCCGGCCGTGCTCCGCGTCGCTCAAGTTCGACTGGTCGATGCCGGCGTTCGCCATCACCAGCCCGTGCCGCGTGCCGACGATCAGCACGTTGGGCTTGGCGCGGATCACCTCGGTGGCTTCCGACAGGATGGCCTCGACCAGCCGCGCATCCTTGCGTGTGATCTGCGAGAGCTCGCGCGCCCTCTCGCTTGGCTCGAGCGAAGCGAGGTCGAGATAACGCCCTTCCGCCTTCGATACGATCTTGCTGGTGACGACCAGGATGTCGCGCGCCGCGGGCGCAATGCCGTTGCCTTCGAGCGCGGCAATCAGCAGGGCCGCGAGGTCGTCCCCCGGCGCGACGCGCGGCATGCCGCCGAGGGCCGCGATCGTCAGCTCTCTCTCGCTCAAGTCAGAAATCCTCGACCCGCTGCCCCTAGGCCTAGCGGGCTAGACTAAGCAGATTTCTCAAGCCGGGCCAACAGTCTGGGCGGGGCTCGCGGCGCCCTCTTGTGCCTGTGTGCTCAAGGCAAGCGTGTGCCAGTCTCACTTGGCAAGTTTGTCCTGGGTCTTCGTTTCGAAATCGCTCGCATCATGGCGTTGGTGCAGTTGCTGGGCAGGATCGCCCACGGCGCGGTTGACCATCCGGCCGCGCTTGACGGCTGGCCGCTCGGCGATGGCCTTGGTCCAGCGGATGACATGAGCGTACTTCTGCCCCTGCAGGAATTCGCCTGCATCGTACTGTGTGCCCAGCGCCAAGCCGCCATACCAGGGCCAAATCGCCATATCGGCGATCGAGTATTCATCTCCCGCCATGTACTCGTGGTCCTCGAGGTGCCGGTCCAGCACATCCAGCAGGCGCTTGGCCTCCATCGCGAACCGGTTGATCGCATACTCGATCTTGACTGGCGCATAGTGATAGAAATGACCAAACCCGCCGCCGACGTAGGGCGTGCTCCCCATCTGCCAGAACAGCCAGTTCAGCGTCTCGGTGCGCTTGTCGGGATCGGACGGCAGGAACGCGCCGAATTTCTCCGCGAGATAGAGCAGGATCGACCCGGACTCGAACACGCGACGAGGTTTGGGACCGCTGCGATCCATCAGCGCCGGTATCTTCGAGTTGGGGTTCACCTCCACAAAGCCGCTGCCAAACTGCTCGCCCTTGCCGATGTCGATCAGCCAGGCATCGTACTCGGCGCCACGGTGGCCGCGTGCGAGCAGCTCCTCCAGCATCACGGTCACCTTCACGCCGTTGGGCGTTCCACGCGAATAGAGCTGCAAGGGGTGCTTGCCGACAGGCAGCTCCGCATCATGGGTCGGCCCGGCGATGGGCCGATTGACGCCGGAGTATCTCCATTCTTCGCCCGTGCGCGGTTTCTCCCAATTCCAGATCTTCGGCGGGACGTAGTCGTTGTTGTTGCTCATCGCTCTGCAATCTTTTCCCGGTGATATGGCCGCTTCCTAAAGAAGCCGGATCGGTTATGACTTCGCACCAAGACGAACTGCAACACTGGGACGAGCGCGGTTGGAAAGGGAGCGCCCCGATGCAATTGCCGGCAGGGTTCGCCATCACGCCGATGCGGGAGGCCGAGACCAAGGTCCTCGATGATTGGGCCGCCGCCGAGGGATGGAACCCCGGACTTGGCGATCTTCGGATCGCTTGGCAGACAGAGCCGGAGGCGTTCGTCGCCTTGCGCGAGGGGGGTCGGCTTGCAGGCGGCGGAACAATCTACAGCTACGATGGCCAATTCGGTTTCATGGGCCTCTTCATCATGCGTGCCGACTTGCGCAGGCAGGGGCTTGGCGCTGTGCTCTGGCATTGGCGTCGCGACACCCTGCTTCGCCGAGTGCGGCAGGGTGCGGCCATCGGCATGGACGGCGTCTTCGACATGGTGCCATTCTATGAGAAGGGCGGCTTCAAGCCGGCCTATCGCGACCTGCGCTATCAGGGCATCGCGGCGGGCCAGAGCTCCAAGCGGGTCGTCACTTTGAGCCCATCGGCCTTCGAGGCCATCGGGGCCTACGACCGACCCTTCTTCCCGGCTCCCAGAGCCGCCTTCCTCAAGGGTTGGCTCAGCCAGAGCGGCACCCACATCGCCGGCATTCGCGAAGATGGCGAGATAGTCGCCTACGGCGTCGCGCGACCCTGCCGGGTTGGATTCAAAATCGGCCCCCTTTTCGCCGATCGCGCCGATCTGGCGGCCGATGTCCTGGGAGATCTCCTGGCACGCATCTGCGGCAACCAGGTGCAAATCGACGTTCCCGAGCCCAATGGGGCTGGGCTGGCTATCGTAGAGAGCCTCGGTCTTTCGATGACCTTCGGCTGCGTGCGCCTCTATCACGGGCCAGATCCCAGACTACCGGTCGATCGCATTTTTGGCGTGACCTCCCTGGAATTCGGTTGAGACCGCCCGGATGGGTTGCCCAAGCTGCAAGACGCGTCGAATGAGGGTCACGCCATGATGGCGCTCACCAATCTTCTGACTCCGTTGCCAGATGCGTCTGTTGCGGAGATCACCAACACCCTCGCATCTGCGCGGGGAGTACGGCTCGAGCGAATCGTGTCCCACGGACAGGCGTCGCCAGCTGGTTATTGGTATGACCAAGACGAGGCCGAATGGGTCCTGGTCTTGAGCGGCAGTGCACATCTAGCAATTGCCGGCGAGAGCGAGGTTCGCTCGCTGCGCGCGGGCGATGCGATCTTCCTGCCAGCGCATTGCCGTCATCGCGTGACGTGGACCGATCCTGATCGCCCAACGGTGTGGCTCGCATTGTTCATCGATGCGGCCCTTGCCCCCAAGGCAGCCGATCTCAACCATTTATGCCGGTGATGCGGATGCCGGCGCCGTCCACCTTGTAGTTGCGGTTGATGCCGATCAGCACGCTGGTCAGCGCCTCCGCCGCAACCGAGTTGGCGAGCGGGCCGGCGTGCACGCCGCGCAGGCCGGCGGCCTTGGCGAGATCCGCCACCACGGCGCGATCCTTGGGGTCGTCGCCGAAGATCAGCACGTCGCAGTCGACGGTCTCGTCCGTCTGCAGCTTGTGCCCGGCGACGTTGTGGAAGGCCGACACCAGCCGCACGCCGGCGCCAAGGCGCTTCTGCGCGGTCAGCGCGGCGGAGTGCTCCGGCGGCAGCTGCACGCGGGCGACCCTGGGCGGCACCAGCGGCACGGTGGTGTCGACCACCAGCTTGCCGGCAACATGGGGGGCGATCTCGTCGAGGATCTTGGCCTGGGTCTCCCACGGCACGGTGACGATCACCACATCGGCGGCCTTCGCCGCCTCCGCATTGCTCTCCCCACGACGGCGCTGGCCCGCCAGCCGCGCGCGGCAGAGCGCTGCGCCGGCCTCTCGAGCCTTCTCGGCCGAGCGCGAGCCGAGCACGACCGGATAGCCGGCAGCGGCGAGGCGACGCGCGAGCCCGGACCCCAAGGTCCCCGTGCCGCCGACGATCGCGAGTGTGGGCTTGTACGGACACGCTGAGCGCCTCGCTTACAGCTTCATCTGCGGAAGAGGTACGACCTCGATGTCGGCTTCCTCCAGCGCCTTGCGGATTGCCCGTGCCACGACCACGCCGGTCGCCTCGTCGCCGTGGACGCACAGGGTGTGCACCTTCACCTTGATGGTCTTGCCGTTGAGGGCGACGATCTCGCCGTCCCGGACCATGCGCAGCGCCTGCTCGGCCGCGGCCTTGGGGTCCTTCAGCACTGTGCCGGGGATCGACCGCGACGCGAGGTTGCCGTGCTCGTCGTAGCGCCGGTCGGGGAAGCCTTCGAGCGCCATCGGCAGCCCCAGCTTCTCAGCCGCCTTCTGCATCTGCGACCCATAGAGCGCCACGTAGATGATGCTCTTGTCGACGGCCTTGATGGCGCGGCCGATGGCCATGGCATAGCCCTCGTCCTCGGCCGCCATGTTGTTGAGCGCCCCGTGCGCCTTGAGGTGCGTGACCTTCAGCCCTGCGTAGGCGGCCATGGCCTGCAGCGCGCCGATCTGGTAGGCGGTCATGTACTCGAGGTCGGCCGGCTTCATCTGGATGCGCCGCCGGCCGAAGCCCCACAGGTCGTTGAAGCCCGGATGCACGCCGACGCTCACGCCCAGCTCCTTGGCCATCATGCACAGGCGGTGCATGGTGTTGGCGTCGCCGGCGTGGAAGCCGCAGGCCACGCTGGCCGACTTGATGATCTGCATGAGGTCGGCGTCGTTGCCGATGTCGTAGGCGCCCCAGCCCTCGGCGATGTCGGCGTTGAGGTTGATCGTCCTGGCCATGGCAAAGCCTCCTCGCGAGGTAGAGACGGCGCTGGCGCCGGTTGCGGTGTTCAGGCGTGCGGCATTGGTACTATCTATAGCAAGACCACACAATCTTGCGACATGCCGCAGAGGACATCCTAGCGCGACGCCATGGCAGTTGTTGAGCCCATGTCATCCCCTCCGCAGTCGAGCGCCATGCCCCGCTTCCTGCCCAGCGGCGACACCGCTCTGGTCGTGGAGTTCGGCGACCGCGTCGATCAGGCATTGAGCGGGCTCGTCCTGGCGCTGGCGCACAGGCTCGAGGAGGCCGCCATCCCCGGCATTGTCGAGTTGGTGCCGACCTTTCGCTCGCTGATGGTGCACTACGACCCTGTGCGGTTGCCGCAGGCCGAGCTGAAGCGCCGGCTCGCGCCCTTGCTCAACCGCTTGGAAGCCGCGGGAAGCCTTGGCCGGCGATGGCGCATCCCGGCTTGCTACGACGAGAGCCTGGGACTCGATCTCGCCGACGTCGCCGGGCGCATGGGGCTCACTCGCTCTCAGGTGATCGAGCGCCACAGCGCCACGCTCTTTCACGTCTACATGATGGGCTTTCTGCCGGGCCTGCCCTATCTCGGTGGTCTGCCGCCGGAATTCGAGCTGCCGCGACGGGAGAACCCGCGCATCAAGGTGCCCAGAGGCTCCGTCGCCGTCGCCATGTCCATGACCGTCATCTATCCGCTCGAGAGCCCGGGTGGCTGGCACATCCTCGCCCAAACGCCGGTGCCGATGTGGGACATGGCGAAGGAGCCGCCGGCCCTGCTCGCGGCCGGCGACAAGGTGATGTTCGAGCCGATCCCACTCGCCCGCTACGAGGCGCTGCTGGCCGAGGCGGCGGCCGGCGAGCTGCGCCTCTGCGCCCGAAGGCATGGCCGCATGACGCCCGCCCTGCGCGTCATCTCGCCGGGCCTGATGACGACGCTGCAGGACCTCGGCCGGCCGGGCTACCAGCGACTGGGCGTGCCGGTGTCAGGAGCGCTCGACCACGTGTGCCTGCGCGCGGCCAATCTCCTGGTCGGCAACCCAGCCGGCATGGGGGCGCTGGAGATCGCCTACCAGGGACCGACGCTCGCCGTCGAGGCCGACAGCGTCCGCGTCGCTGTCGCGGGAGGGCAGGCACCCATCGACATCCTCGCAGCGCGACGGCGGCGCCAGCCATCGCCTCGCCTCCTTCGCGAGCGCCCGCCTGGTGCGTGGACAAATCTTGAGGATTGGGGCGCTAACCGGCAGCGCCATCCTCTATCTCGCGATCGAAGGCGGCTTCGACATCGCTCCCGTGATGGGCAGCCAATCGACGCTCACGCGCGGTGGCATCGGCGGCTTCGAGGGCCGCGCGTTGAAGACGGGCGATCTCGTGCCGCTGCGGCAGCCGGCTGCGCCCGAGCGTGAGGAGATGATGCTGCCTCCGCTCGATCTCGCGCCGCCGGAGCGCGTCCGTGTCGTGCTCGGGCCGCAGGACGACCACTTCACGCCCGCCGGCCTCGCTACCTTGCTCGCCAGCCCCTACACCATCTCGCGCGCCTCCGACCGCATGGGCATGCGGCTCGAGGGGCCGCGTGCTCGAGCACTCCTCCAAGGGCAACAACATCGTCTCCGACGGCATCGCGCCGGGCTCGATCCAGGTGCCCGGAAACGGGCTGCCGATCGTGCTGCTGGCCGACCGCCAGACCACCGGCGGCTACCCCAAGATCGCCACCGTCATCTCGGCCGACCTCCCAGCCCTGGGCCGCATGATGCCCGGCGCCAAGATCGCCTTCGAGGCCGTCGACGTGGAAACGGCCGAGGCGGCCGCACGCAGCCTCGCTCGCGATATCGACGGCATGTCGGCGCAGATTGCGCCGCTGCGGCGCTGGCCCGCGATCGATGCGGCCAGGCTGATGGACGAGAACCTGATCAGCGGCGCCGTCGACGCCCGCGAGGGCGGCCATGGTGACGTCTGAGCGATTGTCCAGCCGCGAGCCGTTCGGCCAGCTCACGGGTTGCGAAGTCGCTGCTTGAGGCGCTCGATCCTTCAGGTGCTCATCACCCAATTCTGGCGCTGTGGTCGTGAAGGCCGTGGCGCTTCACGCCGACAGGACATCGGAGGGCGCCAGCGCGGAGTCGGCGCCTGCAATGACGGTCTCCTTCAAGCCGGGCGCAGCCGTGACGAGGCTTTCGGCGAAGAAACGCGCAAGCGCAATGCGGTGCGATTGGCCATCCGCAGAACCGTCGCGCGCCGCGGCCAGCGCGCCCCTGGCTAGGTAGGTGCCGCCGGCGGTGATGCCAAACAGCCGCAGGTATGGCGCGGCGCCTGCGAGTGCCGCCTCGGGGCTCTTGGCGAGCGCCCCGCCCATCCAGCGCGTCGCTTCGGCCAAGGCTGCAACGGCCGCGGCCAGCCGCTCGCCCATGCGCCCGAACTCGGGCCGGTTGGAGCGCAGCACTTCCTCCGCCGTGCGTGCCAGCTCGCCGATGTAGCCCTCCACCACCTTGCCGCCCTCGAGCGGCAGCTTGCGTGTGACGAGGTCGATGGCCTGTATGCCGTTGGTGCCCTCGTAGATCGGGAGGATGCGCGCATCGCGGTAGATCTGCGCCGCGCCCGTCTCCTCGATGAAGCCCATGCCGCCGTGCACCTGCACGCCGATGGAGGCGACCTCGCAGCCGATGTCGGTCGAGAAGGCCTTGGCCACCGGTGTCAGCAGGGCGACGCGCTGCGCCGCCGCTGCCCGCTCGGCCGGGTTCTTCGACCGGCGCGCCACGTCGGTTTCCTTGGCCGTCACCAGACAGATGGCACGCGCGGCCTGCGTCAGGGCCTTCATGGTCATGAGACTGCGGCGGATGTCGGCGTGCTCGATGATCGGCGCCATGCCGTCGCCGTTGCCCTTGCCATCACTTCTTGTCGAGCGGCCCTGCCGGCGCTCCTTGGCGTAGGCGATCGCCCGCTGCGTGGCGCGCTCGGCCACCGATACACCCTGCGTGCCCACCGCCAGCCGCGCCGCGTTCATCATGATGAACATGACGTTGAGGCCGCGGTTCTCCTCGCCCACCAGATAGCCGACCGCGCCCTCGCCGCCCTCGCCGAACTTCATGACGCAGGTCGGGCTCGCATGGATGCCGAGCTTGTGCTCGACGCCGGCGCAGATCACGTCGTTGCGAGCGCCCACCGCGCCGTCCTTGCTCACGAGGTGCTTGGGCACCAGGAACAGCGAGATGCCGCGCGTACCCGGCGGCGCGTCAGGCAGACGCGCCAGCACGAGATGGATGATGTTGTCGGTCATCTCGTGGTCGCCGTAGGTGATGAAGATCTTGGTGCCGAACAGGCGGTAGCTGCCGTCTGCCTGCTTGATGGCGCGCGTCTTGAGCTGGCTCAGGTCCGAGCCCGCGTGCGGCTCTGTCAGGTTCATGGTGCCGGTCCATTCGCCCGACACCATCTTCGGCAGGTAGAGGCGCTTGAGCTCGTCGGTGCCCTGTGCCTCGATGGCATCGATGGCGCCGAAGGTCAGCAGCGGGCACAGCCCGAACGCCAGGTTGGAGGAATTCCATATCTCGCCCGCCGCCGTGGCGATCACCTGCGGCAGGTTCTGGCCGCCCCACTCCTCGGGCGCCGCCAGCGCGCCCCAGCCGCCGGCGGCGAACTGCTGATAGGCCTCCTTCCAGCCGGGCGGCGTGACCACCTTGCCGTCGACGAGCCTGGAGCCGGCGCGGTCGCCAGGCGCGCTCAGCGGCTCCAACACCTCGGAGGCGAACTTGCCGGCCTCGCCGACGACGGCGCGGATGGTGTCCTCGTCCACGCCCTCGAGGATGTTGCGTCCGATCAGATCGTCGAGGTCCGCCGCGGTCTTGAGCGCGTGCACGATGTCGTCTACTGGAGCCTGGTAAGACATGGCGGCCTCCGCGCTCTTGCCGTTTCCACCCCTTGACGTTAACGGCAGACTAGGCCGAAGCCGGTCCCCGGGAAAGGGTTTGACGAGGCAAGATGGCGCGCGTTGCCGCAACGCCTGAAAATATCGCAACGGGCGCCGCCCTGCTGCGCGCCGGCGCGCTCGTGGCCTTTCCCACCGAGACCGTCTACGGCCTCGGTGCCGACGCCACGAATGGCCGCGCCGTTGCTGCGATCTTCGCCGCCAAGGGCCGGCCCCGCTTCAACCCTTTGATCGTGCATGTGCCCGATGCCGACGCGGCAGCCGGGCTCGGCCGGCTCACCGACCTCGGCCAGCGGCTGGCGGCAGCTTTCTGGCCGGGCCCCCTGTCGCTGGTGATGGCAAAACAGGAGGGCTGCCCGGTCGCCGATCTTGCCACCGCAGGGCTCGACACCGTCGCCTTGCGTGTGCCGAATCATCCTGTGGCGCAGGCCCTGATCCGGGCGGCTGGTTGCCCGATCGCAGCCCCCAGCGCCAATCGCTCGGGCCACGTCAGCGCGACGATTGCGGCGCACGCGGAAGCCGACCTCGGCGCCGACGTCGCCATGATCCTCGATGGGGGCCCCACTTCAGTTGGCCTCGAATCGACCGTCGTCGATGTGACCAGTGCAGAGCCGGTGATCCTGCGTCTCGGCGGGGTCGCGCGCGGCGCCATCGAGGCCCTGTTGGGCCGCACCATCGCCCTGGCCGAGGGCGAGCCCGGGCAGCCGGCCTCGCCCGGCATGCTGGCGCGCCACTACGCACCGGCGGCGAAGCTGCGCCTCGATGCGCATGAGGTGCGCAACGGCGAGGCACTGTTGGCATTCGGCGCTGATCCGCCGAGCCATTCCGGGTCGATGATGAACCTGAGCGCGTCGGGCGACCTCGTCGAAGCCGCCGCCAACCTGTTCGCCGCACTGCGCGCGCTCGATCGCTCGGGGGCCGCGGCGATCGCCGTCATGCCCATCCCCAACGACGGCCTGGGCGAAGCCATCAACGACCGCCTGCGGCGGGGAGCGAAACTGTCGTAGTCCGCGCGCGCCGGCGGCTCAACCCCGCGGGATGACGATATCCCACACCGCCAACTGCGCCTCCGGCTCCATCTCGCGCGTCGGCGGCAGCAGCTTGGCGATCAGGCGCTCCTGCGCCCACGAGCTCTGCAGGATGCGATCCTTGTCATTCAGCGGATCGCCCTCGAAGTACATTTGCGTGACGAGCTTGTCGATCTTGCCGGTCACGTCGAAGTGGATGTGCGGCGGCCGCTGCCAGCCCGGTATGTTCGTGGGATAGCCGTAGGGCTTGACGGTGGTGAAGCAGTAGCGCCCCTCGCGATCCGTGATCTGCACGCCGAAACCCTCGAAGTTGGGGTCGATCGGCGCGGGATTGTAGTCGCTCTCGTGCACGTACCGCCCGGCAGCGTTGGCCTGCCAGACCTCGACGCGCACGCCGGCCAGCGGCTCACCCTTCAGGTCGAGCACGCGGCCCATGAGATGAATGACCTGCCCCTGCGCGCGCCCGGGCTTGCCAGGTATGCGCGTGAGATCCGATCCCCGGTCGAGCGGCTTCGACAGAGGGTAGAACGGCCCCAGAACCTGATCGGGTGTCCGCCGCCAGCCGGGCTGGCTCAGAGCTACGGGTTCGCGTTGTGTCGCCATGATGCGTCTCTTCTTCCCCAATGCCGGCCGGGTAGCATACTCCCCCCGTCGGCACTTGTCCTCTGCCTACCCCTTCAGGTCCGCAAGATCGACCTGGGGCACCTGCCAGAGCGACGTCTCGCGCACGGCGGCCGGCAGCTGCCGGGAATCGAGTACGGCAATGCGGCGCGAGAGTTGATCGGCGATCCCGCCGCCGCTCTCCATCACGCTGATCCGGTCGGAGGTCACGGCGCCGCTCGCGCGGCCTGCAGGGTATTCTTGAGCAGGCAAGCCACCGTCATCGGCCCCACACCGCCCGGCACCGGCGTGATCGCGCCAGCCACCTCGGCCGCCTCTTCAAACGCGACGTCACCAACCAGCCGTGACTTGCCATCTGGCGTCGCCACACGCTGAATGCCCACGTCGATGACGATGGCGCCGGGCTTGATCCAGCTGCCCCGCACCATCTCCGCACGCCCCACCGCCGCCACCACCAGGTCGGCGCGGCGCACCACCGCCGGCAGGTCGCGCGTACGCGAATGGGCGATCGTCACCGTGCAGCTCTCGGCCAGCAACAGCTGCGCCGCAGGCTTGCCGACGATGTTGGAGCGGCCGATGACGACCGCCTCCAGGCCTTCGAGCCTGGGCTGCACCGACTTGGCGAGGATCAGACACCCCGTCGGCGTGCACGGAGACAGCGCCCCGGGAGTGCCGCTTGCCACGCGGCCGACATTGACCGGATGGAAGCCGTCGACGTCCTTCCCAGGATCGATCGCCTCGATCACCTTGCGCGCGTCGATGTGGGCCGGCAGCGGCAGCTGCACCAGGATGCCGTGCACGTCCTTGCGGCGCCCGAGCTCGGCAACCAGATCGAGTACCTCACGCTCCGGCGTCGCGCCCGGCAGCCGGTGCTCGAAGGAGCGCATGCCCGCCGCCTCCGTCGCCTTGGCCTTGGTGCGCACGTAGACCTGGCTCGCCGGATCCTCGCCCACAAGCACGACGGCCAGGCCCGGCGTAGTGCCCCGGGTTTGCTTGAGCGCGGCCACGCCGGCCGCCACCTCGCCGCGCAGCGCCGCGGCGATGGCCTTGCCGTCGATGATCGTTGCCCGTGCCATGGATCGCTACCGCTTGCTCCCTAGTCGAGCTCGGCGAGGCGCGACTCGACCAGCGCCGCGAGCCGCGCCGGCTCGCCTGCCATCTCGACCGTCTTGATGCGCGACTTGCCTCCCGCCGACACGGCAACAGTGCTCTTGGCGACGCCCAGCCACTCCGCCACCACTCGCTCCACCGCCCGATTGGCCTCCCCCTTCTCGGGTACGGCGCGAATATGCACAGCAAGCGCCGGTCCCTGCGGCGTCTCGGTGAGGCCCTCGACCCCCTCGCGCGCCGATTTCGGGCTCGCGCGCACCAGCATTCTGATGCCGGCACCGCCGACGCGCCAGGGCTGTGGCCAGCCCCGGGTCACACCAGCAGCTTGGCCAGATTCGGCAGCAGCACCGATTGCACGAAGGCGCAGGCCAGGATCAGCACCACGGGCGAGATGTCGATACCGCCAAGGTCAGGCATCCAGCGTCGAATCGGCCGCAGCAGCGGCTCGGTCACGGCATTGAGCCCCTGCCAGATCGAGCGCACGAACTGGTTGTAGGGATTGACGACATTGAAAGCGATCAGCCAGCTCATCACCGCTCCGGCAATGATGACGTATATGTAGAGCGTGATCAAAGAACTGATGAAGCTGAGCAGCTCGAGCATCGGGCCCCTCTGGAGCGAAAAGCGGTTGCGCGAGAGGTGTGTAATAGGCTGGGCCCGAGGCGACAAGAGCCGAAGTGCCAGGTCTCAGGGGGTAGACAACCCTCCCCCGGCACTAGTTCGCGACCCCCATTCCCTCTCCACGGAGAGAATTTGATCCCATCGTGCTGGGGCCTGAACGACGGGTACCTCGACGGCCTGATGCCCGCCGCGGCCACGCAACGCACCCAGCAACGCGCCCTGTCGAGATCATGCGGACCAAAGGCCCCCGCACGAAGACCCCCTCCCATTGGCTGGCCGGCCGTATCGCCAACGTCCGCCGCCAGGCAAACACGGCTGGCTTTCTTGACAATGCGCCGACCCGCCACCTAAATGGCCGCTCTTCGGGGCCGTAGCTCAGCTGGGAGAGCGCTGCAATCGCACTGCAGAGGTCAGGAGTTCGATCCTCCTCGGCTCCACCAATTAAATCAAATACTTACCCTAAGCTTCCCGTAACCCGATCATCTCTGTCACGCACCTGTCACGCACGAAGACGCGCTCTGGGGCGTTCAGCCATGTCGCGCGAAGTGGCGAGCGAGAGGCTCGTGCGTGACAGGAATTGGCAAGGGGTGTGTCGGCAGGGAGTGCCACTGGTCATGCGGCCGACGTCATCGCGTGCAGGTGGCGAGAGTAAGCGAGAGTCCGGAATACCGCTCATTTCGCTTGACGAAGGTCGGCTCAGGCGGCGACGCTTTGCGTCGCCGGTGGCTGCCAGTTCCAGGGCAGCAATTCGGCGAGCCGGTTGATCGGATGGGCGCCGATGCGCGCGATGACGTCGGTGAGCCAGGCCTCGGGCTCAAGGCCGTTGAGCCGGGCGGTTCGCACGAGCGTGTAGAACGCGGCGGCGCGCTCGCCTCCGGCGTCGCGAGCCGCAGAACAACCAATTTTTCCTGCCCAAAGCTGCCGGCCTGATCTGGTTCTCCGCGGCGTTGTTGCTGATCTCGAGCCGGCCGTCGTCGAGATAGCGCGTGAGCGCATCCAGCGCGAGCGGGCATAGCGGATGGCGCCGGCGAGATCGCTCTTGCCGGGCAGCTTCTTCAGCTGCTCGTCGAGCCAGGTGGCCAGTTCATCGATCCTCGGTCGTGCCGTTCGCTGGCGCACGGCGCGGCGGATGTCGGGCGGTGGTCCGTCGATCGGGCGCTCGATGTCGAACAGCGCGCCGATGCGATCGAGCGCCTCCTTGGCGATTGTCGATTTGTGCGCGGCCCATTCGTCGAAGAAGCCGCGCCTGACATGCGACCAGCAGCCGACCTCGGCGACGCGCGGGGGCCCGTGCAGCAGTGCGGCGTCGGCGATCTCATGCCTGCGATCTCGTAGAGGCGGCCGAAGCCGGCGTAGCCGTCGGCATGCAGCCAGCCGGTGAAGTTGGCCAGCTCCGTGCGGCAGTGCTCGCCCTTCCTGTCGGGCGTATAGCGATAGAGCACGGCGGGCGGAGCGTTGCCTGCATGCGGGCGCTCGTCGCGGAGATAGACCCAGAGCCGGCCGGTCTTGGTCTTGCCGGTGCCCGGCGCCAGAACGTCGACCGGCGTGTCATCGGCGTGGATGACGCGGCCCGCCATGACGTGTGCTGCGATCAGCTCGACCAGAGGACGCAGCAGCCACGCGACATGCCCGAGCCACTCGGCGAGCTGGCTGCGATCGATGTCGAGCCCCGATCGCGCGTAAATTTCGGCCTGCCGATAAAGCGGAAGGTGGTCGCAAAATTCGCCACCACGATGTGGGCCAGGAAGCTCGCGTCGACCATGCCGCGCGGGATCGGCAAATCGGGCATCGGTGCCTGCATCATGGTCTCGCACTTGCGGCACGAGCAGGCCGGGCGCACATGGCGGTCACCTCGAAGCGCGCCGGGCACGTAGGCCAGCACCTCGGTGACAGTCTCGCTCACCGTGCGCAGCTCGGCGCCGCCGCAGGTCTTGCACACACCGGGCGGCGCTATGCACGACATCGCGGCGTGGAAACTCGGGCGGCAGCTGGCGGCGCTTCTTCTTCTCGGGCTTCGCGTCCTCGGCCGGTTGCGCCTCGGCGTTCGCCGCTTCCGGCTCGGGCTGCTGCGGCTGCGCTGCAACCGCCTCGGCCTTCGCCGTCTCCGCTTCCTCCAACGCCAGCTCGAGCTGTTCGAGAGCCCGCTCGATCCGCTCCGAGCTCGCACCGAACTTCTCCGACGGAGCTTGGCGATCTGGGCCTTCAGCTTCTCGATCGTCAGCTGCGTGACGACGAGGCCGTTCTTCGCCGCTGCCAGCTCGGCGCTCGCGGTCAGCTCGGCGTCCTTGGCAATCAGCAGCGCTTTAGCGCGGCGATGTCGTCCGGAAGCTGATCGGGCGTGAGCGGCATGCACATCGTCGATATCTGCTTCGCGCACACGAAACGCCGAGTCGGATCGTCACACTCGCGCGATGCCCACCATCATCCCGCCAGCGTCGGCTGCCACGTTGGTCGCGGCGCTCTCCACTCCAGCCCTTCCAGAGCATCGACAGCTGCGCCGGCGTCAGCGTCACCGAGCCCTCCTTGGTCGATCGGCCAGGTGAAGCGGCCCTTCTCCAGCCGCTTGTAACCCACAAGGGAATGCAGCCTCGACCAGTGCAGAACAGCATTTGGTTGGGGTGACGCATCCGTTTCACCCGCTGTTTTCACGGCGGCTGCCGTGTGTTGGCCGACGATACAATCGCCACGGCGAACGCATTTTGCTGCAGACCGAAGATACCGCCATCTGGTCGGTGCCGCCGCAATGGACGGATCTTGTGAGTTCGGATCCGGAAGTCGTGATGGGCAATGGGCGGGCGATAGTGCGGTTCGCCGACTTGGTGGAACTGGCCGATCTGGTGGCTCGAATTTCGAGTCAATCGGCGACGCGGTCGTTCAACGAGGCGTAAAGACAATTACGCCGCTACTGTAAGATAGATTTCGCCGCTGGAGGGATCTCGTGATCGATAATTCGGCTTATTTATGCATTTGTGTGCCAGAACTGAGTGAGCGATGGCTTGACGGGGGCGTACGAAGCGGCGTAATTATAGATACACACGTGCCGCGTCGTACGCATAGAGCCTGCGATGCCCCCGAAGCACGACAGCAAGCGGTCGAAGGCCGACGCCCTCATCGAAGAGGGAACTTTCAATCCTGCGCCGGACAAAGTGCGCGACCCCAAGTTCCGCGCCAGCGAGTTCTTCGATCCGCACGATGTCGTGCAGGTCAAATACGAGCTGCTGCGCCGCGTCTCCATCGACAAAGTGTCGGTGACGGAGGCGTCCGGCGAATACGGCGTCTCCAGGCCGACCTACTATCAAGCCAAGGCGGACTTCGACGCGGCCGGGATCGCCGGACTGGTGCCGGCAAAGCCGGGGCCGCGTGGTCCTCACAAAGTCGACGGCGATGTTCTCGCCTTCCTGCGGGCGCGGGTGGTTGCCGGCGAACCCCTCCGCGCACGCGAACTGGCAAAGCTGGTCCGCGACGAACTCGATGTCGAGCTGCATCCCAGGACGATCGAGCGGGTGTTAAAAAAAACCCGCAGGTGAACTGCGTCGCGTCATCGGCATGTGCTTCGTCGGTCATCGCGGCACAGTACGAAGTGCTGCGTCGCGCAGCACTCGGCGAAGCGCTGCCGCTCGAGGCCCGAAGCGGCCTTGCGCTGTTTCTGCGCCGGGGCATGTGGGGATGGGCGCGAGCGCTGATCGCAACAGCACGCTCGCCCCAAGAGCAGGGCGCCCCACCGTCGGCCAGTTGGCCGGTATCCGGCGGACACAACGCCGTCGTTCACGTTCTTGCGACAATTGCGACGAGTATCGGCGAGCGGAGGGCACCATGAACGTACATAACAAAGTCCAGCCTCATCACCTTGAGCGTGGCGCTTATCTGTACATCCGGCAGTCTTCGATGCGGCAGGTCGTCGAGAACGCCGAGAGCGCCAAGCGGCAATATGCGCTGCGCGGACGCGCCGTCGCCCTCGGCTGGCGCGACGAACAGGTCATCGTCATCGACAATGATCAGGGCGAATCCGGCGCGTCGGCGGCCTGGCGCGAAGGTTTTCAGCGGCTGGTCAGCGACGTCGGCATGGGGCACGCCGGCATCGTGATGGGCCTGGAGGTCTCCCGTCTGGCACGCAACAATGCCGACTGGCAGCGGCTGCTCGAGATCTGCGCCCTTGCCGACACCCTGATCCTCGACGAAGACGGTATCTACGATCCGGCAAGTTTCAACGACCGGCTCCTGCTCGGCCTTAAGGGCACAATGAGCGAGGCCGAGCTGCACGTGATCAAGGCCAGATTGCGTGGCGGCATCCTCAACAAAGCCAGGCGCGGCGAGTTTCGTTGCCCACTGCCAACCGGGCTGGTCTATGACCCTTCCGGCAATGTCGTGCTCGATCCGGACATGCAGGTCAGGGAGACGATCGCCCATTTCTTCGAGACGTTTTCTCGCGTCGGATCCGCCTCCCAGGCAGTTAAAGCCTTTCGTCGGGAAGGTCTTCTGTTTCCGTCACGTCTGCACAACAGCCAGACGGTTTTCCGGCCGCTGACGGTGTCGACGGCTCAGCGCGTGCTGAGCAACCCGCGCTACGCCGGCGCCTACACCTATGGCCGGCGCCAGTTTCGCCGCACGATCGATGGCAAGAAGACCGTCCGGGCTCGGGTCAACGATGACTGGCTCGCCTGCATCCCCGATGCGCACCCCGGCTATATCAGCTGGCAGCAACATCAGGACAATCTCAAGACTCTCAAAGCGAACAGCCACGGCTATGACGCCGCGCGCGCGTCGATCCCGAGAGAAGGTCCGGCACTGCTGCAAGGGCGGGCGGTGTGCGGTCAATGCGGCAGGCATTTCCGAGTTCGATACGCCGCCCGGCGTGGCCGACAGGAAGCCTGGTACGTCTGCGATCGTGCCCACACCTATCGCGGCGAACCCCTGTGCCAGTCGATCGCCGGCCCTGCAGTCGATGAAGCCATCGGCAAGCTGATCGCCGAGCAAATGACGCCGGCGGCCGTCGAACTGGCGATCGAAGTGCGCAAAGAGATCCAGGCGCGGCATGACGAGGCAGATCGGTTGCGCTGCCGCGCCGTCGAGCGCGCGCATGCAGACGCCGAGCTCGCCCAACGTCGCTTCATGCTCGTCGACCCCAACAATCGACTTGTCGCCGACACGCTCGAAGCGGAATGGAACGAGAAGCTCCGCGTTTTGGCCAATGCCCGCGAGGAACGCGAAAGCGCGCAGGAGCGCGCTCAAGTCATCATCGACAAGGCTGTCCATGAACGGCTGGTCACAATGACGGCGGACTTCCAAAAGCTCTGGGCCGACGCGGACACTCCGCATCGCGAACGCAAGCGGCTGCTTGCCCACATCATCGAGGATGTCACCCTCGTCAAACTGCCGGCTGAAGGAACGACCAGGGTTCACATCCGCTTCAAGGGCGGCAATATCCAGACACTCACCACCATGAGCCCGAAATCCTCCGCCGAGCAGGTCAAGACACAGCCCGGCATCGTCGAACTCGTCGACAAGCTCCTCGATGACCACATCTATTCCGAAATCGCCCAACACCTCAATCAACACGGATATCGTCCGGGCGAGGCGGCACGACGCGGCCGGCACGACGCACGCTTCACACCCTTGCGCGTTGCCTATCTCGTGCACGAATACAAGCTGCGCCCGCGCTACGACCGCCTCAGGAAGCGGGGAATGCTGACACGGCAGGAAGCGGCCGCGCGCCTCGATATCCATGAACACACAGTCGCCCGATGGGCCAAACACGGCATCATCACCAGCCACGCCTACAACGGGCACTACTGCCTGTACGAAATTCCCGATGCAGACCTGCCGCAAAAACATTCCAGCCGTTGGAACCGGCTCGTTGATCGGGCAGCAGCTCGCGCCCAAAATGCCAGTCCGCCAAAGTTGTCAGCTGATGACGCAAGAGGTGCAGTATGATGCCGGTTCTTTGGAGAACAGACAGGAGCCCTGGCCGTCATGCCAAATCATTTTGATCAGGTCGCCCACTGCGTCCGCGAAAACGAAGAGGTCGCCGACGAACGGATCACGTCCGAGTGCTTCCTGCACCTGCAGCGCGAGCCCGTTCATGCCGCGACGCATGTCGGCGCGCCCGACCGCGAGCCAAACGCGCACGTCCGACGGGACCGGGATCATCGCTTCCTCAGCACGTCGAGCACGCGCTTCAGCGTGCGACCGTCGAAGCTCGAACCGACCCGCACACGGCAGTCCACCGCCAATCTCGACTCATCGTCTCGGAACCACACGCCGGCGCCGCCTTGTCATCGGGCTCGGGCGTGATCATCACCGGCACCAAAGTCGGCACTGAACGACTTGGGCTTCCGAGGAGAAAAACGCGGTCGCCACGCGAAAACCTGGTTCGCGTTGACGTCGTACTGCCGCGCCACGACCATACCGACGCACCCGGCCGAAACGTCGCAGCAACAATCTCGCGCTTCAGCCCCTCCGGCCAGCGCTTGTTCCGACGCCGCTCACCGCCACTTGTGTCCACATCCGACATCGTGGGCACATCCTCGCTTGCATCAGGCCATCACGAGCGCGGAAGTAATTATCACTGGACGCGCCACGACAAGGCGGTGCTCACCGGAGGAAGACGTTCAATCACATCTATGGATCGATCAGCGAATGGGCGGCTCATTGGGGCCTGCAGGATCCGGTGCGCTGGAGGGGTACGGCCGCCTTATAAGCTGGACAAACGCTGCTGTCCAACGCCTATGCCATTGTCGGCTATCTCGGGTTTGTCGGGATCGTCGTCATCTCGGAATTATTGAGGTTCCGGATCTGCGCGAGAGGGTCCAAGACACGCTGGACGACAGGGATTGCCGGGGGTCGATCTCTACCGTCGACGAGATCGGCGACCAGATCGACGCTACATCAGTGTAACCGCCTTTACGAGCGCGATTACGGGGTTTGCCTCTGCACTTTGGGCTTTCAGCGTCGGGCTCAAGCTGGCGCTCGTGTGGGGCGTCCTGAATTTCCTGTTGAACTTCATTCCTATAGTCGGCAACATCATTGGAATCGTGCCGCCCACTCTCTTCGCCATCATCCAGTTCCAAAGCGTGTCGTGGGCGGTGATCGTGTTTTTCGGCTTTGCCATCCTGCAGATCGTCATCAGCAACGTCATCTATCCTATGCTGCAGGGACGCAGCTTCTCCCTCTCGCCTGTCGTTATCCTTGTGTCGCTCGCATTCTGGGGATGGGTGTGGGGTATCGCGGGAGCGCTCTTGGCCGTTCCTATCACGGCCGCAATAGTGATCACGTGTGAACATTTTCGGAGCACCGAGTGGGTCGCGCGACTCCTTTCCAATCGCAGCCGTGGCGCTTTGCGACCGCCCAACGTGCTGTAGCTCCGATGGCGCTATGTTGCTTTGCTGTTGTTGCTCTTTGGGTTCAAAAACAATGCGATAACGTCGGGGTTATTGATTTTGACGCCGCGTTCGAGTGCGATACCGATATGCTCAACTTCTGAGGCTCTGAGGTCATCGGCGAAATCGATATCGAGTGCCACCTCGACCTGATGCGGGGCCAGATGAACAGTGACGAGCCGGCCAATCCCGCTGACCCCGGGTTGTTCCTTTGTGATCGCGCGAATGGCCGCTCTCGCTTGCTCGCGCGCCGGCTCCCCGATCAAGAGCCCCTTGCTTTCGCGCGCTAAGAACACCGCTGTCGCGGCCAGCACCAACCCAATGCCAATAGAAGCCAACCCATCAAGCGCTGGGATGTCGAGCTTATCCGCAGCCATCGTTCCCACAAAGGCGATGACGATTTCAACCAACGCAGCCGATCCTCGAACAGAACCAGGAACGTGGTCGGATCACGACTGCGAATGACTGCATCGAAGACATCGAGGCCCCCGCGCTCCTTTTCAAACGCGCGCCACGCCACCCCCCATGTGGCGGCTTCGAAAATGAACGACAATCCAAGCACGATGTAGTTGGTGATGGGATCAGTTATGACGACGGGGTGCTGAATATGCTTCACGCCTTCGTAGAACGACACGCCGGCGCCTAGGGAGAAGATGAGCAGGGCGACGACAAAGCTCCAAAAATAGAGTTCGCGGCCGTGTCCAAGCGGGTGTTGTTCATCAGGTGGCCGCGCCGCCCGGTGGATGCCGTAAACATCAAGCCCTGGTTTCCGGTGTCCACCAGGGAATGAACACCCTCGCTGAGCATCGCCGAGCTGCCCGTCCAGGCCGCCGCGGCGAACTTTGTGAGGGCGATCAGCAGATTTCCACCAAGGGCGGCATAGATGACAATCTTGGAGGAAGCGCCGGCGGCCATCGTCTATCCACTGTGAACAAGCCCCACTTCGTGAAGACACTTCCGGGGATTTGGTTCCTTCGAGAAAGCCCGACATCGTCGTTTTTGGTTCCATCTGACGTCGGGGATAACAATCCTGACTGAGCCTCACTAACTTAGGTTAGGAACAACACGAGTTTCACGGAACGTCTTGCCCCACTCAAAGCAGCACGATGACGCCCTTGTCGCAGCATCGACGCGTGGTCTCAGAACGAAGATAGTATCGGAGGGGTTCGCTTCACCTATTGACACGGGCGATCCATGGCTCGAATGAGCGCTTCAGGATTATCGCATCCGCTGTGAACTCGGCGGCAATCGCGCCTGCAACCGAAAGCTGGGCAGCTTTCGCACGGCCGGCACGCTTCACGCCGGTCGACGAACGCTCACAGCATCGGCAGACCCCGGTCTGCCGATGCGGCAATGATGCTAAGCAGGGTGCACCTCCGCAGAACGGCTGTCGTGGATAGATCGCCATGCTTTCCGCGTTCGACTTGATTTCAATCCTTTTGGTGCTGACGGCCATATTCGCGTGGATCAACCATCGATTCATCCGGCTACCGCACTCGATCGGCCTCCTGGTCATGGGACTGGGTGCCTCATTGGTGCTGGTTGCACCGAAAGCGCTGTCCCGCGTATGCTTCTTTACGCGGAAGTGGCGAAGGTCATCCGGCAGGTCGATTTTCAGAGCGCCGTGCTCAACGGCATGTTGGCCTTCCTGCTCTTTGCTGGCGCGCTGCAGTCGACCTTCTCTCGGTACTGCGCAACCGCGCTCTGGGCTGTCGGCTCGATGGCGACGATTGGCACCCTTATTTCGACCGCGATCGTGGGCTTACGGTTTCTGGGTCACTGGCCGCCGTGCTCCATTTGTGTGCCAGTGCCGTTAGTCTTGGGGCTTTCGTATTCGGCGCCCTCATCAGCCCGACCGACCCAATAGCCGTTGTTTCGACTCTTGAAGGCCGTCCTGGGGTGCCTCAGGCGCTTCAATATAGACATGACTGTGAAGTTGTTGTTCAACGACGGTGTGGGCGTCGTAATTTTTTCCCGTTCTTGTTGGCGGCCTGCGGCGGTGGACTTGCGACGGCTGGGTCGTCGACGTCGTGCACGTTGGCTCGGTCTAGTTCTTTGTCGAGGCCGCTGGGTGGCGCGATGCTGGGCTCTCGTGGCCGGCGATCTCGTCCTATAGGGCCATGTCTGCGCCATCGACGACTACCCAATCGAGGTCTTGATCTCGCTCGCTCTCGTGGCGGGCACATATGCTCGCGATCAAGCTTCACATGAGCGCACCGATCGCCGTCGTTGTCGCGGGCCTGCTCATCGGCCACAAGGGTCTGCGTGATGCATTGAGCGATCAGACCCAGCGCTATCTGTTCGGCTTCTGGACCCTGATCGATGAAATCCTGAACTCAGTGCTATTCCTTCTGATTGGTCTCGAAGTCCTGGTTCTGCGTTTGGACCCATCGTTCGGCTGGGTTGCCGCATCCGCCATCCCGCTCGTCCTTTTCGCCCGCCTCGTTGCGGTATCGGGGCCCGTCCTTGCTCTTGGTCCGTTCACCGCCTTCGTCCGGGGGACAATTCCGGTTCTCACCTGGGGCGGCCTGCGAGGCGGCATCTCGGTAGCGCTAGCGCTTTCGCTTCCGGAGGTGGCAGAGAAGTCGATCATTCTCGCTGCCACCTATGCGGTGGTTTTGTTCACGATCGTGGTCCAGGGCCTCAGCTTGCGCGCGCTCATCGAACGCGTGGTGAAGGAAGGGAGCGCCAAGGGCAATCCTGACGGAACAGGTGAGAGACTGTCAACGCCGGAGTGATTTTGCATCGGCGGGCCGGAGCAAAATTCGGCATCAGCTGAAACGCATGAAGGCCCCCGCGAGCGGGGGCCTTCATGTGTTTGGCGCGTCACTTTTCGGAGGTGTCGTCGGGTGGGATGTCGGGCTTGGACCGTCGCACGCGGCGCTTGGAGTGTATGCCTCCGGGGAAGGCCGCCTTGCGTAGCTGGGGCTAACGCCTGCGCTTAGTCTTATTCATAGTCGTATGCCTAGGCGGAAGGTCGATGAGCGGGC
>CAVTVO010000011.1:0-300486 GCA_963738065.1 uncultured Alphaproteobacteria bacterium
AACCCGTCGGCAACCGCGGCGGGCTCGCGCTCGAAGGCCTGATGTTGATCCAGAAGATCTACCGCATCGACAAGGCCGCGCGCGACGCCAAGCTGAGCCCTGAGCAACGCAAGCAGCTGCGCGACAGCCAAGCGCGGCCGATCTGGGATGAGCTCAGACGCTGGCTCGATGCAAGACGAGGCCACGTGCCGCCGCAGATGCTCACCGGCAAAGCGATGACCTATCTCGACAACCAGTGGCCGCAGCTCGTGCGCTCACTCGATGACGGACGGCTCGAGGTGGACAACAATCGTTGCGAGAATGCGCTCAGGCCATTTGTGATGGCCGAGTCATTCTGCACCCCCTTCATAAGTGCTTGAGAACATTGAGAGCTGATTCTCCGGAACGGCCCGACACGGGCGGCCCTTCCGCCTGAGCGCCTCTGCGACCTGCTCTGTCTCAAGGTCCACGGCGCGGATCTGGTGGGGAGCGTCGGGCATGATTTGCTCGCTCCTGATGATGCCGGCACCGATCAGCCTGCGCACCTGATGGTGACTGACGCCGAGCTTGGTCGCGGCATCGCGCAGTGTCAGCCATTCGCCATTCTTCTCGGCCGACAGGTAGCCGTGGATGCCGTTGACGCGGCGGATCGATCCGACGCGGTGCGCCGTCCAGGTCTTGCCCTGGCCCGTCGGCAATCCCATTCGGTTGAGCGAGGCCGCAATGTCCTGGTCCGACCAGCGACCCGCCATGCTGCCGATAACGGCCAGCGCCTGCTCGGGAGTGCTGCAGCCGTGTTCTCCGGTTTTGGGCTTTCTGACGCGCAGCTCGGAATGCTGGCCGCCCTTCCAATGGATGACCAGCACGATCTCGCCCGCGACCTCATCGACGTCGGCGATGATTTCCGTGACGAGTGCCCGCACCAGCCGCTGGCGTGTCCGCATCGTCGTTCGCCGCGCCTTCCAGGCTGCAACGAGATCATCGGCCAGTCCGGTCAAATCGGGGAGTTGCTCACCAGCTTCCGGCGCATGCATGGCGTCGAGGCGTTGTCGGCACGCCTCGACACGCTGCAGCGTCGCCTCCCAAGCCTTCTCCAGCTGCGATGCGATCAGGCGGTTATCGGGATCGCACGCCGCGTACCGACGCTCGGCGAGTGAGGCGTCATATTGAGCTTGGCGCAACTCCAGCCCGGCGATGCGCCGCCGATCTTGCTCCTCCCCTCTCAACATGCGGGCGGCCTCCTGCGCCGCCTCGATCGCCATCGGTGCGACGGCCCGCAGCATCTCGGCGGCGATCGTCTTGTCGATGTGCTTGCCGCCCATCCTGAAACAGCGCTTGCGGCCCAACTGCAGGTTCGGGCTCTCGCACCCGTAGATGGGCCGCGGATAGCGCCCACCGTAGGTGACTTTGAGCTTGCGGCCGCAGCGGGCACAGCAGATGAGACCGGCGAGCAGCGCTCGCCCCCCTCGTCCCGACTTCGTGTCGCCGACCCTGCCGTAGGCATTGCCGGCGAGCAGCGCCTGATTGCGCTCGAATTCGGCCCAGCTGATGTAGCCTTCGTGATGGTCCTTGATGAAGACCTCCCACGCGTCCATCGGCTTGTGGTGGCCGTAGCTCTTGCGCGCCCGACCATCGATGATCTCAGTGCGCTTCTCACTCTTCCCGTAGGCGTAGACACCGGCATAGAAGGGGTTCTTCAGAATCGCGATGACGTTGCGATATCTGATCAGCCGCCACTCGAACGACGTCAATGTCCTGCCGTCCGAGGGGTATGGGAAATGGATGTTCTCGGACGCCATCCACAGCAGCACCTGGCGGGCACTGCCGAGTTCGCGGAACTTGCTGAAGACGAGCCTGATCACTTCCTGCAGCCTGCGGTCGGGATCGAGGCCGAGACCGAGGTGGCGATCCCAGACATAGCCGACCGGTGCCGGAATCCGCAGTTCGCCGCGCCTCGCTTTCGAGCGCGCCGCCTCGTACATGCGGGAGCGGATTATGCCCAGCTCGAACTCGGAGATGCTGCCCTTCATGCCCAGCAGCAGGCGATCGTTCGGGCGGCAGGGATCGTACACTCCATCGAGATCGATGACGCGGGCTTCGACCAATCCACAAAGCTCGAGCAGGTGATGCCAATCGCGGCCATTCCGCGCGAGCCTCGAGGCATCGAGGCAGAGCACGGCGCCCACGTGCCCGGCGCAGAGGGCCGCAACCAGGCGTTCGAAGCCGGGTCGCTCGACCGTGCCGCTCGCCGTGCGTCCGAGATCATCGTCGATGACTTCCACGGTGGTGAAACCGCGCCGGCGCGCGACATCAACCAGTTCGTATTGGCGTCGCTGGCTCTCGCGGTTGGCTTGCACCTGCTGCGGCGTCGACTGGCGAACATAAACAATCGCCTTGCGCTGCAGAACGGCGGCCGGCAGGAGGGTGTCATGCGTCGTCATCGGCGCCCCCCGTCGTCACGGCGCCGCTTGCTTCGAGAAATAGCTGTGCCAGAGCCTTGAGGGCTGCGTAGCGTTCCGCCACTGTCATGCCCTGGAGGCAGACGTCGTCGAGGACAAGGTCGAGCTGAAGTGGTGCTATCGAGAGAGCAGGCTTCGCTCTCACAACAACCCCCGTTGCTCGCGCGCGTGCTACCTGCGATCCCATCGTTATCCTCCTGCGTGACGGTGTTACCGTTCGCAGAGAGGAGCCGCGATTTGCAGAGGCTCAGGAGCCCGTGCAGATCACTGAGCGCCGCAAGAGTGACCTGCGGGACGCCGACCTTCATGGCGGAGCAACTGACCGGGTCGAGCTTCCATGCCACCAATTTTGTGACGACACCGGGCTCGAGCTCTATATGTGCAATCTCTCCGGACGCGCGCTGCTCCGTCAGAATACACCGCACCTGCCGACCGTAGTGCGGATGCCAGCGATAATGGACGACGACATTCTGCCCGATATGGGCAGAATGACCCCGAGATTGTTCTTGGAAGAAAGGCATGGCTCTTCTCGGATACCCCGGCGGGCGCCGAGGCGTCAGCGCGCCTTTACGGACTGATCGAGACAGCCAAGGCCAGCGGCTGCGAGCCATACGCCTATCTGCGCCAAGTGTTCACCGATCTGCCCAAGGCTACGACACTCGCCGAGATCGAAGCCCTGATGCCGTGGAACGTCATCCGACCGGCGACGCAAAGCGTCGCCGCCTGAGCCAGCGTCCGTCAAGCCAGAAATGACCGGTCGTTGGCTAAGCGCTTACATTACATCAATGGGAACCTCGAACAATATGGGTTTTCATCGCCTCGGGCGTCGCGGTGATTTCCGGGTCGAGCTGAGGTGAAGGGCGGGCCCGTGTTTTGATGGCCCGCATGCCGCGGCGGGACCAATTTAAGCGACGCAACACAGACTCCACCCGCGCACACGTACTCAGGCGGGCGCCGCCGCCAGCCGCTCGAGCTGCATCAGTCGGCGGATGTTGTAGCCGAGGTTCATCATCCCGATCTTGAACCTCGCCCGCGCCATGCCGATGGTGCGCACGATCTTGCGGCCCATCGAGTTCTCCTGGTGACCGAACACGTGCTCGACACGCGCGCGCACCCTCGAGCGCGTCGTGTTCGCGGCTTCCTGCGTCGGCGACAGCGGTCGATTACGCGCTGCGCGCCGATGGATGCGGCTCTTCAGGCCCTTGGCCGCGAGCTTGGCCTCGATCTCGGCCGAGCGGTAGGCACTGTCGGCCCACACCTCCTTGCAGGTGTTCGTCGGATCCAGCACGTCGTCGAGCTTCTGGCTGTCGTGCGGGGAGGCATCGGTTGCATCCCACTTGCGGATCAGCTTGTGCGTCTTGTCCACGCCGACGTGGTTCTTGTAGCCGTAGAAGCTCTGGCCACCCTTCTTGGTCCAGCGTGCCTCCTTATCCTTCTGCCGGTTCTTGGCCGGCTTCTTCTCCCAGTCCTCGGGCGTGTGCCCGTTCTTGACCGTATCATTCTCCTCGCGCGTGTTGCGCTGCTTGGGTGCCGACACGATGGTCGCGTCCACGATCTGGCCGCCGCGCGCGATGTAGCCCTTGGCGGCCAAGTGCTGTCCAAAGCGGTCAAACAGCGTGTCGATCAGCTTGGCCTCGACGAGGGCCTCGCGGAACAGCCACAGGGTGGTGGCGTCCGGCACCGTGTCCTCCAGCCCCAGATCGAGGAAGCGCATGAACGACAGCCGATCGCGGATCAGGAACTCGGTCTGCTCGTCGGAGAGATTGTACAGGCTCTGCAGCACCACGATCTTGAACTTCAGGATCGCATCGTAGGGCTTGCGGCCGGCGTTGCTCTTGCGCTCCTCGGGCCTGGTCTCCGTCACGGCCTCGATGTCGGCGCGGAAAGTCTCCCACGGCACCGTCGTCTTGATCGTCTCCAGCGGATCACCCTTGGCGCTCAACGCATCGAGCCGCCGCTCCAGATCGAAAAAGCCCGTCTGACCCATGGCCCGCCCGTCCGCTCCATCCCGCCGTTGCCCAATGCGGTCAACGAGTTAGAATTCGCGGGCGCCCGGCCAGCGCGATTTTTCGAGGTGCCCCAATGACTTCTTCTGGGGTTCCCCTAGGGTTCCCAGGCGACGCGGCTTAAATTGTTGGCAGCTTTCTTAAACATGTTTGCTTGGACTGAGGTCAGAGACGTTAAGAGCCAGCGCTGCTCGATATCCATCGCGCGTATAACGACGCCACCGGAGAAATAGTGCTTGGTGGCGCGGCAGTGAGGCGATCACTCAGAGTTTTGCAAGGCAACTATTTGTGCCGGTGCCCCCTCGAACGCGTAAGGGTTTAGGAACTGCCGGCCCCACATGTTGTTCTTCTCAACCTCGGTCAGAGCAGCCTCATCGCAGACTTGCGGCCAGTGCTTTGTGATGGCCTCAACCTGCGCCGCGGCGACGGCGACGGCTTCCTTTTCGCTGAGCATGAACTGGGGGGCTGCCACTATGCAATTTCCAAGCGTGCTCGCGCGTTGCTCGCCCGTGATGATCATCGCCTGGTTTGCTTCACGGCCCGTGCGGTTCTGAGGGCAGACGTCGTAAGCCGGGGTCAGTGTGAGCTGGCGGCCATCCCAGAACGCAGCATGGTTGCGTGCGTGATCGTCGGTGTTGCCGCAGAGGACGTTGAAGACCAGGCGCCCGTAAAGTTCGCGCAGCGTCTTCTTGGGCTCGGTGAAGCGCGCGCGGATGATCTCGGCCAGATCCTGATAGCTGGCGTAGCGGCCCATCATCTCCTCAAGGCCGAGCATGGTCAGCGCGGAGACCATGGATTTGCGGGTCCACCCTGTCGCGCTTTTTTGCCGGTCAAAGCGTTTGATGAGCAGGACATCCTTGCCGGCTGCGCGCTTGAGAGCGACGCTGGCCACGTCCAGTCCAACCTTGGCCGCGAGCTGCATGGCGACGAACTCGGCCTTCACAACGTTGGTGATGTCGTTGGTCGATGAGAACTTGGCGATGAATTTTGCATCGTCGGTCGTGATGGCCGCCTTCGGCCGCGCGCCGCCGAGGCTGGTGCCGTGAAAGACAGCCTGTTCGAGCCCGGGCGTAATTGGCACGCCCTTCTCGACATGCTCGGCCACGCTAAGCAGTTCCTCGAGCGTCGCGGAAGCGGAAGCTCTTGGATGGAACTCTGAGGCTGACGCCTGAAAGTCGAGGGCGCCAATGCGATCTGAGCCAAACTCCAGGAGGAACGTCAGTTCGTCGACGGCCGCAACATCAATGGCAGCGCCCTTCTGGCCAGTCAGGCGGTTGATGATGACGCGCCGCCCCCAGGCGTCGGGTGCACCGTCACGCAGGCACCCGGCCATGGGGAGGCCTTCCATGGGCGCGATCGAACCGCGGCGCAAAGGAAGCTCAGGCTCGTAGATCGGAATGGCATTCGCCCGCTCAAGATAACTTCGGCCGTAGTTGAAGACGTAACCGCCATTATCCGCTTCAACGCGTCCGGCTACGACCGGCTCGCTCTCACCCGGCAGCCAGATCCATACGAAGGCTTCCTTTGGCGCGTCCTTAGAAGTCATCTTTGACTTCCTTTTTGGTGGGGCGCGCCGCGCGCGGCAACAGCGTGAGGGTCTGGGCCACGCTCTGGTTGTTGGCGGTCAGTCCCTGGCGGTCCAAATCAAAGAGCCGGATGCCGACGAGCGCTGCCACTTCGAACACGGCACCTATGGAGCAGCCGGGATCGCCCTTTTCGATCCGTTGCAGCAGGCCGCGCGACACGCCCGCCCGTTCTGCCAGTTGGGGCGTGGTTTCCTTCTTCTCGATGCGGGCGCGCCGGATGAGTTGCCCCAGAAGGGTGACGGCCTCTGTGGTGTAGCGTGCGTAAGGTCGCGCGGCCGGCTTTGGCATATTTGATCCATTAGAGGCCCAAGATGATCTCTTTTGGCCCATTTATAGATCACTACACTAGGACTTGCTCGCCGTCAACAATGTAGTCCATTAGTGATCCACAGAGCCGCTTCATGGTCTGTTTATGGATCAATCGCGCGGTCCATCCCCTTTGAGCGAGAATCAGCTTAGGAGGGAAACTGCACGGTGGCGAGCGCTCCCGCGCTCCGATAACTGTAAGGATGCCGATATTAAGAAGCGCGCGGAAACTGTTCATGGCTATGGTCCTGACGTCCTGCACCAACCGCAAACGCGTCCCTGCCCCGCGGGATTTGATGGCGAATTCCGTCAAGCCGGGAAGTCTCGAAAAGGTCGTTGGAGACTGGACGGCACGACTGGCAGGGGCCGAGGGTGCCGCTACCGCGTCCAATCTTTACTGCGGCCGCGCCTTCCGTCAGGCCGAAGCTGCGGCCGCACGTCTGAACACCGAGCTTTGGGTGGTGTCGGCCGGCCTGGGAGTGGTGTCGGCGAATACAAGTGTGCCGAGTTATAGCCTGACTGTGGTGCCCGGAACGCCAGACAGCATTCTAGCGCGAATTGCAGGACGACCCACCCCGGCGGAATGGTGGCAGGCTCTTTGTGCATATTCCTTGTTCGGCCCTTCCTTGTCGCATCGGATCAAATCGACGCGCGGACCACTGCTGATTGCATTGTCGGGACCGTATCTCACAATGATCGGTGACGATCTGCTGGCACTTTCCGTACAGACCAGAAGCAGGCTGCGGATATTCAGCCTGGCGTCGCGGAGTTCCCTGCCGAAGGGCCTGCGGATGCAGACCTTCATTGACACGCTGCCGGTGGCGAAGGAGAAATTGATGCAGGCTGCGTGACGCCGACAGCTTCGTTCGATCGGACAGCCCACCCCCGATTAACGAAGCGCGTCAGAGCAAGTCCAAACTTCTACATCTGATGACCGCATCGTCATTCGATCAGGAAGCATGGCTCAAACGCTCTGGATATGGTGGCCCGCTTGAGCCAACGCTCAGTTCGCTACATCAGCTCAATTTTGCCCACTCGCAGCGCCATTTCCTACGAGTCGCTGGACATCATGCTCGGCGGGACGCCGAAGCTCGATCTGGGGGCTCTTCAGCGCAAGATGATTTTAGGCGGGCGCGGCGGATATCGCCTGGAACAGAACATGCTGTTCCGGGAAGGTCTTCGATCACGGGGCTGACGTCAGGATCCATCACTGACAATTAGATTACCGAAGCGATCGACCACCCCGATCTGCCTTGGTAGCAGCAGCGTGGTCGCATCAAGCTGCGTGAGAATGGCTGGCCCCTCGATGCAGGCGCCGGAGCCAAGCCGCTCACGGATGTAGATGCCGGCTTCGATAGGCCCCTTCTCGAGATGCACCACCTGCGTCCCGGCACGCGCCTGCTCCACTTCTCGCGCAGGCGGAAGCGCATGCATGGAGGGCGACGGGAATATGCCCTCGGCATCTACCCGCAGGGTGACGATCTCGACCGGAGTATCCTCCTGGGCAAATGTGTAGAGCCTTTCGTGCAGGCGATGGAAAGCTGCCACCGTCGCTGCCGCCGAGGCGTCGGTGACATCGCGGGACGCCCACGGCACGTTGAGCTCGAAGCCCTGGTGCTGATAGCGCAGGCTCGCGTACCAAGTGACCTTGCGCGTTTCGTCCGGCACACCCTCGGCATCCAACCACACGCGGGCCTTTGCCTGGAGGCCGGCAAATACCTGCGCGACGGCTCCGCAATCGAAGCTCCCTGCCTTCTGCAAGCAAGTGCGCGTGAACTCCGCTTTGAGGTTGGATACCAGCAGCCCGAGCGCCGACAGAACGCCCGGCCCTGGCGGCACGATGATCTTTGCCACGCCGAGCAGCCGCGCCAGCGCGCCGCCGTGCAGCGGCCCAGCGCCACCGAAGGGCAGCAGTGAGAAATCGCGGGGATCGTGACCGCGCTCGACCGATACGACGCGAATGGCGCCCACCATGTTGTTGTCGACGATCGCGAGGATGCCGCGGGCCGCCTGCGTCGCGCCGATCCCCAGCGGCTCGGCAACATGTTTGCGGATCGCGGCCCGCGCTGCCTCGACGTCGAGCTTGAAGCTTCCGCCCAGGAGGTAGGGCGGCAGATGCCCGAGTACGAGATGAGCGTCGGTTACGGTCGGCTCGGTGCCTCCACGGCCATAGCAGACCGGCCCGGGCATGGCGCCCGCACTCTGGGGCCCCACCATCAAGGCGCCCGTCTCCGATAGGCGGGCGATCGATCCGCCCCCCGCGCCGATGGTGACGATGTCGACCATCGGCAGGCCGACGGGCCAGCCGCCGACCCGGCCGTTGGTCGTGAGGCCCGGCTCGCCGTCGTGGATCAAGGTGATGTCGGCGGAAGTCCCCCCGATGTCGATGCCGATCAGATTGGGATGTCCCGAGCTGACCCCCACATAGGCGGCGCCGACGGCACCGGCTGCCGGCCCCGATAGTGCCGTCTCCACCGGCGCGCGCCGCACAGTGCGGGTGCTGGTGACCCCGCCGCTCGATTTCATCAGCAGGAGAGGTGCCGCAATGCCGCTTGCGGCCACTCGCCGGTCGAGCTGCTCGACGTAGGTCGACACCACCGGCATGACGCTGGCATTGAGGATCGTGGTCATGGTCCGCTCGTACTCGCGGAACACGGGCAGGACCTCGCTCGAGAGGGAAACGAGTGCACCGGGAACCGAGTCGGCGAGGATCTCGGCAACTCGCCGCTCGTGCTGCGGATTGGCGTAGCTGTGCAGCAGCACGACGGCAATCGACGCGACGCCTTGCGCCGTGATTGCCTGCGCGGCGGCACGCACTGCCGCCTCATCCAGCGGCTCCAGCTCCTTTCCGTCCGGCCCGATGCGCCCACCGATCTCGAAGATGCGTTCGGGAGGGACAGGTCGCTTCGGCTTCACCCAGGCGAACAGGTTGGCGCGGCGCGGCACATCCTGCCGCCCGATCTCGAGCACGTATTTGAAGCCGGTGGTGGTGAGCAGCGCGGCGCGAGCCCCCTTGCCCTCGAGGATCAGATTGGTGGCAACGGTCGTGCCGTGCAGCACGCGCACGATTTCGGTCCCCGACGCTCCGGCGACGCCCAACACCTCGCAGATGCCGTCGCCGAAGCCCTGCGAGGGGTCGTCCGGGGTGGATGGCGTCTTGGCCATCCAGACGTGTCCGGTCGTCGGATCGAGCATCGTGACGTCGGTGAAGGTGCCGCCGGTGTCGACACCGACGATGAGGCGGGCGGGAGGCGCCTTAGGATGGTCAGACATCAGCTCAGCACCTCGTGGTAGCCATGCCGGTGAAAGAGTTTTGCCTCTGGCCGCCTGGCCCGGCACTTGGCCGTTGCCGGGAGATCGACCGAGACGCCGTCGTCGGATAGCACAACGCCGTAGTGCTCTTCCGCGCGCGCCCGGCTGACGAAGCCACCGCGCACGTCGGCGAGGACACGATCGGTTTCGCGGTCGAAGGGATGGCCCCAGCCGCCTCCGCCCCCGGTTTCCACGCGTACGACATCGCCGCGCTTGACGATATTGCCGTCGCTCAGGGGACGCAGGACGCGTTCATCGGGCCGACCGGGATTGACGACGCAGCCGCCGGTGCCCGCCGCAAGGCCGCCGGCGACGCCCCAGGGCGGATGCTCGACGCTGTCGATGCGCATGGACACCATTGCTTCGGGCGCCAAAACCTCGAGCTCCCGGACGAGCCCGCAGCCGCCGCGCCAACGGCCGGGGCCCCCCGTGTCCGGGTTGATGGCGTAGCGAATAACTCTGACCGGAAACACCAAATCCAGAAACTCGGAGGGGAAGTTTTCTTGCGCGACCAGATAAACCGCGTCGTTGCCGTCGGCAGTGGGGCGAGCGCCGTACCCCACGCCGAGGCCGTCGGAGAGCAGGAACAGCTCGCCCTCGGCGTCGCGTCCTCGCAAGTACCAGATCACATAGGCGCTGTGGGCCGCCATGGCATGGCCGTCAGTCGCCACGTTGAGCAGCCCGAGACAGGCCGCCATGTTGCGCATCATGGTGACGCCTCGCATGCCGAGCGGTGCGGGCCAATTCGGTTGCAGGATCGAGCCCTGCCGCACGATCAGCTCGTCGATGACACGCTCGGCTCCCGCATTGAGCAGGCTTTGCGAGCCCTCGCCGAGGAGATAGGCGCCGAAGATCATCGCCGGCACTGGCGGGCTCATGAGGAAGTTGACGGGGCCCGGCACCTGATCGTCGCTCTCGCTGGTGTCGAGCGTGATGCGGTTGCCTGTGACGCGCAGACGGTAGCGCAGCTTGATGGGCCCGTGCCCCTGGCCGTCGCTATCGATGGTGTCTGTGAAAACGTGCTCGCCGGCAGGCACCAGGGCGCGCAGCTTCTCGCGCAGCTCCCGCTCGGTCTCATCGATCAGAAAGTCGAACGCATCTGCCGTCTGGGCGCGCCCGAATCGCTCGAACAGCTCCCCCAGACGCCGCTCTCCAAGTCGGATCGCGGCCATCGAGGCGCGTGTGTCGCCCTTCACCATCTCGGGGAAGCGGGAGTTGCGATAGAAGAGCCTCAGCAATTCGTCGGCGACCACGCCCTCCCGTACCACGCGTACCGGGGGCACGATGATGCCCTCCTGATAGATCTCGGTACAGTCGGGGGAGAGCGAGCCCTGGGCGCATGCCGCCGATATCGTTGAAATGCGCCCACGATTGCGCAAACGCCGCGAGTCGGCCTTCGGCGAAGACCGGGGCCAGGAAGACCTGGTCGGGAGAATGCGAAACCGCGCCCCTGGAAGCGTAACAGTCGTTGAACCAGTAGATGTCTCCCGGTCGCATCGACCCGAGGGGGTAGTGCTCGGCGATTGGGCCGACCACGTCGCCGAACACGGGCAGGTTCGAGCCCACGATCAGGCGGCCGGTGGCATCGAACAAGGCGGCATAGAAGTCTTTCTTCTCACGAATGAATGGCGACATGGCCGTGCGCTCGATCACCGCCTCCATCTCGCTCTGGATGGCGCGTAGCGCTCCGCGAATGATCTGTAGCGTGATTGGGTCGACGGGCCTTGCCGGGTCCTGCATGGGTTGCATATCGTCGCCTCTGCATTGCTTGGGCCGCTCGTGACAGAGCCGGCCCTTTGCCGCAAGATACCCGGCAATTGTCAACCGGCGAACGCGGCGCAACGTCTGTGCCGCGAAAACCGTCGCTGAGGGAGAGATGGCATGTCGGAAGCGGACGTCGTTGCAGCGGTCTCTGCCGCCAACGCGAAAGCCCATATCGAGCACATCACGACCCGGATCCCGTCGCGACTTGCGGGTTCCACGAATGGCAAGCGCATGGCCGAATACAGCGCCGAGGCGCTGACCAAGTCAGGGGTGGCGGCCAGGGTGCACGAGATGCCGGGGCTGGTGAGCTTTCCGGAGAAGGCTGAGATGCGCGTCCTGGCGCCGGTCGAGCTGTCGATCGAGGCCAACACGCTGGGCCATAGTCTGCCGACGCTCCCCGACGGCATCGCCGCCGATCTGATCGATGTGGCCTCCGGTGCCTTCGGCGAGTACGAGGGGCGCGACGCCACCGGCAAGATCACGCTCTCTGAGCTGTCCTATCATCCCGCCCGCCACGAGAAGCAGCGCATCTCCGCCATCATGGGTGCCACGGGCTGCGTGATGATGAACTGGGGGCACCCCGAGAACACTGCAGTGCCGTTCGGCTCGGTCAAGCCGGCGTGGGGTAATCCGACGCCGGACACCTACAAGACCGAGATGGCGACGTTGCCCTGCGTCGGCATTGCCCGCACAGCCGGCCTGAAGCTGCGCGAGATGCTGAAATCGGGGCCTGTGCGCGTATCGTTTCGCGCCAACGTCGAGAACGGTTGGCGTCCGGTGCAGATTACGGTGGGCGAGGTCAAGGGACGCGGCGAGGACTTCGTCGTGGTCGGCGGCCACCAGGATTCGTGGCCAGGACCGCAGGCCACCGACAACGCCGCTGGCAACGCCTGCATCCTGGAGCTTGCGCGCGTCTTCAATCAGCACCACGACAAGCTGCGCCGCGGCCTCGTCGCCGGCTTCTGGACCGGCCACGAGACCGGCACCATGATCGGCTCGTCCTGGTTCGTCGATCGCAACTGGGACCGCCTGCGTGAGCATGCGGTGGCCTATCTGCAGATCGACCAGCCGGCGTGCGCCGGCACCTCGCGCTGGAGTGCGGCCTCCAACGTCGAGCTGAAGCGCTTCCACCAGGCGGCCGAGAAGCGCATCCTCGGCAACCGTCCCGCCGCGTGGCGGCGCGCGGTCAAGAACGGGGACGCGTCGTTCTTCGGCCTCGGCGTGCCGATGCTGGCCGCCCAGGGCGCCTTCACCGAGGACGAGCTGAAGAAGACCGCGCTCGCCAACCTCGGCTGGTGGCACCACAGCCTGGAAAACACCATCGACAAGCTGGATTTCGCGTTCATGGCCGACCACCTCAGGGTGTATGCGGCCTACGTATGGGAGCTGTGCACGGCGGTGGTGCTGCCCTTCGAATTCGTGAGCGTGGCCGATCAGTTCATCGAGCGCCTCGACCAGCTCAAGGCCGGCGCCGAGGGCATCGGCCTCGCCGGTGCCGCCGAGCGCGCGCGGGCGTTCAAGGTGTCCGCCGAGAAACTCGAGGCCGTCGCCCAGGAGTGGCGCCAGCGCTACGCCGCCGGCAGGAGCAAGGACGAGGCTGCGGCCAATGCCCTCAATGACCTGCATGAAGCGGCTATCACGCGCGCTCGTGCCGCTCGCCAGCACCTCCAAAGGCAGCTACGGGCACGATCCCTACGGCTACACCCCGCAGGGCACCATGATCCCCATGCTCTACGACGTGCCGCGCTACGCCAAACTCGGTGATGGGGAGGCACGTTGGATGCTCGAGACGCAGCTCGTGCGCGACCGCAACCGCATCGCCGATGCGCTGGGGGACTGCACGGGCCTGATCGACGACACGCTGGCGAAGCTTGCCTGAAACCGATCGCGGACTACGCACATGCGCATCCTCTATCAGCTTACGAGTCCGATGGACAAAACGGTCGGATCGCAGGAGGTGGCCCGCCGCCAGGCCGTGCTGCAGGACCAGGCGGCGACAGGGACGGAAGTGGTCGCCGAGCCGATTGCCAAGGGGCCGGCGGCGATCGAAAGCGCCCATGACGCGGGCCTCGTCGTACCGGAGCTGATCCGGCTCGCGCCGCGGGCAGAGAAGCACGGGTTCGATGCCCTCATCATCGGCTGCTACAGCGATCCTGGCCTCGATGCCCTGCGCGAGATGCTTGCGATCCCGGTGATCGGCCCGGGTGCGGCCTCGCTGCATCTGGCGGCCCAACTCGGCACGCGCCTCTCAGTACTCACGCCGTCCGGCCGCGGTTACGGCCGGGTGGCGGCTCGACTGCGCGCGCTCGCCATCTCGCCCCTGCTGGCATCCGTGCGCGGTATCGGCCTCTCGGTCATGGACCTTGCCCAGCAGAAGCCAGGCGCGCTCGACAAGGCGGCCAGACGCCGCCCGCATCGCGGTGGAGCAGGACGGAGCCGACGTGCTGGTGCTCGGCTGCATGAGCATGGCTTTCTTGCCCGGCATCTGCGAGGCGCTAGGCAAAAAGGTCGGCGTCCCCGTGGTCAACCCGGTGATCGCCGCGCTCAAGACCGCAGAGGCCTGCGTCTCCATGCGGCTTTCGCACAGCAAGGCGGCATGGCCGGTGCCTAAGGCGCAGGAGATCGTGTGACGTTCCCTCTTTCCGCAGGCGGGGCGAGGGAATCAGGCCCCAGCGGCCGCAGGCGTACGCCGGGACGCAGGCGGCGATAAGGGTACAAGCGCCGGGTCGGCGAGATAGCCGCCGGGAGCGATCACCACGATCACCTTCTCGGCAATCGGCTCGAACTCGGCACGGAAGTGGCAGGTGCTCTTGAGCGCCAGGATCTTCTGCTCCTTCGGCTCGACGCCCAGATGCCGGAACGGTGCCATGTCGAGCGCCTGCATGCGCTTGCTCGTGACTGCGACGCCCACGCCGCCGAGCGTCAGGAGTGCCATTGGCCCGAGGTCGATATCGCGTCCGCCGGAGACGGCTCCCGTCGTGCGCATCCGGCCATCGCCGAGACGAGCGACGCGGAACGTGGCCTTCAGGGGCGTGACGCCCTCGGGGCCGGAGCGGCCGCCCAGCGCGATCGTAATGTCGGCGCCCGCGCCTGCGCGGTGTGCTGCGGTCGCGGCCTCGGCATCGCAGAGATAGCCCACCATCGCCCCCTCGGCTCCCAGCCCAACGAGCGCCTCCAGCACGCCCGTCGTATCCGAGGTCGCGCCACAGCCGGGATTGTCCTGCGTGTCGCAGAGGACCACGGGCCGCGATGCCCGGCGCGCAATTGCCATAGCCTCACGCACCCCGTCCTCCGGCGGCACCATCGGCACGGCGAACTCCGGCTCCCTCAAAGCGATCTCGCGCGTGAGCGCGTCGGCGGCTCGGTCGGCCGCCTGCTGGCTCCAGGCGTGCGCGATCACTGCCGGCCCGCACCAATAGAGGTCAGAGGGCGGGAAACCCGCGAGATAGGAAAGATTGACGAGATCGCCCTCGGCCACGACCGAGTGGGCAACGACGCCCTTGGAGGGCTCGACCAGCGTGCACTGGTCGTTGAGCGGGATCAGGAACGGCAGTTTTCTCAGCGCCCGCCCTTTGGGGCGACCGCGCTTCAGCAGAAGCGACAGGGCGCGGGCTGCGTGCGTCCCGGTCTCGGGCCTGTCGACGTGCGGATAGGTGCGATAGCCGACCAGGGCGTCGGTGAGCTCGACCATGTCGGGCGTCACGTTGGCATGGTAGTCGAGGCTGATGGCGACGGGCACGTTCGGTCCGACCGCGGCCCGCACCCGCCGCAGCAGCTCACCCTCGCCGTCCTCGAAGGGCTCGCTGACCATCGCGCCGTGCAAATCGAGATAGACAGCGTCGACCGGCATGGTCTGCGAAAGGCGTCCAATGAGCTCGCCCGCGATCCGTTCGTAGGCATCCGCGGTGACGAGGCCGCCGGCGCCCCCGCTCGTCCACAGCAGCGGAACGATCTCGTGGGCGCCTTTCATGTCGCGGAGGAAACCCGACAGGGCGAAGCTGGTATCGCCGAGCCACTCGACCACATCCTTGCCGCGCACCAGAGGAGGGCGGTCGCGATGGCTCATGAAATAGGCGAAGTCCGTCTTGTCCCGAACGAAGCAGTTGGTCTCGTGGTGAAACCCGCCGACGGCAATGCGTGCCATGCTCGTGACCCCTGGGGTGGCGCCGGTTGTCTCTCTCGAGCTTAGGAAGCCCCCGGGCTGGCGGACAACAGCAAAGTGTCATCCTGAAGCGCAAGGCAGCCGTTCGGAAGTCGGCGGCGGGATGGTATTCGCGCGACGATCTACCTCCTATACTCGCAGAGAGGGTGCGTCTCCGGGACCGAAGATAGAGGCGAGAGTGAGCGACAGCCGCACGACCACGATGCGGGCCGCCTGGTACGAGCGGATGGGGCCGGCACGCGAGGTCCTGACGCTCGGCGAGCTGCCCACACCCGAGCCGGGACACGGCGAGTTGCTGATCAGGATCGAGGCCTCGGGGGTCAATCCGCACGATACCAAGCGCAGGTCCGGCTGGCTCGGGCCCGCCATGTACGCGCCACGCGTGGTGCCCCACAGCGATGGCGCCGGCACGGTTGCGGCACTCGGCGGCGGCGTGCGCGGCGTCGCCGTCGGCGATCGGGTATTCATCTATCGCGCCGGCTCGGCGCGGCGAGGCGAGGGGACGGCAGCACAGTTCGTCGTCGTGCCGCAGGCCAACGCGGTCAGACTCCCGGACGCCCTGTCCTTTGCCGAGGGCGCCTGTCTCGGCGTGCCGGCCTTCACGGCCTATCATGCCACGCTGTCGGACGGGCCGGTTTCCGGGCGGACGGTGCTGGTGCAGGGCGGCGCGGGTGCCGTCGGCGTGGTGGCGGTCGAGCTCGCGCGCTGGAGCGGAGCCAAGGTCATCGCCACGGTGAGCTCGGCCGAGAAGGCGGCTATCGCCCGGGCCGCCGGCGCCGACCACGTGGTCGACTACACCCGCGAGGACGTCGTGGCCCGCGTCATGGAGATTACAGGCAACGCCGGCGTCGACCGCATCGTCGAGGTGGACTTCGGTGCCAATGTCGCCGTCGATGGTGCCGTCGTCGCCGAAAACGGCACCGTTGCCTCCTACTCCTCGACCCGTGTCCGTGAGCCGGTGCTGCCCTACTACGCTTTCGGCCTCAAAGGAGTGCGCCTGCACTTCGTACAGGGCATGAACATGCCGCGCGACATCCGCGAGGCCGGCGCGCGCACCATCGTGGCCCTGCTCGAGCGGGGCATGCTGAGGCCGCGGATCGCCGAGCGTTTCCCGTTGAGCGACATCGCCGCGGCACACGAGTGCGTCGAGTTGGGACAGATCATCGGCAACGTCGTGGTCGAGCCCTGGAAGGGTTAGCGGCCGTTCCAAGCCCACCTGCGTCACGCCATCGAGCCGATCTCGCCGAGGCGAAAGCAGGCGGCCGCGTGATCGGGACCAACGGCCTCCATCGCGGGTCGGCGCTCGGCGCATGCCGGTTGGGCAAAGGCGCAACGCGTGCGGAAGGCGCATCCTGACGGCACATCGACTGGAGAGGGCGGATCGCCGGGCAGTGCCGGCGTCGTTTCGAGGGAGCCCGGCTCGAGCCGTGGGGCGGCAGCAAGGAGCGCGCGCGTGTACGGGTGCGCGGGGGCTCCGTAAATGCGCTCCGTCGCACCCTCCTCGACGATGCGGCCGAGGTACATGATGGCGACACGACCGCACATGCGCTGCACGACGGAGAGGTCGTGGCTCACGAACAGATAGGTCAGTCCGAACTCGCGCCGCAGCTCGTTGAAGACGCCGAGCACGGTCGCCTGCACCGAAAGATCGAGCCCGGCGGACGGCTCATCGAGAATCACGATGCGCGGGCGCAGCACCAGGATGCGGGCGAGCCCAATCCGTCGCTGTTGACCTCCAGACAGCTCGTGCGGGTAGCGGCGGCGAAACGATGCGTCGAGCCCAACGGCGGCGAGCATCTCATCGATACGCGCGCCACGCTCGGCCCAACTCCCCACTCCATGAATCCGCAGAGCCTCGTCGAGCGCGTGGCCGATGCTCCACCAGGGGTCGAGCGAAGCGCCCGAATCCTGATGCACATACTGCACAGCCCGGCGGGTGCGCCTCGCCTCGCGCGGCAGAACGCCGGAGACAACCGCACCATCGATGCGGATCGTTCCCGCCGTCTCGCGGACGAGGCCCAGCGCGGTCCTCGCCAAGGTCGTCTTTCCACATCCCGACTCCCCGACAAGCCCCAGCGCCTCGCCGGTATGCAGGGCCAGAGTGACGCCGTCGACGGCCCGGACTTTTGGCCGCGGTTTGCCGAGAAATGGCCGGCCTCCACCCAGCACGGTAACCACATTCTCCAGCGAAAGGATCACCTCGCCCTGCGTCATGGCGCACTCCCGGTCGGGTAGAGGACGCAGGCCACTCCATGAAATCCGCCAACCGTCGCGCGTTGGGGCCGGGTGGCGGCGCACTCGGTGCGGGCCTGCGGGCAGCGCGTATGAAATCGACAACCCGAGGGCGGGCGCAGTGGTGACGGTACGGCACCTGGGATGCCGGCAAGCTTTCTGGCCCGGTCGGGATGGCAGGCAAGGAGCATGCGCGTGTAGGGATGCTTGGGGTCGTCGAGCACCTCGCGCACCGAGCCGGTCTCCACCGTCTGCCCTGCATACATGACCGTCACCGTGTCGCAGAGTTGCGCCACGACGCCGAAGTCGTGGGTCACAAATAGCATCGACAGGCTACGCTCGCCGGCTAGCTCGCGCAGAAGCTTCAGAATCTGCAGCTGGGTCGTCACGTCGAGCGCGGTCGTCGGCTCGTCGGCCAGCACGATGGCGGGCGCGCACGCGAGAGAGGCGGCAATCAGCAGGCGTTGGCGCTGGCCGCCCGAGAACTGGTGTGGGTAGCGTGCAAGGGCCTCCTCGGCATCGGGCAGCTGCACCGCCTTGAGGAGGGAAACCAGATGAGCCCGCATGGCCTTGCGGTCGAGGTGAGCCGAGGCGTCGGATGGGCTTTGATTGCTCCGGATGCCATGGGTCAGCAGCGCTTCCATGAGCTGCGTCTCGACGCGGAAAACCGGGTTCAGCGCCTGAAAAGGGTCCTGCGGAATGAACCCGATCTCCCGCCCGCGCACCTCCCGCTGCATGACGTCGCGCCCGAGGTGGGTGAGGTCTCGGCCAGACAGCTGCACGCTGCCGCCCTCGATGCGGCCACGCTTCGGGAGGATGCCAAGGATGGCCTTGAGGAGCGTGGACTTTCCGCAGCCGGACTCCCCAACGACGCCATGAATCGAGCCGGCGCGGAGAACGAGGTCGGCATGATCGAGGATTTGCGCCTCGCCTTCATCGGTATCGATGGCAACCGACAGCCCCCGGACGTCCAGCACCGATTCGCCCGTTCGCGGCGTCATCGCGATCGCCTCAGACGCGGATCTACAAGGTCGCGCAGTCCGTCGCCGAAGAGATTGAACCCAAGCACGGTGATGAGGATCGCAAGGCCGGGAAAGGTCACCGCCCACCACGACTCCGGCAGGTATTCGCGGCTCTCTGCGATGGCGAGGCCCCAGTCGGGAGACGGCGGCGTGGCACCGATGCCCAGGAACCCCAACACGGCCGTGGTCAGGATCGTGAAGCCCATGCCGATGGTGGCGCGGACGATGACGGGAGAGGCGACATTGGGCAGCACGTGGACCATCAGGATGCGCCATTGCGAGGCACCGATGCCCTGCAGTGCGTCGACGAACAGCGTATTGCGCACGCGCCGCGTCTCGGAGAAGACCGTGCGGCAGAAGAACGGCCAGTACGTGAGGGCCAGCGCGAGCATCGCGCTTTCGAGGCCTTTGCCGATCAGCTGTGCCACCGCGAGAGCCAGAATGAGTTGTGGCACGGACAAAAACACGTCCGTCACGCGCATGATGAGCTCACTGGCCCACCCGTCGCCATAGCCGGCGTAGAGGCCGGCAGGCACCCCGATGGCGAGCGAGAGGGCCACGACCGAGAGCGCGACGGCGAGCGCGCCTTCGGATCCCACCATCACGCGGGCGAACACGTCGCGCCCGAGATTGTCGGTGCCGAACCAATGCTCGCTGGAGGGTGGTCGCAACCGCTCCATGATGTTGCCGTCGTAGAGCGACTCGACGCTCGCCAGCAGCGGGGCGACAAGTGCCAGCAGCACGACGGCGACGATGATGACGAGCCCCAGAACCGCCGGCACGTCGCGCAGGAACTTCTTCAAGATCAGCACGACCGCGCCTCTATCGGAGGGTCTCGGCGACGCGAGGATCGAGAAGCGCGTGCGAGACATCGACGAGGATGTTGACGATCGCGTAGATCACGCCGACGACGAGCGTGACGGCGAGGATCGCCTTGTAGTCGGAGGTGAGGATGGCATTGACGGCGTAAGAGCCTATCCCTGGCCAGTCGAAGATCGCCTCGACGGCGACTGCGCTCGATATGAGGGCGCCGAACAGAAGGCCGATCTGGGTGGTGGCGGCGACGACCGAGTTGCGCAGCACGTAAACCCAAACGATCCGGCGCGTTCGGTATCCTGCAGCCTCGGCGTAGCCCACAAAATCCTGCTGCAGCGTATCGAGCACACCTGCACGCGTGAAGCGGGCAATCGAGGCCAGTCCGCCGAGCGATAAAGTGAGTGCCGGCATGATGATGTGCCTGAGCGCATCCCAGAATAGATCGAGACGACCGGTGAGCAAGCTGTCGAGGAGGAAGAGCCCCGTCAGTCTGGCCGGCTCGGGCATTCCCACCGAGAGGCGGCCTCGCAACGGCAGCCAGTCCAGGCTCATGGAGAACACCAGCTGGAGGATGATCGCGAACCAGAACGCCGCGATGGCAAGACCGCCGACCGTGACGATACGCATGACATGGTCGAACGCCGAGTTGTGCCAGACCGCCGCCAGAGTACCGAGCGGAATGCCGACGAGGGTCGCAAAGATCAAAGCGCAGAGCGTGAGCTCCACCGTCGCCGGAAGACGCAGCGCGATGTCGCTTATGACGGGGCGGCCGCTGACGGTGGAGTTGCCGAGATCGGCCTGCGCGACCTGCTTCAGGTAGATGAGGAACTGCTTCCAGAGAGGTTCGTCGAAGCCGTAGGCCTTCCTGATGGCGGCTATTTGCGCTGGAGTTGCGTTCTCGCCGGCCAATGCTGCAGAGGGGTCATTGGGCAGGACCCGCAGCATCACGAACGTAAGGACAAGAAGACCAAACAGTGACGGCAGCACCAGGAGAACGCGGCGCAAGATGAAACGGGTCATATCCCCATTCCCGCGTCCGCCGCCAGCATCCTAGCGTCCATGTCTCTGTCGGTCCTCGTCAGCGGGTGAACCGCGAAGCCCCTCCGCCCGCGCCAGGTCGCACCGATCGATCGGAGAGAGCAGACGCGCACCCGCCTCATGCCGTCAGCGACATGTACCTGAACTCGGCGCCAGAGCCGACCGGCGAGAATTTGTACCCCTGCACGCGCGCGCTGATGCCGCGAATCTGGACCGTATTGTAGATCCAGATGTCGGCCGCATCAGCGACCACGATGCGCGAAGCCTCCTCGTAGAGCGACTGGCGCTTGGCGTGGTCGGATGACCGGCGCGCCTCGCGCAGGAGAGCGTCGACCTTGTCGTTCTTGTACCAGCTCGAGGCCTTCCAGGTGCCGTGGAACTGGCTGTCGTACATCTGCCCGATCCAGTTCTCGGGATCGACGAAGTAGGTCGAGACCCAGTGCACCCACATGTCCGGGGTGGTTTCGGCCTTGGCCGTCGAGGACACGAGGTTGGCCCACAGGTTGGGCGCGATCTTGAGGTTGACGCCGATCTTGCGCAGGTCCTGCTGCAGCACCTGGGCCGCCTGCGTGGTCTGGGCCAGCTGCTGCTGGATGTCGATCTCGATCTCGCGATCGATCGGCGCACCCTCGGCCTTGGCCTTGGCGAGCTCCGCCTTGGCCAGCTCCAGATTGTAGTCGTAGGGCTTGAGGTCCTTGGGCGCTCCCCACAGGTTCTGCGGGATCGGCCCGGCGTTGCGCACCGCGTAGTCCTTGAGCACGCCGGAGATGAACCCCTTGTAGTTGAAGGCGTGGCTGATGGCGCGGCGGAAATGCACGTTGTCGAAGGGCGGCTTGCGGTTGTTCATGCGGATGATCATGACGCGCATGGTCTCGTCCTTGATGACGCGGACGTTCTTGGCCTTCAGGACGCGCTCCACCTGGTCGGTGGGCAGGTAGCTGTCGGTGGCGTCGATATCGCCCTTGAGCAGCGCGTTGACGCGCGTGGTGGTCTCCTTGATGTTGCGGCAGCGCACGATGTCGATGGGCTTGGCATTGTGCTTCCAGCCCATGAAATGCGCGGCGTTGCGCTTCATGTCGAGCTCCTCGGCGGGCTTGTAGCTCGCTGCGTCGAGCATATAAGGGCCGGAGCCCGCGTCATTGGAGGCCAGCCACGCCTGGCCCCAGTCGCCGTCCTTCTCGTGCGCCTTGATGACGCGCGGATTGACGATGCACACGAGCGGCAGCGCCGCGTGGAACGGCTGATAGCCGTATTTCAGCTCGAACTTGACGGTCTTGGCATCGACTGCCGTGACCTTGTCGGGCGCCAGCACCGGCAGGAAGGCGGCCGCGGGCCCGCGCTTGATCGACAGCAGCCGCCGGAACGAATAGACGACATCCTCGGCCGTGACCGGCGAGCCGTCGTGGAACTTGGCATCGCGCAGCGTGATGGTCCAGGTGAGACCGTCGGGGCTTATCTTGTGTCCCGAGGCGAGCCAGGGCTTGAGCTGCGGCGGATTGCCCTCGTAGTGGTAGAGCTGGTCATAGATGTTGAGCATGTAGAACTGCATCGGCACGTCGAAGATCACGTGCGGGTCCAGGCCGCCCGGAAGATTGTCGGCCCAGACGAGTTCGCCAGGCCTGGGTTGGGCCATGGCCACTCGGAACCCCCCGACTTGGACGGCTGCCGCGGCGGATGAGCCGATCAGGAAAGAGCGACGCTGCATGACAAGCCTCCTCAGTACTCGATCAATCGACGGCGGAGGAATTGGCTCTCCGTGCCCTCGACACCCCAGATCCGAAGCGTAACCCTTCATCGGGCCTGGAACAACCGTCTCTCGATCGTCACTGCGCTCAATCCGCGTCGGCAGCGAACGCAACCTTCCGAGAAATCGCGGCAGCACGCCCGGTCCGTGAACTGGTCCCGTATGTAAACCTGCTGGCATCCGGCGGGCGAACTGACATTGTTCAACGTCCAGCAAATAGATCCGCTAGTTCGATCAGCGTGTTGCGTCTGTACAATGCAACGGTCGCCCACGGTTGCGAACAGGTCTTTGGAGTGCGCGCTGATGTTTGCTTCATGCGAGGACTTCCGGCGGGTTCTAGCTTGCTGATGAGATGCTGATCTGTGCGGCACGTTTCCGACCGGGGATCCGAAAAAGTCCGATCAGATTTTGCCGAATGCGCGTCCAGGCCAGAGGGTTTCATGGTTCGAGGTGGCAAGAAAACCAGCGCCCGCCACCGGCATCCCGAAGCACAGGCGCCTCGTTGCGGCAGCGTTGGAACGCGAACGGGCAGCGCGTATGGAAATGGCACCCCGAGGGCGGCGAAATTGGCGAGGGGATGTCGCCCTCGAGCACGATGCGCTCCTTTTTCGCACGCGGGTTCGGCACAGGGGCCGCAGCCATCAGCGCGCGCGTATAGGGATGCAGCGGCCGTGCGAATAGCTCCTCCTTGCCGGCAAGCTCGACGATGCGCCCGAGATACATGACGGCCACGCGATGGCCGATGTGCTCGACCACGCCGAGGTCGTGGCTGATGAAGAGGTAGGCGAGTTTGAGATCCTCCTGCAGGTCCATCATGAGGTTCAACACCTGCGCTTGCACTGAGACATCGAGCGCGGAGACGGGCTCGTCAGCAACGATGAGCGAGGGATTGAGCGCGAGCGCGCGGGCAAGGCCTAAGCGCTGGCGTTGGCCACCCGAGAATTCGAAGGGATATCTGCCGGCCATGTCGGCCCTCAGGCCGACGCGCTCGAACAAGCGCGCGACCCGTTCGGCGGGATCGGAGCCCGCACCATCGGGGAAGTTTTCGAGCGGCTCGGCGACGATGCGACCGGCGGTCAGGCGGGGGTTGAGCGAGGCGTAGGGATCCTGGAACACGATCTGCATTCGCTTGCGCCACGGACGCATCTCCTCGCGGCTAAGACGAGTGATGTCATGGCCATCGAGTCGCACGCGGCCCTCGGTGGGTTCGATCAGTCGTAGCACCAGGCGGCCGACGGTCGATTTGCCGGAGCCGGATTCGCCGACGAGGCACAGCGTCTCGCCCGGGTCGAGGGTGAAGCTCACCCCATCGACGGCCCGGATCTCGGCGCTCGTGCGCTGGAGCAAGCCGCGGCGCACGGGGAAGTATTTCTTGAGGTCATCGACCTCTAGGACGAAGGGACCGATGCGCGCGGTTGGATCCTCGCTTGCGAGACGAAATGGGCTGGGCGGTCATGACAGCCAGCAGTTCCACGGCCAGGAAGCAGGCGGCCAGATGCCGGCCGCTTTCGCCGCCGCCGATTTCCTGCAATGTCGGCGCCTCGCGGTGGCAGCGATCGATGGCGTGGCGGCAACGGGGCGCGAATGCGCAACCCGCAATCGGCTCCCTCAGCGAGGGCACGACGCCCGGTATCTCCTGCAGGCGCCTGGCGCGCGCACCCGCCCGGCCGCGCGCGATCGAGCCCAGCAACCCGCGCGTGTAGGGATGCGCCGGCCGGTCGAAAAGCTCCAGCACCGGGGCCTCCTCTACCTTGCGGCCCGCGTACATGACGACCACGCGCTGGCAGGTCTCGGCCACCACGCCGAGGTCGTGAGTGATGAGGATGACTGCGGCGCCTGTGCGCTCCTTGAGCTCGAGGATCAGCTTGAGCACCTGCGCCTGGATGGTGACGTCAAGCGCCGTGGTCGGCTCGTCGGCAATCAACAGCTTGGGGGTGCAGGCGAGCGCCATGGCGATCATCACCCGCTGGCGCATGCCACCGGAGAACTGATGTGGATAATCGTCGAGACGGCTCCGCGCGTCCGGGATGCGCACGACCTCGAGCATGCGGCGCGCGTGCTCGCGCGCCTCCTTGCGGCCGAACCCCTTGTGCACGCGGAAGGCTTCCGCGATCTGGTGGCCGATTGTCAGGACCGGATTGAGCGAGGTCATCGGCTCCTGGAAGATCATGGCGATGCGATTGCCGCGGATGTCGCGCATATCGGCCTCGCTGAGCGCCAACAGCTCGACGCCGTCGAAGCGGATGGAGCCGGCTACGGTGCGGCCGATGCGGTCAGGGCAGCAGGCGCAAGACGGAGAGCGCGGCCACGCTCTTGCCGCAGCCGAACTCCCCGACGATGCCGAGCGTCTCGCCGGCACCGATCTCGTACGACAGGCCGTCGACCGCGCGCGTGATGCCGTCTTCGGTGAAGAAGTGGGTCTTGAGGTCTCTCACCTCCAGGAGCGGCGCGGGCATGCTTGCCTCACATACGGCGCGCGATGCGCGGATCGAGGCGGTCGCGCAGCCCGTCGCCGACGAGGTTGACCGAGAGCACGACGAGCGCCAGCGCCAGCCCAGGACAGAACACGGTCCACGGCGCCCTCGCCAGGTAAACTCGGCTCGAGGCGATCATGTTTCCCCAGGTGGGGATCTCCGGCGGCGTGCCGGCGCCCAGGAAGGAGAGGCCGGCCTCGATCAGGATGGCGGAGGCGCAGATGTAGGTGGCCTGCACAATAAGCGGCGGGAAGGTCGAGGGCAGGATATGCCGCCACAGTATCTTGCGCACGCGCGTGCCGCTGGCGATGGCGGCCTCGATATAGGGCTGCTCGCGCGTCGTGAGTACCACCGCGCGCACCAGGCGCGCCACGCGCGGCACCTCGGGGATGACGATTGCGGTGATGACGACGCCCACGCTACCCTTGAACAGCGAAATGAGGGCGATGGCGAGCAGGATCGCCGGGATCGCCATCAGCCCATCCATCAGCCGCATGATGACCACCTCGACCGGCCTGAAGAAGCCGGCGAGCAGGCCGATCACGAGCCCGATCGAGACCGCGACCACCGCCACGACGAGGCCGACGGTCAAGGACACCCGAGCGCCATAGATGGTGCGGGCATAGACATCGCGGCCCAGATTGTCAGTTCCGAACCAGAGCGTGTCGGAGGGCGGCTTGAAGCGCTGCACGGGTTTCATCGAATAGGGATCGCCAGCGATCCAGGGTGCAGCCAGGGCGGCGAGCAACATCGCTCCGAGAATGACGAGGCCGACTACCATGGTCGGGTTGCGGCGTAGGAAGCGCCATGGCGCTCGATCCCCGCGTAGCTCGGTTCGGCGCGAGCGTCGTCCGTGTAGCAGCGGCATCGACCATCTCAGTAACGGATCCTCGGGTCGAGCACGGTATAGCTGAGATCGACGAGGAGGTTTACCAGCACGTAGACGCCTGAGAAGATCAGCGTCACACCTTGGATGATCGGGTAGTCGCGCTGGGAAATGGCATCGACCACTAGGCGACCGACGCCGGGAATGTTGAACACGGTCTCGGTGATGACCACGCCGCCGATCAGCAACGCTACGCCGATGCCAATCACCGTAACGATCGGCACGCCGGCGTTCTTCAGTGCGTGCTTCATCAGCACGGGGCCGGCGGCGACACCCTTGGCGCGCGCCGTGCGGATGTAGTCTTCCGACAACACGTCCAGCATGGCCGTTCGCGTGATTCGGGCAATAAGGGCGACATAGGCCAGCCCCAGCGCAATCGAGGGCAGAATCAGGTGACGGAACCAGATCACGGCCCCCTCGGCAATTGGTGTGTAGCCCTGCACCGGCAGCCAACCGAGCTTGATCGAGAACACGTAGATGAGGAGATAGCCGACGACGAATACCGGTACCGAGAAGCTCACGACCGACAACACCATCACCAGGCGGTCGACCCAGGTCCCGACCTTCCAGGCGGCGAGCACGCCAAACGAGACCGCAACGGTAACGGCGAGCAGCAACGTGGTGGCTGCAAGCGAGACGGTCGGCTCTATGCGCTGGCCGATGAGCTTGCCGACGGGCTCGTGCGAGAAGATCGACACGCCGAGGTCGCCCCTGAAGACCGCGGTGACCCAACGCACGAACTGCACGGCCAGAGGATCGTCGAGGCCGAGCTCCTTGCGGACGGCGTCGATTTGCACCTGGGTTGCGTTGTCACCGACAATGATGGCGGCAGGATCGCCAGGCGACAGATGCAGCAGCAGGAAAATGAACACCGCGACAATCGCCATCACCAGCATGGTCGAGAGCAATCGGCGGACTATGAAAGCCAGCATTAGCCATGCCTACTCGTGCCGGGCCGTATTCACGGTGCTCATACGCGGCAACGCCACTACCGCTCGGCTAGGCGAGCCCCGGCCTTAGGTCTTCTCCACGTTCCAGAAGGGCACATGGGCCGGGAGTGGGATGAACCCGCGGACATTGGCGCGGTGCGCGACCGGCGGAGCCCACTGGCCAAGCAGCGCCATCGGCACATAGTTCCAGGCATTCTCCTGCAGCTTGCGTGCGACCGCCTTGCGTTCCTCTAGCGTGGCGGCGAGAGCCCAGTCGTCGCGAAGCTTCTCGTGCAGGTCGTCCTTGGGCCAGCCGAACCAGCCGTCGCCGCCATTGGCGGTGTGGGCGACGAAGCCGATCGGATTGTCGAAGCCTTCGCCCGAACCCCAAGTGATGAAGATATTCCATCCACCCTCCGCCACCGGCTTCTTTACCGAGCGCCTTGTAACGACCGCGCCCCAGTCAGACGCGGCAAGCTCGGCATTGACGCCCGCTTCCTTCAGCCACTGGGCGATGAGCAACGCAGCGTTGTTCATGAAGGAGATGTTGGTCGCCTGCAGTATGACGACGGGACGGCCGTCATAGCCGGACTTTTTGAAAAGCTCCCTGGCTTTGGCGATGTTCTGGCCGCCCTTGAACCAATCAGTGTTGACCTCGCTTTGCATCTGGCCGGTGCAGCCAAACAGCGAGGAACATGAGCGGTAGTACTTCGGGTTGCCGAACACCGCCTTGAGAATGTCCTCCTGCTTGATGAGGTAGAGCATCGCCTGGCGAGCCTCGACCTTGTCGAAGGGTGGATGCAGCCAATTGAGACGGCACATGCCCACGTTTCCGCCCTTGTTCAGGACCTCGAGCTTGATGTTCTTGTCGCTCTCCAGCTGGTCGAGCAGGTCGATAGGCGGCACCTCATAGAAGTCGATCTCCCCGGCCTTCAGCGCCGCGACCGCCGTCTGCTCGTCTGCCATGTTCTCTATGATGACGCGGTCGAGCTTGGCGATCTTGCCGCCGGCCATAGCTGATGGCGGCTCTTTGCGGGGAGCGTAGTTCGGGTTCTTGTCGTAAACGTAGCGCTGGCCAGACTTGGTCTCGGCCTCGTTGAACGTAAAGGGGCCGGAGCCGACCTTGGTCGTTACCTGTTGGTTCGGGTCCGTCTCCGCGTCCTTCTTGCGCATGATGACGAGCAAGTTCGTTTCGATCTTGCCGAGCGCTTCGAGCACGAGGCCATAGCGCTCCTTGAGCACAATTTGAAAGGTCTTGTCGTCTTTTATGGGTGTATCCGCCACGCGCTTGAACAGGTGCTGGCCGGTGCCGTCGCGGGCCGCCCAGCGACGGATCGAGGCGACCACGTCGGCGCTCGTGACGGCTTGTCCATCATGGAACTTCAGGCCATCGCGCAGTGTAAAGGTATACGTTTTCTTGTCGTCGGAAACGCCCCACTTGTCGACCATCTGAGGCTGCACCTTGCGCGCCTCGTCCATGCCAAACAGTGTGTCGTAGATCAGCAGACCGTGGTCGCCGGTTATGTTGGCGGTCGTCCAAATCGGGTCGAAGATCTTGAGGTCGGCATGCAATACGGCACGAACCGTGCGCGCCATCGTGGGCGCCGACTGAGCCCTTAGGAGCCCGGGAGAGGAAACGGTAGCGGCGGTCGCCATGCTACCCTTGACGAACGTACGGCGGGACGTAGTCATCGGGCTTCCTCCTCGCACATGGCTCCTGCCTAGGCCGGTATTGCGTGCTGTATTCTTGAGTTGATTTAGGCATGGCCTCCCGTGTGCGGCAAGCACAATGCGAGGATGCCTCGAACCGAGGTGCACGGGCACGATGCCGGGCGTCGTTTCGTGTCGCGGTCGCTGCGCGACAACTGCCTGGCGCCAGCGGGGTCAGCCGGATTTGCGCCCCTCGGCAGCTCGGGATCAGGACTTGACCTGGTACCCGGCATCTGAAGCGACCGTGTCGCGGTTGCACTATCGTCACGTCCGGCCTTGTGTCTGCCGGGAGATTGAGCGCCGGCCGGCTGTGAGCGCGTGGTACATCCGGACTACAGCGTGCCGCCCGAGACGTCGCTCGCGCGCTTCGGAAATTTGCGTGCCGGCCCTCGGTTCGCGAGATCGGCGCTGCTGTTGGCGGCCTGCGGGACAAGACCTGCATCCCATGGTACAAAGAGCAGCTTTGCGGGTCGCGGCTCGACGTGACCGCGGTCAATTTGGCCTGACGATCACGGCCTGTCGCCGCCCTCGGACGGATGCGTTCGGGAGGATCGGTCATGGCAAGCACAGACATCATTCTTCCAGCCGGTGCCGCGCGTGAACTGCCGGCGGTTCGCTCCATTGGGGTGTCTGATCTGAGGGATGCCTTGGCAAAGGGTCTGCAGGATTTCTGGGCCATGCCGACGCACGTCATTTTCCTGGGCCTGATTTATCCCGTCGTCGGTCTCGTGCTGTTTCGAGCCATGTTCGGGCAGGATCTCATTCCCCTCCTTTATCCACTTGCCGCCGGCTTTCCGCTCGTCGGTCCGTTTGCCGCGATTGGGCTCTACGAGCTCAGCCGCCGCCGCGAGCTCGGCTTGGACACGTCCTGGAAACATGCGTTCGACATCATCCACTCACCGTCACTTCAGTCGATTGCCGCGCTTGGCCTGCTGCTGCTGGCGCTTGTCGGCGTCTGGCTGGCAGTTGCGCAGGCCATTTACAACGCGAATTTTGGTTCCGACGAGCCCCTCAAGCTGGCGGCTTTTGTACAGCGGGTGCTCACCACTCCCGAAGGTTACAAGCTCATCGTGGCGGGCAATGCCGCCGGCTTCGTCTTCGCGGCGCTCGCATTTTCCCTCAGCGTGGTGTCTTTCCCGTTGCTGCTCGACCGCAACGTTGGCGTGGCGGCCGCCATCGCGACCTCGATCCGAGTGATACTCCGAAATCCTGTTGCGATGGCCTTGTGGGCGATCTTGGTCGCGGGCCTGCTGGTGATCGGTTCCCTGCCGTTTTTCCTGGGCGAGGATGGCATCAGCGGTCTTGGTCCAGACGAAAGGTTTGGGATCGGCGTTGTGGCGGTCGAGGTAGTCGTGGATCGCGTCCTTGAGGTCGGCAACGCTCCTGAAGACGCCGCGGCGGAGACGCTTGCTGGTGATCTCGGCGAAGAAGCGCTCGACGAGGTTGAGCCAGGAAGTGCTGGTCGGCGTGAAGTGCATGTGGAAGCGCGGAGCTGGCGAGCTAGGGCTGCACCTGGGGTGTTTGTGCGTGGCGTAGTTGTCGACCACGAGGTGGAAGTCGAGGTGGTCCTGGGAGCAGGGTCGATGAGCTTGAGGAAGCGGATGAACTCCTGGGGACGATGTCGTGGCAGGCATGCTTCGATGACGAGGCGCTCTTCCCATCGAGCGCCGCGAATAGCGTCGTGGTGCCATGGTGCTTGTAGTCGTGCGTTAGCGTCGCAGGCGTCCCTGATGAAGGGGTAGTCCTTGCTGGGTGCGATCGAGGGCTTGAATTGGCTTTTTCATCGACGCACAGCACTAGCGCATGCTCCGGCGGGTTCATGTAGAGCCCGACGACATCGATCACCTTCTCGGCGAACTGCGGATCGTTCGACATCTTGAACCGCTTGACGAGGTGCGGCTTCAAGCCGGCCTCGGCCCAGATGCGCCCCACGCTGGACGCGCTGATCCCCATCTCGGCCGCCATCGAAGCCCGGCTCCAGTGTGTGGCGTTTGCAGGTGTCTCGTTGGCCGTCTTGGTCAGCACGGCAGCTTGTTCTTCTCAGGAAGCGGCGGCTTGCGCGAAGGCCGGGTCTTGTCGCGCATCAGCCCCTCGACGCCCTCGTCGATATAGCGCTCCTGCCAGCGCCAAACGCACGGCTTCGACTTGCCCGTGCGCCGCATGATCTCGTTGGTGCCGTGTCCATCGGCCGTCGCCAGCACGATCTCGGCGCGCCACACCACCTTCGAGGACGTGTTGCGGTCGCCCACCAGACCCGCCAACCGCGCGCGGTTCCACGGGCTCGCATCAATGCAGATATCGTCTCGCCTCATGGCCGCAGACTGACTGATTTGCGGCAACATGGGAACATGGTTAGGTGGGAACTAGCGATCGTCGTGCCAGTGTTGGGCCATTCCACGTGGCACCTCTACCGCAAGCTAATCGAGCCAGACCCAAGTCCGCGCCCAGAATATCAGCCAAAACAGAGGGGCCGACACTATGGTGCGGATTTCCCCGTCTCGCTGTTCATGGCCACTTCGCCCCGTGACGACAAGTCAGTGGCAATACTGAAGACCGCAGCTGAACATGGTCGCGCAGGAGTCAATCGGAACCCCTCGACGATTGAGGAAGCGCGCGCTTTTGTAAGCCGCGTTGAATCTCTGTTCATGCCCTGGGACGTGGAGGCGTTGGTTGACGGCTTCACGGAGGACTGCGTGGTGCGCTTTGGTACGGTACCCGAATTCAGGGGGCGTGAGACGCTTCGCCAGTTCTTCCTCGCGCGGAGCGCAAGGCAGAAGGACTACCGCTTGAGAAAGCAGCTTCGTGGGCTCATGGGTGACGTCATGACCAACGTCTGGGAGGGAGAGTGGGAAGACGTTGAGACTGGACGGTGCATGAAAGGTTTCGGCGTCGAAGTGTGGACGATGCATGATGGAAAGATCGCGACCTGGGAAGCGTCCTTCAATACCAGACCGATCGATCAGCCCGTTGATGTTGCCAATATGCTTGGCTAGGGCGAGGGCTGAAGATCTCGCGCGCAGCGGAATGGCCATCCGCTGCATCGCATTGAGCGCCATCGCCGAGGTCTTCACGGGGTCATGGCTGTCGATACGGGGCGCCAAATTGGTGGCAGGTGTACCTCCCGATAGCCGCGGAAATTGTTGATGAGGACCGGGTGATCCATCGCACTATCGCACCGGCGCGCGGAGCACAAAAAAAGCGAGGGTTGCAGATGAGCCGACTGTTCGGAGCCATGCGTCAGGTGGGCATTGTCGTGCGCGACATCGAAGCCGCGATGCGCCACTGGGTGGAGGTCTGCGGCGTCGGACCCTGGTTCAATGCCGACCGCCTGGCGGTCACCGGCTTCACCTACGCGGGTCGACGCTATGATGAGGTGCACATCTCCATCGCCCTGGCCAACTCGGGGGACGTGCAGCTCGAGCTGATCCAGCAGCGCTGCGGCACGCCCAGCATGTATCGCGACTTCCTCCCGCCGGGCATGAGGGCATGCAGCATTGGTCGAGCTGGCCAGAGAACTATGATGAGATCTACCAACGCGCCTTGGCGACCGGCTATGCGGTTGGCCAGGAGGGCGACAGCCCGCGCGGCCGTTTCGTTTATTTCCGCAATGAGGGCCACCCCGGATCAGTGATCGAAATGGCGCACGCTACGCCCACACGGATGCGCATTTTCGACGCGGTCCGCGCCGCCGCGGCCGGCTGGGACGGCAGCGATCCCGTCCGCCGCCACTGGCCGAGCTGAGGCAGCTGTCAACCGCGCCGGATGCATCGCCGGCCTTCTAGATTCAGTTGCATGGCGGAAATGCAAGTCGGATAGACCATGGGCCGGCCAACTCAACTAGTACATTGCTCTGACGCCCGTCGGGCCAGCAGCCGGGATCAGTGCCGCCAGACATCCCCGAGCAACTGAAGCCAATTGCCACCCATCACCTTGGCTATGCGGTCCTCTGACCAGCCGCGCCGTTCCATTGCAGCAGTGAAATTGGGGAAATCGCCAATCCTGCGCATGCCCTCCGGATTGATGATCGGGCCAAAGTCGACAAGCTTGCGGCCCGTGCCCTTGTCGTGGGTGATCCAGTGGAAGAAGGCGTCATCATAGCCCTGGGTGAAGTCCGTGCCCACGCCGACGCATTCCTCACCGCACAGGTTGATGACGTAGTCGATGGCTTCCACGTAGTCGTCGACGGTTGCCGACGTGCCCTTCTTCAGGAATGCAGGAAACATGGTGACGCCGATGAAGCCTCCCCTGGTCGGCTATGAAGCGAAGCTGCTCGTCGCTCTTATTGCGCGGGTGTGCCTTGAGACCTGCGGGCAGGCAATGTGAATAGGCCACCCGCTGCTTGGAGGCCAATATCGCGTCCTCACTCGTCTTGGCGCCGACATGAGAAAGATCGCACAGGATGCCAAGCCGGTTCATCTCCGCCAGCACGTCGCGACCAAAGTCCGAAAGGCCGTGGTCGCGGAACTTGTAGCAACCGGAGCCAACGAGGTTTTGGGTGTTGTAGGTCAGCTGAACGACGCGCAGGCCAAGCTCATGGAACAAAACGAGGTAATCGAGGCGATCCTCAATGCCACTGCTATTCTGCCACCCGAGGATGATGCCGGTCTTGTTCTCGCGTTTGGCGCGTTGGATGTCTTCGGTGGTGTAGACCTGGGTAATGAGATCCGCGTTCTCGTACACCCAAGTCTTCCAGCGCGCGAAATTGCGCATGGTCTCGGTGAAACTCTCCCACACGCAGCTCGTGCAATTAGCCGCGGTGACGCCGCCCCGACGCATGTCCTCGAACACGCTGCGGCTGAAGTTGGAGACGTTCAGGCCGTCGATGACGATCAGTCTGTCATGGAGTTTGGACACCATACTCTCGCTCCGGTAGGACTTGGCGCTGCCTGCGAGATCGTCAGGGTCGTGCTAATTTGCGGACGGACCTGCGGCAGCTCACGTTGACGGGGCGCCTACTTCGGCCTCCAAATAGTGAGCCGAATTGGGGTCGGATGTCCGCCGGAGCAGGGGTTGTGCTCCTGCGGGCAATTGGAGATGACGACTATGACGTCCCTCTCGCAACGTAGATCGACATAGTCCCCTGGCTTGGAGAGACCATCCACAATCGCGACTTGGCCGTCGGCGTTCACCGGTACGTTCATGAAAAAGTTGATGTTCGCCGGAATGTCCCGCGGGCCCATCCCGAGCTCCCCGAGCGCCTTGATAAAATTATCGCGGCAGCTGAGCGACGCCGTAGTGCCGTAGCGCAGCATGTTGATCTCGCGACTGCAGTTGCCGGCTAGGGTGTCGTGGCGGCCCACCGTGTCCTCGATGATTGAAATCATCGGCCGTGCAAGATCGTCGTAGAGCACGCAGCCTTTGGACAGATAGATGCATTTGGCAAGCTTCATTGTGTTGGCGGCGTTATAGCGGACCGAGGTATCGGCGGCGTCGTAGATCAGCGTGTCAACGGCCTGGCAGCCTTCCAGATCGACGATGCGCAATATGCTCCCCTTGCTCAAACGCTTGTGCCAATATGCTCGAGCTGGCAGGATTTCATCGTCGATGATCTGACCCAGCACGGTCGGCAATACGTCCATTGTTCACCTCCAAAAGAAGCATCATGCCCCGCCGGGGCCGCCGCTTCATTGATCACGCCTTCCCGGCTTGGCAAGATATCAAGTCCCTACGCTCATCGGATGGTATACCAAGGACATGGTGTGCCGCGTTCGGTGCGTGACGTCGACGGCGAATGTGGGTCGGGTTCACCATAGGCGTGCATGTCCGCTTCCAAGTTGGAGCTGACCAAGCCGTTCATTTTCTGCCGGATTGCGCATCTCATGACTCCCCTTGAGCTGGCTGGAGGGGGATGACGGGCTGACGGTTTCCAAGAGTCACTCCAGCGGAGAACAATGCGGGGCCGCGCAGAGATACCGCAGAGATACGCACGAACCGAAAGCGAACGGGACTGCGTGGGAGCTCTTGAGATTGCGTGATTTTCCCGGAAGAAGAAGGGAGGCGACAAGCTTCGGGAGCAAGGGGTCGGGAGTTCGAATCTCCCCGCTCCGACCAATACTTAGCCCTCAAATGAGAACACCGGCGGACGGATTGGCGGACGGATTGAGCCGCTTTTTTGCAGACTCTTGGCCAGACGGCGTTGCGCCTGATGCTGGCGCACGCCATCGGCGGCGGACGCTGGTGGAAGGTGGGAGGCCGAGCCGCAACAGCCTGCGACAGCCGAGATCGGCGAGGCGGCGGCAAAGCTCGCCAGCCAGGGCTCGTTCGCCAAGCGGCGTGCCAAGGTCGCCAAGCTGCTGCGCGTCGACGCGGACGCCGGAAGCATCGCTTGTCACGACGCCAGCGGCGCCCGTACGGCGCAAGTGTTCGCGCGTCTGCTCGATATGAGCGACGCGCAGGTGATGCAGGTGGTGGCCGTGGTGATGGCCGAGACGCTGGCGGTCGGCACCAGCCTGATCGATGCGCTGGGCGAGCGGCTCGGAGTCGATTGCCTCCAGCACTGGCAGCCCGACGACACCTACTTCACACTCGTCAAAGACCGCGAGGCAGTGAGCGGCATGCTGGCCGAGGTCATCGGCGAGACCGCCGCCAACACCTATCTGACCGAACCCGGAACCAAGAAGAAGGCCATCATCCGCAAGGCCCTTGCGGGGGAAGGCCGGACCAAGGTCGACAACTGGACACCGCGCTACATGACGTTCCCGCAACGCGGCTACACCGGACGGCCCACCGTTGCCGTCACGCCGACAGGCGCGTGAGAGGATTTTGCAGGCCAACGATCCTACGCAGCGAGCCAGCGCCAGTAACGCCTGCCGGTCTGCGCCTCAGCCGATCCGGTGTGAGGCGCTAACCGGCATACGTGCCGGAGAAAGGGGTCGCCATGCAGACGGGCCTGCTCAGGTCGTCGAGTTGTAGATTTTTAAGCGGCGCCCGCCGCGTTCCAGGGCCGCCGCGCCGGCCGCCAGGTACTCCCCACGGTGCTGCCGGAAGCTCGCCTCCACGGCGCGCTTGTCGCCCCAGCGCGTGCCGTGCTTGTCCTCCAGGAACTCGCGGGACATCTCGACGATCATCACCCGCTCGCCCTTGTGGTTGAGCAAATGCGACCACACCACATCGCGGTCCTCGTCGAGGTGCACATCGGCGGCGTATTTCAGCCTCGCGCTGGCCATCACAGCCGCACCCCATGCGGGTTGTTGATCATGTCCGAGAGCGCATCCCGGACCACCACCAACACCAGCCGGTAGGCATCTGCGCCACTCTCGCCAGGCCGCTGCTCTGGCACCTGCACCGTCAGCTCGACCACTTTGCCCTCCAGCTTGAACGATCCCGTCGCCCGCGCAGCCTCGAACGCGCCCGGCGTGCCGGCCAGCTCGAACAGGTTGAAGTGGATTATCGGCCGCTCGCCCGGCCCTCGGGTCACTTTCAACGTCGCTATGGGAACATTGGCCCACGAAAGTAGGTCCTGCACCGATTGACTCTGACAGGCATGACACTTATGTGATGGCGCTAGCCGGGGCGGCCCAGCTCCAGCTACGTCTGCGGCACAATCAGTCGCGTGGAATTCGCAAAGTTTCGGATCTCGCAAGAGGGCAGGTCATGGAACTCTCGAATTACGAACTTGTGCGCTATCCATCCGGCCAACTGGTTCTCATGAAGAGCGGCACCAATGCCCAGGGGCTGCCCTCCGGCGGCCCCAAGGACGTGATCGGCGCCTTCACCAGCGAGGCCGAGGCGCAGAGCGCGCTGGCCCGTCTGGCGGGGTCCGCACCGCCGAGCCCTGCACCCGCCGTCACCCCCAACATGCTGCGCGGTTGAAAACCGCCAGGCGCGTTAGCATGCTTCCCCGAATCGGTATTTGCTGGCCCGCGCAATCTGCGGCGGGAGGTGTCTTGAGTCCGCGCGTCAGGTCGCGAGAATTCAGAGGAGCGCCATGTCCGCCAGCACCGAGCCGCACCATCCGAGCCTGCACCTCCTCGAGGACCATCTCGACGCCGCGCTCGCCATGGGCGAGGACCTGCTGACCGAGAAGGTCGCGCTGGCCGAGCCGACGCGCCACCTCACCATGGCGCGGCTGGTGCGGCAAAACCGCGAGCTCGCCGAGTTCCTCACTACCGTGCGCACGCTGGAGCTGAGCCTCACTGCGCGCCTCCTGCAGGCGCGCAAGCGGGCCGAGGACCTGCGCCGCCGCGAGCTTCGCCTGAAGCCTCTGATCGCGCTGTTCGTCGCCGGCACGGCGCCGCTGGTGGATGCCGCAGCCGAGCTCGGCGACACCACCACGCACGACTTCGACACCGGCGATACGGCCTCCGCGTTCCTGCGCAGCCGCGGCCTCATCGCTCGCGACGCGGCCGGGCTCGAGCGGCTCTCGCAGCTCGCCGTCAGCGAGGACTATCTGGTGGCGGGCCGCATCCGTCTCGGCACCCTGCTCGATCTCGTCGCCACCTTCCTCGACACGCTCGACGTGCTGTTCGACCTCGATCGCGAGCCGGCAGCCCCCAGTCTGTCGGTCGAGCCCAAGAGTGCCGCGGTGGAGACGGGCCGCGCTACATAGCGTTGCCAGGCACCGGGCAGGATTGAAAAGGCTACCCGGTCATCACTCACACGAGGTCATCGAGGTTGCGAGCCGCGTGCACGACTCGGATGATCTCGACGCCGTCCCCGACGGCGCGGTAGAGGATGAGATAGGCGCCGAACGGAAATGAGCGCAGATCGGCGCGCAATTCAGGACGCGCACGCCCTGTCATCGGGTGGCGACCAAGTGCGGCGAACTTCGGCGTCAGACGCTCGATGAATTGTCGCGCATGTGTCGGGCTGTCTTCGGCTATATGATCGGCGATGTCCTCCAAGTCCAGCTTGGCTTGGGGTGACAGCCGGTAGGTCATGCCGCACTGCTCGATCGCTTCTTGCCATTCTTGCCTTTCTCGATGGCTGCGTATTTGGCGCGGAGGCGATCCATGGCAGCCGGACCGTCAACAGCTGGTCCGCTGGCAATGCCCTCGTCCCACAGCTTGGCGATGCGCTCCCCTTCGAGGCGGCGCATTTCCTCCTTCAGCTCCCACTCGCGCAAAGCCGTACGGACCACCTCGCTGGTCGATGCATAGTCGCCTCGTCCTACCGCGGCCTTGATCTTGGCGTGCTGCTCGCGTGTGATGGCAATGGAGATCTTGTCGATTTTGCTCATGGTATGACTGAGTAGCATAAAGTGCGACTTTGCGCCAACGCTGGCCAGGCGCGGCCCTGGGGGTACCAATGAAGCTCTACGTCACGCTTACATCACCCTACGCGCGGCTGGCGCGCAGCGTGGTGATCGAGAAGGGTTTGGCGGACCGCGTCGAGATCGTCGAGGCCAAGACGCGCACGCCCGGCAGCCCCTACTACGCCATCAACCCGTCGGGTCGCGTGCCCTATCTGGTCACCGACGACGGCATCGGCATCGAGGACAGCCAGGTCATCTGCGCCTATCTCGACAGCCTCGACGGCAAGCCGCGCCTGCACCCCTCCTCGAACGGCAATTGGACCCACCGCCGGCTCGAGGCGTCGGGTCGCAGCATGCTGGACGGAATTGCCGTTTGGGCACGCGAGAAGTCCCGGCCCGAGGGCGAGCGCTCGCCGACTACGTTTGCACACGAGGCGGCGCGAACCCAGCGCATGGCGGATGCGTTCGAGGCACAGATGGGCGAGCCGATCCTGCGGGGGCCGCTCAACATGGCGCAGCTGGTGCTGGCCGTGGCGCTCGACACCGCGCGCCTGCGTGGCATGGGCGACCTCACGCAGGGGCGGCCCGGGCTTGCCGCGTGGTCCGCACGCCTCCTGCTGCAGCTGCCGTCGCTGAAGGCGACGGCGCCACGATAGGCCACACTACTCGGCGGCCGCCATCATCTCGGCCGGCTCCACCTTCGCCGCGCAGAACTTGAACTCGGGGATCTTGCCCATCGGGTCGAGCTGCGGGTTGGTGAGGAGATTGGCAGCAGCCTCGGCGAAGCAGAAGGGGATGAACACCATGCCCTCGGCCACGTCACGGTCGGCGCGAGCCTTGAGCACCACCTCGCCGCGCCGGGTCGAGACCCTGATGAGGCCGCCGGGCGGCACGCCGAGGCGCTCCATCTCGCGCGGGTTGAGGCCGGCGATGGCCTCGGGCTCCATCGCATCGAGATTGGCCGCGCGCCTGGTCATGGAGCCGGTGTGCCAGTGCTCGAGCAGCCGCCCGGTGGTGAGCACCAGGGGATAGGCCGCATCGGGCAGCTCGTCGGGCGGCAGGAGGTCGGCCGGCACGATCTTGGCCCGCCCCGACTTGGTCGGGAACGAGTTGGCGAAAATGATCTCGTTGCCGGGCTTGTCGGGGGCATCGCAGGGATAGGTGACGGCATCCTCCCGCACCAGCCGCTCCCAGGTGATGTTCGCGAGGGAGGGCATAACCTGCGCCATCTCGCCGAACACTTCGGAGACATCCTTGTAGGCCCACTTGAGACCGATGCGCCGGCCGATCTCCTGAATCAGCATCCAGTCCAGGCGCGCCTCGCCCGGCGGGCTCAGAACGGGACGGGCGATCTGCACCTGCCGGTTGGTGTTGGTGAAGGTGCCCCACTTCTCGGCATGCGCCGAGGCCGGCAGGATCACGTCGGCGTGCCAGGCCGTCTCGGTGAGAAAGAGATCCTGCACCACCAGGCATTCGAGCTGGGCCAACGCCTCGCGCGCGTGGCTCACGTCGGGGTCGGACATCGCGGGGTTCTCGCCCATGATGTACATGCCCTTGATCACACCGTCCTTGATGGCGTGCATGATCTCGACCACGGTGAGGCCCTTCACGGGGTCGAGCTGCGTACCCCAGAATTCCTCGTAGCCGCCGCGGATCTCCGCGTCCTCGACCGACCGGTAGTCGGGGAACACCATGGGGATGAGGCCGGCGTCGGAGGCGCCCTGCACGTTGTTCTGCCCGCGCAGGGGATGCAGGCCGGTGCCGGGCCGGCCCACTTGGCCGGTGACGAGGGCGAGCGCGATCAGGCAGCGGGCGTTGTCGGTGCCGTGCGTGTGCTGGGAGATGCCCATGCCCCAGAAGATGATGGAGCGCTCCGAGCGGGCATAGAGCCTTGCCACATCGCGGATGGTGTCGGCGGGGATGCCGCACACGGGCTCCATCTTCTCGGGCGTGAAGTCCTTGACCTTGGCCTTGAGCGCCTCGAAGCCCTCGGTGTGGGCCTGCACATACTGGATGTCGACCATGCCCTCGGCGACGATGACGTTGAGCATGGCATTGAGGAGCGCCACGTCGCGGCCGGGCTTGAACTGCAGGATGTGGCTGGCGTAGCGGGCCATGCCCTGGCTCTGGCCGCGCGGATCGGCAACGATCAGCTTGGCGCCGCGCTTGGCTGCGTTCTTGAGGAAGGTTGCGGCAACGGGATGGTTCTCGGCTGGGCGCGCGCCGATGACGATGATGCAGTCGGAGTCCTTGGCGGCGGTGAAGGGGGCCGTGACGGCACCGGAGTTGAGCCCTTCCATCAGCGCGGCGACGGAAGAGGCGTGGCACAGCCGCGTGCAGTGGTCGACGTTGTTGGTGCCGAAGCCCTGCCGGATCAGCTTCTGGAAGAGATAGGCCTCCTCGTTGGAGCCCTTGGCCGAGCCGAAGCCGGCAATGGCCTTGCCGCCGTCGCGCGCGTGGATTGCCTTGAGGCCCGAGGCGGCCTTGTCGAGCGCCTCCTCCCACGTCGCCTCGCGGAAGTAGGTGTCGATCTCGCTGCGGCGGATCTGCATTGTGGCACTCTTGGCCACGCCGTCGCGGCGGATCAGCGGTTTCATCAGGCGGTCGGGGTGGTGGATGTAGTCGAAGCCGAAGCGGCCCTTGACGCACAGGCGGTTGTTGTTGGCCGGGCCGTCGCGGCCATCGACGTAGAGGATCTTCTCGTCCTTGACGTGGACCTTGGTCTGGCAGCCCACGCCGCAGTAGGGGCAGAGCGTGTCGACGGACTTGGTCTCGAAATTGACGCGCTTGCCCACGGAATCGAGCAGGCTCTTCTCCATCAGGGCGCCGGTCGGGCACACCTGCACGCACTCGCCGCAGGCAACGCAGGTCGAGCTGCCCATACCGGCGTCGAAGTCGAACACGACCTTGGAGCCGTGCCCGCGGTAGGCCATGCCGATCACGTCGTTGGCCTGCACCTCACGGCAGGCGCGCACACAAAGCCCGCAGTTGATGCAGGCGTCGAGATTGACGGCGATGGCGGAGTGGGTGACGTCGGCGGTTGGGCGGCGATCCCTGGGGAAGCGGCTCGTGGGCGTGACGCCCATGGCGTCGACCCAGTTCCAGAAGCTCGACTTAGGGTCGTGGCTGGTCTCGCGGACGGGCTGGTCGGCCATCAGCAGTTCGAACACCATCTGGCGCGACTTCTTTGCCCGCTCGGAGGCGGTCTTCACCTTCATGCCGGCGGCGGCCTTCCTCTGGCAGGAGGCGGCCAGCACCCGCTCGCCCTCGACCTCGACCATGCAGGCGCGGCAGTTGCCGTCGGCGCGATAGCCCGGCGCGGGATGCCAGCACAGGTGCGGGATGCTCGTGCCGTGGCGCTGAGCGACCTGCCAGATGGTCTCGCCCGACTCGGCCTCGACCTCACGCCCGTCCAATGTCAGCTTGATCTTGCTCATGCGGGGCTCTCAGACCTTCAGCTCGATCTCGACGAAGGCATACTCGAAGGCGTTGGCGTTGATGACGTTGTGGTGCACGCCGGCCTTGCGGAAATAGGAGACGCCATGTTTCAGCTCCGCGAAGCTCTCCTCCCCGGTGGGGGACACCAGCTTGAGCCGGCCATTGCCCGACGGCACCACCACGTAGTCCATCTGATGGATGTGCTCGCCGGTCTCCGCACCCGGCGCGAAGCGCCACTCGGTGACGCGCACGCGCTCGTTGTCGACCTGCACTGTTGGCACTGCCCGCGGGAGTTTGCTCACCGCAGATCCTCCGGGAAGAACTTGAACACGCACCTTACCGGGTTCGGGGCCGCTTGGCCCAGGCCGCAGATGGACGCGTCCGCCATCACTTGGGACAGGTCGCCCAGCAGCTCGGGGTCCCAGTTGCCGGCGCTCATGAGCTTCACGGCCTTCTCGGTGCCGTTACGGCAGGGCGTGCACTGGCCGCAACTCTCGTCCTCGAAGAAGCGCATGAGATTGAGCGCCACGGCCTTCATGTCGTCCTTGTCGGACAGGACCACAACCGCGTGGCTGCCGACGAAGGCGCCGTGCTTTTCCAGCTGGCCGAAGTCGAGGGGAATGTCGGCCATGTAGGCCGGCAGGATGCCGCCCGAGGCGCCGCCCGGCAGGTAGCCCTTGAAGTGGTGGCCGTCGGCCATGCCGCCGCAGAGCTCGATCAGGTCGCGACAGGTAGAGCCGGCGGCGGTGAGCACGACGCCGGGCTTTTTCACTCGGCCTGACACCGAGTACGAGCGCAGGCCCTTGGCGCCGTTCTTGCCCTGGCCGGCGAACCAGGCCGCGCCCTTCTCCAGGATGGCCGGCACCCAGTAGAGCGTCTCGATATTGTTGACGAGCGTGGGGCGACCGAAGACGCCGACCTGCGCCACGTAGGGCGGACGGTGCCGCGGCAGCCCGCGCTTGCCCTCGATCGACTCGATCATGGCGCTCTCTTCGCCGCAGATGTAGGCGCCGGCGCCGCGGCGCACATGGATTTTGCAGTGCTTGGCGAGGCCTGCCGCCTCGAGCTTGGGGATTTCGGTCTTCAGGATCTTCAGGACGGCAGGGTATTCGTCGCGCATGTAGATGAAGACCTGCTCGGCCTCCACGGCCCAGGCGGCAATGAGCATGCCTTCCAGGAACTTGTGCGGCTCGCTCTCGAGGTAGATGCGGTCCTTGAAGGTGCCGGGCTCGCCCTCGTCGCCGTTGACGGCCATCAGGCGCGGGCCCTTCTCGGCGCGCACCAAGCCCCACTTGCGCCCGGTGGGAAAGCCCGCACCGCCGAGACCTCTCAGGCCACCGTCCGACAGGGCCGCGATCACATCCTCGACCTTGCGGGCGCCGGACAGGCAGGCGCGCAGCACGGCATAACCGCCAGCCTTCGCGTAGGCCTCGAAGTCCTGGTAGGCCGGGACGGCGGGGTGCACCTCGCCACGGCCGGCGATCGCCTTGAGCTTGGCCACCGTCGCGTGGTCGACGTGGTGATGACCGACCTCGGCGGCGGGCGCGGTGTGGCAAGAGCCGATGCAGGGCGCGCGCACGACCCGCATACCGGGCGGATTCTCGCGTTGCAGCGTGGTCAGGAGATTGTCGGCGCCGGCCAGCATGCAGCTCAGGCTGTCGCAGACGCGGATCGTTACAGGTGCCGGCCGCGGCTCGCCATCGGCCACGATGTCGAAATGGGCATAGAAGGTTGCTACCTCATAGACCTCGGCCATTGGGATGCGCAGCGCCTCGGCCAGGGCATGCAGATGGCCCTCGGGCAGGCAGCCCTCCTTGTCCTGGACGAGATGGAGATATTCGATCAAGAGGGCGCGCTCGCGCGGGCCATCGCCCAGCAGCGCGTCGACTGCGGCAACCTCCTCCGACCGCAGCACGCGCCCTCGCGGGAACGGAGCCGCCTTGCGCCGTCCCGAGCCGGGGTGGACCGATCGGCGCCCATCGTTGCCGCCTCGGCCCCCGCCTGCTCCTGCAATCTCACTCATGCCCAGGGCCCAATTCGGTCTTCTTGTACCGCGGTGAACTCGTTGGCATACCATATACCCGAATGCCGATGTCGGGTCGAGCGCGTGGCGGACGCAGGCTCCGCGGTGTTTGCGTGCAACCGCACGACCCGCCCGCACCCAATCCTAGGCGGGGGTGACTCGCTTGCGGCCCGATGTAGCGCTGCACCATAGTGGGCGCGCGCATCGGCCGAGGGAAGGGCTATGGGGCGGTCCCGACAAAGCCTGGACAAATCTTGCAGCGGGTCACGCCGTAAGCCGCATGAGAATCGGGAGCGAGGAAGCACTCAATGGGCGCACTGGGAAGCCTGGGAGATCAGTGGCTGCTGTGGCTCGATGCCCTATTCGGGGACCACGCAGGCACGGCGCTCGCGATCCTCAGAATCATCGGCATCAATATCGTGCTCTCGGGCGACAACGCTGTCGTCATTGCGCTCGCGTGCCGCGCCTTGCCGAGAGGCAAGAGGATGGTCGGCATTGTCCTGGGCGCCGGCGCGGCGGTGCTTTTGCGCATCGTGTTCACCGTTCTCGTCCAGTACCTGCTCGATGTTCCGTGGCTGCAGCTGGCGGGCGGACTTCTACTGTTCTGGATCGCCATCAAGCTGCTGATCGCGGAGGAGGCGAGCGAGGATAGCGTCTCGGCCGGCCACTCGCTGTTCGAGGCGGTCAAGATTGTGGCCATAGCCGACATTGTCATGAGCCTCGACAATGTGCTGGCGATCGCCGCTGCGGCCAAAAGCGCGCCGCCAGACCAGCAGATTGTGCTCGTCATCAGCGGCCTGCTCATCAGCATCCCGCTGGTGGTGTTTGGGGCGCACTTGATCGTGGAGCTGCTGTCGCGCTTTCCGGTCCTGGTTTGGGCCGGTGCCGCGCTGCTCGGCTGGATTGCCGGAGAGCTCGTCGTCAGCGACCGCATCACCCTCCTGCAGATCCAGGCCTGGGACCCCACGCTGGTTATGCCGGCAATCAACTCCCCAGTCGGGATCAAGGCAATCGAGCTCGTGCACTATTCTGCGGCGACTGCGGGAGTGTTGATCGTGCTCCTGCTCGGGCGGCTGCTGCAGAAGCCACGCCAGCAGGAAAACTCGCACGGGGCCGCGGAGTAGCCCGGCGACGCGCAAGCCCCCAGCAAGTCCCCCCGCGGGGCCTTGCTGGCCCCGCCGCCGTGGCGTATGGTATACCAGAAACCAGCGCCATATGACAGCGAGGTCGAGGTGGCGGACACCCAGCTGAAGATCGCCCCGATCGGCGAAGGCTTGAGCCTCAAAGCGCGCGCCTATGATGCGCTCAAGACCGCCATCATGAACATGAACATCTACGCCGACGAGGCGGAGCTACGTCTCGACGAGCGTGACCTGTCGCAACGCTTCGGCGTGTCGCGAACACCCCTTCGCGAGGCCCTCGCCCAGCTCGATCAAGAGGGTCTCGTCAAAATCGTCGCCCGGCGCGGCATTTTCATCGTACGCAAAACCAAGGCCGAGATCCTGGATATGATCACGGTTTGGGCCGCTCTCGAGAGCATGGCGGCGCGTCTCGCCACCCAGCACGCCAGCGCTGCCGAGATATCTCGGCTGCATCTTCTCGTCGATAAGTTCTCGCACGATGAAATCGCGCGCAAGCTCGGCGAGTATTCGGAAGCCAACATCAAGTTCCACCAAGCCATCATTGGCCTCGGCAAGTGCCCGCTCATCGTCGAGATCACCAATGGGCTGTTCTTCCACATGCGCGCCATCAGGCAGCGCACCATCTCGGAGCAGGATCGGGCCAAGCGCTCCATCATCGACCACAAGGAGATCGTGGCCTCGCTCGAGGCCCGCGACACCGAGCGCGCCGAGCGACTCGTGCGCGAGCACACGCTACGCCTGCGCGAGCACGTCGATCGTTTCGTGGACCTCGACTGAGCGGGAAGACACGTCAACCCAGCGATTGCACTGCGGAGGGCTAGCCATGGTGGCTGAGGCAGCAGCAGAGGCGACCAAGTTCGTGGGGCGAGCGCCGCAATGAGACTATGGCCCTCGCGCTCCAAGGAGCATGGCCGCGCGGGTCCAGAGAAGAATTCAGTGGGAGGGAGCGGAATGTCCGCAACAGTGCAAGGCAGCGAGACAAATGCAGCTCAAGAGGAGCTGACGGATGGTTTCAACCTCATCATCGATGCGCTCAAGCTCAACGGCCTCAACACCATCTACGGCGTGCCCGGCATCCCGATCACGGACTTCGGCCGCATCGCGCAGGCAGCCGGCATCCGCGTCCTCTCCTTCCGTCACGAGCAGAATGCCGGCTATGCAGCCTCGATCGCCGGCTTTCTCACCAAGAAGCCCGGCATCTGCCTCACGGTGTCGGCGCCCGGCTTTCTCAACGGCCTGACAGCGCTCGCGCATGCCACGACCAACTGCTTTCCGATGATACTCATGTCGGGCTCCTCCGAGCGCGAGATTGTCGACCTGCAGCAGGGCGACTACGAGGAGATGGACCAGCTCGCGATCGCCAAGCCGCTCTGCAAGGCGGCGTTCCGCGTGCTGCATGCGCAAGACATCGGCATCGGCTTGGCGCGCGCGATCCGCGCCGCGGTCTCGGGGCGTCCGGGCGGCATCTATCTCGACCTGCCGGCCAAGCTGTTCGGCCAGGTGATGAACGCGGAGGAGGGAAAGAGGTCGCTCGTCAAGGTCGATCGATGCAGCGCCGGCGCAAATTCCAGCTCCCGATGCCATCAAGCGCGCGCTCGACGTGCTGAAGAGCGCCAAGCGCCCCCTGATCATCCTCGGCAAGGGTGCGGCCTACGCGCAGGCCGATGACGCAATCCGCACCCTGGTGGAAAGGAGCGGCATTCCCTTCCTGCCGATGAGCATGGGCAAGGGCCTCCTGCCCGACACGCATCCGCAGTGCGCCGGGCGCGGCCCGCTCGACCGTGTTGAAGGATTCCGACGTCGTCATGCTGATCGGCGCCCGCCTCAATTGGCTGCTGTCGCACGGGAAGGGCAAGACCTGGGGCGACGCACCAAAGAAGTTCATCCAGGTCGACATCGAGCCGAAGGAGATGGACTCCAACGTCGAGATCGCCGCGCCGGTGGTCGGCGACATCGGCTCCTGCGTTGCCGCGCTTCTCGACGGCATGGGCGCCAAGTGGCCGGCCTCGCTGGCCGACTGGACCTCCGCCGTCGCGAAAAAGCGCGAGGAGAACGTCGCCAAGATGGCGCCGCGCCTGATGAACAACAACGTGCCGATGGACTATCACGGCGCGCTCGGCGTGTTGCGCACCGTCATCAAGGAGCGGCCGGACGCCATCCTGGTCAATGAAGGCGCCAACACGCTCGATCTCGCACGCGGCATCATCGACATGCATCAGCCGCGCAAGCGCATCGACGTCGGCACCTGGGGCGTCATGGGCGTCGGCATGGGCTATGCCATCGCGGCCGCGGTCGAGACCGGCAAGCCCGTGCTCGCGGTCGAGGGCGACTCGGCCTTCGGCTTCTCCGGAATGGAGGTGGAGACGATCTGCCGCTACAAGCTGCCGGTCTGCGTCGTCATATTCAACAACGACGGCATCTACCGCGGCACCGACATCAATCGTGGTGGCGGCTCCGATCCTGCCACCACCGTCTTCGTCAAGGGCTCGCGCTACGACAAGATGATGGAGGCCTTCGGCGGCGTCGGCGTCAATGCGACCTCGCCCGACGAGCTCCGGCGCGCCGTGAATGCAGCGATGGACTGCGGCAAGCCCACTCTCATCAACGCGATGATCGACCCGGCTGCCGGCAGCGAAAGCGGCCGCATCGGCAACCTCAACCCGCAAAGCGTGCTGAAGAAGAAATAGTGGAGCATGCAATGAAAGCACTTGAAGGCGTCAAGATCCTCGATTTCACCCACGTGCAGTCGGGGCCGACCTGCACGCAGCTGTTGGCCTGGTTCGGCGCCGACGTGATCAAGGTCGAGCGTCCGGGCGTCGGCGACATCACGCGCGGCCAGCTGCAGGACATCCCCAAGGTGGACAGCCTCTATTTCACGATGCTGAACCACAACAAGCGCTCGATCACCATCGACAGCAAGAACAAGAAGGGCATGGAGATCCTCGAGCGCCTGGTGAAGACGTGCGACGTGCTGGTCGAGAACTTCGCGCCGGGCGCGCTCGACCGCATGGGGCTCACCTGGGAGCGCATCCAGCAGCTCAACCCGCGCATGATCTATGCGTCGGTGAAAGGCTTCGGCCCCGGCCCCTACGAGGACTGCAAGGTCTACGAGAACGTCGCCCAGTGCACCGGCGGCTCGGCCTCCACCACCGGCTTCCGCGACGGCCCGCCGCTGGTGACGGGCGCCCAGATCGGCGACTCGGGCACCGGCCTGCATCTGGCGCTGGGCATCGTCACCGCCCTCTATCACCGCACCATGAGCGGCAAAGGCCAGCGCGTCACCTGCGCCATGCAGGACGGCGTCCTGAACCTCGCACGCGTCAAGATGCGCGACCAGCAGCGCCTAGCCCATGGGCCGCTCACCGAATACAGCCAGTACGGCGAGGGCATTCCGTTCGGCAAGGCGGTGCCGCGCGCCGGCAACAATTCGGGCGGCGGCCAGCCCGGCCGCATCCTCAAGTGCAAGGGTTGGGAGACCGACCCCGACGCCTACATCTACTTCATCACGCAGGCTCCCGTGTGGGAGGCGATCTGCGACGTGATCGGCGAGCCCGGCTGGAAGACGCACCCCGACTACGCCAAGCCCGCCGCGCGGCTGCCCCGCCTCAACGAGATTTTCGGGCGGATCGAGAAGTGGACCATGACCAAGGACAAGTTCGAGGCCATGGAGATCCTCAACAAGTACGACGTCCCGTGCGGGCCGATCCTCTCCATGAAGGAGCTGTCGGAGGACAAGTCGCTGCTCGCCACCGGCACCATGGTGGAGGTCGATCACCCCACGCGCGGCAAATACCTGTCGGTCGGCAATCCGATCAAGCTTTCCGCCAGTCCATCGGAAGTGAAGCGCTCCCCGCTCCTGGGCGAGCACACCGTGGAGGTGCTGCGCGAGCTGGGCTACTCCAGCGACGAGATCGCCGGCCTCAAGGAGGCGGGCGCAACCGCGGCGTTGAAGAAGGCCGCGGCGGAGTGACGTCATGCCCGCGCAGGCGGGCATCCACGCAAGTACGGGGAGAATGTGAATGCGTATTGTCGTCCACGGCCAGCAGGCGTTCGGGAAGGCCGTCCTGGAGGCGCTGCTGAAGCGGAAGGAGAACGTGGTCGCCGTCTATGTGGCGCCGGAGAAGCCAGGCGCCAAGGCCGATCCGCTCAAGGAGGCCGCGCTCGCCGCCAAGCTGCCGGTCTACCAGCCGGCCTCCTACAGGAAGCCCGAGGTGTGGGCCGAGTTCAAAGCTCTCGAGCCCGACCTGCAGGTGATGGCCTTCGTCACGCTGTTCGTGCCGGAGGAGTTTCTCAACATGCCCGACCCACGGCTCGATCCAGTACCACCCCTCCCTGCTGCCCGCCTACCGCGGCGCCAGCGCCATCAACTGGCCGATCATCAAGGGCGAGAAGGAAACTGGGCTGTCGATCTTCTGGCCCGACAACGGCCTCGACACCGGCGACGTGCTCCTGCAGAAGAAGACGCCGATCGGTCCCGCCGACACGCTGGGCACCGTCTACTTCGATCGCCTGTTCCCGATGGGGGTCGAGGCCATGCTGGAGTCGGTCGATCTCGTCAAGGCCGGCAAGGCCCCGCGCATCAAGCAGGACGAGTCAAGGCCACCTACGAGGGCCGCTGCGGCCCCGACAATGCCAGGATCGACTGGGGCAAGCCCTGGGAACAGATCGATCGCCTGATCCGCGGCTGCAATCCCGCGCCCGGTGCCTGGATGCATGCTCGGCGGCAAGCAGCTCAAAATCTTCGATGCCAAGCCGTTGCCGGCCAAGGACCCCAAGGGCATCGGCGGCAAGCTCGGCGAGATCGTTGCGGTGGAGGGCGACGGCTTCACCGTGGTGTGCGCCGACGGCCGCTTCAAGGTCACGCGTGTGCAGCCGGCAGACGGCAAGAAGATCGAAGCCGGCGAATGGATCAAATCATCCGGCGTCAATGCAGGCGCCATCTTCGACAAGGCCTGATGTTCACGCTCGTACAGGCGCGCATGCGCACAAGCTCAACAGCGACACGACAGGCCTTTCGATCCCCAACCCAACCGTTCGAAGAATACTGGCATGAACCCCGGCCTTCGCGGGGATGACGCCTGCAGCGAGTTGCAAAAGGAGTTCGCAGACATGTCCGTAAAGTCCGATATCGAGATTGCGCGCGAAGCCAAGATGAAGCCGATCGCCGAGGTCGGCAGGAAGCATCGGCATCCCCGATAGCGCGCTGCTGCAACTACGGGCCCTACAAGGCCAAGGTCTCCTTCGACTTCATCAACAGCGTCGCAGAACAACAAGGACGGCAAGCTGATCCTCGTCACCGCGATCACGCCGACGCCGGCCGGCGAGGGCAAGACCACGACCACGGTCGGCCTCGGCGACGGCCTCAACCGCATCGGCAAGCAGGCCATGAGCTGCCTGCGCGAGCCCTCGCTCGGGCCCTGTGTTCGGCATGAAGGGCGGCGCGGCCGGCGGCGGCTATGCGCAGGTCGTGCCGATGGAGGACATCAATCTCCATTTCACCGGCGACTTCCACGCCATCACCGTCCGCCCACAACCTGCTGCTCCGCGATGATCGACAACCACATCTACTGGGGCAACGAGCTGGGACTCGACTCCGCGCCGCATCGCCTGGCGCCGCGTGATGGACATGAACGACCGCGCGCTGCGCTCGATCGTCAACTCGCTGGGCGGCAGTCGCCAACGGTTTCCCGCGCGAGGACGGCTTCGACATCACGGTCGCCTCGAGGTGATGGCGATCTTGTGCCTGGCCATGGACCTCAAGGATCTGGAGCGCCGGCTCGGCAACATCGTGGTCGGCTACACGCGCGACCGCAAGCCGGTGAAGGCGGCCAAAGACCTCAAGGCCGACGGCGCCATGACGGTGCTGCTCAAGGACGCGCTGATGCCCAACCTGGTGCAGACGCTGGAGAACAACCCCGTCTTCATCCACGGCGGGCCGTTCGCCAACATCGCGCACGGCTGCAACTCGGTGCTCGCCACCAAGACCGCGCTCAAGCTGTGCGACTACGTCGTGACGGAAGCCGGCTTCGGCGCCGACCTGGGTGCGGAGAAGTTCTTCGACATCAAATGCCGCAAAGCGGGCCTCAAGCCCTCCGCCGCCGTCATCGTCGCCACCGTGCGTGCGCTGAAGATGCACGGCGGCGTCGCCAAGGACGATCTCAAGAACGAGAACGTCGCCGCCGTCGACCAAGGGCTGCGCCAACCTCGAGCGGCACCTCGAGAACATGCAGCAAGTTCGGCGTGCCGCCGGTGGTCGCGCATCAACCGCTTCATCACCGACACCGACGCGGAGATCGCAGGCGATCAAGAAGGCTGCCGCAGAGCGCCGGCGCCAAGGCCATTCCTGTGCACGCACTGGGCCGACGGCGGCAAGGGCATCGAGGCGCTGGCCCGGCATGTGGTCGAGCTGCCGACAGCGGCAAGGCCAGAATTCAAGCCGCTCTATCCCGACGAGATGCCGCTGCGCGACAAGGTGACGACCATCGCCACCGAGATCTACGGCGCCGAGCGACATCGATGCCGACAAGACCGTGCGCCGAGACCGCTTCAAGGAGCTGCAGACCGCCGGCTACGGCAAGTTCCCGGTCTGCATGGCCAAGACGCAGTACTCCTTCTCCACCGACCCCAACAGAAGGGCGCACCCAGCGGCCATGTCGGTGCCGATCCGCGGAGCTGCGGCTGTCCGCCGGCGCCGAGTTCATCGTCGCCATCACCGGCGAGATCATGACCATGCCGGGCCTGCCCAGGGTGCCTGCCGCCAACGTCATCCGCCTCAACGACAAGGGCCAGATCGAGGGCCTGTTCTGAGCTGTATGCCGTTCGCCTCTCCCCGCGAATGGGGAGAGGGAAGCTGCGCCGGTTGCGGCGACGGCAGCGGCGTTCCATAAGATTGCCGTGGCTGCCAATTCCCCATTTTCGCGCGCCCCGTCCCACGCGCCTCTCGACGCCGCGCGTGCGGTTCTGCGTCACACCTTCGGCCACTCCGAATTTCGCGGCCTGCAGGCCGGGGTGATCGGCGAGATCCTCGCGGGACGCAGTGCGCTCGCCGTGCTGCCCACCGGCGGCGGCAAGAGCCTGTGCTACCAGATCCCGGCCCTGGTCCGGCCCGGGCTCGGCCTCGTCGTCTCACCCCTGATTGCCCTGATGGCCGACCAGGTGGCGGCGCTGCAGCAATCCGGCGTGGCCGCTGAAAAGCTCAACTCCAGCATCGGCCTCGATGAGCGCGGCGACATCTGGCGGCGGATCGATCAGGGCGGATTGGACCTGCTCTACCTCTCGCCCGAAGGCCTGATGCAGCCCTCGCTGCTGGAGCGCCTGTCGCAGCTTCCGCTCGCGCTCGTGGCCATCGACGAGGCGCATTGCGTCAGCCAGTGGGGTCACGACTTCCGGCCCGACTACCGCATGCTGGGCCGCCTCGCCGAGCTCTTCCCCGACGTGCCGCGTCTGGCCGTCACCGCAACGGCCGATGCCCGCACGCGCGAGGATATCCGCGCCGAGCTGCAGCTCGGCAGCGCCCGAGAATTCGTCGACACCTTCGCGCGCCCCGAGCTTGCCCTCAGCGCCGAGCGCAAGCGGGGCAAGGCGCACGCCCGCGTGCTCGAGCTGGTGGCGGAGCGGGGAAAGCGCTCCGGCGTCATCTATGGCGGCACGCGCGACGGGGTCGAGGAGCTGGCCGAGAAGCTAGTCGCCGCCGGCGTGCCGGCGCTGGCCTATCATGCCGGCCTCGACAAGACCCTGCGCGCGAGGCGGCTCGAGCAGTTTCTCGAAGCCGATGCGGCCGTGATGGTTGCCACCATCGCCTTCGGCATGGGCGTCGACAAGCCCGACGTGCGTTTCGTCATCCACGCCGACCCGCCCGCATCGATCGAGGCCTACTGGCAGGAGATCGGCCGCGCCGGCCGCGACGGCGCCTCGGCCGAGGGCATCACGCTCTATTCGCCGGCGGATTTTGCCTGGGCGCTGCGCCGCATCGATGGCCGGGACGTCGACGCCACGGTCAAGGCCGTGCAGACGCGCAAGGTGCGCCAGCTCTATGCCCTGCTCGACGGCACCAGCTGCCGTGCGGCGGCCGTGCGGCGTTATTTCGGCGAGAACGAGGTGGGAGCCTGCGGCCAGTGCGATCTGTGTCTCAATCCGCCAGAGGGCGTCGATGCCACCCAAGCCGCGCAAAAAGCGCTCTCGGCGGTGCACCGCCTGGGCGGCCGCTTCGGCCGCGGCCGCATCATCGACCATCTTCTCGGCAAGGCCGCACAAGCCCCGGTCGAGGAGGCCCGTCTGTCGACCTTCGGCATAGGTCGTGAGTTTGCCGCTGCCGGCTGGCGCGACCTGCTGGATCAGCTGTTGTTCGAAGGCCTGCTGCGCGAGGATCCCAACGACGGACGCCCATTGATCGGGCTCGGCGAGATGGCCGAGGTGAAGGCCGTCTATCGCGGTGAGCGGCGGGTGGCGATGCGCCAGATGCCACCTGGTGCCATGGGCCGCGGCGCTCGTGCGCGCAAACGCCAGAGCAGCGAGCGCCTCGCCGTCGAAGCCGCCAACGCGCCCCTGTTCGAGGCGCTGCGCGCCTGGCGCCGCGAACGCGCCGCCGAGCAGCGCGTGCCGCCCTATGTCATCTTCCACAACTCCACCCTTTCCGCCATCGCCCGCGCGCGGCCGACCGATGCCGACGCCCTGGCGGACATCAGCGGCGTCGGACAGAGCAAGCTCGAGCGCTATGGCGCCGATGTTCTGAGAGTGGTCCGCGCGCACTGACACGGGCAGCAACGGGACGTGGGTCCGATGTCGCCTTGATTTTGCCAGGAATTTCTGGAGCTTGGACAATTGCGGGAACTTGACACGCGTTATGAGGGTCAGTCATGTCAGCCCGCGCTCCGAAATCATCTTCAGCGTTTGGCCCCTACGGCGCCGGCAAATCCAATGCCCACGAGGAGCTGTGGCCGGGCGAGAGGATTGGCGCGCCCCTTCCCCGCCACGGTAGCAAGGCCCTGTTGCGGGGCTTCTTCCTCCTAGTCGTGCTCGGCGGTGGCTGGGCGCTGCTGCCGGGTCGAGCAACGTGGCCGGACTGGCCATCGCTCGAGACGGCCGTGGCTTCCTGGATCAGCCGTAGTGGACCCGGACCGGTCGAACGCGCTGATCTGGCGATGGCCACGACTTCCCTGCCCGCGCACAGCCTCCCGCCAACGAAACCGGCACCCCTCGATGCCCCTCCCCCATCCACCGCGCCCCAGCAGCCGCCGGCTGCGAGCGCTAATTCACCTGCTCCCAGTGCAGCAGAAAGGTCTGCGATGGCGTCGCCGCCTGCGACTGCGCGCCCCGATGAGCCGCAGGCCCAGCCACTGCCGCCGCCGGCTGCCGATCCCACCGACCCCTACAGCTTGCGCGCGGAGGCCGTCGGTCTTCACCCCGATCTGTCGCGCGTGCTGTTGGCTCGACTCTCGCCGACCGACTACCGCAATGCCGGCATCGCCATCAAGACCGCACTGGCCGAGACACCTGATGGAGCGGTCTTCGTGTGGCCGCGCCAGCGCAAGCCCCAGCTCGCGCTCTTCAAGGTCCACTTCGTGCCCGGCGCACCACCGGGTTGCCGGCGGTACGTGGTGACCGTAACCAAGGACGGTTGGCTGACGACAGCGCTGCCGATGGAGAAATGCGGACCCCAGTCCGGGCGGCCGCGACGCGACTGAGTCAATCGCGGCAAGGATGGCCGACCGCCATGCAGGTATGCTGGCCCGCTTTTTGGCTGCAACGGTAGTATCCCGCCCAGGCCTTGTTGAAGTTGGCATAGGCCGCGCCCAGCGTCGGCATCGCCCGAACTTTGGCGCGCCAGTTGCCGCGCGCCTTGGCCTTCGCCAGCATCTCGAAGCGCGATGCGTCGCCGCGTGCCACCACCGGGCGCTCGGCGCATGTGGCCGCAATCGCAACGGTCGGTGCCAGGACGCAGATCGACGCCGACACCAACAAGGCCGGCACGGTCAATGCGGGATGGGGGATCGCTGGCATGCGGGGCGCCCGGGTTGTGGAGTGCGGCCGGGGACGATACGACTTCCCTGGCGCAGCGCAAGACGGCCACGCGCCGTGCGGCAAGGAGAGGCCCATGGGCGTGACCGACGAAGTCCTGGAGAGGTTCAAGGTTCTGGCGACGCCGACGCTGGCCAACGCGCTCGACGATGTCGGCTTCGAAGGCGTGCTGGCGGGCCTTGCCCAGATGGTGCCGGGCACCCGCTGTGCCGGCCGCGCCTTGACTGTGCGCGAGGTGACGGGACGGCGCGGCGACTTCGCCTCGGAGGACTTCAAGGTCGGCGCCGTGATCGACGCGGCACGGCCCGGCGACGTGCTCGTCATCGACAACGGCGGACAGTGCGTCTCGACCTTCGGCGGGCTGGCGACGCTCGCCGCCAAGCTCAAGGGCATCGCCGGCCTCGTCGTGGACGGCGGCGTGCGCGACCGCGAGGAGATGGAGGAACACGCGTTCCCGGTGTTCGCGCGCCACATGACGCCGCTGACGGGGCGCTCGCGGCTCGCAGTCGTCGCCGTCAACGCGCCGATCGGCTGCGGGGGCGTGCGCGTCCGCAAAGGCGACGTCATCGTTGCCGACGGTTCGGGCGTGGTATGCATCCCCGCCGAGCACGCGGAGCGTGTCGCCGAACTGGCCGAGGGCTACAGCCGCGACGACGACGCGGCGGCAGCCGAGCTGCGCAAGGGCCTGGCCTTCAGCGCGGCCATGGCCAAGTTCCGGCGCATCTGAGCGATCCAGTCGATGACAGGGGTCGCGCAAGGGACTGAGGCCACCGACCACACCCGGCGCTCGTTCCTCGTCACGATCGTCGTCCTCACGTTCGCCATGAACCTGATCGCCCGTGGGGTGCCGGAGACGTTCGCGGTGTTCCTGCTGCCGGTGCAGAAGGCCCTCGGCGTCTCGCGCGGCGACATCACGCTCACCTATTCGGTCTACATGGTCGCCTATGGCGTGTCGGGGCCGCTCGCCGGCCAGGTCATCGATCGCCTCGGCGCGCGTGTTGCCTACGGCTTTGGCCTCGGCTGCCTGGGTTTGGGATATGTGGCCGCAGGCTTTGCCACCGAGCTCTGGCACTACCTCGTGGCTGTGGGGCTGCTGGGTGGACTGGGCGCTGCCTCGCTCGGCATGATCGTGGCCTCCGCCCTGCTCAGCCGATGGTTCACGACCCGCATCGGCTCGATCATGTCGCTGCCTTACGCGGCGATCGGCGCCGGCATGCTCCTGCTGCCTCCGCTGACCCAGGTGCTGATCTCCCGCTACGACTGGCGGGTGGCGCACATGGCGCTCGGCATTGGCGTGCTGCTGGCGCTCCCCTTGGTGATGTTTCTGCCGCTTGGGCGCATTTCGGAGGGATCGCCGCAGTGGCGTGCGGTGCGCACGGCGACGGCTGCGGGCACGATCGGCGCCTGGAAGATCTCGGCGGCAGTGCGGACGAGCGCCTTCTGGGGGCTATTTGCCGCCTACCTCTTCACCTCGATCGCCGCCTACAGCGTCATGCCGCACTCGGTCGCCTATCTTGTCGAACGCGGCTTCGATCCCCTGTTTGCGGCCAGCGCATTCGGGCTTGCCGGCATGCTCTCCGCCATTGGCATCATCGCCGTCGGCTGGATGTCGGACCGCTTCGGGCGCAGGCAGACCGCCACCCTCTCCTATCTCTCGACCATCATCGGCATCGTGTCTCTGCTACTCGTGTCGCTGCAGCCCTCGCTGGTGCTGGTCTATGCGTTCGTCTTTTTCTTCGGCCTGATGCAGGGTGCGCGCGGGCCCATCATCGTGGCCATGGTCGCCGCGCTGTTTCCCGGCGGCGTCGGCGCCGTCTACGGCACGCTGTCGGTCGCGCAAGGCGTGGGCGCCGGACTGGGGTCCTGGCTCTCCGGCCACCTCTACGAGCTGACAGGCAGCTACACTATTTCGTTCCTCGTCGCCATCGCGGGGTCGATGGCGGGGCTCTCCACTTTCTGGGTCGTGCGCAGCCTGCGCCAGGAGCGGATCGCGGCGTCGGCAACACCCGCCCCGCTTCCGCCTCGCTGAAATTCTCGCGGCATCCTTGTGCGCCCGCGCCGCCGCGCCTAGGAAGTTTGCTATGTTGCATGCACGCGGGACGGAGGATCGACGATGATCGAGCAGACCTTGGACATCGCCACCAAAGATGGCGCGATGGAGACCTTCATTTGCAGGCCGGAGCGCGGCTCGCATCCCACCGTGCTGTTCCTGATGGATGCCCCCGGCATCCGCGAGGAGCTGCGCGACATGGCGCGGCGGCTGGCCACCGTAGGCTATTGCGTCCTGCTGCCCAACCTCTACTACCGCGCCGGGCGCGACACGAAATACGGGCCGGATGTGCTTGTGCATGGCAGTCCGGAGCACCAGCGCATGCGCGCGGTCCGAACCAAGATGACGATCCCGCCCGTCATGGACGACATCGCGGCCATGATGGCGTTCGCCGACGGCCTCGACGGCGTGAAGCGCGGTCCGATCGGCGTGCACGGCTATTGCATGAGTGGTCCCTACGCGCTTGCGTCGGCGGCGCGCTATCCCGACCGCGTCGCCGCGGCTGCCTCCTTCTACGGCACGTGGCTCGTCAGTGACGCGGTGGAGAGCTCCGCACCTCTCCCTGGGCAAGATCAAGGGCGAGGTCCACATCGCCTGCGCGGAGATCGACGAGCTGGCACCTCTGCCGATGGTGGCCGAGCTACGCGCCTTGTTCGAGAAGGCCGGCAATCCCGGCGAGCTCGAGCTCTATCCCGGCGTCCACCACGGCTTCGCCTTCCCGCAGCGCAAGATCTACGACAAGCCCGCGGCCGAGCGGCACTGGGAGCGCCTGATTGCGCTCTATCGCCGCCGGCTCGGCTGAAGATGCATGCCTTGCCGGGCGGGAGGCGTCACAGGCGATAGACGCGGGCAGCCGTGCCGTAAAACAGATCGGCGCGCTCGGCGGCCGAGTAGCCCTTGCTGAGCAGCTTGAACGCGTTCCACAGCACCGTGTAGCTGCAGCTCAACTTGTCGACCGGGAAATTGGACTCGAACATGCAACGGTTGGGCCCGAAGCGCTCGATCGTGTGCTCGAAATACCGGCGCGTCGCCTGCGCCAGCTCTGCGCTGGTCGGCGGCTGCTTGCGGTGCTGCCACCCGTAGCCGTTGACCTCCATGTTGAGCCCGCCCAGCTTGGCGACCACATTGGGGCAGCGCGCCAGCTCGTCGAGCTTCGTCTTCCAGTCGGCGAACACCTCATCCTGCCTGCCGGCGTAAGGGCCGATGCCGATCGGGCCGCCGAAATGGTCGAGCACGATCGTGGTGTCGGGGAACGCCCGCGCGAGGCTGATGGCGTCTGGGATCTGGGTGTGGGCGCACCAGACCTCGAAGCTGAGCTTGCGGGGAGCGAGATGCTTGAAGCCGGCGCGGAAATCGCTCTGCAGCAGCAGGCCCTCGGGAGGGTTGGTGCGATGGTTCTGGATTTCGGGGCTCGCATGCCAGAAGGCGCCGCGCCGGATGCCGCGGAACCTGCCGCCGCCCGCCGCGATCTGCGCGTCGAGGACATCGGCCGCCGCATCGCCGATGCGCGGATCGACCGTGCCGATGATGCCGGCGGCAATCCGGCTCTTGCCGTAGCTGCCCGAGGCGCTCATCGCCGCGATCCCGTTCACGAACTCCGTCTCGCCGACGCAGCGATAGGCTTCGGGCCCGTCAGGCTTGAACATCGCGCCGCATTCGATGAACACGGTCGAGACGATGTTGTGCCCGCCCCCGACATCATCGAGGATCTCGTCCAGCAGGTAGCGTTCCTGCACCGCCCCCTTGCGGAAGTCCCAGAGGTGATGATGTGGATCGCAGATGGGAAGATCGGGCTCGAGCGCCGTCTCCTTCACTTGCGCCAGCCAGTCTTGGTTCGTCGAGTGCGCGACCACCGTGTCCTCCCATCAATCCTGAGCCCAGAGGATAGCCTGTTGGCTCATACTCTTCTGCTTCGACTTGCTACAGCCCCAGGCCGCCGTCGAGCAAAATCGTCTGCCCCGTCATGTAGTCCGACGCTTCCGAGGCGAGATAGAGCGCCAGCAGTCCGACCTCGCGCAGGCGACCAGGGCGCCGCAGAGGCACGGTCTGCTCGGCCCGCTGCGTGCTCTGTCGCACGCCCTCCTCTCCCGATGTCACGACGTCGGGGAAGAGACCGGGCGCAATTGCATTGACGTGCACCCCATAGGGCGCCCATTCGAGCGCCTGCGCGCGCGTGAAGCCGGCAAGCGCCGTCTTGGCCGTAGTGTAGAGGACGATGTCGCGGCCGCCCTGGTGCGCCGTCCACGCGGCGATGTTGATCACCTTGCCGGAGCGGCGCGCGAGCATGTGCGGGCCGACTGCGCGCGTGCACAGCAGCGCCTCGGTCAGGTTCATATCCATGATGAAGCGCAGCTCCTCGTCGGAGATCGCGGCCCCGCCACCTTCCTTCCCCGGGAGCGGCACAAGCGGTTTGCGGATCGCATCTCCCAACGCGTTCACCAGCACATCGATGCGCCCGAAGGTGGCAAGGATCAAATCGACGGCACGCGCGACTTGGTCCCCCTTCGTCACATCGGCGACGACGGGAACGACCCGGCGCCCGGAGACCCTGGCGATCTCCGCGGCGGTCCCATCCACGTATTGGTGGGTGAGCGCGTTGAGGGCGATGTCGGCGCCGGCCTCTGCGAGCACCTGGGCGATCCCCTTGCCGATGCCGCGTCCCGCGCCCGTGATGAAGGCGACTTTCCCCGTGACATCGAATTCGGCAGGCATCATGACTTGCTCTCCGGAACCCAGCCTCTGCGGGAGCGGCTGGTTCGATTGGGGATGAGGCGGCGCCAACGCAGGCGGCGGAGCAGAGCATGACCGAGACTGCGAGGGCCATGCAAGCAGACTATGTCGTCGTCGGCGCCGGCTCGGCTGGTTGCGTGCTGGCCAATCGCCTCAGCGCGGACGGTGCGCGCGTCGTGCTGCTCGAAGCCGGCCCAAGGGACTGGCACCCCATGATCCACGTGCCGGCAGGCGTGCTGAAGCTGCTCTACAATCCCCTCGTCAACTGGAACTACACCACCGATCCCGAGCCCGGTGCGGCCGGTCGCCAGATCCATTGGCCGCGCGGGCGCGTGCTCGGCGGCTCGAGCTCGATCAACGGCATGCTCTGGATCCGCGGCAACCCCGCCGACTACGACGGCTGGTCACAGATGGGCTGCCAGGGCTGGTCGTTCGACGAAGTGATGCCCTATTTCAAGTCGATCGAACGCTATGCGCCGGGCGAGCCCGAGCAGCGCGGCAAGAGCGGCCCGATCCTGGTCGAGGACTATCGCACGACGCTCGATCTCACCCATCGCTTCGTGGAGGCCGCGCAACAGGCCGGCCTGGCGCTCACCAAGGATCTCAATGGCCGCCAGAAAGAGGGCGTCGGGTATTCGCAGATGTCGCGCAACGGCCGTTTCCGCGGCTCGACGGCGCGCACTTTCCTGGCGCAGGCGAAGGGCCGGCCGAACCTCATCATCGAGACAGGAGCGTTCGCCACCCGATTGCTGTTCGAGGGCAAGCGCTGCGTGGGCGTCGCCTTCCGCCAGCGCGGGCAGGATCGGGAGGTGACGGCGACGCGCGAGGTGATCTTGTCGGGCGGCACCATCAACTCGCCGCACCTCCTGCAGGTCTCTGGCATAGGTCCGGGCTCGCACCTCAAGTCGATCGGCGTGCCGGTCCTGCACGACCTGCCGGGCGTCGGCGCCAACCTGTCCGACCACTATGCCGTCCGCATCTCGCACCGGGCCAGGGATGCGGTGTCGATCAACGAGCTGTCGCGCGGCCTGCGGCTTGGCCGTGAGGTCGCCCGCTGGCTGACGACGGGACGCGGCGCGCTGACTTTCGGGGTGTCCAGCGCACAAGCCTTCGCCCGCAGCCGGGAGGGGCTGGCGAGCCCCGACATCCAGCTGCTGTTCTCGCCCGCGAGCTACGACCAGAACAAGTTCGGCGCGCTCGAGCGCGAGCCCGGCATGACCATTGCGGTCAGCATCGCCAGGCCCGAAAGCCGCGGCACGATCATGGCCAAGTCGCCAGATCCGTTCGAGCGTCCGTCGCTGAAGCCCAACTATCTCTCGGTGCCCAACGATATGCGCGTCGCACTCGCCGGCATCGCGTTGGCGCGCCGCGTCTTTGCGGCTCCCGCGCTCGCCCGGCACAGCGTCGCCGAGATCACGCCCGGCGCCAGCCTTTCGACAGATGAGGGGCTGGCCGACTTCGTGCGCCAGCAGGGCACGACCATCTATCACATCGTCGGCACCTGCCGGATGGGCGAGGACCCCATGGCGGTGGTCGATTCGCGGCTCAAGGTCCGAGGCCTCGCCGGACTGCGCGTCATCGACGCCTCCATCATGCCGGCGGTGACCACCGCCAACACCAATGCGCCCACCATCATGATCGCCGAGAAGGGCGCCGCCATGATCCGGGAGGACGCGACCGCCGGACGGGCCGCCGCCTTGGCGTGATCGTCCCGCAATCCCTTGATCATCCAAGCCTGAGAGACCGGACCGATCGCCTGTTAGCGGTGTCGATCGCTTTCCCGGCGCCCAGGTGATTGTCCTTGCCTCTCCCTGTGCCTTTTTCTTCTGGCATTTCTCGCCGCTCACAAGGTCGGCCTCATTCGAAACTCCACCACCACGGGATGATGGTCGCTGGCCCGATTGCTGGCAGGGCTGTGAGCTACCTCCCCGGAAATGATCTCGATGCCGTCGTTGGCCAGGACATGGTCGATGCGCATCGCCGAGCTCTTGTCCACACTCAGGAGGTCTGTGGGAATGGAATAGCGTCGTCCCGGAGGCGGCACGGCATCCCTCAGACCGAGGCCACTCAACGCACCGAAGACGACCCGTCCGCTCTCGACGAATTGCTCAACCGTCGCCTCCGGCGTGGATGAAAACCGGCGGAACCCGGCAATCATCGCCGGCATGTCGATCGCATCTTCCGGACTGATGCAGTTCAGGTCGCCGCAAACGATCAAGGGCCCGGTGAGATCGCCGATCAGGCGCACGAAATCGGAAGCCTTGTTCGCGGGATGGCGGCCGGGATGGGGATGATAGGATGCCACGGTCAGCTCACCCGCGGGCGCATCGATGACCGCGACAAGGCCTCCCCGATTGTGGATCCGCATCTCGTGGGATCTTGCTATCGGGTAGCGGCTCAGGACCGCATTGCCCCAGGCATCGTCATAAAGAGCGGCCGCTTCATACGGGAACTCGAACAGGTCCGCATATTCGACGACCTTGCCGCTGTACTGCCGGCAGAACAGAGCTTCGTTGAGCACCAGCATGTCGGCGCGGAGATCCTTGACGACGGCGAGCGCCGCTTCAGCTCGCGTGCGGTCAAGATGCCGCCGCTCGGCTGCGCCGGGCGCGATAGGCCGCAACCCCTCGAGTATGTTGTACGAGACCAGCCGCAACGAGTTGGACATGCCTACCGGGGGTCGCTCTGCCGCTATGGGCTCGATCTGTGGATGGCACGAAAGCCGTGCCCCTGTGAAGTGGTAGCCGCCAAGGGGCATGGCACCTTCTGGGTCGCGGAATTGGCAAGAACCACTGCGCGCGGGCCATCCTCGCCTGCGCCACGCACGTAACCTATACGACGGGCGTCAGGATCGTGGTCGACGGTGGCCGGTCGCATTAGGGTTCATTCGATCGGCAGGCCGACGTAGTTCTCGGCGAGCGTCGTCTGCGCGGCCAGCGAGCCGGCAAGATAGGCGAGCTCGGCCGCCTGGGCGCGGCGCTCGAAGGCGCTGGCCTCGGGGAAGCGGTGGGTCAGGCCCGTCATCCACCAGGAGAAGCGCTGCGCCTTCCACACCCGCTTGAGACAGCGCGCCGAATAGCCGTCCATCAGCTCGCTGCGGCCGCGCTTGTAGTAGGCGGAGAGCGCCTCCGCCAGGAAGCGCACGTCGGCGACGGCGAGATTGAGACCTTTGGCGCCGGTTGGCGGCACGATGTGGGCGGCATCGCCGGCGAGAAACAGGCGGCCATGGCGCATGGGCTCGGCCACGAACGAGCGCAGCGGTGCCACGCTCTTCTCGATCGATGGGCCGGTCTCGAGGCCAGCCACAGCGTCGGCGGGGATGCGGCGCTTGAGCTCGCTCCAGAAGCGCTCGTCGGGCCAGTCGTCCACGTCCTCGTCGACGGAAACTTGCAGGTAGTAGCGGCTCCGCGTCATCGAGCGCATGGTGCACAGCGCGAAGCCGCGCTCGCTGTTGGCGTAGATCAGCTCGTGGTTGACGGGCCGCGTGTCCGAAAGGATGCCGAGCCAGCCGAAGGGATAGACGCGCTCGTAGATGCGGATCACCTCCTGTGGGACGGCCTGACGGCTCACCCCGTGGAAGCCGTCGCAGCCGGCGATGAAGTCGCACTCGATCTCCTGGGTATTGCCGGCCTTGTGGTAGCGCAGCCGCGGCCTTTCGCTCAGGAGGCCGTGCAGGCTCACGTCCTCGGCCTCGTAGACCACCGGCGTGCCCGCGGCCTCGTGCGCGGCCATCAGGTCCTTCTGGATCTCGGCCTGACCGTAGATGGTGACGACCTTGCCGGAGAGCGCTTTCAGGTCGATGCGATGGCGGCGGCCGTCGAAGGCGAGCTCCACGCCCTCGTGGATCAGCCGCTCGCGCGCGAGCCGGTCGCCGACGCCGGCTTGCGTCAGGAGATCGACCGTGCCCTGCTCGAGCAGGCCCGCGCGAACGCGGGCTCGCAGATACTCGGGGTCGCGCTTCTCCAGCACGACACAATCGATGCCGGCCAGGCCCAAGAGCCGAGCAAGCAGCAGGCCCGACGGGCCTCCGCCGACGATTCCGACCTGTGTGCGCGTGGATGTCAGCGCCTTCACTCCCTTCGCAGGCTGCCACCGCCGTCGACGAGCAGCGAGATGCCGGTGATGAAGTTGGCCTCGTCGGACGCGAGGAACAACGCCGCGTAGGCCACGTCCCAGCCGGTACCCATCTTCTTGCGCAGCGGGACGCGGGCGTTGCGCATGGCCTCCACCTCGGCGCGGGACTTGCCCCAGGTGCGCGCGCGCGTGTCCACGGCCATCGGCGTGTTCATGAGGCCGGGCAGGATGGCGTTGGCGCGCACCCCGTATTCCGCGTTGTGGCAGGCGATCTGCTCCGTGAAGGCGATCATGCCGGCCTTGGTGGTCTTGTAGGCGACCGTGGGATAGTTGGCGGAGAGCGCCGCAACCGACGAGATGTTGATGATGGAGCCCGCCTGCTGCTTGCGCATGATTGGGATTGCGTGCTTGCAGGCCATGATGGTGCCGCGCAGGTTGATGGCGTTGACGCGGTCGAAGGCCTCCTCGCCGATCTCGGTGGGTGGAGCGTCGCCACCGGCGAGGCTCACGCCGACGTTGTTGTGCAGCACGTCGATGCGGCCCCACAGCTTCATGGCCGCGTCGATGGCGGCCTCGAGGGTCGCCTCCTTGGTGACGTCGGCGGCAAACGGCTCGCAGGTGCCGCCTTCCTTGGTGACGAGCGCGGCGGTCTCCCTGGCGGAGTCGAGCCGGTGGTCGACGGCTAGCACCTTGGCGCCCTCGCGGGCGAACAAGAGCACGGTGGCGCGCCCGTTGCCCATGCCCTCGCCGGGGCTCTGCCCTGCGCCGACGACGATCGCAGTCTTTCCTTTCAACCGCATGGTTTCCTCCGTTGTGCTTCCCTTACTCCTCGGGAGAAAGCATCCGTTAGCGCTTGATGATCAAGGCGTCGACGACCGAGACGCCTTTGCCACGCTCGTGCACGAGCACAGGGTTGAGGTCGATTTCGGCAATCGTATCCGCGTGATCGGCAGCGAACCGCGACAGGCGCACCATCAGGCCGACCAGCGCGTCGACGTCGGCGGGCGGCGTGCCGCGATGTGCGCCCAGCAGTGCCGCGCCCTGGAGGCGACCTAGGAGCTCGCGCGCTTCGGCGACCGCGAGCGGCACCGGCGCCAGCGCCACGTCCTTGAGCACCTCCACTGCCACGCCGCCCAACCCTACCATCAGCAGCGGCCCGAAGGTGGCGTCGCGCTTGACGCCGAGGATCACCTCGCGCCCCGGTGGCGCCATGGGCTGCACCAGCACGCCGAGGACGCGCGCCGACGGAGCGTGCCGTCGGGCGCTTGCCAGCACGTGCGCGTAGGCGGCGCGCACGTCCTCGGCAGAGCGCAGGTTCAGCGCCACGGCGCCGGCCTCCGTCTTGTGCAGGATGTCGGGCGACTGCACTTTGAGGGCAACGGCACCGCCGATGCTCTTGGCCGCGGCAACGGCTTCCTCGGCCGAGTCCGCGAGCGTGCCGATCCCGCTGGTGCCGATGCCATAGGCGGCGAGGATCGGCCGCGCCTCCCATTCGCTGAGCGCCGGGCCGGCCGCCGCAAGGGCCGCGGTGGCCTTGGCTTTGTCGCCGACGAATGATGTGCGGACCTCGATCGGACGCAGGAAGCGCTCGCGCAGGGCGTGGTAATCGGCCATCGCCTTGAAGGTGCGCGCGCAGGTCTGGATGCTGGTGTAGAGCGGGTAGCCGGCCTCGCTCAGGATCTCGACCGAGCGCTGCGCCGGCAATGTATAGCTCCACAGCAGGATCGGCTTGGCGGTCTCCTTCGCCAGGCGGGCCAGCGCGTCGCTGTGATGCTCGATGCTGGCGGATGATCGCGCCGTCATGACGACGATGAGGCCGTCGACCATCGGCGAGGGGAGGACCAGCTCCGCCAGCCCAGCGTAGCCAAGCTTGAAGATCGCCTGCGCGGTGGCATCGACGGGATTTTGCGAGGTGCCGTAGGACGGCAGATGCGCGTCGATGCGCCGGCGCGTATCGGCGTCGAGCTCGGGTACATCCAGGCCGGCGGCGCTGCAGGCATCCGCCATCCAGCCGCCTCCGCCGCCGGAGGCCGTGCAGATGCCGACGCGAGGGCCTGGCGGCAGCCGCGATCCCCAGGCGAGGAAGCCTGAGGCGAAGTCGACCATCTCCGCGATGTCGCGGCCTTCGATCAGCCCGTAGCGCTGGAACATCGCCCGGTAGGCGTCGTATTCGCCGGCCAGCGCCGCCGTGTGCGAGGCGGCCGCGCGCACGCCTGCCTGCGACTGGCCGATCTTGTTGAGGATGATCGGCTTGCCGGCTCGAAGCGCCTTTTCCGCCACGCGCTTGAAGGTGTCGGGGCTCTTCACGTCCTCCAACAGCAGCAGCAGCGCGTCGGTCTTGCCTTCGTCGAGGATGAAATCGGCGAAGTCGAGCACCTCGAGGCACGCCTCGTTGCCGGTCGTGACGACGTAGCGGTAGGACAGCTCCTTGGCCCGCCCGTGGTCGAAGAACGCAAAGCCGATGCCGCCGCTCTGCGCGATCACGGCAAGCTGGCTGCGCGGCCGGCCGGCGGGGAGGAGGGGCCGGGCGCTCGCCTCCATGGCCGGGCTGAAGGTGGGCGCGAGATTGGCCGCGGTGTTGGCGAACCCCTCGCAGTTGGGCCCCATGACCGCCATGTCGTAGCGTTGGGCGACGGCGCGGATTTCGGCCTGCATGCCGGTGCCGGCCTCGCCGCCGCCCTCGGCGAAACCGCTGCTCAGAATGATGGCCGCGCGCACGCCGGCCCTGCCGCAGCGCTCCAACTCCTCGGCAATGTGCCGAGCCGGGATGATGAGCACGGCGAGGTCGGCGCGCTCGGGCAGGTCGGCGATGGATGGATAGGCCTCGAGGCCCATCACCTCTTTGCTGCTGCGGCTCACAGGGTAGAGCTTGCCCGCGAATGCGTGGCCCTTCATGACGTTGAGGATGCGTCCGCGCAGGCTCTCGGCGTCCGCCGAGGCGCCGACGAGCGCAACAGTGCGCGGCCAGAGCAAGGCGCCGAGATCGGGCATGGCTAGAGTTTCCCCCGCTGATGATGGGCCCGCGCGCGGCGCGGCGCGTCACCATGCAAGACGGCGGCGCGCAAGGCAATTGCGCCCTCGTCATGCCAGGGCTTCAGCTCCTCAGCCGCTCCACTTGCAGCACAGTGCCGCTGGCGGCAACGACCCGGACCTCGGAGCCGGCGGGCAGGTCGGGGCCCTGGACGGGCCACAGGGTGTCGCCCACGCGAACCTTGCCGCGGCCGCCTTCGATGGCCTCCGCGACCACGAGCACGCGCCCTACGATCTGCGCGGCGGGACGGTTGAGGTAGGGCTGGTCGCTCTTGGAGACGGACGGATGCGCCCAGACGAGATCGATCAGCACATCGGCGACGAGGAGCGCGGCGCCGAGGCCTACCAGCCACCAGCCTTCGCGATGGCCGCGGCTGACCTGCCAGGCGCCGACGACGCCGAGCCCGACACCCAGCCATGGCAATGCCATGCTTATGAGAGCGACGGCCCAGGCGAAAGCGCTCGGGTCGCCATCACGCCGTCGCACGCTCCACCACCAGGACGTTGCCGTTGGTCGCCGTGACCTTCACGCGCGACCCGGTCGGCGCATCCAGGCCCTCGGCCTGCCACAGCGTATCGCCGACGCGCACCTTGCCGCGACCGTTCTGGATCGCCTGCTCGACCACCACCATGCGGCCGACGTACTGCTGCGCGCGACTGTTGAGATCGGGCTCGTCACTGGTCACGTCGGCGCGCACGTAGCGGCGCACCCCGAATACGGTCAACACCGAGATCACGACGAAGGCGATGATCTGCCACGGCCAGGTGATGCCGGTGGCCATGGCAATCCCGCCGACGACGACGGCGGCTATGCCGAACCACAGGAAATGCACGCCCGGGACGATGGTCTCCAGAATGAGCAGGAGCACGGCCAGGATCAGCCAGTTCCACACCCCGAAGCCGTAGAAGAAACCGAGCAGAGCTTGCATTTGACTCTCCCCAGAACGGCCCATCAGGCGGTCGGCACGCTGCCCTGCCGGCCTCGCGTGGACGGTGCGGGCGTGCCGGCGGCGCCGTTCTTGGCGAAAGCCTCCTTGGTGATCTCGGCGAGGCCGGCAAGCGAGCCGATTACGGCAGAGGCCTCGAGCGGCATCATGAGGATCTTCTGGTTCGGCGATTTGGCGATCGCCTCCAACGCCTTCACGTAGTTGTTGGCGACGAAGTAGTTGATCGCCTGCGCGCTCCCCTTGGAGATCGCATCGCTCACCATTTCGGTTGCCTTGGCCTCGGCCTGGGCAAAGCGCTCGCGCGCCTCGGCGTCGCGGAAGGCCGCTTCCTTGCGGCCCTCGGCGGCTAGCACCACAGCCTGCTTCTCGCCTTCGGCCTTGAGAATGGCGCCCGCCCGCGAGCCCTCGGCCTCGAGGATCTGCGCGCGCTTCTCGCGCTCGGCCTTCATCTGCCGGGCCATGCTATCGACGAGATCGCGCGGAGGTGCGATGTCCTTGATCTCGATGCGGGTGACCTTGACGCCCCATGCCTCGGTGGCGGCGTCGACCACCTGCAGCAATCGGGCGTTGATCTGATCGCGGTTGGAGAGAAGCTCGTCGAGGTCCATGGAACCCATGACGGTACGAATGTTGGTCATGGTGAGATTGACGATGGCCGCTTCGAGCCTGTCGACCTCGTAGGCGGCCTTGGCGGCACTCAGCACCTGGTAGAAATTGACGCCATCGACGGTGACCATGGCGTTGTCCTTGGTGATGATGTCCTGCGAGGGGATGTCGATCACCTGCTCCTTCATGTTCATCTTGGCGCCGATGCGCTCCATCACGGGCACGAGGATGTGCAATCCGGGGGAGAGCGTGCGCGTGTAGCGACCGAAGTTCTCGACCGTATAGTTGTAGCCCTGCGGCACCATCTTGACGGTGGACCACAGCGCCGCCGCGGCGAGCGCGATCAGCAGCAGGGCGAAGATCTCGAAACCGCCGTTGAACATTGGCAACTCCTAGCCGCTCGGAAGAAGCGAACATCATCAGATATAGGTACAAAGTAGGGCGGGAGTAGGTAAGAAAGGATGAATTAACGAGTGGTAAAACTTAAGAATTTCCAACGTGTTACTTGAAAAGAAAGGCACAACGGCCCCAATTTGCCGAGCACGCTCGCGCGCCAGTAGTGCGCATGCTCTCGATGCGCGCGCAACGAACAGTCAGCCATCTGCCGGAAGCAAGCGCTCAGGTGCCCGCGCCGCGCGCCGTCGCGTCGATGTGGGCTGCCAGGCTCGAGTCGATGCCTAGGCGCTCGGCGAGCGCGACGAGAAACTCGTGCTCACCCTCCGCATTGGGATCTACCGTGATGCGAGCCGCGGTATAGACTTGCAGCGCCTCCTCCGGGGAAGACACGGCATCCGCCAGGTCGTCGATCGTGGCGGGATTGTTCGCCTCGCGCACCAGGAACTGCTCCGCCGCGCCGCCAACGCCGGCCTGGCTCAGGCCACCCAGGATCTTCTGCCGCTCCTCGGCGTCGATGCGACCGTCGGCAGCCGCGGCGGCGATCATGGCGCGAATGAGCAAGGTGGCATGCTCGTTCGTGACGACGCCGGGCTCAAATCCGGAGCCCGCGGGAGCTGCCAACACCGCCTGCTGCTGCGGAGCCCGCCCCGTCAGCACCGGCTGTCCCTGCTGATAGTTCTGGTAGGCCTTGTAGGCAAGGCCGCCGATCATCGCCAACCCGCCAAGCTTGGCGGCGCTGGCCGCGAGGGACCGGCCGGCGCTGGTACCGAGCAGCACGGCACCAAGACCACCGAGCGCGGCGCCGGTGCCCAGCTGATTGTTGGCGATCAATTCCCTGACCTGCTGCAGGAGATCCTCGGGCGTGCGGCCAGTGGCGCGGCCGATGGCATCGCGCGCATGGCTCGAGGCGCCCGTGGCCTCGTCAAGGCGTCCGGCGCCTTCGCGCACGCCTTGCGTCGCCTGCCCGAGCACTTGGCCCAGGATGTCGGCGAGGCCACCACCTTGCTGTTGCAGCTTGCCCAGAATGTCCCCAAGACCACCGCCCTGCCCTCCCAGCACATTGCGGAGCATGTCCTCCAAGCCGCCGCCTGCACCGCCCGCACTCGTCGATGGCCCCGCGTCCGGTCCGAGCCGCTGCATCTGATCGCCTCCCTCGTCGCCCCTCGGGCCGGGCAGCGTGTCGCCACCGTCCTCGGCATCGGGCATGCCGCGCGTCGGCCGGTCTTCGGGACGCTCCTCGCGTGAAGGAGCGCGGCCAGTGGCCTGCCGCCCCTGTCCCAGCTGCTCCAACAGCTCGCCGAGACCACCGAGGCCACCTCCCTGTCCCTGCGGCTGGGCGCCGCCCCGCATCAGCACATCGAGCAGGCTCCTGGCATCGAACATGGCGGATCTCCGTGGCAACTCAGCGCGTTAGGCAGCACCCAGCGTCGGTGCCAGCTTCCCGTTCCGCGTGCGCCTCGTCAACGTTTGCGTGGCACGGCGGCCGGGACTTGCGGGTGATATGGCGTGCTTGCAGCGAATTCGAGGCGGCTCAGCCCTGCTGCCGTGGCCCGCCGGTGCCCGTCAGCCTGGCCAAGAACGCTGTGATGCGGTCCACCAGGATTGACCACATCAGCGACAGGCCGCCGAGCTGCGCCCTGGGCAGGTCGGCGGTGGGATCGGCGAGCCGGGCATCGAGGTTCTGGGCGAACGCCTCGCCGATGCGGCGCACGACATCGCGCACAAGCCCCGATCGCCCGATCTGGGCCAGCGGACCAGCCAGCGTGTAGGAGATGACGGCATCGACCCGCGTTTGCTCGGCGCCAGCAGCGTCCGAGATCGGGGAGAGGCGATAGTCGATGCTGCCCGTCGCGCGCGAGCCGCTCCTGCGGTCGCGACCGCGGCCTTCGATGACCTGGCGGTACTCGGCCGGCATCGGCCGAATGATGCCCTCGCCGGCAAAACTCGCCGCGATCGGTCCGATCTTTGCCTCGAGCCGGCCTGCGACCGTCTCGCCTTGCGGCGCGCCATCGAGGATAAGGCCAGGCATGCACGGCGCCATCGTCTCGACGTCCGACATCAGCGCCCAGACCGCTGCCCGCGGGTGGGGCAGCACGAAGCTCTGGCGGATGCGGGTTGCGCCATCGGCTTCCTCGAGCTCGCCGATCGTGACCCTGATCGGTGCGCGCGCCGGGCCGAGCGTCGACGGTCGAGCGGCCATGGGCGTTCGGAATGTCATCCGCGACGGCCGGTTGCCTGGATACCCGCCTGCGCGGACATGACGATGGGTCCGGGGGCGGGGCCGAGCCACCCGGTGGATTGGGTCCCGGCCTTCGCCGGGATGACGCCCTGAGTTGTGGCTTCCGCCATCACGCGCTCGATGGCATCGACCAACCCCATGTAGCCCGTGCAGCGGCACAGATTGCCGCTCATCTCGGTGCGGATCTCGGGGCGCGGGAGCCGCCCCTTGCGCCGCACGAGGTCGCGGGCTGCGATCAGCATGCCGGGTGTGCAGAAGCCGCACTGCAGCGCATGCGCCTCGGTGAAGGCCTGGCGCAGGCGAGCCATCAGATCGTCGTCGTCGAAACCCTCGATGGTGCGCACGTTGGCGCCGTCGCAGGCGACGGCAAAGGTGATGCAGGAGCGGGCAATCTCGCCGTCGATCTCCACCGTGCAGGCGCCGCAGATGCCGTGCTCGCAGCCGATGTGCGTGCCGGTGAGGAGGAGGTGCTCGCGCAGGAAGTCGGCCAGGTGCGTGCGCGGGGCCACGTCGGCCGCGACCGGCTTGCCGTTGACGGTGAGCGCGATGCGGGTCATGGCGCCACCATCTGCGCGATGGCGCGGCGCAGGGCGATTGCATGCAGCCTGAGATCGTAGGCGTCGCCAGTGAGGCCTGCTTGTGGCAGACGGCGCTGCAGGTCGTCGCTTTCGGGCGGCACTGCCGGATCGAATGCGACGTCATCGATGACGATCGGACCGCCGGCGGATGCGCTCGTCACCAGCCGGGAGAGTCCGACGCTCGGGGTCGTGCACGGCCACGCCGATGGCGTCGGCGAACTCGCCCGTCTTGCGGCAGATCTTGTGGAAGCCGAAGCGGGCGGCGCGCGAGAATTTGGGGATGCGCACTGCGGCCAGCAGCTCGTCGTGGCCGAGCGCCGTCTCCATGGCGCCGCGGACGAAGTCCTTCAGCGCCAAGCGGCGGGGGCCGGCCCGGCCCACGACGACGGCCTCTGCGCCAAGCGCCGCAAGGCAGGAGAGCCAGTCCGCCGCCGGGTCGGCATTGGCAAGGCTGCCGCCGATGGTGCCGCGCGTGCGCACGGCACGATAGGCGATGCCGCGGGCGACGCGGGCGAGGAAGCCGCCGGTCGGATCGGTGATGCGGCCGTCCTCGATCGCCGCGTGCGTGACGGTCGCGCCGACGGTGACGGCGTCCGCGTCCTGCGCTACTGCGGCCAGGTCGGGAATGCGCGTGACGTCGACCAGCAGCGCGGGCTGCGCCAGTCGCAGGTTGAGCATCGGCCCAAGCGTCTGGCCGCCGGCGAGCACCTTGGCGCCGGCATTGCCGGAGAGCATGCCCAGGGCTTCCGCAATAGTCGTCGGCCGGGCGTAGTCGAAGGCGACGGGCTTCATGCGGGCGCCGCCTTCGCCGCCAGCCCGCCCAATTGCCTCGACGATGCGGCGCGGCGTGATCGGCGACACCAGCAGCTCGACGCCGAGACCCTTCAGCGCGTCGTTGACGGCGTTGGTGATAGCGGCGGGAGGGGCGATGGCGCCGCCCTCGCCGATGCCCTTCTGGCCGAACCGTGTGTAGGGCGAGGGCGTCTCCATGTGCAGGATGCGGATCTCGGGCACCTCGGCGGGGCCGGGCAGCAGGTAGTCGGAGAGCGTGGAGGCCGAGCGGCTGGGCCTGCGCGTCGAAGCGCATCTCCTCGTAGAGCGCGGTGCCGATCCCCTGCGCGGCGCCGCCCCAGATCTGGCCGTCGACGATCATGGGGTTGACCAGCACGCCGCCGTCCTCGACCACGACATAGTCGAGGATCTCCAGCTCGCCGGTCTCGGGATCGACGGCGACGACGGCGGCGTGGGCGGCATAGCTGAAAGTGCCGGTGTCGCGTTTGGCCTTGTAGCCGGCAGTGACCTCCAGCCCGCCGGGGTCGACGTCGGGCGGCAAGTCCTGCGGGCGGCGATACCAGGTGCGCGCCACCTCGGCGACGGAGATGCGGCCCGACGGGCCCACCACGTCGCCGCCTTCGAGGCGCACGTCCTCGGGCTTCGCTTGCAGCAGCCCTGCCCCGATCCGGCGTACGCGGGCCGCCAGCTCGTCGCAGGCCGCGGCCACCGCCCCGCCCGCCATGATCATGCAGCGCGAGCCCCAGGTGCCCGTGGAGTAGGGCGTCTCGGCGGTGTCGCCGTGCACGAGCCGGATGCGATCGTGCGGCACGCCGAGGATGGAATGTGCGACCTGCGACAGGCTGGTCTCCAGGCCCTGGCCGTGGCTGTGCGCGCCGATCCGCAGCTCCAGCCCGCCGTCGGGCGTGAAGCGGGCAAGCGCGGGCTCGTGGCCGGGCACGAACGGGATGCCCCAGGCCGCATAGACGCTGGTGCCGTGTCCCGCCTGCTCGGAGTACATGGCAAAGCCGATGCCGATGCGGCGGCCGTCGGGCTCCAGCCTGTCGTCTGGCGCTCGCGCACCTGGTCGAAGCCGATTGCCGCGACGGCGCGGCGCAGCGCCCCGGGGTAGTCGCCGGAGTCGAAGTGGCGCTTGGCGACGTTGTCGAACGGCATCTGCGTTGGCCGCACCAGGCTCTTGAAGCGCAGCGCATTGGGCTCGATGCCGATCTCGCGGGCAAGCGCATCGAGCGTCACCTCCAGCGCGAAGCACACGCCGGTGCGGGCCACGCCACGGTAGGGCAGGATCGGCGGCTTGTTGGTGGCCACCGAGTAGGCGCGGCAGCGGTAGTGCGGGAAGTCGTAGAGGCCGGGCAGGATCGAGACCACCTGGCCGCCCTCCAGACAGGCGGAGAAGGGATAGGACGAGTAGGCGCCGGAATCGACGGTGGCCTCGCAGTCGAGCGCGAGCAGGCGTCCGTCGGCATCGGCATAGGCGGTGAGGATATAGTGGTGCTCGCGGCAGTTGGCGTTGGCGGTGAGGCTCTCACGCCGGTCCTCGAGCCACTTGAGCGGGGCGCCAACCTCGCGCGTAGCCCAGGTGAGCGCGACCTCCTCCGGCAGCAGGATGCCCTTGTAGCCGAAGCCGCCGCCGACGTCGGGCGCCACCACGCGGATTTGCCCCTCGTCAAGGTGCAGACACTCCGCCAGCCCGGACCGCACGATGTGCGGCTGCTGGGTCGAGGTGTAGAGGACGAGTTGGCCAAGGCGCGAATGCCAGCTCGCCACCACGCCGCGTCCTTCGATGGGGCTCATGACCTGTCGCGAGGTCCTGAGCTCGCGCGTGACCGAATAGGCGGCCTTGGCCTTGGCGGCCTCGAAATCCACGTCGATGCCGGAGGTCAGGAAGAGGTTGTCGCCCCACGGCTCGTGCACCAGCGACGCGCCGGGCTTGCGGGCGTCGAGCATGTCGGCGACGACGGGCAGCGGATCGAGGTCGAGATCGATCTCCGCGGCCATATCCTCGGCCTCAGCCCGAGTCGGGGCGATGCACATGGCAACCAGCTCGCCGACGTAGCGCACCTTCTCCGTGGCAAGGATCGGCTGAGTGGAGGATTTGAAGCCCGGCAGCGTGGTGTCGGCGCGGATTGGCAGCACGCCCGCGAGATCCTCGGCGATGAACACGCGGTCGCGGATCGCGGGCGGGATGGCGATCCCCTTGATGCGCGCATGCGCCAGCGGGCTCCTCAGAAACGCCACCTCCAGCATGCCCGGCAGCTTGATGTCGCCGACGTACTGGCCGCGACCCCGCATGTAGCGGTCGTCCTCCTTGCGGACGAGCCGCGCGCCGATGCCTTGGTGTGTCATCTCCCTCTCCCCGCTTGCGAGGAGAGGGTCGGGGTCGAGGGGCAGACGCAAACGACGGAGCAAGAGCCTGCCCCTCACCCTAACCCTCTCCCCACTGAAGAGCGGGGAGAGGGGATTCCGGCTGCACTCGCTGATCACGCGTGATCCCCACCTCGACCCAATTGGTGCTGTGTTTAGCACAAGTTCGAAGTGGGTCGCAGCTACCCCCGCCCTTGGCCGATCAGCTCGATGTTGAGGCGGACGCAGTCGCCGGGGTAGGTGATCTCGCCGACGTAGATGACGAGGCCGGCGCCGTCGGTGACGACGCAGCGCGCCTCCGCCGTCGGTGCGTTGAGGGCGATGCCGAGGTTGCGGGCCGTCTCGACGTCGGCGGCGCCGATCGCCAAAGTCTGGTGCGCGCGGGAGATGTCGAGGTCCTCCATCTCCGAGAGCACGGCCAGCGCCGGGCGCGCGGCAAAGAGCTCGGGCGCCCGCGCGTGGACATGCTTGGCGATGTGCACGCGCGCGAACGCATAGGGACGGCCGGCCTGCTTCTGGATGCTGCGGATGAAGGCATAGGCCGGCGCGGGGATGCCGTCGCCCTCCTCGATGCGGGGAGCCACGTCGCCGACCGACGAGAGCACCTCCAGAACGCTCCGGCGGATCGGCGCGATCAGGCTCTCCCAGTCGGTGGCGAGCTGGATCCAGCGGTCGTTGTCGGGCGCCTTGGTGACGAACGTACCGCGGCCCTGAAACGACCTGACGAGGCCCTCCCCCTGCAACAGGTCGATCGCCTGGCGCACGGTCACGCGGGCCACGCCGAACTCGCGTTCCAGCTCTTCCAGCGTCGCGATCTTCTCGCCCACCGACCAGCGGCCGTCGCGGATGCGGCGGCGCAGCACGGAGGCGACCTGCAGATAGCGCGGTATGCGGCTGTCCGCATCGCTCTGGGCGATCGATCTGCGCACGCGATTGGCCATGCGATGTCGTCCCTGTGTCGTGGCCTCGATTGCGTTCCCTGGTGGAAGACTCGGGCTAAGGCTTTCGTGTCGATCTATTTTCGGCCACTTAGGTTGTCATTTTCGGGACCCAAATTCGGCAACCCAGTGCAATGTCTGTGGGGAGGCCGCATCCGCACACCCCCGAGCGTCCCAACGCTACGCCAAGACCAACCTTGTCAGACGCGGTTCGCGGCTACCGGTACAAGCGGCTTGTGCCCCGGCAAGTCGGAAGATCATCGGCAAGCGCCTTCCGGTCAAGTGGATCGGCGAGATCGGCCTCGAGCGGATGCCGATCCGGCGACCGGCTCAAGAGGCGAGCTGATAGCGGCGCTCGAGCGCCTGGGTCCATTTGCCGATCGGGTAGCAGTAGAGAAAGAAGCACACGAGCGCGAAGGCGTAGAGCGGCGCCAGCAGCTCGGGCCGCGAGCCCTCCGCGGCGTGCACCTGACCCGTCAGCGTGATCATCTCGTTGACGCCGACCACCGAGGCATTCACGGTGGACATGGCGATCAGCGAATAGAGGTTCATCCAGGGCGGCAACATGCGCTTGACGGACTGCGGGAGGATCACGAGGCCCAGCGTCTGCCGGCGCGTGAGGCCTAGCGCCCCGGCGCCGTCCCACTGTCCCGTCGGAATCGACCGGATCGCACCGCGCACGATCTCCGAGGTATTGGCCATCACGGGCAGCGAGAAGCCCAGGATCGCCTTGGCCCAGTCGGGGAACGGGATGCGCAGGCCAAAGATGCGGAACTCGAACGGGATCAGGAACATGCACAGGAACAGCAGCACCAGCCACGGCGAGTTGCGGAAGAGCTGCGTGAGGATGCGCGCGCCCACCCGGAGCGGCGCGATGCGCGATAGCTGGGCGATGCCGACGGGCACGCCCGCGAACGTGCCGACCGCCATCGCCAGGAGCGAGATGAGGATATTGAAGCCAAAGCCCCACAGCAGCAGGGGCGCCCAGCGCAGGAGCACCTCGCTCGCCGAGGACTTTACCGCGGCCGGCTGCTGGGCAAGCGCGATGGTCGCGCCGGCGCCGACGATGAACACGAACAGCACGATCATGCGCGCAATCGCGGGGCGCCCCCCCTTCTCCCCGGACAAGGGTGCCGCAGTCGCAGGCAACGCGCCGTTGCCGCGGTCCACCGCGGCCCTGGTGCCGTCTTGGCCAAAGCCCGGGATGGCAAGGCGCCGTTCGATGGCGTGCAGCACCCCCACCAGGACGAACACCAGCACCAGGTAGGCCACGAGCACGAAAATCATCATCTCGCGCACGTTGGTGGCGTCGCTCCAGATCTGCTTCGACACGTAGAGCAACTCGGGCACGGCGATGGCGTAGGCGAGATTGGTGGTCTTGACGAGGTTGACGAGGTTGTTGCCCAGCGCCGGCAGGCACACGCGCATGGCGATCGGCAACACCACCAGCCGGTAGGTCTGCCAGCGCGAAAGGCCGAGCGTGGTGGCCCCCTCCACCGTCGCCTTTGGGATGGCCTCGATGCCGGAGCGGAAGATCTCGATGTTGAAGGCGCCCGCAAACAGCGACAGCGAGACAACGGCCCATTCGAAGTTGGAGACCATGGGGATGAGGGCGCCCGAGCCGTCGGGCACGCGCGGCAGCAGATAGCCGAGGCCAAAATAGAAGAAGTAGATCTGCACCAGTGGCGGAGTATTGCGGAAGGCGGAGATGAAGCCGGCGATGATGCGGCGGATCCAAACGAGCTTGGAGCCCTGCAGCCATGCCCCGGCAATGCCGACCAGGATCGAGAGCAGGATGGTCACGAGCGACAGCTCGATGGTCAGGAAGAAGCCCTTGACCATGCGGGCGCGGTCGAAGTCGTCGTAGATGAAGGTGAGATTGATGCCGGTCCGCTCGTAGAACTCGCGGAACCAGTCGTAGATCGGCTGCATGCGTTCTGGGACCAAATGCGAGAGGGCGGGGCGCTTGACTTGCGTCCCCCGCCCCCTCGTGGCTTCATCTCGACATCAGCCGCCGCTCTTGAACTTCTCGTGCATGCGCTTGGCATAGGCGGTCGGCGGCACGCCCCATTTCTTCTCGAGCGCCACGATGCGGCCGGACTTCATCCAGTCTTTGTGCATGCCCTCCATGAACTTCTGGAAATTGGTCTCGCCGAGCTTCACCGCGATGGCCCAAGGCGTCTCCATGATCCCCGGCAGCACCATTTGATAGCCGCTCTTCCAGTCCGGATCGATGAGCTTGCCCACCACGAAAGTCTGGTCGTAGAGGTAGCCGATGCAATCACCGTTCTTGAGCGCCAGCAGCGGCTTTTCCGAGCCGTCGAAGGAGGCGATCTCGGGCCCGTATTTCTGAGCCACTTCCTTGTTGTAGAAGGCGCCGGTGGTGCCGCACAGCTTCTTGCCCTTGAGGTCCTCCCACTTCTTCACGGGCGCGCCCTTCTTGAGCAGGACGTTGACGGCGTCGGAGTAGTAGAGCGGCTCGATCACCTGCACGACCTTGCGACGCTCGGGCTTGTCCGACATGGTGGCGATCATCAAGTCGATCTTGCCCTGGTTGAGGAATTCCATGCGGTTGGCGGACACGACCGGCACCAGCTCGAGCTTGACGCCGAGCTTCTTGGCCACGTCCGCGGCGAGGTCGGGCTCCACGCCAATGATCGCCCCCGAAGGCGCGCGGAAACCGAACGGCTTGTAGTCGGCCTTGACGCCGACGATGAGCGTGCCGCGTTTCTTGATGTCCTCCAGCACGTCGGCCCGCGCTGCCGCGCCGAGCGCGATCAGGCCTGCGAGGCCGGCAACGATCAGCTTGACGATCCGCATATCCACTCCTCCTGTCGGTCCATGGCTCGCGCCAGACTAGGGGATTTTCCCGCCCCGCGCGACATTCCTTCGTGGTGCGCGCCTGCTCATGCTTTCATCTGTTTGCCCACGCTTTCACAGCTGTGCGCCCGCCTCGATGAAAGCGTCCGCGGCCGGAGCGTGATCGCGCGCAGAGAGGGTTCCGTCAGCCTCGGCCTGCCGCGCGGATGCGGCATCAGCGCCGAGATTTCGTGCAGGATAGCCAAGCGCGCGGCCTTGCTGCTAAATGCGGGGGTCGAGGCAACACCTAAGCGCGCAACAAAAGCCGCAGAAATCGGAAGGGGAGGACGATGCCCAACGCGACATCCTTGCGCCGCCGCGTGGCCGCGCCTGCAGCTCTGCAATCGAGGCGATCTGGCAGGTAGTCCGGCATGGACCGCGGACCGATCCGGCGGGGATGGGCATGAGCATTCCCTTCGATCTGCTGATGAATGCCATCGTCTCCGGGCTGTTGCTCGGCGGCTTCTACGCGGCTGTGACGGTCGGCGTTTCCATCTCCTTCGGCATGCTGGACGTGGTCAACATTGCCCACCCGGCCTTCATCATCCTGGGTTCCTACATCGCCTATATCGTCAACTCCACTTTCGGCCTCGACCCGATCCTGATCGCGGTGGTGGCGTTGCCGGCGTTCTATCTGCTGGGCGCGGCGGTCTATCAGCTCTACTACCTCGCCTTCGAGCGGCGCGGGCAGGAGGCGCTGCGCGGCCTCGCCTTCTTCTTCGGCCTGCTGTTCATCACCGAGGTAGGCCTGATCCTGGCGTTCGGCGTCGACTACCGCTACGTCGATGCCGCCTATATCGGGCCGACCTGGCGCATCGGCTTTCTCGATTTCCCGCTGCGCATGCTGGTGCCGTGCGTCGTCTCCGTGCTGCTGGTGGTCGGCCTGCAGCTCTTCCTGACGCACAGCTTCATCGGCCGCGCCATCATGGCGGTGGCCCAGGATCAGATGGCACTGCGGCTGCTGTCGGTCGATCCGATCCGCATCAAGCGCATCGCCTTCGGTGTCTCGATCGCCACGGCGGCGCTGGCGGGCGCGTTTCTCATCATCATCCAGCCGATCGAGCCCTCGGTGGGGCGGGAATACATCGGCCGCGTGTTCGCGATCTGCGTGCTGGGCGGCATGGGCAGCCTGCCCGGCACCCTGATCGCGGCCATGCTGCTCGGCATCGTCGAAAGCTTCACGGCGACGTTCTATGGGCCGTCGTGGGCGCCGGCGGTGGCCTTCGGATTCCTGCTCGCTGACGCTGGCCGTGCGGCCGGCCGGCATCCTGGGGCGCTAGTGTGATGATCGAGACGTCCGCATCATCGCGCTGGGCTCGGCTCGGGAGCTGCCGCACACAGCGACGAACCTCGCGATCAGGGCACTAGCTGATGCGGTCCTGGCAGTTCTTCCTCACGGCGCTCGCAGTCGGCCTTGCCCTCTTCGTGGCGGCGCTCGCGCTCGGTAACGACTACCTGTTCTTCGCCGGCTATGTGGTCTTGCAGTACATCGTGCTGGCGACCGCCTGGAACATCCTCGGCGGCTACTGCGGCTACGTGAACTTCGGCACCGCCGCCTTCTTCGCGCTGGGCGCCTACTCCTCCGTGGCGCTGCACAAGCTCGGCGCCAACGTCGATCGGTACGCCTCGGGCTTCCTCGCCGACCTGCTGCACCTGGTGCTGCCGCTGCCCGTGCCGGCGATGGTTCTGGTCGGCGGCATCGTGTCGGGCGTGGTCGGCCTGGGGATGGGCTACCTGACGCTGCGGCTGCGGGGAGTGTTCTTCGCCATCGCCACGCTGGCCATGGCCGTGGTGCTGCAGACGCTGATGGTCAATTGGGATTTCGTCGGCGGCTCGCGCGGCGCCTATGTGATCCGGCCGAACACGATCTCGCTCGGGCCGCTGTCGATCAGCTATGTGCAGTATCTGTCTTTGATCATGTTGGTGCTGACCGTGCTGGCGCTCACGGCGGCCCGCCTGATCGAGCGCTCGCGGCTGGGCTTCGGCTTTGCCACCATCCGCGACGATGAGATGGCGGCCGAGGCCGCCGGCGTGCCGACGCTGCGGCTCAAGCTCATCGCCACCGTGATCTCCGGCGCCTTCATGGGCATGGCGGGTGCGCCGCTGCCCTACTATCTGGGCTTTATCGAGCCCTCCGCCACCTTCGGGCTGCCCTATGCGGTCAACTCGATCGCCATGCCCATGATCGGGGGCACCACCTCCTGGGTTGGCCCTCTGTTGGGTGCCATTCTGCTGGGCTCGCTGCAGCAGATCGCCACCGTCACAATCTCCTCGGCCGTCAACCTGCTCATTGTCGGGGTGCTGCTGGTCGCCTTCGTCATCATTGCGCCGGCCGGCATCGTCGGCCTGGTGGAGAGCTGGCGCCGGACGCGGGCGAGGGCCGCCACATGAGCCCGGCGCCGCTGCTCGAGATCAGGGGCGTGGGCAAGCGCTTCGGCGGCTTCGTGGCGCTGGAGGGCATCGACCTCGAGGTCATGGAGGGCGAGCGGCTGGGCCTGATCGGCCCCAACGGCTCCGGCAAGAGCACGCTCGTCAACTGCATCTGCGGCACGCTGCACAACGATACGGGCAGCGTGCGCTTTGCCGGGCAGTCGCTCGACGGCATGCCGGCGCATCGGCGCACGCATATGGGCCTCGCGCGCAGCTTCCAGCTGCCGCGCCCGTTCATGAGCCTGCCCGTGCTGGACAATCTGCGCGTGCCGCTGCTCTACACCGTGCGGCGCCGCTCGCTCGTCGTGCGCTCGGGCAAGGAGCTGGATCAGCGCTGCCTCGACCTGCTGCACATGGTCGGGCTCGAAGCCAAGGCCGGGCGCATGCCGAGCGATCTCACGCAGGTGGAGATGCGCAAGCTCGAGCTCGCGCGCGCCATGGCGGCCGAGCCCAAGCTCCTGATCGCCGACGAGGCCATGGCGGGGCTGTCGCATTCCGAGATCGAAGACATCATCGCCCTGCTGCTGCGCCTCAACTCGCAAGGCGTCACCATCATCATGATCGAGCACATCATGCGCGCGGTGATGAGCTTCTCGCAGCGCCTTGCCGTGCTGGTGTCGGGCCGCAAGATCGCGGACGGTGCGCCCGCCGACGTCGTCAACAACCCCGAAGTGGTGAGCGCCTACCTTGGCCAGTAGCATCTCCATCGAGGCCATTCATGCCGGCTACGGCGCGGTGCGCGTGATCGAGGACGTGTCGCTCGAGGTCGCAGCAGGCGAGACCGTGGCGCTCCTCGGCACCAACGGCAACGGCAAGAGCACCCTGATGAAGTGCATCATGGGGCTGGTGCGGCCGACTGCCGGGCGCATCGTCGCCGAGATCGACGGGGTGGCGCACGACCTTGGCGGGCTCTCGACCGAGGAGATCGTCGACCTCGGCATCGCCCTCGTGCCGGAGGGCCGGCGCCTGTTCCCCAAGCTCACCGTGGAGGAGAACCTGCTGCTCGGCGCCTTCCGGCGGGCCGCGCGGCAGAAAATGCATGCCAACCTGGAGAACTGCTTTGCCACCTTCCCGCGCCTCAAGGAGCGCCGGGGCCAGCTTGCCGGCAGCCTCTCGGGCGGCGAGCAGCAGATGCTGGCCTTGGGGCGCGCTCTGATGCTGGCGCCCAAGATCCTGCTGGTCGACGAGCCATCGGTGGGACTTGCGCCCCTGCTGGTTGCCCGCACCATCGACGCCATCAAGGAGCTCAAGGACCAGCACCAGCTCACCGTGCTGATGGCGGAGCAGAACTTCACCCAGGCGATCCGCATCGCCGACCGCGGCTATGTCATCGTGCACGGCACGCATTGCTGTGGAAGGCCGCTCGGCCGAGGAGCTCAACAACAACGAGCTCATCAAGAAGTTCTATCTGGGGCTGTGAAGCGAAAGAGCGTCCCGCCGGCGCTACCCGCAAGCACCGGCCACTGCCGCTTTGGCTCGCTAGGCGCACGCTTCTCAGGCGAGCGCGCCTTTGCGCCAGGCGAGCTTGTCGAATGCCACGTGTTCGCCGAAGAATTCGACCGTGGTCTCCTGCCTGGCCAGACCCGCGGCCCTGTAACGCGTCGCCGGTTCGTCGAGCTTGCGCGAGCGCGGCTGGATCGCAACCCAGTCGTCGACCGGCAGGAGGGTCGAGGCACGCTGCGTCAGGTCCCAGATGTAGTAGTGATGCGGTACCACGACCTTCGGCTGCAGCCGCCTGACGATTGCGGCCGTCATCTCGTAGCTCATCACGTGTTGCGAGCCATCTACGGGCAGGAGCGCGATGTCGATGCGGCCGAGCGCCTCCCACACGTGCTCGGGCGGGTCGTGCCGGTTGTCGCCCCAGTGCAGGATGCGCAAGTCCCCCGTCTCGACCACGATCAGGCAGTTGTCCCAGGAGCGCGGGTTGCCGGGCGGCTCGATGTCGACGCCGCTGAGCTCCTTGTGCACCTTCTTGAAATCGTAGGTCCCGAAGCCCGAGGCTGTCGCGTGCTTGTCGGGGATGCCGGTGATGGTCACGTCCAGGAACCGGTAGGTGCCTATCAGCCGGTCGAGCAGGACGTGGGCATCGAGCCTGTTGAGCGCATCGTGGTCGAAATGGGCATGCGTCGAGACGCCGACGTCCACGGGGGTCATGGGCATGTCGGCCAGGTACCAGTCCCAACGGCGCAGGGGATGGTTGCGCCAGGGATCGATCATGATCGTGAGCCCCTTCGGGCTCGTGATGCGGAAGGCGGAGGAGCCGAAATAGGCTAGTTCGACCTCGTCGGTTGCCGGCGGCGCTCGGTCTTGCGCCAGCTCCATCATGCGGTTGTGGTTGGCGCCGCTGCGCCACGCGACGGGTCCGGCCTCGGGACTTGGTGTGCGGTCGATCATTGTCGTGGTGCGGGGCCTGGCGCCGTACGTGACCCGATGTCTCCTATACAGGCCCGCAGCTCAGAGCAAGCCGACCGACGTTGGCTCGACATGGCGAGGTCAAAGCCTCGACAAAAGTAGTGGATCCAGTGAAACGGGATGGTACCCAGTCGTGTCTTTCTCTTTCGACGGCCCACGGTGCGTCGAGCAAAGCGCAGAAGACAAGCATCAGGGCCGCAGGCTTGGAAAAGTTGGTTTCATCGCATGCTGACGCAGATCTATGAGGTCTCGAGCCCGCAAGAAGCTGATGCTCTTGCCAGCATGGGTGTCGATCATGTCGGTGTGCTGGTTGGCAATGGTGCGTTTCCAAGAGAGCAGTCGGCGCGGAGGGCCGCTGAGATCATGGCAGCGGTAAAGCCACCATCGAGGCTGTCGGCGCTCTTCCTGTCCGCTGATCTTTCGCTGATCGAGCGAATGGTGCGGGAGCTGAGACCGCCCATCGTTCATCTGGGTGCGCTGAGTGAACTGCTCCTGCCCGCGCACGTCATCGAATTGCGAAAGAGGCTCCCGGACACGATGTTCATGCGCAGTGTGCCGGTGACCGGACCAGAAAGCCTTGCCATCGCGACAAGCTATGACGGCGTGGTGGACTTCCTGTTGCTCGATAGCCATCGAGCCGGAGATGTGCAGATTGGCGCGCTGGGCATCGCGCACGACTGGAACATTAGTCGGCAGATCGTCGAGAGCGTTCGCACGCCCGCAATCTTGGCGGGGGGCCTTGGCACCGACAACGTGGTCCAGGCCATCCGCGCAGTCCGACCAGCGGGTGTCGACTCGAAGACAAAGACAGATCGCGACGGCGCGCACACCAAGGATTTGGTCAAGGTAAGGGAGTTTGAGAGGGCGGCGAAATCTGCTGCCGGAGCTTGACAGACTTCTCCTCCTACAAGTCGGGCTTGGATGCTGTAAGCGTTGGCGAGGCCGACCAAAGCCGCTTAGGCTGCCATTCGGGCCTGGTGCACCCTCGGATCGAGCGCCAGCCCAGGGCGTGAGGCGCGATGGCGGATCAGCGGCGAGAGAGCGAGAGCGATCGGGCGGAGGGCGAGGAGGCCATCATCCGCGTCCTGGCGCCCCTCGCCGCCGGCTTTGCGGGGGCCTTCGGGCTGAAGGACGACTGCGCCCTGATTTCTCCCAAACCCGGCACCGAGCTCGTGCTCAAGACCGACCCGGTGGCCGAGGACGTGCATTTTCTCGGCGACGACGCGCCCGAGGACATCGGCTGGAAGGCGCTGGCGGTCAACGTGTCGGACCTGGCGGCCAAAGGCGCAAGGCCGCTCGGCTATCTGATGGCGCTGTCGTTCCCCGAGGCGCCGACCACGGCCTGGCTCACAAGCTTTGCCGCCGGCCTCGCCGAGGCGCAGGCCCGCTTCGGCTGCCACCTGATCGGCGGCGACACCGATCGCCGGCCCGGCCCGATTAGCATCACCATCACGGTGGTCGGCGAGATCGCGGCGGGTGGCATGGTGCGGCGGGGCACGGCGCGGCCGGGGGACGCACTGTTCGTCTCCGGCACGCTCGGCGATGCGGCGCTCGGACTCGGGTTGAGAAAGGATCCCTCGCTGGCGGCCGCATGGGGTTTGGCGCCCCAGCAAGCCGAGCACCTGCGCCGCCGCTATACGCGGCCCGAGCCGCGCTTGGCGCTTGCCGACGCCCTGCGCGGACATGCCTCGGCGGCCATGGACCTCTCGGACGGTCTGGCGAAGGACCTGGCCCGCATGTGCGCGGCGAGCGGCTGCGCGGGGCGCGTGCGGCTGGCGGACCTGCCGCTCTCGTCGGGCGCCGGCAGAGCGCTTGCCGCCGAGCCGGCCCACGTGCGCAGCATTGTCGCGGCCGGCGACGATTATGAGGTGCTCGCGGCGGTGCCTCCAGCGCAGGCTCAGGCATTCCAGGGCGATGCCCGCGCTGCCGGCGTCGTCGTGACCGAGATCGGCGCCATGGCGGCCGGTGCCGGCGTGGTCATCGAGGACCGTGACGGTCGCCCCCTTGCGCTCGATCGCACGGGCTGGGACCACTTCTGATTCCCGCTTCGAGCCTGCGTAGAGAGGGAGAGCCGCGGCGCCCCGATGCCGCAGCGCAAAAACATCCATGGCAATGAACAGCGGCGCCAGCAGCGTGCCGGCCGAGATCGGGGCCATCACCAGTGACAGGAGCAGAATGCCGATGATGGCAAAGCCGCCGCCGAAGGCCCGCCGCATGAAGGCAATGAGGAACACGCCGAGCGCCGCCACGGCGAGGGTCAGAATATCCGGCATCGCACAAAACCCTCTTTCGGGCGCGCGCGGCCGTTTGCGTTGTGACGAAGTGCCCTGCTCGCAAGGGCGTTGCAAGGGGGCCGCACATTTGGCATGGTCCCGCGCAATTCTGCTCCGGGCAGCCGCCCGGACGCGGCGGGCGGCGTGCGCGCTTTGGGCGGCCGCGTCTCATCCGTAAGCAAAGTGCGGCTCTTCTTGGGGGGTTCGGCCATGGGCATGGTGATGTGGGCAATCGTCCTGGGCGGGATGCTCTCGCTCGTCTACAGCGCCTACACCGTCCGCGCCGTGCTGGCGTCCGACGCCGGCACGCCGCGCATGCAGGAGATTGCCGCCGCCATCCAGGAGGGCGCGCAGGCCTACCTCACGCGCCAGTACACCACCATTGCCATCGCCGGCGCGGTGATCTTTCTCATCGTCGGCTTCCTGCTGGGCTGGCTCGTGGGCATAGGTTTTCTGATCGGCTCGGTGCTGTCGGGGACGGCAGGCTTCGTGGGCATGCTGGTGTCCGTGCGCGCCAATGTGCGCACTGCCCAGGCCTCGACCCGGTCGCTGGCCGACGGCCTGTCGATGGCCTTCCGCGCCGGCGCGGTGACGGGGTTGCTGGTGGCAGGCCTGGCGCTGCTGGGCGTGGCCCTCTACTTCAGCTTCCTGACGGCAGGCCTGGGCCTGACGCCCACCAGCCGCACGGTAGTCGATTCCATGGTGGCGCTGGGCTTCGGCGCCTCGCTGATCTCGATCTTCGCGCGCCTGGGCGGCGGCATATTCACCAAGGGCGCGGACGTGGGCGGCGACCTCGTCGGTAAGGTCGAGGCCGGCATCCCCGAGGACGACCCCCGCAACCCCGCAACGATCGCGGACAATGTCGGGGACAACGTGGGCGACTGCGCCGGCATGGCCGCCGACCTGTTCGAGACCTATGCCGTCACCGTCGTCGCCACCATGGTTCTGGCCGCCATCTACTTCACCGGGCAGCCTATCGTCTACAATCTGATGCTTTATCCGCTCAGCGTATGCGCGGTCGGCGTGGTCGCCTCCATCATCGGCACGTTTTTTGTGCGTCTCGGCGCCAATCAGTCGATCATGGGCGCCCTCTACAAGGGCTTCATCGCCACCGGAATCATCTCCGTATTCGCGCTCTGGCCCGTCACCAGCTACCTGCTCGGCATGGAAACGGTGTTTTCCACCCGCGGATTGAGCTTCACCGGCATGGATCTCTACTGGTGCGGCATCGTTGGTCTGGTGGTGACCGCGCTCATTATCGTGGTTACCGAGTACTATACCGGCACGAATTACCGCCCCGTGCGCTCGATTGCGGAGGCGTCCAGGACCGGCCACGGCACCAATGTCATCCAGGGCCTCGCCATTTCTCTGGAGGCCACGGCCCTTCCGGCGCTCATCATCGTCGCCGGCATCATCAGCTCCTTCAATATTGCGGGCCTTTTCGGCATTGCCATCGCTGTGACCGCCATGCTTTCGCTTGCGGGCGTGGTGGTGGCGCTCGACGCGTTCGGCCCCGTCACCGACAATGCCGGCGGCATCGCCGAGATGGCCGGCCTGCCCAAGGAGATCCGCAAGACCACCGACGCGCTGGACGCAGTCGGCAACACCACCAAGGCCGTCACCAAGGGCTACGCCATCGGCTCGGCGGGCTTGGGCGCGCTGGTGCTGTTTGCCACCTACAACGAGGACTTGAAGTTCTTCGTCAACCAGGCCAAGCCCGGCTCGATTTTCCATGGCCTCAACGTCGACAACCTGTTCTCTCTGTCGAACCCCTACGTCGTGGTCGGTCTCTTCTTGGGGGGCCTGCTGCCCTACCTCTTCGGTGGCATCACCATGACAGCGGTGGGCCGCGCGGCAGCCTCCATCGTCGAGGAGGTACGCCGGCAGTTCAAGGCCAAGCCCGGCATCATGCAGGGGACGGAGAAGCCCGACTACGCCCGCGCCGTCGACATGCTCACCCGCGCCGCCATCAAGGAGATGATCATCCCCTCGCTGCTGCCGGTGCTCTCGCCCATCGTGTGCTTCTACGTGATCAAATGGATCGGCGGCACCGGCAACGCCTTCGCCGCGCTCGGCGCCATGCTGCTCGGCGTGATCGTCACGGGGCTGTTCGTCGCCATCTCCATGACGGCCGGCGGCGGCGCCTGGGACAACGCCAAGAAGTACATCGAGGACGGCCACTTCGGCGGCAAGGGCTCGGACGCGCACAAGGCGGCCGTGACCGGCGACACCGTCGGCGACCCTTACAAGGACACCGCCGGCCCCGCTGTCAACCCCATGATCAAGATCACCAACATCGTGGCCCTGCTGCTGCTGGCGGTGCTCGCGCACTGACGAGGATCGCCACTGGCAGAGCTGCAAATGCGGGGAGATTTCCCCGCACGATGTCCGTCGCTGGGCTGCGCCCTCTTTCAGCTGAGGTTCTTCCGCATCCGCAACCCAACACCGAAACGGGTTTGCTCTATTCCGGCGGGCTTGAAACCGTACGCCGTGTAGAATCCCTCGGCGTGTGGATTGCCGACCACATGTAGGGCCGTCGAGCCGCTTGCGATTGCGAATGCGGCACAGTGATCGACCAGAGCACGGCCGATGCCGTTTCTCCAGGCGTCCGGCTCCACGAACAGACCATCGAGCTGCATAGCGCCGTCAGCGCGGGGCAGCATGGCCGCGAAACCTACGACATTTCCATCTCGCTCGGCGGCAAATACCTGGCCCGCGGCGATCTGCTCGATCGGCAGCGCAACGGCATCTGGGTTTGCAAGCAGCGCGCGCCCGGTCCCCTGCATTGTGCAAAGATGATCGAAGTTGCAATGCCTCGAGCGCTTCGCATTCACTTGCGAGCGCCAATCGGATTGCGGGCGCATCGGGAAGCAGGCTGCTGACCCGTGGCAAATGCCACTCCGGCTTTGTCGCCCTTACTCGAGGCCGAGCTGCTTCACGCCGAGGTTGCGGAACAGCGCTTTCAGCATGCCCTCGTCGTGGGCGTAGCTCGCCGTCTCGTTCTTGACGTAGTCGAACACCTTGCCGTCCTTGAGGCCGTACTGGGCGACGCGGTCGACAGCGCCCATCTGCCCGAAATAGACGGCCACCACCCTGCGGTCCTTCTCCTTCGGGGACAGGAAGGCCATCTGGCCTTGCGTGCTGGAGATGTAGTAGTAGGCGCTGCCCGTGCCGACCGTGGCCGTCGTTGTGGGCGTGCCGAGGGTGGTCTTGACCTGTTCCTGGCTCATGCCGGGCGTGATCTGGGCGACCTCGCCCTCGTGGAACTGATGGCCATGGATGGTTACGGTCTCGGCGCAGCCAGTCAGCCCCGCGGCGAGCAGCGTTGCCATGGCGAGGCCGCGCAAGCTAGACAGCCCTCGCGCCAGGGACGTGCCAACCTTACGCTCGCCTCCCCCGCGCGCGTTGCCGTGGCGCTGCATGGTTCAAGTCGTCCCCGGAGAATCGGTCGCTTGCGACAGCTGAACCCGCTATCGCAACGACTGGCAGTTTGCAACCTGGCACTTGTGCCGCCCACACCCCAGCGGCCCCCGATGCGCCGATGCCAAGCGAGACGATGCCCGAGATGCTGGCCTGGCTGAAGACGCGAAGCGATCGGCGGCGAATTGCACGCTCCCTTTATGGCTCGATTGTGGCCCAGGCACGCGAGCCGGCTTTCTATACGGCCTGGGGGGTGCCGGACACGCTGCAGGGGCGCTTCGAGATGATTGCCCTGCACCTGGTGCTCGCGTTGCGCCGGCTTCGCGCCGAGGGCCGGGCCGGCGATCGCTTGGCGCGGGCACTGACCGAGACGTGCATGGTGGATCTGGATGATGCCATGCGCGAGATGACCTTCGGCGACCTCGCGGTCCCGCGCGAGGTCAAGCGCGCCGTCACCGCGCTCCTCGACCGTCATCGCGCCTACCTGGCCGCCCTCGATGCCCCCGGCTCCGTGGCCTTGGCAGCCACGCTGCAGGCGCAACTCGCCTACCTGGGCGCCGGACGGGGCCGGGATGGGGAGGCGGACCAGGGAGCGAACGCGGTCCTTGATGTGCAAGGCCTGGCCGACTATGTGCGCAAAACCGCAAGCGCACTTGACGGCCAGCCGGGATCGCCGATCCTTGACGGCCAGCTGACATGGCCGCAAGTGTCGGCTTGATCGTGCCCGCCGGAGCCCTGCCATGACGCCGCAAGACCGATATCGCTCCGGAGCTCGTCTGGGAGCACGCCGTGCGCGACATCCCGGAGCGAGGTCTATCGAGCGAACGCGTTGCGGCCCCCGACGAGCTGGCTTCGGTTGCCCGTGCGCTCGACCTTCTCGCCTGCTCGAGTTTGGCGGCAACCTATTCGATCGTGCCAACCGCTAACGGGCGCTACCACCTATACGGGAGGCTGCGCGCCGGGGTCGTCCAGGCCTGCGTCGTCACGCTTGACCCTGTCGATGGCTCGATCGAGGAAAGTTTCGATGTGACATTCTGGCCGGAGGAGGAGATGCCGGAGCCTTCGAGCGGGGCGCTCGACCTCGATGAGGAGCCCGATCCCGAGCCCATCGTCGCCGGCCAGATCGCGGTGGGCCGCGTGGTGTTCGAATGCCTGGCTGCTGCAATCGATCCCTTCCCCAGGAAGCCCGATGCTGTCCTCGACCGCAACTCGGCAGCCGCCGCCGAGGGCGCCGTCGGCAAAGCCGAAAGCCCGTTCGCCGTATTGGCCAATATCAAGCCAAAGGCTTGATCCTCGACCCTCTCGAACGGCTTGGAACGCTGCCGAGAATCTGGTTGTTTCGCGGGCGCAAAGGGCTATGGTCGCTCGTTTTCGGGGCGCTGCGGTCTAAGCTTGGTCGGTCCGACTCATCGGGCCTGGCGGGCGCGAATCGGTGAGCATGGGGGGTCATGGCAGCACCGCGGACCATTTCGCTCGACGCCATGGGCGGGGATGAAGGCCCTGCCGTCGTGGTGCCGGGAGCCGCCATCGCGCTCGACCGCCACCCGGACGTGAGCTTCCTGCTGTTTGGCGATCGCGACCGCATAGCACCCTACCTCGAGCAACATTCCTCGCTGGCAGGCTGCTCGCGCGTCGTCCACACGGATGCGGTCGTGGAGATGCAGGACAAGCCGAGCCAGGCAGTTCGCCGCGGTCGCTCGTCCAGCATGTGGCTCGCGCTGGAAGCCGTGCACAAGCAGGAGGCCGACTTCGTGGTCTCGGCCGGCAACACCGGCGCGTTGATGGCCATGTCCAAGCTCGTGCTGAAGACCATGCCGGGCATCGAGCGGCCGGCGATCGCCGGGCTGTGGCCGACCGTGGCGGGCACCTGCATCGTGCTCGATCTCGGCGCCAACGTTGGCGCCACGGCCCACCAGCTCGCTGATTTTGCGCTGATGGGGGCGGCGATGGCGCATGCCGTCCTGCATATCGAGCGGCCGAGGGTGGGGCTGCTCAACATCGGGGTCGAGGAGATCAAGGGCGTCGAGGAGGTCCGCCAGGCGCACGCCTGGCTCAAGGAGAACGACCTGCCGATCGACTACCGCGGCTTCATTGAGGGCGACCAGATCGGGCAGGGAATAGCCGACGTCGTCGTCGTCGAGGGGTTTGCCGGCAACATCGCGCTCAAGACCGCCGAGGGGACGGCCAAGCAGATGGCCGCCTGGGTGCGCGAGGCCTTGACCAGCTCCATAAGTGCGCAGCTGGGCGCGCTCCTGGCGGCCAACGGATTGCGCGGCCTGAAGGAGCGGATGGACCCGCGCCGGTTCAACGGCGGCCCGTTCCTCGGCCTCAACGGCATCGCCATCAAGAGTCACGGCGGCACTGACGCCTTCGGGTTCGCCAGCGCCATCGAAGTGGGCTACGACATGGCCAGGAGCAACGTGACCGAGCGGCTGGCGGCGGACCTGAAGGCGCTGCACGGCAAGCTCGGCCAGGCCGAGGCCGCGCGCGGGTCCTCATGATGCGATCCGCGCCAGCGATGAGGTGAGACGTGGCATTCATTCGTTCCGTGATCCGCGGCGTCGGCGCCCACCTGCCGAAGCGCATCATGACCAACGACGATCTCGCCCGCCTCGTCGACACCAGCGATGCATGGATCCGCGAGCGCACCGGCATCGAGCAGCGCCACATCGCCGAGGAGGGCGAGCTCACCTCCGACCTGGGCATTGCCGCCTCGCGCCAGGCGCTGGTGCGGGCGGGCATCGACGCCGTCGACGTCGACCTCGTGGTGTGCGCGACCTCGACGCCGGACCGCACCTTCCCCGCCACCGCCGTGCGCATCCAGGCCGGCCTCGGCATGACCAAGGGTGCCGCCTTCGACGTCCAGGCGGTCTGCTCGGGTTTCGTCTATGCCCTGTCGGTGGCCGACAATTTCCTCAAGGCCGGGCAATTCAAACGCGCCATCGTGGTGGGCGCAGAGACCTTCTCGCGCATCCTCGATTGGGAGGACCGCGGCACCTGCGTGCTGTTCGGCGACGGTGCGGGCGCGGTGGTGCTGGAGGCGCAGACGCAACTCGGCAACCGCGACGATCGCGGCATCCTGGCCACCCGCATCCGCTCCGACGGCCGCTTCGAGGACCTGCTCTACGTCGACGGCGGGCCCGGCTCGACCAAGACCACCGGGCACCTGCGCATGAACGGGCGGGAGGTGTTCCGCCATGCCGTGCAGAAGATCTCCGGCGTCATCGAGGAGACCCTGGTGGCCACCGGCTATGCCGCCGACGAGATCGACCTCTACGTTCCGCACCAGGCCAACAAGCGCATCCTCGACGGTATCGCCAAGCGGCTCGACATCGATCCCGCCAAGATCGTCTTTACCCTTGCCAAGCACGGCAACACCTCCGCCGCCTCGATCCCCCTCGCGCTCAATCAGGCGATCGAGGACCGCCGTCTGTCCGAGCGGCGCCTGGTCCTCATGGAGGCGATGGGCGGGGGATTTACGTGGGGTGCCGCGCTGGCGCGATGGTAAAAGTCACACTATTGGATTTATGTGTGGAATTTCAGCTGGTTGATGTTGACCCTGAAAAAGGCCGCCGTTAGCATCCTCATCGTTAGCGTGCTGGGGAGGGGCTAAGTATCATGGGTGGCAAAACGCTCACGCGGGCTGACCTTGCGGAAGCGGTAGTGCAGAAAGTCGGATTGCCTCGCAATGAGTTGCAAGATTTGGTCGAGCTTATTTTGGGTGAGATTTCGGCGAGCCTGGCCTCGGGCGAGGCCGTGAAGCTCTCCTCCTTCGGCTCATTCGGCATCCGCCAGAAGGGGCAGCGCGTCGGGCGCAATCCCAAGACCGGCGAGGAAGTGCCGATAACGCCGAGACGGGTGCTCGTTTTCCGGCCGAGCAACATCATGAAACAGCGCATCAATGCCGGATTGATCCGGCGCAATGCTGCCGAGTAGGTAGCGAGCGCCCACAATTTGGCGGGGTTTGGCCTTGGCAAAGGCGCTGGAAGCATTCCGCAATATTGGCGAGGTGTCGGCCGAGCTCGGCGTAAAGAAGCACGTGCTGCGCTTCTGGGAGCTGAAATTCCCGCAGCTCAAGCCGATGAAGCGGGGGGGTGGGCGGCGCCTCTACCGGCCAAGTGACGTCGAGCTCCTGAAAGGCATCCGCGATCTGCTGCAAGACGCCGGCTACACCATCAAGGGCGTGCAGAGGCTGCTGCGCGCGCAGGGCGTCGAGCACGTCAAGAGTACCGGCGACGCGGCGACGATGAGCGGTCCCGCCCGCGATCATGTGCAGCCGCCGCCCGGGCGGCTGACCCTTGCGCGGCAGATCCTCGTGCCGCAGGCGCGGCAGGCGGAGGCCGCGCCAAGAGCCGGCCGTTGCAGTTGACGGCGCTGGAAGTGGAGGCGTTGCGCGCCGTCATGGCTGAGCTCGAGGCCTGCCGGAGCCTGCTGGTGGGCACGCGTGCCGACCAGGGCGCACCCCGCCGCGAGCGCGCCGCGGACTGAGTGCAAAGAGCTACGGCTGCTGCTCGGCCCGGGCCTTGGCCCCGTCAGATCCTCAGCGACGCCGTTGGGCGCCGATCCCGCGAATGCAGAGCCGCACAGGCCCGCTTTCCGAGCGGGGACATCAGCCCGCAGCAGAAAGGTCTGCGGTTATGGCAGCCGTCGCCTCTTGGAGTTTCTGGAGGTGGAGTTCGGCAAAGCCTGCGGGAGACAAGAAATCTCTAGGCCAAAGCAGGGCCAGCGCGCCGACCGCGGTTCGCGCTCGAAAGATGGGACAGGCAATCGCGCTCAGCGTGTTGGCCATCGCCGTCCCGCCGCGATAGCGTCTGGGGCGGCTGGCGAAGCCCGCGGCCCGCACCTGCTGCAGGAATTTGACGAGTTCGGGCCGCGTCAGCCCGACGCGGCACAGGCCCCACACCGGGTCGTCCGCGATCTCGTCGATGAGCGCCAGGACGGCCGCATCGGTCCAGGTCGACAGCACCGCCAGCCCGGCGGCCGATCCGAACACGGTCACCTGCAGGTCAATGGGACGGTTGTACTGAAAGAAAGGACTGATAGGCCTCGTCAACTCGATGATGCGGCTGTGGAGCCGCTCGAAGATGTGTAGATCGCATGCCCAGCCGACTGCTCGCGTCAGCTCGATCATATGCGGTGCGGCGCAGTCGACCAGCCAGCCCTCGCTCGGCGTCGCCACCGGGCCTTGCAGGGGGAGGGCGATGTTGGCCCGATACAGGCGATCGGCGAGGCTCCGACGCACGACCTTGCGGCGGATGAGGGTACTCAGAAGGCGCCTGATGGTCGACTTGGGAAGCGCAGTGCGGGCGTGAAGATCGCGCAGGCTGCTCGCGCCGTGGATCGACAGGCTCTGCAGGATCGCCAGCCCCCGATCGAGCGAGCGATTTTCAGTCGGCCGCTTCATCGGCCGATCGTGCCGCAGAGCGGCACGATCGGCAATCGCCATTGCACAGGCGCGCGGAGTTGATGGACCCTGAAAGAAGCCGCTTGGGGCGAGGAACGTGAGGATGAGAGCTCCGCTCTCGCACAGCCTGCATGGGCTCGGTCCGCAACATCCTGTTCATCATGTGCGACCAGCTGCGCTGGGACTACTTGTCGTGCTACGGCCACCCCAAGCTCCAAACGCCGAACATCGATCGACTGGCCGCGAGGGGTGTGCGCTTCACGCGTGCCTATGTGCAGTCGCCCGTATGCGGGGCCTCGCGCATGAGCTTCTACACCGGCCGCTACGTGCAATCTCACGGCGCAGCCTGGAACGGCTATCCGTTGAGAGTTGGCGAGATGACGCTGGGGGACTATCTGCGGCCCCTGGGCGTTAGGACGGTCCTTGTCGGCAAGACTCACATGCGCGCCGACAAGGAGGGGATGCAGCGCCTGGGCATCGACCCCAACTCGATCATCGGCGTGCGGGTATCGGAATGCGGCTTCGACCCTTACGACCGTGATGACGGCTTGCACGCCGTCGGCCCCGAGGGGCGATACGACCCGCAGTTGCCCCGCTACAATCGCTATCTCAACGAGAAGGGTTACGCCGGGGACAACCCATGGCACGACTGGGCCAACTCGGCCCAGGGTGAAGGCAATGCGCTCGCGTCCGGTTGGGCCATGCGGCACGCCGCCAAGCCCGCGCGCGTCAAGGAGGCGGACTCGGAGACGCCATACATGACGCGCCGCGCCATGGACTTCATGGCGGAAGCCGGCGATGAGCCTTGGTGCCTGCACCTCTCCTATATCAAGCCGCATTGGCCCTATATCGCGCCTGCCCCTTACAACGAAATGTATGGGCCCGATGATGTTATCCCCGTGGTGCGCTCGCAAGAGGAGCGGCGCGATCCCCATCCCGTCTACCGCGCATTCATGGACCAGCGTGTGGCGACGGCATTCTCGCGCGACGAGGTCAGGGACGAGGTCGTCCCGGTCTACATGGGGCTCATCAAGCAGATCGACGATCAGCTCGGCCAATTGTTCGACTACATGAAAGCCCGCGGCCTGTTCGAGAACACGCTGATCGTGTTCACCTCCGATCACGGCGACTATCTGGGCGACCATTGGATGGGCGAGAAAGACCTCTTCCATGAGCCGTCCGTCAAGGTGCCGCTGATCGTCTACGATCCGTCCTCCCAAGCTGACCGGGCACGCGGCACCGTCTGCGACGAGCTGGTGGAAACGATCGATCTGATCCCGACCTTTCTGGAGGTTCTGGGCAATGATCCCGCAGAGCAGTCGCACCGTCTCGAAGGCCGCTCGCTGGTGCCGTTCCTGCACGGCCGCGCGACCCCCGACGTGGCGCAGCTTTGCGATCAGCGAATACGACTATGCGCTCCCGGTAGGCGCCAAACTGAACGTTGAGCCGCGCGATTCCAGGCTCTTCATGGTCGCCGACAAGCGCTGGAAGTACATTCACGCCATCGGCTTCAGGCCGATGCTCTACGACCTGGAGGCGGATCCGCACGAGTTCCGCGACCTTGGGGCCGATCCCGCCTACGAGGCCGAGCGCCAGCGCCTCGGCGGAGTGCTTGCGCGATGGGGCCTGCGGCTTTCCCAGAGGACGACGCTGTCGGAGGCGCAGGTCGGCGCCATGCGCGGCAAGGCGCAGCGCCGCGGCATCCTGATCGGCGTCTGGGACGAGAACGACGTGCCTGCCGAGCTGTGGAGCAGATATTTGGGCGAGGAGAAATGACAGGTTCGTCGCCGGGCCCCGCCATACGGCGGCCCGGCTCGGATGCAGCTCAACAACGCAAGAAGAACACGGCTCAATCAAAGGGAGACGACCAATGAAAGCAACACTGTCCTGTCTGCGATTTGCCGCCGTCGTCGGGCTGGCCGGCGCCGTGGCGCCAACTCGAGCCGACGCTGCGGAGAACATCCTCTTCAACTGCTTCTTCCCGCCGCAGCACTACGTGTGCCGCGAGATGGTGCCCGAGCTCGGCAAGCGCATCGAGAAGGCCACCGCCGGGCGCGTCAGCATCACCATTCCGCCCAAGAGCGTTGCCCCACCGCCCGAACAATATGACGCGGTGGTCAACGGCGTTGCCGACGGCGCGCTGCAGTTCAACCAGTTCATCGCCAACAAGGTGGCGGGCATCCAGATCGGCCAGCTGCCCTTCGTCGGCATCGAGCCCGCCGAGCCCGCCAGCGTCGCGCTCTGGCGCACCTATCAGAAATTCTTTGCCGACAAGGGTGAGTACAAGGGCGTCGTGCTGCTATCGGTCTATGCCACCAATGGCGCGGAGTTCTTCTCCACCACCGACAAGCCGATCGAGACGGTCGAGGACGTCAAGAGCCGCAAGATGTGGGCGCTCCCCGGCTCCACGGCAAACCTGATCAAGCAAACGGGCGCGCCCGTGGTGTCGGGGCCGGCCGTGCAGATGCTCGAGATCATCTCCAAGGGCGTCGTCGACGGCTACACCGGCGTCGGCGTCAGCGCCGCGCAGGAGTTCAAGCTGGTCCACTACACCAAGTCGGCCACCATCTTCAAAAGCAAGATCTTCCAGCCGACGTTCTCCTTCTTCATCGGCGACAAGAAGTGGGCCAAGATCTCGCCCGCCGACCAGGCGGCCATCAAGGCGGCGTTGGGCGAGGATTTCGCGCGCTGGGCCGGCGCCCTGCAGGACGGCAAGGACAAGGCCAACCAGGCGAAATTCTTCGGTGCGGGCGTCAAGCGCATCGAGGGCAGCGATGCCGAGCTCGCCAAGCTCAAGCAGATCGGCCAGCCCACGATCGATGCGTGGATCAAGCGTGTCGCCGGCATGGGCGTAGACGGCAAGGCGGCGCTCGCCTACTACGAGCAGGCCCTCAGCCAGACCTCGACCAGCGCAAAATAGCAGGCCGCGAGGAAGGCCGGGTCATGCTCGATCGGATATTCTCCCTGTCAGCGCGCGTGCTGGCGTTGATCGCCGGCACGGCCCTTCTGATCATGATGGTGCTGACTTTTGTCGACGTGATCGGCCGCTACGGCTTCAACAAGTCGATCTTCGGAACGGCGGAGATCGTGGAGTATCTGATGATCTTCACGATCTTCGCCGGGCTGGCCTTTGTCACCACGACCAATGATCACATCACCATCACGATGTTCGACGGCTGGATCGAGCGCTCGATCCCCGACGTGCGACGTTGGGGCGTGATCCTCTTCTCCATTGCCTGCTACGCGCTGATCACCTGGCATCTGCTGGAGTACGGCTTTGACCTGTGGAGGAGCGGGCGGCGGTCGTCGGTGCTCGATCTGCCGCTGTGGATCATGCCGGGAACGGGTGGGGCGCTGTCGGCGATTGGGCTCGTGCTCATCGTGCTCGCCACCAGCAGAAGCCGCGGCCATCTGGAGCGCATCAGGCCCGAGTTGTCGGACCAGGATGGCGAGCAGATCGACCATGGCTCCCATGCTGGCTGATCATCAATGACCCTCTCGCTCATCGGCTTTGGCGTTCTCCTGGCCCTGTCATTCATCGGGTTCCCGCTCGGGTTCACCACCTTGGCCGTCGGCGTCGTCGGCTTTGCCTATACGCGCGGCTGGGATTGGCATGCGGCCTTCACGATGATGGCCCAGCAGATCGTCGAGACGGGCGGCAGCTACGGATTGTCCGTCATTCCGCTGTTCATCCTGATGGGCGTATTCATCCATCGCTCGAACATCTCCGAGGATCTCTATCGCGCCTCCTATGCGCTGGTTGGCAGGTATCGCGGCGGGTTGGCGCATTCGACGATCCTCGCCTGCGCCGGTTTTGCCGCGGTGTCCGGCTCCTCGCTGGCCACGGCCGCCACGATGGCCAAGGTGGCGATGCCGCACATGCGCAGGTATCGCTATGACGATGCGCTCTCCGCGGGAGTCATATCCGCCGGCGGCACGCTTGGAATCATGATTCCGCCTTCGGTGCCGATGGTCATCTACTGCCTGGTGGCGCAGGAGGACGTCGGCCGCATGTTCATCGCGGGGGTGGTGCCCGGCCTGCTTCTGACCATCCTGTTCCTTGGGGCTGTGTACGCGACCATCTACTTCCGGCCCGGCAGCGGTCCGGCGGGGGAGCAGATGCCGGCCGCGGTGCGCTGGCAGGCCTACCTGCGGGTGTGGCCCGTGCTGGCCCTGTTCATCTTCATCCTCGGCGGCATCTACGCAGGCGCCTTCACGCCTACCGAGGCTTCAGGCATGGGCGCCATGGGCGCGGCGCTGTTCGCGTTCTGGCGCGGCCGGCTGCGCACCCTGACAGAGCTCTATGCGTCTCTCATCGACACCTGCAAGACCACCGCCGCATTGTTCATGGTGATCTTCGGCGCCCAGGTGTTCGCCAACTTCATCAATCTATCGGGGCTGCCGGGGGATCTCGTCTCCATCGTCAAGGGCTTGAACCTCTCGGCCATGGGCGTGGTGCTGGCGGTGTGCGCCATCTGTGTGGTGCTTGGAATGATCTTCGAAAGCGTCGGCTTGCTGCTGCTCATCGTGCCGGTGTTTCTGCCGACCCTGATCCAGCTCGACGTCGATCTCATCTGGTTCGGCATTGTCATGATCGTGGTCGTGGAAATGGGGCTGATCACGCCGCCGATCGGCATGAACGTCTTCATCGTCAAGGCCGTCGTGCCGGACATCGCACTGCCACGCATCTTTGCGGGCGTGATCCCATTCGTCCTCGCCGACTTCGTGGCCCTCGCGCTCGTCCTCGCCTTTCCGGTCGTCGCTGTAGGCATCTTGAGCCTGCGCTGAGGTCGCCGACGCCAGCAGCAATGGGCGTCGCCGCAATGCGGCCAGCCTGGCCGACGCCGTCAGATCAAGCAACGACCGCCGCGGCCGCGCGGCCGGCCGTGCGGCCGGAGAAGATGCATCCTCCCAGGAAAGTGCCTTCGAGCGCGCGGTAGCCATGCATGCCGCCACCGCCGAAGCCCGCCACCTCGCCCGCCGCATAGACGTTGCCGAGCGGCGAGCCGTCGGCCCGCAGCACGCGCGCAGAGAGATCCGTGTGCAGGCCGCCCAGCGTCTTGCGCGTGAGGATCCAGAGCCTCACCGCGATCAGCGGGCCGTTGGCGGGATCGAGCAGGCGATGCGGGCTCGCCACGCGGATCAGCTTGTCGCCCAGATAGTTGCGAGCGCCGCGTATCGCCGTCACCTGCGCGTCCTTGCTGAAGGCGTTGTCGATCTCGCGGTCGCGGGCGGCGATCTCGCGCTCGAGCGCAGCGGCATCGATCAGGTTGTCGCCGGCGAGCTTGTTCATGCGCGCGACGAGATCGGAGAGGTTGCGCTCGACGATGAAGTCGGCGCCCTTCTCCATGAAGGCGCGCACCGGCGGCGGTGCACCGCCCGCGCGGCGGCTCCTGATCACGCGCAGCCAGCTGCCGCTGGTGAGGTCGGGGTTCTGCTCGGAGCCGGACAGGGCGAACTCGCGCTCGATGATCTTCTGGCTCAGCACGAACCAGGAATAGTCGTGGCCGCGTCTGCCATGATGTGGGCGAGCGTACCCAGCGTGTCGAATCCCGGGAACAGCGGCACCGGCAGCCGGCGCCCGCGTGCGTCAAACCACATGGAGGATGGCCCCGGCAGGATGCGGATGCCGTGCCGCGTCCAGATCGGGCTCCAGTTCTGGATCCCTTCGGTGTAATGCCACATGCGGTCGCGGTTGATGACGGCGCCGCCGGCGGCTTCCGTGATCGCGAGCATGCGCCCATCGACGTGATCGGGCACGCCGCAGATCATGCGCTGCGGCGGCGTCCCCAGCCGCTTCGGCCAGCTCTGGCGCACGAGATCGAGGTTGCCGCCGATGCCGCCCGAGGCAACGACGATGGCCTGCGCCTTGAGCTGAAAGTCGCCGACCTTCGTGCGCGAGCTGGGGTATCCGCGTTCGACGCTGGTCGGCTCCAGGATATCGCCGGCTACCCCGTCGATGGTGCCGGCCGTGCTGGTGAGGGCGTTGACGCGGTGGCGCAAGCGCAGCGACACGAGACCTCGCTTGCCGCCCTCCCGCAGCGCGTCGGACGAACGGCGCGACGATGCCGGGGCCGGTGCCCCAGGTGACGTGGAAGCGCGGCACCGAGTTGCCGTGCTCGGTCGCCGTATAGCCGCCGCGCTCGGCCCAGCCTACGATCGGGAACCAGCGCAGGCCGCGGGCGTGGAGCCACGCGCGCTTCTCGCCGGCAGCGAAGCCCACGTAGGCCTCGGCCCACTTGCGCGGCATCAGGTCCTCGTCGCGATCGAAGCCCGCCGAGCCCAGCCAGTCCTGCAGCGCCAGATCGTGGGAATCGCGGATGCGCATGCGCCGCTGCTCGGGGCTGTCGACGAAGAACAGGCCGCCGAACGACCAGAAGGCCTGCCCGCCCAGCGACTGCTCGCCCTCCTGGTCGAGCAGGATGACTTTGCGCCCCGCATCGATCAGCTCGCAGGCGGCGACCAGGCCGGCAAGCCCGCCGCCGACGACGATGACATCCGCGTCCATCTCGCTTCCTCCCAGCCGGCGCGTTTCAGTGCGCGCTCGCAACCTGCTCCGGGCGCAACCGCGGCGAGCCGGCACCGGCACCCTCTGCATCCTTGACGAGGCGCAATACGCGCTCGGCGATCGGCGTCGCTCTCCCCGTCCTGGCAGCCAGCGCCATGATGGCGCCCTGCATGTGGTCGATCTCGGTCGGGCGCCGCAACGTCAGGTCCTCCCACATGGAGGAGCGCGCCTGGGGATCGATGGCCAGCATGCGCCGCGCGACCAACCCAAACAGCCAATCGGGCAGCCGCAGGATTGCCGGAATTGCACGCAGCGGGACCCCTTCGATGCGCGCAGGATTGACCTTGGCGGCAGCGAGCACGGCGAGCGCCTCGGCGATCTGGGCCGCGAGCAGCCGGCGCCACCGCCGGTCGGCAAGCTCAGCCGCCAGCGGCAGGTCGGACAGGGCATTGAGGGCGTTGTTGAGATTGAGGATCAGCTTGCCCCATAGCACGCCTGTCATGTCGGCACGCTCGGCGACGGCAATGCCGGGCACGTCGAGCGCATGGCGCAATCCCGGCAACGCCCCCCTCGATCAGCACCGTGCCGCTGGTGGCCCGGTGGAAGCGCGGACGTTCACCTTTGCCGCGGGTCTGCACGACGTTGAAGGGCACCATGCCCGCGACGGCGCGCTGCGAGGGCAGCAGGTGCTGGCGCAAGACACCCGCGTTGCCGACGCCGTTCTGCAGGCTGACCACGATGGCGTCCGATGGAGCGTGCCGCGCAATGAGCCCTGCCATCTCCGACGTCGCACCGCTCTTGACGGTGACAAGGACGATCTGCGCCCCAGCCAACGCAGCTGCGGGGTCGGTGGTGAACCCAAGTGCCTCGGCGGACAGAATGCGGTCCGCCCCTCCGAGGTCGGATATGCGCATGCCGTGCCGTCCGATTGCATCCGCCAGCGTAGGCCGCAGCAGCAGCGTGACGACGCGTCCCGCCAGCGCCAGGCAGCCGCCGACGTAGCAGCCGATGCTGCCGGCGCCGGCAACGGCAATATGTGGAGGGCGATCGACGGTCATTTCTCGCACATTGCCACAGAGAGGGACGGGAGCGTCCGACCTCGTCGCAGGCTGGGATCTGCGCCACTGTCGTTCTGCATGTGGGGTATTTGCGCCCGCCCTTTGCGAGCATGACGACTTGCAATATTATGCATGATTGGCTACAGATCAGAACAATAATGCATTGGCCGCTCGCCGCCGTGGCGCGGCTGGAGCGCGATCAATATCTTTGTTCGGCACAGGGAGGCGCCGAGGCATGGCAGCACGCATCGACTTCCAGACCGAGCCGGGGCGCTACCGCCACTGGAAGCTCGAGTTCGAGGGCGAGGTTGCCCGGCTGATCATGGACGTCGACGAGACTGCGGGCCTGTTCGAGGGCTACCAGCTCAAGCTCAACTCTTACGATCTGGGCGTCGACATCGAACTCAACGATGCCATCCAGCGCCTGCGGTTCGAGCATCCCGAGGTCAAGGTCGTGGTCTTGCGCTCGGGCAAGGAGCGCGTGTTCTGCGCCGGCGCCAACATCCGCATGCTCGCGGGCTCCTCGCACACCCACAAGGTGAACTTCTGCAAGTTCACCAACGAGACCCGCAACGCCATGGAGGACGCGAGCCAGGCGTCTGGGCAGAAATATATCTGCGCCGTGCGCGGCACTGCGGCTGGCGGGGGCTACGAGCTGGCGCTCGCCACCGACTACATCCTGCTCGCCGACGACGGCAACTCGACGGTCGCGCTGCCCGAGCTGCCGCTGCTGGCCGTGCTGCCGGGCACCGGCGGTCTGACGCGCGTCACCGACAAGCGCAAGGTGCGCCGCGACCTTGCCGACGCCTTCTGCACTGTGGAAGAGGGCGTGAAAGGCGTGCGCGCCGTCAAATGGCGTCTGGTCGATCAGACGGCGCCGAACTCGAAGTTCGAGGAAGCGATCCGCGCCGCCGCCGGCAAGCTCGCGGCCAAATCGGATCGGCCGGGGAATGCGACCAAGGGGATCGCGCTGTCAGCGATTGCGCGCACCTTTGCCGACAACGCCGTCACCTATTCGAGCATGAAGGTCGAGATCGACCGCGGTGCCCGCCGTGCCGTCCTCACGATCCAGGGACCGACGGTCGCTCCACCGACCTGTGTAGACGCGATGGTGGCCGAGGGTGCCGAGTTCTGGCCGCTGCGGCTCGCCCGCGAGCTCGACGATGCCATCCTGCACCTGCGCCTCAACGAGCCCGAGATCGGCGTCCTCATCTTCAAGAGCCAGGGCGATCCCACCTCGGTGCTGGCCTACGACGCCTTCCTCGACGCCAACAAGGACCATTGGCTCGCGCGCGAGATCCTCGGCTACTGGAAGCGCACACTGAAACGGGTGGACCTCACCTCGCGCTCGCTGGTGGCGCTGATCGAGCCCGGCAGTTGCTTTGCCGGCACGCTGGCCGAGATCGCGTTTGCCTGCGACCGCTCGTTCATGCTGATCGGTGGCTTGCCGGGTGACAACCGCCCGCCGGCGGCGCTGGCGCTCTCGGCCCTCAACTTCGGCGCCTATCCCATGAGCAACGACCTCACGCGCTTGGCCACGCGCTTCCTCGGCGAGCCGGCGAGCCTGGAGACGGCCAAGGGCGGGATCGGCAAGTCACATGAGGCTGAGGATTGCGAAAGCCTGGGCCTCGTCACCGCGGCTCTCGACTACGTCGACTGGGAGGACGAGGTGCGCATCTTCCTCGAGGAGCGCGCGTCGTTCTCCGCCGACGGTCTCACCGGCATGGAGGCGAACCTGCGCTTTGCCGGCCCGGAGACGATGGAAACCAAGATTTTCGGCCGCCTCACGGCTTGGCAGAACTGGATCTTCCAGAGGCCAAATGCGGCCGGCGCCGAGGGCGCGCTCAAGCGCTATGGCACCGGCGTGAAGGCGAATTTCAACCCGGAGAGAGTTTGAACATCCCCCTCTCCCCATTTTTCATGGGGAGAGGCCCGGGGTGAGGGGCAGCCACATACGCAACGTCTCGTGTGTAGCTGCCCCTCACCCTAACCCTCTCCCCGCAAGCAGGGAGAGGGGACACGGACGAGCAAGAGGAACGCGCCATGCCCGAAACCACCAACGTCGACTACTCGACCAAAATCCCCAACAACGTCGGGCTGATGGACGACCAGCGCGTCCTCAAGGCGTTGGAGCAATGGCACCCCGGCTACATCGACTGGTGGATGACGATGGGGCCCGAAGGCTTCCAGACCTCCGACGTCTACTTGCGCACGGCCATCTCGATCGATCCCAAGGGCTGGGCCAAGTTCGACTACGTCAAGATGCCCGAGTACCGCTGGGGCATCCTGCTTGCGCCCCGCCAAGAGGACCGGCAGGTCAACTTCGGCACGCACAGGGGTGAGAAGGCCTGGCAGGAGGTGCCGGGTGAGTACCGCGCCATGCTGCGCCGGCTGATCGTCATCCAGGGCGACACCGAGCCTGCCTCGGTCGAGCAGCAGCGCCACTTGGGCAAGACCGCGCCTTCCCTCTACGACATGCGAAATCTCTTCCAGGTCAACGTCGAGGAAGGCCGCCATCTGTGGGCGATGGTCTATCTGCTGCAGAAATACTTCGGCAAGGACGGCCGCGAGGAAGCCGAAGGGCTTCTGCAGCGCCGCTCGGGCGACGCCGACCGCCCGCGCATGCTGGGTGCGTTCAACGAGGCGACGCCGGACTGGCTCTCCTTCTTCATGTTCACCTTCTTCACCGACCGTGACGGCAAGATGCAGCTGGAGAGCCTGGCGCAGTCTGGCTTCGATCCGCTCTCACGCACCTGTCGCTTCATGCTGACGGAAGAGGCGCACCACATGTTCGTCGGCGAGACGGGCGTGGGCCGCGCCATCGAGCGCACCTGCCAGGCCATGAAGGAAGCCGGAATAGAAGACTCCAGCGACATCGCCGCCGTCAGGAGGCTCGGCGTCATCGACCTGCCGACCATGCAGAAGAAGGCCAACCTGCACTTCTCCCTGTCGCTCGACCTGTTCGGCTCGGAGGTGTCGACCAATGCCGCCAACTATTACAACTCCGGCGTCAAGGGACGTTTCCAGGAGACGCGCATCGAGGATGACCACCAGCTCACCAGCGCCACCTATCCCGTGAGCAAGCTGGTCGACGGCAGGATCAAGATGGTCGACGAGCCGGCGCTCACCGCCATCAACATGCGCCTGCGCGACGACTATGTGAACGATTGCGCCAAGGGGGTCGAGCGCTGGAACAAGGTGATCGAGAAAGCGGGGGTCAATTTCCGGCTGAAGCTGCCGCACGTCGCCTTCCATCGCGCCATCGGGGAGTTCGCCAATGTCAAAGCCACCCCCGACGGCGAGGTGCTCAGCGAGGTGGAGTGGGCCAAGAAGAAGGATCAATGGGTCCCGTCCAAGGCCGATGGCGACTTCATCGAGAGCCTGATGGCGCCGTGCTGGGAGCGCGGCAAGTTCGCCTCTTGGATCGCCTCTCCCAAGGTCGGCATCGACAACAAGCCCGGCGACTTCGAATATGTGAAAGTGCATCAGGCGTGAGCTGACAGGCCCTTTCCCCCGAGAGGGGGGGCGCACCGGGACGCCTTGAAGCCTACCAGCGATCCACTAGGGTCACTGGCCCAGAAGCAGACTTGGTTGGGAGGAGGGAAGCAATGAGGAGTAAACTGATCGCCGCCGGCGTGCTGGCTGCGTTTGCGGCGAGCCCCGCCATGGCACAGGGCAAATCCGTCAAGATCGGGTTCATCAGCACGTTCAGCGGACCCACCGCCGTGATCGGCAACGACATGCGCAATTCCTTCGAGCTCGGCCTCGACCACATCGGCCGCAAGATGGGCGGGCTGCCCGTCGAAGTGGTCTACGAGGACGACGGCCAGAAGCCCGAGGTTGGCAAGCAGAAGAGCGAGAAGCTCGTGCAGTCCGACAAGGTCGATTTCGTCGTCGGCTACATCTGGTCGAACGTTCTGCTGGCCTCGCTCAAGCCCGTGCTCGATTCCCAGACCTTTCTCATCAGCGCCAACGCCGGTCCGCACCAGATCGCCGGCGAGCTGTGCTCGCCCAACTTCTTCTCGACGTCCTGGCAGAATGACCAGACGCCGCAGGCGGTCGGCGAATACATGAACCAGAAGGGCGTGAAGACCGTCTATCTCCTCGGCCCCAACTATGCGGCCGGCAAAGACATGCTGGCGGGCGTGCAGACGACCTTCAAGGGCAAGGTGATCGGGCAGGACCTGACCAAATGGCCCGATCAGCTCGACTTCTCGGCGGAGCTTTCAAAAGTGAAGGCTGCCAAGCCCGACGCCGTGTTCGTCTTCTATCCCGGTGCGGCCGGCGTGCAGTTCCTCAACCAGTACGCCCAGGCCGGCCTCAAGGGCACGATCCCGCTCTACACCGCATTCACCATCGACTCCCTGTCGCTGCCCCGGCAGAAGGAGCTGGCCCTCGGCGTTCCGGGTGCGCAGGAGTGGGTCAACGACCTGCCCAACGAAGCCAACAAGAAGTTCGTCGCCGACTTCAAGGCCAAGCACAAGGCCTACCCGTCGTTCTACGGCGCACAGGCCTATGACGCCGTCGGCCTGATCAACAGCGCCGTGGTGGCGGTGAATGGCGATCTGTCGAAGAAGGACGCCATGCGCGCCGAGATGCGCAAAGCCAACTACCAATCCGTGCGCGGGCCGTACAAATACGGCAACAACCACTTCCCGATCCAAAACTTCTACCTGCAGGACGTGGTCAAGGACGCCGACGGCATGCTGACCCTCAAGACCGTGGCCACCATCGTCAAGGATGGCCAGGATCGATTTCACGACAAGTGTCCGATGAAGTAGTGAGCCGGCGCGACTGCAAGCTCCCACTCGCGTCATCGGACGCACATGCCCGCTCGTGGCGGGCCGCCTGCGCGTCGCGGGCGGCCCGAGAAACGTAGCCGCAGGCAGCGATTTGCCGCTACAATTCCACTGCTGGATGACATCGGGGGTGATGTCACACGCCCATGCTGCTTTTCCTTGAACAGGTCCTCAACGGGCTGCAGTTCGGCCTCCTGCTGTTTCTGCTGGCGGCCGGATTGACCCTGGTGTTTGGCATCATGGACCTGGTCAATCTTGCCCACGGCTCGCTCTACATGCTGGGCGCCTATTTCGCTGCCACCTTCACCTCCCTCACCGGCTCGTTCCTCTTCGGCGCCGTCCTCGCGCTTGCCGCGACGTTGCTGGTCGGCATGGCGGTCGAGGTGATCGCCATGCGACGGCTCTACGGCCGCGACCATCTCGATCACGTGCTCGCCACCTTCGGCCTGATCCTGTTCTTCAACGAGCTGGTGCGCCTTCTGTGGGGGCCGGAGGGCAGGAACTTGACGCTCCCTCCCTGGCTCAACACCTCCGTGCAGATCCTGCCGGACGTGCACTATTCGATGTATCGTCTGTCGATCATCGTCGTGGCCCTGCTGGTGGCCGTGTTCCTCTATCTCCTCATCATGCGCACGCGCATCGGCATGCTGATTCGCGCCGGCGCCTCCAATCGCGAAATGGCCGGTGCGCTCGGCATCAACATCGGCATGCTCTGCACGCTTGTATTCGGCGTCGGCGCGGCGCTGGCCGGTCTCGCCGGCCTGATGCAGGCCGCCATCCTCACCGCGCAGATCGGCATGGGCGAGAACATTCTGATCCTTGCCTTCGTTGTCATCATCATCGGCGGCATCGGATCGATCCGCGGCGCGTTCATCGCGTCGACCTGCGTCGGGCTGGTGGACACCATTGGCCGCGCCTACCTTCCCGAGGCGCTCAAGGCCGTGTTGAGCCCGGCCGCGGCCTCCAGCCTCGCCCCGGCGCTGTCCTCCATGCTGATCTATCTCGTCATGGCAGTGGTTCTCATCGTGCGTCCGGCCGGGCTGTTTCCGGCAGCCGCCAGATGAGGGAGCTCCTCACCCCGCGCAATGCGGCCGTCGCGGCGACGATCGGGGTCTTGCTCCTGGTTCCGGTCTACGCGCACGCGATCGGCAATTTCTTCCCCCTCTCGCTCTTCACCCGCATCGTCATCCTGGCCATGGCGGCCGTGAGCCTCAATCTGATCATGGGCTTTGGCGGCATGGTGAGCTTCGGGCACGCCGCCTACATCGGCATCGGCGGCTACGTGGTTGGCATTCTCGCCCACGAGGGTGTGGCGTCGGGCTTTGTGCAGTGGCCGCTCGCGCTCGCCGTCTCCGCCCTGTTCGCGCTGGCGATTGGCACGCTCTCGCTGCGCACCCGCGGCGTCTACTTCATCATGATCACGCTGGCCTTCGCGCAGATGATCTACTATGTGGCGGTCGCGCTCGACCGCTACGGCGGCGACGACGGCCTTACCATCTACCGTCGCAGCCAGTTCGCCGGCCTGGTCGATCTCTCCAACAAGACCACGTTCTACTATCTGTGCCTCACACTACTCCTCGCCGCCGTCTACCTGGTATGGCGGCTTGTCAACTCGCGCTTCGGCCTCGTCATTCAGGGCGCGCGCTCCAACGACCGGCGCATGAACGCCATCGGCTTTCCGACCATGCGCTACCGGCTCGTGGCCTTCGTCATCGCCGGCGCCATCTGCGGGCTGTCCGGCGCGCTGCTGGCCAACCATACCGACTTCATCAGCCCGGCAATGATGCATTGGACACGCTCGGGCGACCTCATCGTCATGGTTGTGCTCGGCGGCATGGGGAGCGTGTTCGGCCCGGTGCTCGGGGCCCTGGCGCTGCTGGTGCTGGAGGAGGCCTTGCCGGGCCTGATCGGGCTCGCAAGCCACGTCGTCACTGGCAAGGACGTGGCGGCGGCGCGCGAATACTGGCAGCTCATCCTGGGACCCATGCTGCTCTTGATCGTGCTGTTCGCGCGCGGGGGCATCGACGGCATCCTGGCAGGTCTGCGCCGTGCCCACTCCTGAACCCGGGCCTGAACACGGGCCGCTCCTGCAGATCGAGCGGCTGAGCAAGCGCTTCGGCGGCGTGATCGCCTGCGACGACATCACGCTCGACGTGGCCACGGGCGAGTTGCACGCCATCATCGGGCCGAACGGGGCCGGCAAGACCACGCTGATCGGCCAGCTCACTGGCGAGACCGTAGCCGACGCCGGCCGAATCCTGCTCGCCGGCCGCGACATCACCGCGTTGCCGGCGTGGCAGCGCAGCGCGCTGGGGCTCGCGCGCTCCTTCCAGATCACCTCGCTTTTCCCCGACTTCAGCGCCCTCGAAAACGTCGCACTCGCGGTGCAGGCGCACGCCGGCCATTCGTTCCGCTTCTGGCGCAATGCGCGCAGCGAGGTCGAGCTGCGCGAGCCTGCCCGCGCCGCGCTCGCCCGGGTCGGGCTCGCGCACCGCGCCGAGGCCGTCGTTGCGAGCCTGAGCCACGGCGAGCACCGCCAGCTCGAAATCGCCATGGCGCTGGCGACGGGTCCACGCTTGCTGCTGCTGGACGAGCCAATGGCGGGCATGGGACCGGAGGAATCGGCGCGCATGGTGTCGCTGTTGGGCGAGCTCAAGCAGCAGCTCACAATCCTGCTCGTCGAGCACGACATGGAGGCGGTGTTCGCGCTGGCCGACCGCATCAGCGTGCTGGTCTACGGCCGCGTCATCGCCACCGGCACGCCCACGGCGATCCGCGCCAACGAGGAGGTGCGCCAGGCTTATCTGGGTGACGATGGTGGGGAGATAGGGCCCCATGCCTGACGCTCCATTGTTGGAGGTCGCCGCCATCGAGGCGGGCTACGGTCGCAGCCAGGTGCTGTTCGGCCTCTCGCTCGGCGTGGCATCGGGCGAAATGGTGACTCTGATGGGCCGCAACGGCATGGGCAAGACCACGACGGTGCGCGCCGTCATGGGGCTCACACCGGTGGCCTCCGGCTCGATTCGTTTCGCCGGCGAGGAGATCGCCGCAAGCCCTCCCTACCGGATCGCGCAGCTCGGCATCGGCTTGGTGCCAGAGGGACGGCAGGTGTTCCCCAATCTCACGGCGCGCGAGAACTTGGTCGCGACCGCGGCCAATCGCCGGGACGTCGCCGATGCCTGGACTTTCGACAAGGTCTGCGCGCTGTTCCCGCGCCTGGCCCAGCGCATCGACAGCATGGGCGGCCTGCTGTCGGGCGGCGAGCAGCAGATGCTGGCGATAGGGCGCGCGCTGATGACGAACCCGCGGCTCCTGATCCTCGACGAGGCGACCGAGGGTCTCGCCCCGCTCATCCGCGCCGAGATTTGGCGCTGCCTGGCGCAGCTCAAGGCCGAGGGCCTGGCGCTGCTCGTCATCGACAAAAATGTCGCAGCGCTCACCCGCCTCGCCGACCGCCACTATCTGATCGAGCGCGGCCGCGTGGTGTGGACTGGCACCTCGCCGGAGCTCGCCGCCGCCCCCGATGTGCAGCACCGGTATCTGGGGGTTTGACGAAGGCGCTACGCCGCCTCGTCCCGGCCGCCGGCGCGCCCCGCCAGAGCGCTCGAGGCGTATGACATGGCGCTATTTCCCTGCCGCAATGATCTCAGGTCGGTACTCGAAGTGCATGGTGTCGTAGTGGTACCACTTGCCGCCCCAGACGAAGCCGTGCTTCTCGAAGATCTCGACGATCTCCCAGGGGATGCGGTTCTTGTAGGCGTAGCGGCCGTCGCGGCCGGGCTGCGTCCAATACCAGTAGTCGGCGTGCGCCGTTGCGATGTCGATGGCGATGCCGAGGCCATGCGCAGAGAGGCGGTTCGTGCCTGCCACCATCCGGCAGTTGTAGGTTCCCGCTGATGGCTTCAGATATTGCGTGAACCGGTCGGGCAGCTTGTCGAGCTCGTCGGAGACTGCCTGCAGGCGCGTCGCCACGCCGTTGATGCGCGTAGCCTTGAGCCGCTGCCGGGACTTGGAGGGCAGCCACACCACGTCGACGAGATGGCGCGCCGCCTCGCCCTTGGTGCAATCGCCGTACATCTTGGCGAAGAACGGCTGATAGCGCACGCGGCCAGGGTCGATGTCGACGGCGGGCGCCAGCCCACGGCGCCCCAACGGGTAGGGCACGTAGAACATGTCCTCGAGGTCCGGGTGGGCCAGGCGCACCTCGAAGTCCTTGGGCCCGCGGCCATCGTCGAAGACCATGCGCGTGCCGTCTTTCCAAATGATCGCGTTGCCTTCGGAGCCAGCCAGGAAGTCGGGATAGGCCGCCACCAGCGCCACCATCAGACGCTCGGCCCGCGGCCGGTCGGGGCTTTGCGACCTCGCCGGCGGCGGCCACAGGATCACGGCCACACACACTGTTGCGGCCAGTGTTGCGGCAACACGCACAAAGGGGGAGCCCATTTGCCTTCGCTTCCAATGGTTGCCCTGCATGCTACGCCGTCGCATCCTCTCAGGAGCAGCGCAAATCTCCACCGAGACAACCGCCTCATGCCCTTTGCTGACGTCGCCGGTCGCCGTATCGAGTATCGCATGCTGCCGGGCGACGCTGCGCGCGCGACCCTCGTGTTCCTGCACGAGGGCCTGGGTTGCGTGGCGCTGTGGCGCGACTTCCCGGACAAGGTTGCAGCCCGCCTCGGTGCCCGCGCGCTCGTCTACTCCCGGCTCGGCTACGGGCAGTCAGATGCGCTCTCGGCCAAGCGCACGACCCGCTTCATGCATGAGGAGGCGCTCGATGCTCTGCCAGCTCTGCTCGATCAGGTCGGCGTGGCGCGGCCCCTGCTCGTGGGCCATTCCGACGGCGCCTCGATTGCGCTCATCCATGCCGCAGCTGCCGGGCGGCCCGTGGCTGGCCTCGCGCTGATGGCCCCGCATGTGTTCGTCGAGCCCGTAAGCGTGGAAAGCATCGCGCGCATCCGCAACACCTACCGCACGAGCGACCTGAAAGCCCGGCTCGCCAGATATCACGCCCACGTCGACGACGCCTTCCTCGGCTGGGCAGACACCTGGCTGCTGCCGGAGTTCCTGACCTGGTCGATCGAGGATCTGCTGCCCAGGGTGAGTGTGCCCACCCTCGTGATCCAGGGTCGCGACGACGAGTACGGCACGCTCACCCAACTCGACCGCATCCAGGCCACCGTCAGGGGCCCGACGTCGCGCCTCGTGCTGGACCATTGCGGCCACGCGCCTTGGCGCGAGCAGGAGGCGGCCGTGCTCGACAGCATCGTGTCGTTTGCGGCGCGGATCGCCTGATCCGGTCGCAAACTCTTCGGCGTCAGTTCAGATAGTCGTCGGGCGTAGGGCCCTTGTCGGTCTTGCGGGCCTGGGCTTCGGCCAGGTAGTCGTCGGTCGTGCGAATTCGCGGTCGCGCCGCTCCGCGCATTGGGTCGTCGCCCGCCTCGGCGACGGTGACGATGCGGCACGTGTCGCACATCTGGATCAGCCGCAGCTGCGCCTCGTTCTGGAACATGGCGTGCTTGCCCTTGAGCCGGGCGAGCACGCGCTCCACCGTCGACTTGGTGCCGAACGGCTTGCCGCAGCTCACGCAGTGGAAGGGCTCCTCGGTTTTCACGACCTCCGGGCTCATCGCTCCGGGCGAGAAATTGTAGCGCGGTTCCAGCTTGATCACTTTTTCCGGGCAGGTCGCCACGCACACCCCGCATTGCACGCAGGCGCTCTCGGTGAAGGCGAGCTGCGGCCGCTCCGGGTGATCGGAGAGCGCGGCGGCTGGGCAGGCGCCGACGCAGGCCAGACAGAGCGTGCAACCGCCCGTGTCGACTTGGATGCGCCCGTAGGGTGAGCCTGCCGGCAGCTTGACGATATCGGCCGGCGCGGGCGCGGACGCCTTGAGCTTGGCGAGCGCCGTACGAGCGATGTCGCGCTTGGAGCCGATGGCCGAAAATGGCCCGGGCGCGCCCATTGGCAAGGCTGGCAAGGTCATAGAGCAGCGCCTCGACCACGTCGGGGTCGCGCTCGTTCGCCAAGTGCAGCCGCGAGCCCTTGTAGCCGAGCCCATCCAGGAACGCGCCCGTCAGCGCAACCTGGCCTTCGATCGCGGCAAGCTCCGCAGGGTGCTCCGGCGGCGTCAGCACGACGATGTGCTCCGCTCCGAAAGCCAGTGCCGCGGCCAGCGCCTCGTGGCCCAGCTGCAGCACCGAGAAGAGCGACAGCGGCAGCACATTGGGCGGCAGTCCGCGTCCCAGCCGCGCCATGGCCGCCGATCAGCGGCGAGCCGTGCTTCTCGTCGTGGAAGAGCAAGACCGGATGCGTGCCGCCGGCCTTGCGATAGGTCTCGAGCAGGATGCCCAGGCGCGCAACCAGATCGCCGCGCTGCGGATAGGCGTAGCTCACCGCACCCGTTGGGCACACCGCACTGCAGTTGCCGCAGCCCCCGCACACCGCAGTGTCGATTGCCACGTTGTCGCCGGCCGGCGTGATGGCGCCAGTCGGGCAATTGTCGAGGCAGTTGCTGCAGCCCACCTTCTGACTGCGGGCATGGGCGCAAATGCCGGCGTCGTAGCTCACGTAGAGCGGCTTCTCGAACTCGCCGACGAGATCTGTGACCCCGAACATCGCGCGCGCCACGGCGGCGGGATCGCGCGGGTCGGCGCGCACATAGCCGTCGCGCCGCTGTGCGTCGGCAAACAAGGGCGTGCCACCGGAGATGTCGAAGATGATGTCGCAAGTCGAGCGCGCCCCATTGCGCGGCATCACGAACTCGAGCGCGCCCTTGGAGGAGGGGAGCATGGGCGCATAGCCGTCGACCTCGATCTCGAAGGCGCCCAGATGCCCCATGGCCTTGCGGATGCGGCCCTTGTAGATCGGCACCGAGACGATGCCGGGCGGCAGGGCATCCTCCGCCTCGCTCAGGAGCACGGTGACGCTCAGGCGGCCCGAGAGCTCCGCGGCAACGTCGAGCACCGCCTGTCCACGTCCGTAGACGAGGCAGACGCCCTCAGACTTGAGAGTTGCGACTCCGGTGGGGCGGGCCACATGCGCGCCCTCGGCCAGCAGCGCCGCGATCTTGGGCAGCGCCGCCGCCTTGCCCGAGCACCAGCCCGCCCGCTCGCGGATATTGGTGAAGGCAAGCCCAGCATCCCCGCCCTTCTCCGCCGCCAGCTCGCGGAACAGCGGCGCCTCCTGCGTGCATGCCACGGTGAGGGATGCGCCCGATGCCAGCGCGGTCTCGAAATTGGCAGCCTGACTGCGGCAGAGCTCGGTGTGGATGGTGAGCGGCTCGGCGCGACCCAGCGCCGCGGCCAGGCGCCCACCGTCGATCTCCATAGTGCGCTGGCAGTTGCAGACGAGCAGCCGTGGGCTAGGGGCTGGGGCTGTCATTGCGTCTCCCTGTCGTGTGCGGACTTCTAGATGCCGCCTACGCCGATTGCTTGGCGGACAGCGAGCCGCCTGTCGAGCGTGTATAGTGCATTTTTCCCCTGTGTGCTCGGGTTGCAGGAGAACGCGCTACAATGAATGAGCGGGTCCTGTCCGTTCCTCTGGCGTGATTGCAAGAGGCTCTGCAGTCCCTGGCAGCCCGGCTACCGCCGCGTCGTCAGTGCGGTATCGATCAGCGACATGAGCCGCTCCGCATCCGGCCCTGGGAGCGAGAGTTTCACCTCGAGCACGCGGGAGGCGGCGGCGAGCTGGGCGGCGAGGCCGCCTGCGCCGGCGAGGCGGGCCATGTCCTTAGCGGTCGTCACCGGCGTTGCGCCGTGGTGCTGGGCCAGGTCCAGCAGGTGCCGGGCGTCGCTTTCGCCGATCCATTGATGGTCGCGAAAGGCAACGCTCTCCACCACGTCGGCGCCGAGCCCCTGCAGCATCGCAAAGAAGCGCTGAGGCGCCGCGATGCCAGCCCAGGCCACGATCCGCATTCCCTCGAGCCAGACCGTGCTCTCGGCCGCAACGAGTCCCGAGCGCAGCACCGGACCAACGAAGCTCTGGCGCAGCCAGTCCGTCACCGCCTCGCCAGCCGCCGTTCCGTTGACGATGATCGCATCCGTCAACTCGAGCTGGAAGCCGAGTGCCGCCCTGAGGGGCCCGGCCGGCATCGTCAGGCCGTTGCCGATGCCACGTCCGGCGTCGACGACCGCAATCGTCAGATCCTTGGCGAGCCTCGGGTTCTGCAGCCCGTCGTCCATGACGATGACGGTGACCGGATGGGGTCCGCTCTCGATCGCGCGTGCGCCGGCCTGCCGGTCGCGGGCAACGAGGGTGGGTGCGACGCGTGCGAGCAGCAGGGCCTCGTCCCCCACGTCGCGTGCCGTATCGCTCCTGGCGTTCACCCAGTAGGGGCCGGCCAGGTGCCCGCGGTAGCCGCGGGTGAGAGCAACCGGCTCGTAGCCCGCTGCCTTCAGACGCTCGCACAGATGGATGACGAGCGGCGTCTTGCCCGTGCCGCCTGCCGTGAAGTTGCCTACACAGATGACTGGCAGGCGCGAGCGATAGGGCGCGGCGCGGAAGTAGCGTGCAGCTGCGACGCGGCCGTAGAGGGCTGCGAGCGGCTGAAGGACCTTGGCGATGCCGCTCGGCGGATGGCGATACCACCAAGCCGGCTCGTCAAGATGCACGCGCCAAACCTTCCTCGAGACTTTCCTCGACCGGCAGGTACTTCAGCAGCGCCTCGATGGTGCGCGGCATTGCCCCGGAAATCGTAGCGAGGGCTGCGCTTGCGCGGCTGCGCATGCCGCAAAGCTCGGCCTCGTCGCTGAGGAGCTTGCCGGCTGCGCTGGCAATTTCCTCCGCCGAGTGCACGACGATGGCGGCGCGGCTGTTGATGAGCGCGCTGCAGGTGTCGCCGAAGTTCTGCCAATGGGGACCAACAAGCACGACCGCGCCCTGGCGGACGGCCTCGATCGGGTTTTGCCCGCCCCGATCGACCAGCGAGCCGCCGATAAAGGCCACCGGCCCCAGCTTGTAGAGCATGCCGAGCTCGCCGATGGTGTCGGCGACGTAGGCGTCGCTGGTGCGATCTGGCAGTTCGCCGAGCGAGCGCCGGGCCACCTTGAGGCCGCGGCTCTCGAGCATTTCGGCGATGGCGCCGCCGCGCTCGGGATGGCGGGGGGCAATGATGGTGCACAGGTTTGGGACGCTTGCAGCAAGCGCGCGGTGCGCATCGGCGATGATGTCGTCCTCGCCGTCGTGCGTGCTGGCAGCGATCAGCACCGAGCGGCCATCGAATGCGGGACGCAGACGCTCGAGCTCGAGGGCATCCACCGGCGGCGGCGGCGCATCGATCTTGAGGTTGCCGGCGGCGATGGCACTCGGAGCGCCGAGCGCGCTGAAGCGGCGGGCGAGGCCCTCGTTCTGCGCCAACACCAGTTGAAATCGGCTGAACAGCGCTTGGGCAACGCCCAAGTTGCGCCGCCAGCGGCGGAACGAGCGCTTGGTCATGCGGGCGTTGATGAGCACCAGCGGTACGCGACGGCGCGAGCTTTCCAGGATCAGATTGGGCCAGATCTCCAACTCGGTGAAGACCGCGAGGTCCGGCCGCCAATGATCGAGGAAGCCCGAGACGTATTGGGACGCGTCGAGCGGCACGTATTGGTGGATGGTGCGCGGGCCCATGCGCTGCGCGGCGAGCTTGGCGGAGGTGACCGTGCCCGTGGTCAGTAGAAAGGAGAGTGATGGCCGCAGCTGCGCCAGCTCGGAGATGAGCGGCAGGATGGCGTTGGTCTCGCCGACGCTGGCGGCGTGAAACCAGGCCAGTCGGCCCGCGGGGCGTGCGACGCTCGGGCAGCCGAGCCGCTCGTGGCGCCGCAGCGGCTCCTCCTTGCCGCGCCGCTCGCGCAGGCCAAGCAGCAGCGGGGCGATGGGCCGCGCCAGGCTCGTCACTGCGCGATAGACCTTCAGGCGGGCACCCAGCTCGGCGCTCGAGGCGCGATGGAAGCCGGGCGTGGCCCGCCGGGGATCGGCCCCAGCGCGCGCATAGGCCTGCGCGGTCGCCCAGTTCAGGGACTTCTCGACATCCTGGCGGTAGCGCTCGAGGTCCTCGTTGCTTGCGTCGCGCGGTACCTTCACCATCGGGCCGACGGCGAAGCCCAGCCCCGAAAAGGGCAGGTTGATCGTCATCCGGCTCCAGGTGTTGATCGAGATGTAGCGTGTCGTGGCGATCGCCGCGGGCAGGATCGGTCGCCCCGATTGGCGCGCCACCATGACGATGCCCAAGCCGGCCTTGCGCGCCTCCCCGCCCGGTACGTCGGCCGTCATGGCCACCGTGCGGCCCTCGCGCAGCGCCTGCACCGCCGCCATGAAGGCATGGCTGCCGCCGCGATCCTTGCCGCGGCCCGCTGCGCCTGCCCCGCGGATCAGCTGCATGTCGAAATGCTTGAGCGTCTCGGCGAGGACGCCCGCGTCGCGGTGCCGCGCCAGCATGATGTCCGTCGGGCTGCCGGGGGGCTTGATGAGCGGCATGAGCACGAACTGGCCGTGCCACATGCCGACGATGCATGGAAGGTGCTTGAGCTGGGCGTCGACCTGCTCGGTCATCGCCTCCGTCTGCCACGCCGTGCGGTGCACGAAGCGGATGTAGCGCGCAAGCAGGCTGCCCGCCACACGGTCGATCAGTCGCGCGCCGTCCTTAGCGTTCGCCATCAGAGGCGTTACCTAGCCCGTGTGCTAGCCTCGTGGGGAGACTGGAATTCGGCGTCTCTATAGCCGATCCGGAGCGTACTTAGAAAGTATTGATTCGTCAGGACCTCCGCGGTTCTTTCCCCGCGGCTGCAGCGGTTCGCGCCGCCATGGCGGCGTCCGGGGAGAGACGTGGCTAAACCGCCTCGAACAGCGCAGCAACGCCGAGCCCACCGATAGCGCCTTGGGTGACCGCGCCGAACCGAGGGCGGCTGCCCGCTGGCGCGAGCCATGCCGGTGAACAGCCGCACCACGCTCACCGCGCTCGCCGCGCCCAGCGCATGGCCGCGAGCGAGCGCACCGCCGTCGGGGCTGAGCTCCTCCTCGCCAAGGTCCAGGGCGTCGCACAGCGCCAGCGCCTGCGCGGCCGAAATCTCCGACATCTCGACGAGCCCCAGCTCGTCACGCTGGAACCCGCCGTTCACCAGCTTCAGCAGCCTCTTGAGAGCAGTTACCGGGGCAAGCGCCTCCTCGAAGGCGCCAACGCCCTGGGTGCTGCTCGCGACCAGCCTCAGCGCACGGGGGGCGCCGAGCTCGGCATGGACCCGCGCCGATACCACCACCACCACGGCAGCAGCATCGTGCAGCAAGCTGGTATTGCCGCTGGTGTGCGTGCCATCGGGTGGCAGCAGCGGAGCAAGTGCGGCGAGGTCCTCCATGTCGGGTGTCACCGCGCTCTCGTCGCGCCCTTCCTCGCCCGCCATCCTGAGGGGGACGATCTCGCCGACGAAATGCCTCCCTCTGGAGGCCTGCTCGGCCTTACGCAGCGAGCTGAGCGTGTAGGTGTCCTGGCGGTCGCGGCTGATGCCGAGCTGCCGGGCCAGCTCCTCGGAAGCCGCAACCGAATGCGGCGCCTGCCCATTCTCTGCATCTTCCGGCTCGAGCCCAATGAAGCGTGGGGTCTGGAACACGTTCTTGGGTCGCGCCACCCGCCACGGCGCCGTCGACAGCAATTCCGCGCCGCCGGCAACGACGACTCCGACCTCCCCCGTCGCCACGGCGCGCATCGCCAGTAGGATCGCATCAAGCCCGGAAGCACATTGGCGGTCGACGGTGAGGGCAGGGACGCTCTCGCGCAGACCGGCCGCCAGGCCGATGATGCGCGCGGGGTTACCTCCAGCAGTCGTATTGCCGAAGATGATCTCGTCGACGGTGCTCGTCTCAAGGCCGGCATCCTCGAGCGCCGCCTGCACCACCGGCGCCGTCAGGCTCTCGATGCGGCGGCTCCTGTGCAGTCCGCCCGGCCGACCGAGCGCCGTGCGGCGCGCTGCAATGATATACGAGGATCCCAAAGCCGCGGCCTGGGTCATGGGGAACGCATCCACTCAGGAGCACTGTCGAGAAGCCCGCGGCTCCGCCAGCCGCTCCATAAGGCTCGCACCGGTGACACCACACGATCGTGGCAAAATCCCGCCCGCGGCCGGTCTTGGCGGGTGTCTGAGCTGGGTATTCGGGGGCAGCCGGCCGAGATTCCAACTGCTGACTGACGGCTGGCGCGGCGAGGCGTCGGTGCTATAAGGGGGAGCAATGACGCAAGCTGCGGCCAGCAACGCCTTTCCGGCGCCCGGACACGATCACGACCGCTGCCTTGCAGAGGCCATGGAGCGAGCGCGCGTCGCGTTCACCACCAAGGGCCTCAAGCTCACGCCCCTGCGCCAGTCGGTGTTCCGCGAGATTGCCGGTTCGCACAAGGCGATCGGCGCTTACGAGGTGCTGGACAGGCTTGCCGCCAAGGGCGAGCGGCTGGCTCCGATCTCGGTCTACCGGGCGATCGACGCGCTGCTCGAGGCCGGCCTGGTGCACCGCTTCGAAAGCCGCAACGCCTTCTTTGCCTGTCATGCCGGCCATGACATGCGCCAGCTGGTGCTTGCCTGCGAGACGTGCGGGCGGGTCGCCGAGGTGGGGGGTGACGACGTGTTCACGGCCATCGACAGGGCCGCCCGCTCGGCTGCTTTCTCGGCCGGTGGCGCGGTGGTCGAGGTGCGAGGGCAATGTGCGACGTGCGTCGACCAGGGGCACCGCGAGCGGCGGGAGCCGACGCATGGAAGGCCATGATGCCCGCAGCGAGGCGCAGGCGCCGCCCCGTCCGGATCCACAGCTCGTCCGGCGGTCGGACGATGATGGCGGCCGCGGCCACCACGCCCGCCATCACCAACCTGAGACGCCCGACGCGATCCTTCCGCACGACCGCAGCGCACTGATCAGCGCGCGCTCTCTTTGGCTCGCGCGCTCCGGCCGCACCATCCTGCAGGGCGTCGACATCGATATCGCGGCCGGCGAAATCATGACCTTGATCGGCCCCAATGGCGCCGGCAAGACGACGCTGGTTCGGGTGCTGCTGGGCCTGGAGGCGCCGGACCAGGGGACTACGCTGCGCAAGGCGGGTCTGGTCGTCGGCTACGTGCCGCAGCGCTTCGAGGTCGATCGCGCTATTCCTCTCACGGTTGCGCGCTTCATCACGCTCGGACGGCATGCGGAGGACGAGGAGATCGAGCGCGTGCTCGCCGACGTCGGCGCCGGCAAGCTCGGCGACCGCCAGCTGACAGACCTCTCCGGCGGCGAGCTGCAGCGGGTGCTACTCGCCCGAGCGCTCATCCGCGCACCCAGCGTGCTGGTGCTCGACGAGCCGGTGCGCGGGGTCGACTTCGCGGGAGAAGCCGAACTCTACAACCTCATCAACCGGCTGCGCGCGGAGCGCGGCTTCGGCGTGCTGCTGGTGTCGCATGACTTGCATGTGGTCATGGCGCAGAGCGACCGCGTCATCTGCCTCAACCGGCACGTGTGCTGCTCTGGGGTCCCGCAGTCGGTGGCGCAGCATCCCGAGTATGCGCGGCTGTTTGGGCCGCAGGCCGCCCGCGCCTTCGGCCTCTATCATCACAGCCACGACCACCGCCACGATCTGGCGGGCGAACCGCACCCGCCGGCGGGTGCCAGCCGGCCCGGACCGCGCTCGGGCGCACAATAGCGGCGAGAGGAGCCGACGTGGGCGAGCCCTTCCTGTTGCGTGCGCTTCTGGCTGGCCTCGGGCTTGCGTTGGTGGCGGCGCCGCTCGGTTGCTTCGTGGTCTGGCGACGCATGGCCTACTACGGCGAGACGGTGGCGCAGGCGGGTCTCATCGGCATCGCGGCGGGGCTGGCCCTTTCTCTCAACCTGACGATGAGCGTGCTGATCGTCACGCTCGTCGTCTCCGCCCTGCTGGTGCTGCTCAGCCGCCAGCAGATCGTGCCGTTCGACTCGCTTCTGGGCCTGCTTGCGCATACGGCGCTCGCAGTCGGCGTGATCGCCGCCTCCCTCGTGCGCGGGCCGCAGCTCGACCTGATGGCGTTCCTGTTCGGCGACATCTTCGCCGTCACCGTCTCCGACCTCAAGTGGATCTATCTTGGAGGGGCGGCGGCGCTGGCAGCCCTCCTGTTCGTGTGGCGGCCCCTGCTGGCACTCTCCGTGCACGAGGACCTGGCCTCCGCCGAGGGTGCGCCTGCCGGCCGCGCCAAGATCGTATTCGTGCTGGTGCTGGCGCTGGTGGTGGCGATCGCCATCAAGATCGTGGGCGTGCTCCTGACCATCGCCTTCCTGATCATGCCGGCGGCCGCGGCCCGGCCCCTGTCGGAGACGCCCGAGCAGATGGCGCTGTTTGCCGCCATCTTCGGCGGCCTGTCGGTAGCGCTTGGCCTGTTCCTGTCGGTCACCTTCGATACACCGGGCGGGCCGTCGATCGTGCTGATGCTGGCACTGTTCTTCGCCGCGGCCATCTTCCCGACGCTCCTGCGCGGCCGCCGCTGAGGTGCGGGGCGCCACACGTCACGCTAAGGAGCTTCGACGCCCAGAGCCTTGAGACGGGCTCGCGCCATGCGGTGCGCCCACGCTCCGCTCTCGAACTTGGCGGGCGCCGCGAGCGCGGCGCGAAAATCAGAGATCGCCTGCTCGCGCGCGCCCGACTTCTCGCGCAGCAGGCCGCGCTGGGCATAAGCACCGGCATAGTCTTTGTCGAGCGTGATTGCCGCGGTCAGGTCGCGCACCGCATCGTCGGGCTGCTTCAGGTCTACCAGGACCAGCGCGCGGTTGTAGTAGGCGGCGACGAACTTTGGGTTGAACCTGATCAGGTGGTCAAAGTCGGCGAGCGCCGCGTCGTAGCGCTTGAGGGCGCGATTGGTATTGCCGCGGCCATTGCGGGCGGCGGCGTAGTTTGGAGCGAGGCGGATTGCCTCGTCGTAGTCGACGAGCGCCTCCTCGTAGCGGCGCAGGCTCTGGTGGGCGAAGCCGCGTCCGAAGTGCAACGCCGCGTTGCCGGGCTTCAGCTCGACGGCCCGGGTGTAGTCGGCGAGCGCCAGCTCGTGCCGCTTGCTCTTGGAGTAGGCCAGCGCCCGCTTCTGTAGCGTCGCCACGTCGTTGGGGTTGGCCTGCAGCGCCCTCGTCGTCTCGGCAATCTCGCGATCGGCATCGGACGTGGAGGTCGGCGCCGGCCGGCGCGGTGACGGCGAGGCTGGCATTGGCGCGGTGCCGCAAGCCTCGCGCAATGCGTGCCAATCCGCATCGGAGAGTGCCGGCGTCGCCGCGTAAACCGGTTGCGCGCGCACCATGGCGATGCGCTCTGCCGTTGGCGGGTGAGTGCTGATCACCTCCAATCCGCTCGGTGTCTCGTGGCTCGCAGCTCCTTTCGCCGACGCCTTGGAGCCATGTTGGCTGCCGTAGACGCGTTCGAGGAAATCGCCGAAGCCGGTAGAGGAGATGCCGGCGCCCTTGAGCAGGCGCACGGCGTGCTGATCGGCCTCGCGCTCGGCCATGCGCGTGTAGCGCAGCTGCGTCAGAAGCACGCCGATGTTGGTGATGGTGCCCGCAGAGCCGGCAAAGATGAGCTGGGAGGCGGCCGCGAACCCCATCGCCCGAATCAGGCCCGTCTCGGGGTGCAGCTCGATGGCGTGGCCGATCTCGTGCGCCAAGACGCCCGCCACCTCGTCTGGTGTGTGCGCGGCCTGGATGAGCCCGCGCGTCAGGATGATCTGCCGGCCCGGCACTGCGAAACCGTTGACGAGCGTCCAGTCGAGCACCACGACACGCAACGCCATCCCCTTTTCGGGCGCAGCGGCCGCGAGGCGCTGCGTCAGCCGTTCGAGCGCGGCGCGACTAGCCGGCGTCTCGCAGGCCCTGCGATTGCGGGAAATGCTGCTGATGACCTGCCTGCCGACCACCTCGCGCGTCTTCTGGGGCATCAGCCGCGCCACGGCCTGAGCGGGATGCAGCTCGAGCGCCCAACCGCCGAGGCCGATTGCCAGCACGGCGGCGACCGCGGCAAGCCCCGGCCGCAAGGCCCGCCAACGCTGGCGTGCGGCGGAAAGGGCCGGGGCCCGCTGCAGGAGGCGGCCGACGAATGCGGGGTCTGCCACGAACAACGTGTGGCTGCCCTCGGGCTCGAGGCTGAGGAGGACGTCGGGGGCCTTGGGCTTCAGCGGGACGCTGGCGCGCAAACGGCGATAGGGCCACTGCCACACCGTCGGGCCGCCGGGGCTGCCCATCTCCAGGCCATCCTCGCCGAGCCGCACCTCCACGCGCTGAGTGGCGGCCGCACGGCCGTTGCTCAACGAGCCCGCGAAGGAGGTGCCGTCAGAATGCGTCGACATTGAACGCCTCCGCCAGTCCCTCGCCCCGCTTCAGCAGGACATCCGGGTTTTGTCCGATCTCATCGAAGGCGATCGGGCCGTCGATCGAGAGCCGGTCGACGATGTAGCGCATGGACCGTGCCTCGGCGATGGGCGACAGGAAACCCAGCGACAGGACGCGAATGACGTAGTTGCTCGCGGTCAGCCACACGAAGCTGCCGACGCCAGCTTTCAACGTGAAGGCGGTGCCTTGCAGTTGCGTTTGCGATGCGAAATAGTTGAGCACGCGGGTCGTGTACCAGGCGCGGATCATCGTGAAGGCGAGCAACGCCGCGAACACGACGCCGCCGCTCATGGCCGCGCTGGCACCGCTCAGCCTCCTGGGACGTGGCACTCCTTGCGCCATGTCGAAGCCGATGACGGCAAGAATGGCCGCGATCGCACTGATCGTAAGGACGATCGCCGACAGCCACACCACCCAGAAGCGCTTGTAGAGAGGACCGGGGCGACCGCCGAAGGTGAAAGGCCTGTCGCCGAAGCAGGTCTGGTCGAACAACGCCTTCTGCAGGCGCACGGCACGCCAGGGCAGAATCCAGCCGAGCGTGAGGGGCACCAGCACCATGGTCCACAGATAGGTCCAGGCGAAGCTGGATGAGCGCCCGGAGAGGCCGCCACGAATGCCGCGCCAGCGCGTGCGCGACAGCCGGTAGCGGCGCGCGCGGTGGAGGCCGAGGCCGGAGAGGCTGAGCAGCACAGCCCAAAACGAGAGCTCATAGACGCCGCGTCCGGCCGTGCCGGGCTTCAAAAGCAGCGCGGCAGACAGGCTGGCAATGCCCATCGGCAGCAAGACCAGAAAGAACACGATCAGGAAACCGCGGAAGAGCTCGCCGCCAGTGCCTCGATAGTCCAGCGGCTCGCCGTCAATGCGCACAGCCGACCAGATGCGCTGGCGCACCTCGGTCTTGCCCCAGAAGTGATAGATGCCGAGGGTGAGGATGCGCAGGATGCCGTTGAGGATGCTGAGGCCGAGAAAGCCGCCCGGGGGGTTGACCCAATGGATCTGCGGCACCGACACGATCCGGGTGGGCGAGCTCGTGAGTGCAGCGACAGACATAGGGCGTCTCGACTTTGGGCATGTGCCGCGCGGCGCGACAAATTAGCATACCGGCCCTTTCGGCCGGATGATGGAAAGCGCGGGACCGACCCGAGCCGGGCGCAAATGTAGTGCTTTCCGGCGAATAGGAAGTTCCTTGTGAAACACGTAGGTCGGCCGCCGCCTCCGCTCATTCTTGCGGTCGTTAACCAGGTGTTGCCGGCCGGCAACGAAATGGCACGCTTGTGCCACCGTTGAGCCACAAACGCTCGCCACATTAGTTGCGGATCGCATTCACCGGGGTTAGCTCAACGACTTGCGTGAGACGGCGCGCGGGTGTGAGCATTCGGATCCACTGAAGTCATTGGTCCGGCACGGAAAGCCGGCCCGCGACTGCCGTTCGGCGGGCAGCGGCGAGAGACAGCTTGGCGAGGAGCGCGAGAGAGATGGACGCAAGGACCTTCGACAAGTCCAAGCTTCCGAGCCGCCACGTCACGGAGGGTCCCTCGCGCGCGCCGCATCGCTCCTACTACTACGCCATGGGCCTCACCGAGGAGCAGATCCACCGGCCCTTCGTCGGCGTGGTGTCGTGCTGGAACGAGGCTGCGCCTTGCAATATTGCGCTGATGCGCCAGGCGCAGTCCGCCAAGAAGGGCGTCAACGACGGCCGGCGGCACGCCGCGCGAGTTCTGCACCATCACGGTGACCGACGGCATCGCCATGGGCCACCAGGGCATGAAGTCCTCGCTGGTGTCGCGCGAGGTGATTGCCGATTCGATCGAGCTCACCATGCGCGGCCACTGCTATGACGCCATGGTCGGCTTGGCCGGCTGCGACAAGTCCTTGCCCGGCGTGATGATGGCCATGCTGCGCCTCAACGTGCCGGCGGTGTTCATGTACGGCGGCTCGATTCTGCCGGGGAAATTCCACGGCAAGGATGTGACCGTGGTCGATGTGTTCGAGGGCGTTGGCCAGCACTCCGCTGGCAATATGTCGGATGAGGAGCTGCACGCTCTCGAGTGTGTGGCGTGCCCCGGGGCGGGCGCCTGCGGCGGCCAGTTCACGGCCAACACCATGGCGATGGTGTCGGAGGCGATCGGGCTGGCGCTGCCGGCGTCGGCGGGTGCGCCCGCGCCCTACGAGAGCCGCGACGAATACGCGCTGGCCAGCGGCAAGGCAGTGATGCGGCTGGTCGCCGACGGCATTCGCCCGCGCGACATCTGCACCCGCAAGGCCTTCGAGAACGCGGCCACGATCGTGGCTGCAACGGGCGGCTCCACCAACGGCGGCCTGCACCTCCCGGCCATGGCGCACGAGTGCGGCATCGAGTTCGACATGATGGAGGTGTGCGCGATCTTCAAGAAGACGCCCTACATCGCCGACCTCAAGCCCGGTGGAAAATACGTGGCCAAAGACGTCTACGACATCGGCGGCGTGCCCCAGGTGATGCGCGCGCTGCTCGACGGCGGCTACCTGCACGAGGACTGCCTGACCGTCACCGGAAAGACCATCAAGCAGAATCTCGAAAACGTGAAGTTCAATGAGAATCAAAAGGTTGTCTACCCGGTTTCGAACCCCATATCAGCGACGGGCGGAGTTGTGGGGCTGCAGGGCACACTGGCGCCGGATGGCGCCATCGTGAAGGTGGCCGGCATGACCAAGCTGCAATTCCGTGGTCCGGCTCGCGTGTTCGACTGCGAGGAGGATTGCTTCCAAGCGGTCCAGAACCGGGACTACAAGGACGGCGACGTTCTCGTCATCCGCTACGAGGGTCCCAAGGGCGGCCCCGGGCATGCGCGAGATGTTGTCGACCACGGCCGCGCTCTCTGGCCAGGGCGCGAAGGACAAGGTCGCCCTCATCACGGACGGGCGCTTCTCTGGCGGTACGCGCGGATTCTGCATCGGTCACATCGGGCCCGAGGCCGCGGTCGGCGGACCGATCGCGCTGCTCGAGGACGGCGACATGATCGTCATCGATGCCGAGAAAGGCACACTCGATGTGGAACTGAGCGAGGCGGAGCTCACAAAACGCCGCAAGGCCTGGAAAGCGCCACCGAATCCCTATCAAAGCGGCGTATTGAGGAAGTATGCGGACCAGGTGGGGCCAGCGCGCAAGGGCGCGGTTACGCATGCCGGCGGAGGCAAGGAAGTTGTTTGCTATGCGGATATATAGCGGGGTGGTGGCGGCACTCGTTCTCGCGGCGGTGGCGGGAGCGGCTTCGGCGGCCGGAGGCGTGAAATACGCCTCGCCCCAGGCTGCGTTCGAGCAGGGTCTCGGCGCCTACAAGTCCGGCTACTACGAGATCGCCGTCCCGGCGCTCGAGGAGGCCGCGGCGAAGGGGCCGGAGCTCAATCGGTTCTTTGCTCAGTTCTATTTGGCGCGCATCTACTCCGACAATGCCGGCGCGCTCACCAACCACGCCAAAGCCTACCTGCTGTTCCAGAAGCTGGCGGAGGAGAACGTCGATGCCGATCCGGACGATGGCAGGCGCGCTCCGTTCGTGGCCAAGGCCCTGACTGCGCTCGCTTCATATTTGCGCCAGGGCATGAAGGAGATCGGCGTGCGTCCCGATCCGGAGCGGGCCAACGAATACCTGCAGCACGCCGCCACCTTCTTCGGCGACAAGGACGCACAGTTCGAGCTCGCCAAGGTATACCTCTCCGGCAGCCGCACCAGCGAGGACGTGAAACGCGGCATGCACTACCTGTCGGTGCTGACGGAAGAGAGCTATCCGGGCGCGCAGGCCTACCTCGCCGACCTGCTGTGGCGCGGGCGCTACGTCAAGAAGGACGAGCGGCGGGCGCTGGCGCTGATCACCATGGCGGTCGAGAGCGCGCCCGAGCATGAGCGCATCTGGATCGAGGACATCTACCAAAACATCTACTGCGGCACCTCGCAGGGCACCCGCAAGCAGGCTACCGGCATCGTCGCCATGTGGCGGCAGATGTTCGCACGGCCTCCCGTACCGGCGACCCGCGTGGAGCTGGGTGGCCGCGCACTGCAACCGCAGCGCACGTGCGGTGACGGCGAGGTGATCGACATTCAGCGCTACGAGCCGGCAGGAGGCAAGGTCAAATCTCCGGCCGTGGCGGCAACACCGCCTGTCGCGCAACCGGATATGATGCGGGGCAGCGCGACGAGCCTCGGCTTCCGCGACGCCGGCGTGACGAAGCTAGAGAGAGCCGATAGAGTAGCGGCGCCTGGCGAATCGCGCGATCTCTTGCGCGTGACGGTCAGTCGCGCAACGTCGACCCACACCGGCACGTGATCGGAAGGCTTCTCCCAGGCGCGCGTGTGCTTGTCGACGCCGGCTGACACGATCCGGTCGGCCGCTTGAGGCGAGGCCAGGATGTGGTCGATGCGGATGCCATGATCCTTCTGCCAGGCGCCGGCCTGATAGTCCCAGAAGGTATAGACGCCGGCCTCGGGCAGGCAGGCGCGCACCGCATCGGTCAGACCCAGGTTGAGCAGCGCGCGGAATGCGGCGCGCGTCTGCGGCTGATAGAGAGCATCCTCCGTCCAGGCCCCGGGGTTCCTGGCGTCGACGGGTTCGGGGATGACGTTGTAGTCGCCGAGCAGCACGAACGGCTCCTCGAGGCCGAGCAGCTCGCGCGTACGGGCCTCGAAGCGCTTCATCCACGCGAGCTTGTAGGCGAACTTGTCGGTGCCGATGGGATTGCCGTTGGGCAGGTAGAGGTTGCCGACTCTCACCACGCCCCCGGCATGCGGCACGCACACCTCGATGTAGCGGGCGTGCGCGTCGCTGTCGTCGCCCGGAAGACCGCGCACGGCAATCTCGTCGAACGGGCGCTTCGACAGAATCGCAACGCCGTTGAAGCCCTTCTGTCCGTGGACGGCGACATTGTAGCCCAACGCATCGAAGGCCTCGGCGGGAAAAGCCTCGGCGGTGCTCTTGATCTCCTGAAAGCAGGCTACATCGGGGCTCGCCTCCTTGAGCCAGGTGACGGCGCTGTCGAGGCGCGCCCTAACGCCGTTGATGTTCCACGTGGCGATCTTCATGGGGCCTGGAGTAGTGGGAGGCCCGGGGAGGGTCAAGCGACTGGGCGATAGCGCCTGCGAGTGGGTGACATGCTAGGCGAGCGCGGCGGGATGTCGCGTTACGCCGCGAGGGTTAACGACCCACGTTGATGGGTAGGCTCGCCGCCGTCTTACCACTTTAGGGATGGCGCTTTGATGGGCCGCGGAGCCAACCATGGGCAACCGATACGTCAGAATTCCCCGGCACCGCCGGGCGAGCAGAGAGAGCGTCGCATCGGGAAATGCTGCGCGCCTCATCGGCTTTGGAATTCTCGCGCTCGCCCTGCTGCTCATCGCTATCGGCGCCGCCGTCGCGCAGGAGTACTCGGCCAAGGCAGTGACCGTGGCGCACCCTTCGGCGCCGGCAACGCCAGATGGCGCCAATGCTTCGCCGCACGACGCCTCTCGCGTGGACCGCGGATGACGGACGCCAGGTGCAATGCGTTGCGCCGCCCCGCCCCGCCCTACCACAGCGCGAAGTCAAGGTGCAGATCCGAGAAATGCACAGTTTTTACAACTTGCAGTTGCGCGAGGCGAAGACGAAAATCCGATGCCAGCGCAGTGAATTGCCGCTCATTCATACTCCCGGGTGAGGAGCGCCCAATGGATAGCCGGATGACCGAGGCGTATGACGCGGTGCAGAGTATCGCCCGTGTCCAACAAGACCTGCGCGAGATTGCAAGCGCGCTGAAGCGTATCGGGCTTGATGTTCTGGGACAGGAACTCATCCACCGCGCCAACGAGCTGCGCGCCGCACATGGCGAAATTCATGCGGTCGCCAGCGCCCTGATCAGGAAGAGCGCGTTCTTCAACATGTATCGCCCGGAAGAAGATTTACCGGATCCGCAGAGCTTGAGCACTCAGATCGAGCATCAGGGCGCGTCCAGAGCGCTGGAGACCCTGCAACGGTCGAGGTAGAGCAGGGGGCGCGGTCGCTGACGGTCAGGAGACGGACGCCGTGCTGGCGCTGCCGCGCGGGATGGCGGCGAGCAGCGCGGCGAAGGCCTGCGCCTCGGTCTTGCCGCTGGTGACCACGCGGGCGTTCGCCTTGGCATAGAGCGGCGTGCGGCTTTCCAGGATGGCCTTGAGGTCGTCCATGGCCTGCGGGCCGTCCGCCATCGGCCGCAGATCGCCCTGCGCCAACACGCGGCTCATGTGCTCGTCGGGTGTGGCGCTGAGCCAGACGACGAAGCAGGACGACAACAGCAAGTCGTAGGTCGCGGGCTCGGTGACGAGGCTGCCGCCCGTGGCGATCACCGCCTTGTCGAAGCGCCCGATGATGGTCTCCAGGCACTGGCGCTCCAGGCGGCGGAACATGGCTTGCCCGTGCACGGCGAAGATCTCGGACAGCTCCATTCCGCTGGCGCGCTCGATCTCGCGGTCGAGCTCGACGAAGGGCACGCCGAGCGCCTGTGCTGCGAGCTGGCCGAGGGCGGTCTTGCCGGCGCCGCGCAGACCGATGAGCGCGATGCGACCCTGCGCGGAGGTGCTCGCGGGCCCGAACCGCTGCGCCAGCAGGCGGCGCGCCTCGGCGAGATCGCCGGGCGAGAGCCGCTCGAGCTGGTGCACCGCGAGCGTGAGGTCGATCGGCGGCTCGGGCGCATCGCTGACGAGGGCAGCTGCTTGGATGCTGAGTGCGTCGGCGAGCTGGCGCAGCACCAGCAGCGAGGCGTTGCCGGCGCCGCGCTCGAGCTCGGCCAGGTAGCGCTCCGATACGCCCGAGGCCTTGGAGAGCGACCGGCGCGACATGCCGCGGCGGGCGCGCGCCAGCCGGACGCGTTCGCCCACACGCTTGAGGTAGGCTTCGTCCGCCGGCGCCGCCCCGCGCCGCGTCTCCGTGCCGGCATCTGGGATGATGGCCATGCTGGTTTTGCCGCTGCAGCCGAGATGCAGCATATTACATCGTCTTCTGGCATGGAGGCAAAACCGGGCGCTACAATGCCGGCCGAGTTGCAGTATGATGCACACCCAATGGCCAGCCTGCCGGCGGGCCGGCACAGTGGAGAAGGCCGCTCAGAGACGGCCCGGACAACAGAAGAGAGCAGGATTCACGCTTCGGTCTGAATGCGCCATATCGGATCGATGTGGTTCAAGCCGAAGCAATCCTACCCGGGGAGGAGTGATGAGCTATCCGCGTGTCTACAATGCCGCGACCGACATGGTCGACCGCAACGTCACGCACGGCCGCGGCGCCAAGCCGGCCTTCATCGACGCCGGCGAGACGCTGACCTACGGCGAGCTGCAGGCGCGCTGCAACCGCATGGGCAACCTGCTCGCCACCTACGGGCTCCCGCGCGAGTCGCGCATTGCGCTGCTGCTGCTCGATACCGTCGATTTCCCCGTTGCGTTCTGGGGTGCAATCAAGGCCGGCGTGGTGCCGGTATGCCTCAACACGCTGCTCACCACCGAGCAATACGCCTACATTCTCGGTGATAGCCGCGCCAAGGCACTGTTCGTCTCCGCGCCGCTGCTGCCCGTGGTGCAGCCGATCCTGGGCCAGCTACCGTTCCTCAAGCACATCTTCGTGGCGGGCGGCGAGCCGCCGGCCTACGCGCTGCCGTTCCGGGGCGAGCTGCAGGCCCAGTCGCCCGGAGTTCCAGGCCGCCGAAACCTGCTGCGACGAGACCGCCTTCTGGCTCTACTCCTCGGGCTCCACCGGCATGCCCAAGGGCGCGCGCCACGTGCACACGAGCCCGATGGAGACGGCGCGCCTCACCGGCCAGGGCTGCCTCGGCGTGCGCGAGGACGATCTCGTCTTCTCCGCCGCCAAGCTGTTCTTCGCCTACGGCCTCGGCAACGCCATGTCGTTTCCCATGTCGGTCGGCGCCACGAGCGTGCTGCTGCCCGAGCGACCGACCCCGGAGGTGGTGTTCCGCACGCTCAAGCAATATCAACCCACGCTGTTCTTCGGCGTGCCGACGCTCTACGCGGGGATGCTCGCCTACCCACAGGGCACGCGCGAGAACAGCTCCGAGCGGCTGCGCCTGTGCGTCTCCGCCGGCGAGGCGCTGCCCGCAGAGGTCGGCAAGGCCTTCAAGGCGCGCTTCGGCGTCGACGTGCTCGACGGCGTTGGCTCCACCGAGATGCTGCACCAGTACGTGTGCAACAGCCCCGGCGACGTGAAATACGGCACTTCCGGCAAGCCGATCGCGGGCTACGAGGTCCGCCTCGTCGACGAGCAGGGCAAGGATGTGGCCGACGGCGAGGTTGGCGAAATGCTGGTCAAGGGCCCGAGCGCCGCGGAGGGCTACTGGAACCAGCGCGAGAAGAGCCGCGCCACCTTCGAGGGCGGCTGGACGCGCTCGGGCGACAAGTACACCCGCGATGCGCAGGGCTACTACACCTACCAGGGCCGCACCGACGACATGTTCAAGGTGTCGGGCATCTGGGTGTCGCCATTCGAGGTGGAGAGCGCGCTCGTCGGGCACCCGGCGGTGCTCGAGGCGGCGGTGGTGCCGAAGGAGGACGGCGACGGGCTCCTGAAGCCCAAGGCCTTCATCGTGCTGAAGCCCGACAAGTCGCGCAGGCAACGGTTTGGAAGATGAGCTCAAGGAGCACGTCAAGGCCAAGGCCGGGGTGTGGAAGTATCCCCGCTGGGTGGAGTTCGTCGACGGCCTGCCCAAGACCGCCACGGGCAAGGTTCAGAGGTTCAAGCTGCGGGAGGGGTGAGCGGTTTGCGCGTCGGACCTCTCGATTGCCCGGGCGCTCGCCCCGCCGTGGACATATTCACAAGGCGCCTAGCTTCCGCAGCTCGGCAATGTCGGCGGCGTTGAAGCCGGCGTCCGACAGGACCGCATCCGTATCCGCGCCCATGGCAGGCGCCGGGGCGCACGGCAGCTCCTCGCCGGGGCAGCGCACGGAGGGGGCGAGCAGGCGGATGGGGCCGCTCGCGTGGTCGGCCGTGCGAACGCGCGTGCCCTCGGAAATGAACGGGTTCTCCAGCGCGCTACGCACGTCGTTGACGGGGGCCGCCGGCACCTTGCCGGCGAAAACCTCGATCCACTCCGCGGTGGTGCGGGCCGATAGCGCCGCGTCGAGGTCCGTCGTCAACTTCCCACGGTTGGCAAGTCGGGCCTTGAAGTCCTTGTACTCGGCCCGCGCGCTCCACTCCGGCTCGGCCGATCGCCTCGCACAGCGCCGGCCAGAACTTCTCCTTGTTGCACATGAGGAAGATGAAGCCGTCCTTGGTGCGGTAGAGCTGGCTCGGCGTGAGGGAAGGGTGGCTCGAGCGTGGCTCGCGGCCCTGGTTGACGCCAGCGTTCAAGTACCACACGGCGAGGTAGCAGAGGTTCTGCAGGGCTGTGTCGAAGAGGCTGACGTCGATGTCGCGCCCCTGGCCGGTGGCGCGCGCAGAGAGAACGCCCGATACCAGCGCGAAGGCGGCATTGAGCCCCGTCATCAGGTCGACGATGGAGAGCCCCATGCGCGCGGGCGGTCCGTCTGGCTCGCCTGTCAGCGAGAGATAGCCCGCTTCCGCCTGCATCAGATAGTCGTAGCCGGGCCAGGCCTTGCGCGAGCCCTCGCGGCCGTAGGCCGAGAGATGCGCGCACACGATCTTCGGGTTGGCCTCCCGCAGGTGGGCATAGGTCACGCCCAGCTTCTCGGGCTGGTCGCCGCGCAGGTTGTCCAGCGTCGCATCGGCCGCGCGGGCGAGCGCGCCGAGGACGCGCTTGGCCTCGGGGTGCTTGAGGTTGAGCGTGATGCTCTTCTTGTTGCGGTTGAAGGCCTGGAAGAAGTGACTGTCGCCGTCGGGGAAGAAATGCGGGCCGACGGCGCGGCTGACGTCGCCGCCCTCGGCCGGGTTCTCGACCTTGATGACCTCGGCGCCGAGGTCGCCCAGCATCATGCTGCCGAACGGCCCGGCGCCGTATTGCTCGATGGCGATGACGCGCAAGCCTGCGAGTGGCAGCATGGGTGCGGTCTACCGCGGCGCCGCCTGGCAGATCCGATCGATGGCGACGCGGACGTCTGGCGCCGCGTCGAGACCGAGCACGGCTTCGCGCACCGCATCGGCCTGGCGAGCCGAGAGGCTGAGGCGTGCGTTGCCAGTGAACTTGTCAACAATCTCGGCGTTGGTGAGGGGCCGGTCGGCACAGCCGCGGTTCATGGCCTCGCGGTGCACGAGGGTGCGCCCGTCCTTCAGCGCAATCCGCACCTCGCCGGTGTAGTGGCGCGGGAAGGTCGAGCGCGGATCGACCTCGTAGTCGACGCGGTCGCACAGGGCGAGGATACGCTCGTCGGCGAGCACCTCGGGCTCGAGCTCGGCCAAGCCGAAGCGGCCACGCACCAGGCTCGCGGAGACGAGGTAGGGGATCGAGAACTGCGCATCATAGGCATTCGCCGGGCGACGCTTGTTGGCAACCGGCTCGCACACCGTCTTGACCACCTCGGCCGGCACCAGCGCCGTGATGTGCTCGATGTCGGCGATGGCGAACTTGTGCTGCTCGAGAAGCGTGATGGCGGCATCCGAGCAGGCGTGCGTGAAGTGGCAGGCGGGCAGCGGTTTGACCGCAACCGCCATCACCTCCCAGACCTCGCCGAGACCCGCCGTCGCCCGCGCCCAGCGCTCGGCCTCGATGCCGGCCTGCAGGTAGGCCTTGAACAGACCGAAGCGACCCTCGTAGGCCCGCGATGGGCCAACGAACCCCTGGCGCGCCAGCGCCGCAGCGGTGATGCTGGACTGCGCCGCCCAGCCCGGATGCATGCGCTTGGTCCAGGCCCCGTCCTCCAGGAACTCGAGGCTGCCCGCGGCCATGGACAGCGCGATGCCCTGCGCCATCACCAGCGCCTGCGGCGCGAGCCCCATCAGCGTGCCGGCGGCGAGCGTGCAGCCGAACACGCCGATCAGGCCGGTTGGATGGAAGCCGATCTGGTGGAAGGGCCCGCTGCCGACGGCGGCGAGCCGGGTCGCAGCCTCCACGCCGGCGATATAGGCGGTGACGAGATCGGCGCCCGAGGCGCCGCGCATGTGGGCTGCGGCGAGCGTCGCCGGCCACAGGCTGGCGGTGGCGTGGATGACGCCGCCCGTGTGGGTGTCGTCGAAGTCGAGGCCGTGCACCAGGATGCCGTTGAGGAGCGCGGCATCGCGTGGGGGCAGACGCAACGGCAGGCCGATCACGGGCACGCTGCCCTCCCCGCCCAGCCCCGAGATGGCAGTCGCCGCCTTGTGGGCGAAGTCGTAACGGCCTGAGGCCAGCGCAATGCCTGTCGCATCGAGCATCAAGTGCCTGGCCCGCTCACGCACCTCGGCGGGAATGGCCGCGGGCTGCCAGATCATGGGCAAAGCGGGCTAGCGTCTCGGAGATGAGCTGCGGCTTCGTCTCCGCATCCGGCGCCTTATCCACGCTGCGCAGCATTACGTTCATGGCCGACCTCCCAATTGCGGGGCGTTGCGGCAGACAATAGAGCCTGGGCTGCGTCCCGCAAGCGCGTCGTCTCGTGGTGCGATATGCAAACCTGGGCTTCCGGTCAGCGATCCGGCGGGCCTATGATCCCGGAAATGCACTCAACCTCATTGCCGCACGGGCGGCATGACGCATCTGGACAGGGTTCGGGATGGTGGCAACGACGAAAGAAGTAGGGCCAGCAGCGCTATCGCGAGAGGTTTGGGCGCGCCTACGAGGACTTCACGGTGGGCGACGTCTACGAGCACCGCCCCGGGCGCACGATCACGCAGACCGACAACACGTGGTTCACGCTGCTGACCATGAACACCCATCCGTTGCACTTCGACGAGGAGTACGGCCGGCAGTCGGAGTTCGGACGCTGCATCGTCGCCTCGCCGTTCACAGTGGCGCTGCTGGTCGGCATGAGCGTCACCGACGTCAGCCAAAAAGCCATCGCCAATCTCGGCTGGACCGACATCAAGCTCACGCACCCCGTGTTCCCCGGCGACACGCTCTATGCCGAGAGCGAGGTGCTGGGCAAGCGCGAGTCCAAGTCGCGCCCCGATGCCGGCATCGTCAACGTGCGCACGACCGGCAAGAACCAGGACGGCAAGGTCGTGTGCACCTTCGACCGCACCATCCTGGTGCAGCGGCGCAGCCACGCCCTCGAGGACAAGGCGAACTACTAGGAGGCTCCCGAACGATGTCGCGCGTATCGATCAAGGGCAAGGCGGACCTGCCCAAAGAGCTGTGGCCGCTGTGGGAGAAGATGCAGAGCTACGGCGCATTCGAGAACCAGGCGGGCGTGATGGCGCACCGGCCCCCCATCTTCCGCAACACCTGGACGATGCTGACCGAGCTGGCCGAGGAAGCCCTGCTGAGCAGACGCCATCTGGAGCTGTGCCTCGTCACCGTGTCGCTGCTCAACAAGTGCACCTATTGCGTCTCCCACCATGCGCCGAAACTTGCGGTCGCGGGTGTGTCGGAGGACGGCGCGCGGCGGCTGCTCGACTACAAGGATCATCCCGAGCTCGACGAGGTCGACAGGCTCGTGGTCGAATACGCCATCGCCGTCACCAACCACTGGAACCGCACGCGCGACGAGATCTTCGCCCGCCTCAGACAGCACTTCAGCGAGGCGCAGATCGTGGAGATGACGTGGCGCACGGCACTGTGCGGCGCCTTCAACCGCTTCAACGACATCCTCCAGCTCGACATCGAGGATGGCGTCGCCGTGCGCGAGGCCGCGGAATGACCAAGGGCTCCCAAGAGGACGACGACGCCATCCTCGATGCGGTCGCAAAGTGGCTGGAGCGCGATGTGCGTCCGCACGTCCTGGCGCTGGAGCACGACGACGCATATCCCGCCGAAATGGTGGAACAGATGAAGGCCCTGGGCCTGTTCGGTGCCACCATCTCCGCCGACTACGGCGGGCTTGGTCTCTCCGCCACCACCTACGCCAAGATCGTGCAGAAGGTGTCGGAGGTGTGGATGTCGCTGGCCGGCATCTTCAACTCGCACCTGATCATGGCGGCCTGCGTGCAGAGGGTGGGCACCGAGGAGCAAAAACAGAGATATCTGCCGCGGTTCGCCACCGGCGAACTTCGGGGAGGGCTCGCCCTCACCGAACCTGATTGTGGCACCGACCTGCAGGCGATCCGCACGCGCGCGGTGCGTTCAGGCAACGACGCCTACCTCGTCAACGGCACCAAGACCTGGATCTCCAACGGCATCCACGGCCAGGTGTTCGCGCTCCTGGTCAAGACCGATCCCGAGGCCGAGCCGCGCCACAAGGGCATGAGCATGCTGCTGGCCGAGAAGGGCCCGGGATTTCGCGTGTCACGCAAGCTCGAGAAGATTGGCTACAAGGGCATCGACTCCGCCGAGCTGATCTTCGAGGACTACCGCATACCGGCCTCGGCGCTCATCGGCGGCGTCGAGGGCCGCGGCCTGCAGACGGCGCTTGGCGGCCTCGAGCTCGGGCGCATCAATGTGGCGGCGCGCGGCTGCGGCATCGCCAAGGCGGCGCTCGATGAATCGGTGCGCTACGCGCAGCTGCGCAAGACCTTCGGCAAGCCGATCGCCCAGCACCAGGCGATCCAGCTCAAGCTCGCCGAGATGGCGATCCGCACCGAGGCGGCCATCGCGCTCACCTACAATGCGGCCGCCGCCTACGACGCGGGCCGGCGCTGCGACATGGAGGCTGGCATGGCGAAGTATGCGGCGTCGGAGGCGGCGGTGGAGAATGCGCTCGAGGCCATGCGCATCCACGGCGCCTACGGCTACTCCAAGGAGCTCAACATCGAGCGCTACTACCGCGACGCGCCGCTGCTGGTGATCGGCGAGGGGACCAACGAGCTGCAGAAGATCATCATTGCCAGGCAGCTCGTGGAGCGCAACCCGATCTAGGTCCGATTGCGATCCTTCACGAGCCTCGTGAGGACCTGTGTGCACCCAGAGCGGGGTCGTCATCGGCGCCCGCCGGAAGAATCGACGTTGGCGTGCAGAGCGCGAACGTCACGTAGCCATTGCGGGCGGCATCGATCTCTCCTTGGACCTCGGCCTGCTTGGGCACGTGCGGCCAGTCTGCGATCACGGTCATGACGCCGTTCGATCTGACGCCGATGAGAATGTGCGTCTTGTAGCCGATTGTTGCACTCATCGCTTCGCCTGCTCCCTTTTTCGACCGATCAATCACCACCGGCGGCTCTCATCACCCGGAAGTAGTGCTCCGCGTGCTGGTAGCAGTTCTCCATCTCGACCGCGTCGCCCGCCAACTGGGCTTCGCGTGCGCGCACGAGATATCGCTCGTAATTCTGCCTCGCGTTGCCCGTTCCGTTGTGTGGCCGACGCCCCGACTGCGGCCGCTGCGGGACGTTCCTTCGCCGTGGGTTTGGATTCATACGTTGTGCCCTTTTGTTGAGCGCGCTGCGTCCGCTCGAGCCCTCGTCCCTGCTACGGCAAAGCTGCCGCAGATCGTATGATGAGAGGGGTTGGGCGCTGGCCCTTTCGGGAATGGCGGGGCCAGCGCCCCGCATAACGCGCCCCTCTAAGCTAAGCATTCGGCCTGGAAACCACAAGGGACGCTGCATCCGGCAACGTCGGCGCTTGCTCACAATCCAGTGACGCGAGCGTGTCCTCTCACGTCATGCGTTGCGAGATGAAGCGCGCGAGCGGCGGCCCGGCGATCAAAACGATCGCCAAGCGCAGCACCTGGAGGGCCATCACGAAGGACAGATCGACCTTGCTCGAGGCGCCAATGATGGCAACCAAGTCCATGCCGCCCGGACTTGTCGCCAGGTAGGCGGTGAGCGGGTCGATGCCGGCCGCATGCACGAGAATATAGGCCAGTCCGCCGCAGACCCCGATGATGACGAAGATCGACATCAGCACCTGCGGCAGGGCCCGGGACGCATGCACGAGAATGTCGCGCGTGAAGCCCAGGCCAATGCTCCAACCCAGGAAAGCATAGCTAGCCGCCAATAGCCATGGCGGCAGCGTGATATGCACGAGGCCAGTCCCCTCGCACACCGCGCCGATGACCATGGGCAGGAGCAGCGAGCCGGCCGGGATGCGCAGCTTTCTGCCGAGGGTACCGCCCACCGCGGCAATCGCCAGCGTACCGAAGAAGTCGAGCCAGTGGATGGCGGGAAACCACATCGTGTGGGGCGCCGCCGCGCCAGACGCGCCGACCCACAGGCGGGCGACCAGCGAGGCGATCGCGGCGACCATCACGACACGCAGGTATTGCATGAACGCCACCAGGCGGGCATCGGCGCCGTAGGCGCCGGACATCACCATCATGGCGGAGGCACCGCCCGGCGCCACGCCCCAGACCGCCGTCGTTCCCGGCAGCACTTCGAGCCGAGTCAGCATCAGGCCGAGGCCGGTGCTGGTGGCGATGATGGCCAACACCACGCTTACGAACAGCGGCCAGTCCTTGAGGAACGTGAGCACGATGTCGCCGGTGATGGTGCGTGCCAACAGGCAACCGACCATGGTCTGAGCAGCGAAGACGGGCAGGCGCGGCGAGCGAATGGTGCCGTCGTTGCTACCGATCAGAATGGCGGCGACCATCGGGCCGAGCAACAGTGCAGCCGGCAGGCCGATCATCCCAAACAGCAGGGCGAAGACGACAGAGCCTGCAATCAGAATGGTCCATTGCACCGGAGGCGATAGCTTCGAGAACAGGCCGGGAGCACGTTGGGCGGTTGGCTGCGTCATAGTCTGGCGGGGCGCCGGCCTTCGGGGCTCATTGGGATCCCAGCCATAGCACTCTTCCCGAGAGCCGTGGTCCGGGCGATGTGGCGAAATGGCATGACGCACCGATTCGGCCAATAGCAATCGACGGCACGCCTCGGCACGGGGAGCGTGCGCCCAGTTGTTGTGCAGGATCGCTGCCGATTTGCTCTCCGCGCAAGCGCGGCTGCGGGACGAGAGCCGCAAAGGGCCACCGGACAGGTCAGTGAGGTCTCATACCTTCTCGAGCTTCTGCAGCGAGCGCAGGGGCCGCGGCATCTTGATGTCGGGGAAGCTCGTGGGCCAGTTGGTGTAGGACACCTCGCCAACGTAGATGTCGCCCTTGGAGTCGAGCGCCAGGCCATGCGGGGCGATGAATTTGCCGGACTCGAGCCCGGCTCCCTCCTTGCCGCCGAGCCGGGAGATCAGCTTGCCCTTGGCATCGACGATGGAGAGCCGGGGCCCGAGGTTCGGCGCCTTGAGGTTGACGCGCATGCCGGGGCCGAGCTCGCCGATCACGAAGGTCGGCGTTTTGCCGCGGCAGCAGTAGAGGCCGCAGGGACGATGCAGGTTGTTCCACTGCGTCTCGTACTTGCCGTTGCCGTCGAACACCTGCACGCGGTGGTTTTCTCGGTCTGCGACGTAGACCCAGCCGTCGTCATCGGAGGCAATGTTGTGGGCGATGTTGAACTGGCCAGGGTCGCTGCCCGACTCGCCCCACGACATGATGAGCTTGCCTGCGGGCGAGAACTTGTGCACGCGCGCGTTGCCGTAGCCGTCGGACACGTAGATCTCCCCCTTTGGCGAAAGGGCGGTGTGCGTGCAGCGATGGAACGGCTCGCCGCTCATGAAAGGGGCGGGCTTGCCGGGAATGCCGATGGTGAGGTCGATCTTGCCCTCGGGCGTGCAGCGACGCACGGAGTGGTCGCCGTCGTCGGTGCAGTAGAGGTTGTCGTGGGCGTCGATGTGAAGACCGTGCGCGCGCTTGAACACGCCTTCGCCCCAGGAGCGCAGGAAGTTGCCCTGCCGGTCGAACACCATCATCGGGTGCTCGCCGCGATTGAAGACGTAGACCTGGTCCTTGCTGTCGACAGCGACAGCGCCCACGTCCATGAGCTCCCAGCCGTCGGGCAGCTTGGCCCAATTCTCCACGACGCGATAGCGATGCTCGCCACTGCCCAGCACGGCTGACATTTGGGTGTTCTCCTGCTTTGCGATTCAATCGATGGGAACGTAGATCGAGCGGCGCATCTTGCCGGCGACCGCCTTCGACAGGTGCCCCTTGCCCGAGGTGTCCTCGACCAGCAGCACCTCGCCGGTGCCTATGGTGCGGATCTCGCCGTCGCTGGCCGTGATCTGCATGGCGCCGTCGAGGTTGATGACATACTGGCAGCGGGGGGCGGGGTGCCAATCGAGGTCGTAGGCGGGCGAGGCTTCGCCGAACATGATGCCGCTGGCTGGCAATCGCTTCGAGTATTTCGTCGCATTGCGCTCCTCCACCCAGGCCACCTCGATGTCGCGGAAATGCGTCTCGCCCTTGTCGTCGACATAGATGTTGTGAATGCGCATGGCGCTCCTCCCGGCGGCTCTGCCACGAGAGTGCAATGGGAGCCGGCATCCGCGCAAGGACACGCCGTTGCCGGCACCGGCGGCTCAGGCAGCCGTCAGCTCGATCGCCACCTCGCCGCAGCCGTCGATGACGCCCTTTAGAGCGTGCCGGCCGGTGAGCCAGTTGATGCCGATCAGGCTGCCGGTGATGACGACCTGCCCCGCCGACAGCGTCTTGCCGCGCGCCGCCATCGCCGGCGGCAGAAGCTGCAGGGCGCCGATCGGGTCGACGCTTCTGCCCTCTGCGTGGACCTTGCCGTCGACCAGCAATCGGCCGGGCCGCGCCTTGAGATCCAGGCTGCGCCAGTCCGCGATCTCGGGGCCGATGACGATGCCGAAGTTATAGATGCAGTCAGCGAGCACGACGTGGCGCGGCTGCGCGATGGGCTCGATGCGGGCCTGGCACAGCTCGAACACCACGTGCGCAGCTGCGACCGCGTCGAGGACTTGCGCAGGCGTGGCGCCGGCGGCCACGTCTCTCCCCAAGCGGAAGGCGATCTCGAGCTCGATGCCGGCCGGCTCCTTGCTCGCCACGTGCCACGCGCTGCCAGGCATGACGCGACCCGACTGCAGGATCGGCGCGAAGATTACGGGGCCCTGCGGCACCTCCATCACCTTCCAGGCAATGACGGGCGAGCCGAGCGCGGCCACCACCTTGTCCTGAATGGCGAAGCCCTCTTCGAAGCCCTTCGGCAGGTCATCGCCGGCGAGTGCGATGCGAGCACCCCGCCGGCGTGCGGCAACGAGGCGTGCGGCGATGGCGGAGAGGCGGTCATCGGGGTTGGGCATGGGTGGCCGTTGCACTGGTGTCAAATCCGCCACCCCGAGTGGATGGCCGCTATGCCGCCGGTGAGGTTGCGGTAGGTGGCCCGCCCGAAGCCTGCGGCGCGGATCATGCCCGCAAACGGCTCCTGCGCCGGGAACTTGCGGATGCTCTCGACCAGATAGCGGTAGGGCTCGGCGGAGCCCGCCGCCAGCGCGCCGAGCCGCGGGATCACCTCGAAGGAGTGGAAGTCGTAGAGGCGGTCGAGCAGCGGCACCTCGCAGGCCGAGAACTCCAGGCACAGGAAGCGCCCGCCCGTCTTCAGCACGCGATAGGCCTCGCTGAGCGCACGGTCGATGTGCGTGACGTTGCGGATGCCGAAGGCAATGGTGTAGGCGTCGAATGACTTGTCGGGGAACGGCAGGGCCTCGGCGTTGCCGATAGCGAACGCGACGCGCCCCTCCGAGGCGGGCTCGGCGAGCCGCTGGCGGCCCACGTCCAGCATCGCCTTGGAGATGTCGACCAACATCGCGCGGCAACCCGGGCCACCTGCGTCCAGGAATCGTCGCGTGACGTCGCCGGTGCCGCCGGCCACGTCGATGAGATCGAAGCGGCGCGTCGACATCGGTGGGGCGAGCCAGGCAACGAGGTCGCCCTTCCAGAGGCGGTGCAGTCCGCCCGACATCAGGTCGTTCATGAGGTCGTAGCGCCCGGCGACGGTCGAGAAGACGTCGTTGACAAGACCCTGGCGCGCACCCTCCGCCACCTGCCGGAAACCGAAACTGGTCATGTCGCCCGGAGAGGGACGCGGCGGATTGTTGGAAGTCTCAGGGCGGCTCATGGGCCGAGACTACTTGGTCTGCCCCACAGCGACCAGAAACAATGGTGCAGAGCGCGTGATCTGCGAGGGGCATGCCGTCGTCTCAAGCTTTGCCGCCGGCGAAGCGGACAAACCGCACCTGCGTGTCGCCCCAGCTGCGCTCGTCGAGCGCGCTGAACCCGGTCGGGAGAGGTATGCACGCCCCTTTGCGCTCCTCGATGATGGCGATGGCGTCCGGTGCCAGCCACCCGCCCGCCGCCGCGGACAGGAGCGCGCGCTCGGCAAGGCCCTGGTCGTAGGGCGGGTCGAGGAAAGCAAGCGTGAAGCCGCCATTCCTGCCGGCGGGACCCAGATCGGCAGCGTCGCGGCGGAAGATCTTGGTAGCGCCCGTGAGGCCCAGCGCTTCCACATTGCGGCGGATCAGCGCGCGCGCCTGCGCGTCCTCCTCGACGAACAGGCAGAAGGCGGCGCCGCGCGACAGCGCCTCGAGCCCCAGCGCGCCGGTGCCGGCGAACAGGTCCAGCACCTTGGCGCCCTCGAGCGCGAAGCCCGCAATGGCGTGCGCGAGAATATTGAACACGGCCTCGCGCACGCGGTCGGAGGTGGGCCGCGTGCGGTTGTCGTCGGGCGCGACCAGCGCCCGGCCGCGAAACCGGCCACCGACGATCCTCATTGCGCGCCTTTTGTCTTGTCCGGGCCTTTGCTCGGCAGCCTACCCTTGGTCTTGCCCGGCGCCCACTTGGCGCGGTGCGGCGCCTCCTCGTCGTCGGTAAGGCCGAGGTCGCTTGCAACCTTTGGGCCCAGCTGATCGATGAGGACGTGCCGCTTCACCGGCTCCACCGTGCCGGGCGCCAGGTCGAGCAGCTGGAACGGCCCGAAGGAGATGCGGATCAGCCGGTTGACGGTGAGGTCGAGCCTCTCCAGGACCGTGCGCACCTCCCGGTTCTTGCCTTCGCGCAGGCCGATCGTCAGCCACACGTTGCTGCCCTGCACCTTATCGAGCGTGGCCTCGATCGGGCCATAGCGGGTGCCTGATATCTCGATGCCGTTCTTGAGGCCGTCGAGGGCTGCCTGGGCGATCGCCCCGTGCGCCCGCACGCGGTAGCGCCTGAGCCAGCCGGTGGCCGGCAGCTCCAGGTGTCGCGCCAGCGCCCCGTCATTGGTGAGCAGCAGCAGTCCCTCGGTATTGAAATCGAGGCGGCCGATCGAGATCACCCTGGGCATGTGGGCCGGCAGGCTTTCGAACACGGTCTTGCGGCCTTGCGGGTCGGCGTGCGTGGTGACGAGACCCCTGGGCTTGTGGTAGCGCCAAAGGCGCGGCGGCTCGGGGCTCGGCAGCTCCTTGCCGTCGACCAAGATGCGGTCGCTTGCGCCCACGTCCCGCGCGGGGCTCCTAAGCACCTCCCCGTTGACGGCCACCCGACCATCGCCGATCCAGCGCTCAGCCTCGCGACGCGAGCACAAGCCGGCCCGGGCCAATGCCTTGGCGATGCGCATGGGCTCGGCACGCTGCGGCGGCTGCCCTTGGCCGCGGCCCGGACGTTGACCTGGCGGGGTTTTGTGCATGGAATGCATCTCTAAGTGGTTTTGCGGCGCACTGCCAACGGATTGCGGGGCGCGGCGAGCCGTCTTTCTAGCGCACGCATGGAGCGGGCTTGTGGCTCCTAGTTCGGAACGGCCCGGCGGGTCCCGCACGGTAAGCCTGCCGATGTACAATTTGCCGGAGATGCGTCCGCTCAACGCGGCCTTCTGGCGTGCGCTCCACGTCGAGCTGCAACGGCTCGGTCTCGAGGATGTGCCCGAGACGCTCGACTTTTCTCGTCCGCCGGTGCCAGCGGCGATCGAGCCCGATACCCTGTTTACGCAGGTTTGCGGCTATCCGTTGCAAACCATCTACCGCGGCCAAGCCACGATTCTCGGTGCTCCCGTCTACGAGGTCCAGCAATGTGCGGGCGCGACGCATACGGGCGTATTCATCGTGCATCGCGAGGCGCCCTACGCTCGCCTCGCCGACCTTCGCGGCTGCCGGTTCGTCTATAACAGCATCCACTCCAACTCCGGCATGAACCTTCCGCGCCGAAGCATCGCTGAATTGGCACAAGGGCAGCGGTTCTTCGCGACCATCGCGGAGACGCACGGTCAACCCGGCAACATCGAGCGCGTCGCTCGTGGCGAGGCCGATGCCACGTGCGTCGATTGCGTGACCTACGCCTTCTTCTGCCGGCATCGGCCGGCGCTCGGTGATCTCACCCGGATTTTGTGCCAGACGCCGGCCAGTCCCTCGATTCCATTCGCCACCTCGAGTGCCACGCCTGCCGAGATCACCGAATGCTTGCGCGCGGCACTCTTCACCGTTGCCAGATCGGGCGAATGGTCGCGCGAATGTGCCGGCCTGCTGCTTCGTGACATCGCCCCCGTCGAACCCGCAAGCTATGCTGTGCAGCTACGCTATGAAGAGGAGGCACGCGATCTTGGCTACCCAAGCCTGGAGTAGTCTACCGGGCAACTCGTTTGCTCGGTGCCAGGACCCCGTGTCGGCGCTGGAGAACCCCCCGGTGGGTAGCCCGCCATGACATCACGCCCACCGCAAACTCATATGCAGGCTGCGCTTGCCGAGGCCGAGGCCGCGGAGGCGCGGGGCGAGGTGCCCATCGGCGCCGTGTTGGCGGATGCTGAAGGACGCGTGCTGGCCCGGGCCGGCAACCGCACGCGCGAGCTGACCGACCCCACGGCGCATGCGGAGATGCTGGCGATCCGCGAGGCATGCAGGGTGCTGGGCTCCGAGCGGCTCGAGGGGGCCGATCTCTACGTCACGCTCGAGCCTTGCCCGATGTGCGCATCCGCCATCTCGTTTGCGCGCATACGCCGGCTCTACTTCGGCGCCGCCGATCCAAAAGGTGGCGGAGTGGAGCACGGGGCACGCATCTTCAACCAGCCGACCTGTCACCACGCGCCGCAGGTCTACGGCGGGATCGAGGAGACGCGCGCCCGCGCGCTGCTGCAGAGTTTTTTCGAGCGCCGCCGTTGAGGGCGCGCTTGGCGGCCTTGGCATTCTCCGCCGCCAGCTCCGCCGCGCCGCGGATCGGCACCAGTCCGTGCCGCTCATAAAGCTCCTGAAGCGCGTCCCAGTCTCGGAGCACGGTGCGGTAGATCCAGCGGTAGCTGCGCTGCACGTCGGCGATGGCGACGGCGCGATGCCGACCGATGAACTCGGAGGTGGCCGCCACCTCGAGCCAATTGATGACGAGGTGCAGGTAGGTCGATTTGTAGTTGCGCGCCCCGTCGGGAAGCTCCGTGGGGGCTTCCGGGTAGCGCCGCACCAGCTCGTCGAAGAAGGGGGCGACCGGGTCCCGCTCCGGCGTCCCCAGATGCCAAAGATACCAGTGCATCTGCTCGTGCAGATACGTGGAGAGCAGCAGATCCTCGTTGTCGGCAAAGCGATTGCCGAGCGTCAGCATGGGATGGCTGAATGTGTCGCTGCCGGGAACAATGCGCACCACGCGGGTGTATTCGAAGCGCGACAGGTCGTGCCGGCGCCGGAGCGCCCGCAGCATATCGCGCACACGGTCCGCTTCGCGGCGCGCGTGCTCGAGATCGACGTCGATGCGAAAGCCCTCGCCGGTCGCCCGCGGCACCCCGAAGTCCCCGTTGCCACTGGTAAACGAAAGGTTAACGAGCGTCCGTCGTAGCACGTACAATGTGGCAAACGTGCAGCAAATTCCCTGCTCCGCCGCAAATCTGTTGTGTAAATTTAACCTGATCTCGCAATATGTTGAGAAAGCTTGGTTTTTAGCTCCTGCTTGGCGGGTTCCGCGGCGCGGAAGATTTCCTCGATGCGGAAATAGTCGAGCGCGCCGAACGCGCCGACCTCGGGACGGATGAAGATGTCGGGTGCCACCGACTTGAGCTTCTCGCGAGTGATGGAGTGGAACAGGATCTGGGTCGCTCCGGTGATGGCCTCGAGCGTGCGTGGGATGCCCGTGCCGGCGCGGCGCCTGGTGTCGCCGGTGACGTCGACGGCCACCGTGATGTCGGCCCGGTCCATGATCACGTCGTAGGGCACTGGGTTGACGTAGCCGCCGTCGATCAGAACACGACCGTCGAGGACGACGGGGCGGGCAAGGTGCGGCAGGGCGGAGCTAGCCGCCACGGCCGGGATCAGCGGGCCCTTGTCGATGACGACCTGCTCGATGGCATAGAAGTCGGTGGCGATCGCCAGGAACGGGATGCGCAGCGAATTGAAGCTGCGGCGCATGGCGTCGGGCAACAGCATCTCGAACAGGGTGACGTTGTCCCGCGGGCTCCAAAGTCCCGACCAGCCGCTGTGCAGCCTGACGGCCAGGCGCCTCAGGAAGTGCCGGCGCTTGCCGAAAAGGCCGACAAGCTCCTCGCGCAGCTCGGCGCCCGAATGGCCCGCCGCGTAGGCCGCACCGCAGATGGCGCCCATGGACGTGCCGGCGATGATGGCCGGCGTGATGCCGAGCTCGTCGAAAGCTTCCAGCATCAGCACGTGCGAAAGCCCGCGCGCGGAGCCGCCGCCGAGCGCCAGGCCGATGCGCGGACCGGGCGCGACCGTCGTGGCGTTGCCCGGGCTGGCGTGCGTCATTCCTTGCGCACCCGCGGGAGCTTGAGGCCGGGCAGGCGCCGCTTGCGGGGGGGCGAGTGCGACGATGGCTCGGCCGGGGTGACGGCCGGCAACACCTCTGCCGTGTGGCTTGCCAGCACGCGGGCCAGCTGGCGTTTGAGCTGCGCTTTTGCCGGAGCCGCTGCGGCCAGCACCTGCTTGAAGCGATGGAAGTCGAGCACGTAGAACTCGTCCACCTCCACGTCGATGTAGATGTCGGGCTGCCGGCTCTTGAGCTTCTCGCGCACGATCGTGCGCTGGAGGATCTGCGTTGCCGACATCAGCGTGGTGAACATGGAAGGATGGTCGCGTTTGCTCGGAGGTGTTGGCGCGCCGCTCACATCGATGGCGACCGTGAGATCGGCCTCACCGTTGAGGGTATCGAAAGGCAGCGGATTGGTGAGCCCGCCATCCATCAGCAGCCGGCCGTCGATGGTCACGGGGGTGAAGAGCGCCGGCAGGGCGATGCTGGCGGCAATGGCCGCGCGCAGCGGGCCTTCGGTGATGACCCGCGGCTCCTGAGCGTAGTAGTCGGTGGCGATCACCTTCAGCGGGATCTGCAGGTGCGCGAAGTCTCGCGCCATCTTGGAGGGCAGCAGAAACTCCAGTAGCGCGTCCGGTTTCAGCAGGGCCGACCGGATCGGCACGAAGTTGAAGATCTTCAGTACCGGCTCGGAGCGCGCGGACAGCAGCTGTCGGATCACGTCGAATCGCTGGCTCAGCGTCTCCTCGGTGTGCGCGCGGATCAGCCGCGCCGAGAGGCCCGAGGCGTAGGCGGCGCCGAACACGGCGCCAATCGAGGTGCCGGCGATGACTTGCGGCTTGATGCCCAGCTCGTCGAACACCTCCAGCATCAGGATGTGGGCGAGCCCGCGCGCGCCTCCGCCGCCCAGCGCCAGCGCGATCGAGGGCCGCGCGACTGGTAGGGTCGGCTTGCGCACCTGCAGGGCTTTGCCGGTGGGCTTCATCGCATGCGTGCCGTCATTCCCGCGAGCGCGAAGCGCGTCAGCGGGAATCCGACCGCGAACAAAACGCTGCTGTGCACCGCTGGATTCCCGCTCTGCGCTTCGCTTGGCGGGAATGACCGGGTGGCGCGGGTCATAGCGCGGCCTTTTGGGCGGTGAGGAAGGGGACGAGTGCTGCCAGAGTGTCCTTCGGGTTCTCCTCGGCCTGGAAATGGCCAGAGTTGATGGCGGCGCCGGAGAGCTCGTTGCACCAGCTGCGCCAGACGTCCAGCGGCTTCGCCCCGCCCCTGCCGAGGTAGTCGCTGCCCCAGATCAGGAAGGTCGGGCACGCAATTCTGCGGCCCGCGGCCATGTCGGCCTCGTCGTGCTGCCAGTCGACGGTTGCCCCGGCGCGGTAGTCCTCGCAGACGGCATGTACCCGTTCGGGCTCCTGCAGCAGGGCGCGATAGTGTGCCAGCGCCTCCGGCGAGAAGTGATGCAGGGTGCCCGACTTCGCCCAGCTCTTCAGCGTGTGCTCGACGTAGAATACCGGGTCGTTGGAGATCAGCCGCTCGGGCAGCGGGTAGGGCTGCGCCAGAAACGCCCAATGGTAGGCGCGGATCGCGCGCGCTGCCGTGGTGGCGCGCCATGCTTCCGCCGTCGGCACTATATCGACCGGGACGAACGCGCTCACCGCCTCGGGGTGGTCGAGCGCCAGGCGGTAGCCGACACGCGCCCCACGGTCGTGTCCGGCGACCATGAAGCGGCGGTGACCCAAGGCGCGCATGATCTCCAAGAAATCCTGCGCCATGACCCGCTTGGAATAGGCCATGTGCTCGGGATCGCTGGCGGGCACGGAGCTGGCGCCATAACCGCGCGTGTCGGGGATCACCAGGGTGCAATGCCGGGCGAGCTCGCCGGCGATCTTGTGCCAGGTGACGTGCGTCATGGGGTAGCCATGCAGCAGCAGCAGGGGCGGCCCGCTCCCAGCCATGCGCACGAAGATCTCGGCCCCGGCAACCCTGACGCGGCGACTGGCAAAGCCCGGAAAGAGGTCAGCGGCAACGTTCACGGACGCCCCTTCTCTCGCGCGATCGCCCGCCAGCCGATATCGCTGCGGCAGAAGCCACCCGGCCAATCGATCCTGGCAAGCGCTTCGTAGGCGCGCGCCTTGGCCTCGGCGACGGTCTTGCCACGCGCCGTGACGTTGAGGACGCGGCCGCCGGCGGCGATGACCCTGTCGCCCTCCTGACGCGTGCCGGCGTGGAAGATCTCGACGCCCGGCACGGCGCGTGCCGCATCGAGGCCGCGGATCTCGGTGCCGGCAGCATAAGCACCGGGGTAGCCTTTGCTCGCCATGACGACGGTGAGTGCGGGCTCGTCGTGCCAGCGCAGGTCGAAGCTCTCGAGAACGCCGTCGACCGTGGCGACGAGCGCCGCCAGCAGGTCCGACTTGAGGCGCAGCATCAGGGCCTGGGTCTCGGGATCGCCAAAGCGCACGTTGTACTCGTAGAGCTTGGGGCCATCCTTGGTGATCATGACGCCGAGGAACAGGACGCCCTTGTAGGGCGTGCCGCGGGCGGCCATGGCGCGTACCGTGGGCGTGATGATCTCGTCCATCACGCGGGCGGTCATAGCTTGCGTCATCACCGGTGCCGGGGAATAGGCGCCCATGCCGCCGGTGTTGGGGCCGGTATCGCCGTCGCCGACGCGCTTGTGGTCCTGGGCGGTGGCGAGAGGCAGCGCATGCTTGCCGTCGACGAGAGCCAAGAAGCTCGCCTCCTCGCCTTCCAGGAACTCCTCGATGACGATCTCGGCGCCCGCAGCCCCGAACGCACCGGCGAAGCAGGCGTCGATGGCTGCCTCCGCATCGGCCCTGGTCTCGGCAATGACCACACCCTTGCCGGCCGCCAGGCCGTCGGCCTTGATGACGATGGGCAGCTTTTGCGTGGCGAGATACGCCTTGGCGGCGCGTGCATCGGCGAAGCGACCGTAGGCCGCCGTCGGGATCGCAAACTCGCGGCACAGGTCCTTGGTGAAGCCCTTGGAGCCCTCGAGTTGCGCTGCCGCTTTGGTGGGGCCAAACACTTTGATGCTGGCGGCGGCGAGATCGTCGGCAAGGCCGGCGACCAGCGGCGCCTCGGGGCCTACCACAACGAGGTCGATGGCATTGTCCCGGCAGAATCGGACGACGGCGGCGTGGTCGGCGACATCGATGGCGACGCATTCGGCCACCTCGGCGATGCCGGCGTTGCCGGGGGCGCAGTAGAGCGTGCCCAGCAGCGGGCTTGCGGAGATCGCCCAGGCCAGCGCGTGCTCGCGCCCGCCGGACCCGATGAGGAGGACATTCATCAACGATATCCCCGCAAAAGCTCTGGGAAGGCCGCCTTCGATTGGCCCCGCATGCCCCTCCTCATGTATCATTGAGGTAGTGCCGATCAAAGCCAGAGGCAAGCCGTTGGCCGAACCTGTGCGTGCCGCCCGCCTGGATGCCAAGGCGGGCGCCAATCTGCCGGAATTCTCGGTGTCGGAGCTCTCCGCCGCGATCAGGCGCACGCTCGAGGGCGCCTACGGCTATGTCCGGCTGCGGGGCGAGATCTCGGGCTTCCGCGGCGCGCACGCCTCTGGTCACTGCTACTTCGCGCTCAAGGACGAGAAGGCCAAGATCGATGCCGTGATCTGGCGCACCACGGTGCAAGGCCTGAAGTTCAAGCCGGCGGAAGGGCTCGAGGTGATCGCCACGGGGCGGATCACCTCCTACCCCGGCAAATCGACCTACCAGATCATCATCGATGCGCTCGAGCCGGCCGGCATCGGCGCCCTGATGGCGCTGTTGGAGGAGCGCAAGAAGAAGCTCGCCGCCGAGGGCCTGTTCGAGGAGGCCCGCAAGAAGCCGCTGCCGTTCCTGCCGCGCGTCGTCGGCATCATCACCTCGCCCACCGGCGCCGTCATCCGCGACATGCTGCACGGGTTCGACGAGCGCTTTCCCGTGCGCGTCCTGCTCTGGCCGGTGCGGGTGCAGGGTGAGACGTGCGCAAGCGAGGTGGCGGCGGCGATCCGCGGCTTCAACGCCTTGCCTCCGGGCGGTCGCCTGCCGCGGCCCGACGTGCTGATCGTCGCCCGCGGCGGCGGCAGCCTCGAGGACCTGTGGGGCTTCAACGAGGAGATCGTGGTGCGGGCGACGGCCGAAAGCGCCATCCCCGTCATCTCCGCGGTCGGCCACGAGACCGATTGGACGCTGATCGACTACGCCGCCGATGCCCGCGCGCCGACGCCCACCAAGGCCGCAGAGTGGGCCGTGCCGAAGCATGGCGAGCTGGTCGAGCAGACGGGCAAGCTGGCGTTGCGCCTTGCTACGGCAGCGCGCCGGGCGCTCGAGGGCATGCGCACGCACCTGCGCGCTGCGACCCGCGGATTGGGGCGACGCGGCGATCTCCTGGCCCTGCCGCGCCAGCGCTTCGATGGCATCGACCGGCGCCTCGGCCGCGCGCTGCGCGAGAATACGCGGCGCCACGGCGATCGGCTCGCACGCGGTACCTCGCGGCTGCAGCCTCGGCTGCTCGAATCGCGTCTCGCCCGCATCCGCGACCGGCTCGAGGCACTGGGCCGTCGGGCGGAGGCCGGGCTCGATCGCCGCATCGCCCCTCGCCGCGCCCGGCTCGAGCGGGTAGCAGGTCGCCTGAGCCCACGACCGATTGTCGCGCGAATATCGCGTTGCGGCGAGCGCCTGCAATCCCTGGAGCAGCGCTCCCGGCAGTCGATCCTGGCGCAGGTCGCCGCCCGTCGCCGGCACCTCGACGGCTGCGCCAAGCTGCTCGCCTCGCTCGGCTACCGGGGCGTGCTGAAGCGCGGCTATGCGCTGGTCCGGGACGCCGAGGGCCGCACTCTGCGCTCGGCCGCCGCGATCATCTCCGGCCAGCAGCTCAGCATCGAGCTGGCGGACGGCCAAGTCGATGTACAGGCCATCGACAAAGCTGATCCGCGCGGGGCCGAGCCACAGCCGCAAAGACAGCCCGCGCTTCAGCCACGCAAGAGAACGGGAACTCAGGGCGGCGGTCAGGGATCGCTGTTTTGACAAGACGGGGTTTGCTGGCTGACCCACCACCGCGATACTGGCGCCAGCCCAGCGTCATCTGTATTCTATACCGGCTATCGCCCGCCGGCCCGGCAGTTCGCGAGGGGTCCGCTGACCCGGTTGCATCGAGGGTTACAGGAAGAACGACGCGCGCATGAACAGGTTCGAGAAGCTGCTCGGCCTCAAGGGTGAGGCACGGCTGAGGTTCCTCGATGGCGAGTTTCAGGTGCTGTCGCCGGGCGATTTCGTGCGCTGCGCGGTGACGGGCGAGCCGATCATGCTGCCCGACCTGCGCTACTGGAGCGTGGAGCTGCAGGAGGCCTACGCCAGCGCCGAGATCTCCTTCGAGCGCCACCGCACCGTCAAGGGACGCGGCAAGAGGTAGGCTTCCCACCCACCGATACCGCCGCCCGCGTGGCGCTTCGCCCGACGGGCACGACGTGGTTGCGCGCGGCCCTCCTCAGTATCGATAAGTCTCGGGCTTGTACGGCCCGGCGACGGGGATGCCGATGTAGGCGGACTGCTTGTCGCTGAGCTTGGTCAGCTTGACGCCGATCTTGTCGAGGTGCAGGCGGGCGACCTTCTCATCGAGGTGCTTGGGCAGCGTGTAGACCTCCTTCTTGTACTTGCCCTGATTGGTGAAGAGCTCGATCTGCGCCAGCGTCTGGTTGGTGAAGGAGGACGACATCACGAAGCTCGGATGCCCCATGGCGTTGCCGAGGTTCACGAGGCGGCCCTCCGACAGGAGGATGATGCGCTTGCCGCCCGGGAACTCGATCTCGTCGACCTGCGGCTTGACGTTGTGCCACTTGAAGTTCTTCAAGGCCGCCACCTGGATCTCGCTGTCGAAGTGGCCGATGTTGCACACGACCGCGCGGTCTTTCATGGCGCGCATGTGCTCGACAGTGATGACGTCGAGATTGCCAGTCGCGGTGACGAAGATGTCGGCGCGGGAGGCCGCATCGTCCATGGTGGTGACCTCGTATCCCTCCATGGCCGCCTGCAGGGCGCAGATCGGATCCACCTCCGACACCATCACGCGGCAGCCGGCCTGCCGCAGCGAGGCGGCCGAGCCCTTGCCGACGTCGCCATAGCCCGCGACCATTGCCACCTTGCCCGCCATCATCACGTCAGTGCCGCGGCGGATGCCGTCGACCAGGCTCTCGCGGCAGCCGTAGAGGTTGTCGAACTTGGACTTGGTGACGCTGTCGTTGACGTTGATGGCCGGCCACAGCAGCGTGCCCTTTTTCTGCATCTCGTAGAGCCGGTGCACGCCGGTGGTGGTCTCCTCGGTGACGCCGCGGATCGTCTTGGCGTTCTCGCCGTACCAACCGGGCTTGTCCTCGAGCCGCTTCTTGATGGAGGCGAACAGCACCTCCTCCTCCTCGTTGCTGGCCCCGTCGAGGAATTTGGTGTCGCCCTTCTCGGCGCGGAGCCCGAGGTGGATGAGGAGGGTGGCATCGCCACCATCGTCGAGGATCATGTTGGGCACGCCACCGTCGCCCCATTCGAAGATGCGGTGCGTGTAGTCCCAGTACTCCACGAGCGACTCGCCCTTGACGGCGAACACCGGCGTGCCGCCCGCGGCGATGGCGGCTGCCGCGTGGTCTTGGGTCGAATAGATGTTGCAAGAGGCCCAGCGCACGTCGGCGCCCAGCGCCTTCAGGGTCTCGATCAGCACAGCGGTCTGGATCGTCATGTGCAGCGAGCCGGCGATGCGCGCGCCCTTGAGGGTCTGCGCCTTGCCGAACTCCTGCCGCACCGCCATCAGGCCCGGCATCTCCGTCTCGGCGATGGAAATTTCCTTGCGGCCCCAATCGGCTAGAGCGATGTCCTTGACCACGTAATCGTTGCTGGACGGCATCGGCAGCTGGCTCCCGAAAGGTGTGGACATGAGGCCCGGCGCGCCACCGGCGGCAACGGGGCGGGGCGGCAGGCGGCCCCTCTATAGCCGGTCAGCTCGGGGCCGCAATAAAGATATAAAGAAGTCCTTATGTCTTGGCTTTTCACGTCTCGGACAACCGCTGAGGCGGCAAAGAGCAATGCCCTTCAGGATCGCGAAGACCCCGCATTCGAGCCAGCGAAGCGGTTGTCAGTGCGCGAAGAACACCGGCAGCTCGGCGGCGGAGAGGATGTGGTTGGTGGCGCCGCCGAAGATCATCTGCCGCAGCCGGCTCTGCGTGTAGGCGCCCTTGATCAGCAGGTCGGCGCCCTGCGCTTTGGCTTCGGCCAGGATGGCCTCGCCAGGCCGCCCGCTGCGGGGCACCACCGACTTCTCGGTGGCCGTCACGCCGTTGGCCTCGAGGTGGCCGAGCGCGTCCTTGGAGCTGGGCCCCGGCACGATGTGCCCCTCCACGCTGAGCAGCGTCACGCGCTTGGCCTTGCGCAGGAGCGGCAGTGCCATGAGGATCACGCGAGCCGTCTCGGTGCTGGCGTTCCAGTGGACCAGGATGTTCTGCCCAAACGACTTGAGCGGCACGGGGGGTGCCATCAAAACCGGGTGGCCGCTGTCGAACAGCGCCGCCTCGAGCGCGGTCATACGGGCGCCGCGGCCTCCGGGCCGGCTCACCACGGTGACATCGTAGACGCGGCCGAGGCTGCCCAGCGCGCTGTCCTCGATCGCCGAGCCGCCGCGCCAGCGAAAGCGCGCGCCGCCATCGGGATGCGCGGCCGCGAAGGCGTCGAAGATCTGGCGCATGCCGCGGCAGAACTCGGTTTCGTTCCAGTCGGCCGGCGGGATCGTGACGGCGACGATAGGGTCCGGCGCGACGATCTCGGCAAAGGCGGGGCGCAGGGCCACACCCTCCACCGTACCGCCAAACGGGCCGGCAAGCTGCCATGCTGTCTCCAGAGCCGAGGGCATCTGCTCGCTCTGATCGACGGGTAGAAGAATGCTCTGCATGGCATTCTCCAGCTTTGTGACGGACGCTTGTTTCTTGTCTTGTGCGCAAACCATAGCACAGAAGCAGCCTCAGCGTTCAGCTTCCTTTGGGCGATCGGCGGCCAAATCGGCCGGTCTTGGGACGATTCAGAAGCGAGTGAGCCAGGAAAACGTCGCAAAGGGCGTGCTCGACTGCATCAGCCTCGATCTTGGCCCACTGTCCAACAGACTGTCGTTGGACCACCCGGTCGATGCCGAGACCTCACCCGTCGCCCATTCGTAGCGCACGAAGCCGCCGGCGCGGGCTACATCGCACTCGACGTTGCCGAACGCGCCCGTCTCGAGCCCCGCCGAGAGGGCCGGCAACAGCCGCCAGCCAAGCCGCCCGCGCGCGGAGTAGCTGTCATACAGGGTGCCCCATGAGACATCGGCAGACCACCAAGCCCGCTCGCTGAGCGTCCACCAAGCCTCGAGAGCAAGCTTGGCTCCGAAGCCCTGACCGTGGACGGCCGTCTCGGGGTCGTCGGGGGTCAATCGATGCTCGGTCACCATCAGGCCGGCGAAGCCCTTCAAGGTCAGCGGTCCCAGCTGCTTCTGGTAGCCGCCCAGCAGGTCCGCGAACGCCGACGCCCCCTTGAAGTCGACGATCTGCGAGCCGACACCGAGCGGGCGGCGGCCGGAATACCCATAGGCGCCGTACCCGCCCACTGCGCGCACCCGAAGCCCGTCCTGGTCGAGGCCGGCAAACGGTGCAGCCGTTACATCCGTGTAGAGCGACCAAGCACGGCTGAAGGTCTGTGCCCCGGCCCCCATCTCGAACGTGGCGCGGTCGGACGCCGTGTCGGCGTCGAGCCCACCGTTACTGGCTGGGGGTGGACCGTCTGCGCTGGCGGGCTGCCAAAGGTTGGCGCTTGCGATACAGCAGATGATCGCACACCAGGCCAGCCGTCCTTGCCAGCGTCGAACGCGGTACATGAGCCAACAAAACGTAGGAATTCGAGCCTTCAGGCTCAGTCTTTTTCAAGAGCTAAACTGTACTGCTCAAGCTCGTCAAACCGGAATTGCGCTGCCTACGTTGGGTCGCCCAGTAATTCTGAAATATCATAGGATTGCAGAGGGCGTTTTTTGCGAGGAGAAGCCGCCCCCTTGGCACGGCCGATGGTTGCGGTGTCCGCAACCCAGACCATGAATACTACGAAACGTAGGTTTCAGCCGACATGGATGCTGGGTACCGGCCCGATTGCCCTGCGAGCTCTTTGCCTTGGCGCGTCAAAGAAGCCTCTTGCAACAATAGCTGATAGAAATCAGCTAATTGGAGCATTGCCCACAGATTTGCCTTGGCTTGGCGGCTATTTCCTCGCTGATGTTGCTGGATCGACGCATGATGGCATAAGGTTACCGCGCCAGCAGTCCCGGATATGCGGCTTTTCTCCGGGACGTTGGTATGTCGAAGCTCAGTCTCAAGAGGGTGGTATGGGTGGAAACGAGCGTGCGGACGCCAAGAGCGGTCCGTTGGGCAACCTGTCGCAAGTCTACTTCAACGGCCTCGACAAGATGGTTAAGGGCTGCGAGCCGTCACTCAAGGGCGCGGCGCGCTGGAACCTGGAGCTGCTCGGTCTGATGACGCGCCGCTCGCAGGCCTGGATGGAGATCCCCGCGCGCCTCGGCCACTGCAAGACGCCGGTGGACATCTACAACGAGCAGATGCGGTTCTGGCAGACGGCAACCGCCGACTACACCGACGGCTGGCGCCGATTGGCAGCGGCGTGGGGCGCCTGCGCGGTCATGCCGAGGCTCAACGGTGCGCAACCGCGCGACTACATCACCGTTGAGGAGTTGAAGGACCCTGCGCGGCGCAGCGAGCGCAAGGCCGCCTGATGCCTCCGCATGCCCGTCTGATCAAAGTCAATTCGTCCGCAGCGCCTGCTCGCTCGACGTCGGGCCGGCGGCGGGCTTGGCACTGTTTGCGGCGACCGGCCCGTGCGTCCTGGCGTGCGCCTCGAGATCGCCGAGCAGCGCCTCCAGGAGCGGCACGCCGACCTGCGCAGCGTGCAGCGAGCGCGCCCACGATTGGCTGGGGTTGCCCGTTCCGACCAGCACCACGTAGGAGTAGGCGGCCCCATTGCTGAACTGCAGGCCTCCGGCGATCCAGGTGTCGACGGTGGCGTTGATGTCCAGACCCACGGACGTGCCGGTCTTGGCGAAGTGCAGCCTCAGATCGCCGCGCCTTTCGGCGCACCATGCCGAGAGACCTTTCAACGTGCCGTGGTGCACGCCGCCGTGCGTGTAGCACAATGGCGCCTGCAGCAGCGCCTTGAGCAGCGGCCGGCCCCGGTCGGCGATCAGGCGGTTCGGCACGATAGCGTCGGAAGCCCTGGCTCCGGCCGACGCCGCCTCCCGGCTCGTGAAATCGAACGCCTTGACCAGCGTCGGCGGCCGCACGGGACGGTGTCCCTGCTCGGTCAGCGACGCCAGCACGACGGCAGCCATCTGATGCACCCGCCGTGGCGAGCCGCCGATCAGGCCGCGCACGACCGCCGTCGACGGCGGCGTGGCTTCTCCTGTCGCGCTCTGCGCCGGAAGATTGAAGCCGAACCGGTCGATCAGGCGGCGCATGCGACCCTGGCCCAGCTGCGCCGTGCGCCACTCGAGCGGCGTATTGAGCGAGCAGGCAAAGGCGACGATGGCACGCCGGCCCCGGGCAGCGCCGCCCTCGCCCTTGGCGCAGCTCTCGAGGCCGCCGTGCGCCGGCGCCGCCTTGTCCACATAGAGCGTGTCCGGCCGGTCGCGACCCGCATTGGCGATGCCTATGGCGGCTAGCATTTTGCCGGTCGAGGCGATCATGCGCGCCTCGTGGATCACCTCGTAGAGACCCGTGGCGGCGTTGCGTGCGAACGGAGAGCCGAAGTAGGACGCCGTCTCGCCGGCCTCGAAATAGCGCACGATCTCGCCCTTGGCGTTGGCGGCTACGACGACCACGTCCGGCATCCTGAGGTCGCTGCTGCCGGGCCGAACCTTGGCCGGATCGAGCGTGAACCCGGCCCCGATCTTCGCCTGGTACTGCGCGATCCAGCCCCGCGAGCCTTGCCTTGATGCGCTCGTGGAAGGCCAAGTTCTCCACCACGTCGAGCGTGGTGGTGACGCTGCGCACGTGCTCGCGCCAGCCCAAGCCGTAGGCCTGCTTCATCTCCTCGCGCAGGCCATAGCGGGCCGCCGGCATCAGCGCATTGGCGCGGATGCTGGGGTTGGCGAGAGCCCGCTGGGCCAGCGCCGGGGCGTGGGCCTCGAGCCCCTGCTGCAGCTTGGGCTTCATGTGCGGATCAGGCGGGCCCGCCGCGAGATTGACGAGCTCGAAGATCACGCGCGTCTGCTCCGCCGGGTCGTCGATGAGCCTTTCGGCGCAGACGCGGGCGCGCACCTCGGCAATGTAGCGCCAGCGGTCGAGCCGCACCTCGTTCAGCCGCTCGCTGCCGGGCAGCAGGATGATGGGCTTGTTGACCGCCGAGGCCAGCACGAACTGCTCGGCCACGCTCAGGTCCTTGGCCTCCTTGCCGAACACCACGCGGGCCGTGACCTCGACCCCGTGCAGCGGCGCCCCGCCCGTGCGCTGCGCCAGCCAGATGTGGTTGGCGGCCCATTGCTTGAGGGGGGTGTCGTCGCCCTCGCGCGTGAGCTCGCGGTAGATGACGGGGGCCAGCCACCACTCCCGCAGCTTGCGCCTGAGCTTGGTGGCGGCGCTTTCGCTGGGGCCGGGCGGGGTATTGTAGATGACGCGCACGAACTGCATGGGCAGCGTCGAGCCGCCGAGGCCGACGCTGGGCCGCTTGAGGGCGATCGATCGATAGAGCGTGGTGAGCGGAATCTTGAGGACGCCCACGAGATCGATGCCGTAGGGGTTGAGGAAACCGCCGATATGGCGGTCCTCGTGATAGACGAGGCAGCGCCAATAGTGCTCGGGCACCTCGCGCACGGGGATGGATTTGTGATCGGGGTTGGCGATGTAGCTGCCGAGCTGGATCGCCGCGTCCGTGTAGTTGACGTCGCGCTGGCTGTCGAGGCGCGGGTCGAAAGTGCCGACGAAGCCGCCGCTCGTGTCGTAGACGGCGGTCGCCAGCCATCGCTCGGCATCGTAGCGCAGCTTGTCGGCGAGAAAATGCTGACCGATGATGCCGCGCAGGGGCGCGACGACGTAGACGAGCAGCAGCGCGAATGCCAGATAGGCCACCGCGGCGGACACGACATGCCGGAAGGGCCCGAGATTGAGCCTCGTCGTCGCCAGCAGCAGCAAGGTGTGCAGCAGGCGCAACGGCAGCGCGAGCACCAGCTCGAGCGCGCGGATCAGAAGTCGGACAGCCGCCAGCATCGGATCGACGCGGCGCGCAACGTGTGCGGGCGCGCCTCCTCCCTCGAGAAGCCGTTGCTAACGCGCCTTTGTGGCGCCGATTAGGTCGGATGGCGTCGCGATAGCGAGTTAAGGAGCCGGTTGGCAACCCGAGAAATGCGCGATTAGATGTCGGAAGGCGCGCGAACAGGAGCGAAGAAATGCGATCGGTGACGCTCAAGACAGGTGAGAAGGTGCCGGTGCTCGGGCTCGGCACGTGGCGCATGGGCGAGCGCGCCTCCGAGAAGGCTGCCGAGCTCAAGGCGGTGCAGCTGGGCCTCGAGCTTGGCATCCGGCTTGTCGACACGGCCGAGATGTACGGCGAGGGCAAGGCCGAGGAAATTGTCGGCGAGGCCATGGGGCGGCTGCGCGATGACATTTATCTTGTGAGCAAGGTCTATCCCCACAATGCCTCGCGCAAGGGTGCCATTGCCGCCTGCGAGCGCAGCCTGAAGCGGCTCAAGACCGACCGCCTCGACCTCTACCTCCTGCACTGGCGCGGCTCGCACCCCTTGGCCGAGACGGTCGAGGCCTTCGAGACGCTCAAGCGCGACGGCAAGGTCCGCAACTGGGGCGTGAGCAACCTCGATGCCGGCGACATGGACGAGCTGGCCGGCGTGCCCAACGGAGGCAGCTGCGCGTCGAACCAGGTGCTCTATCACCTGGGCTCGCGCGGCATCGAGTGGCAGCTGCTGGCCAAGTGCCAGAAGGCCAAGATCATGGTGATGGCCTACTCGCCGCTGGGCCAGGGGCCGCTCCTGCGCATAGCCCGCACTCAGGGAGGTGGCCGACAAGCACGGCACCGATCCCGCCGCCGTGGCGCTGGCGTGGGTGCTGCGCCAGCCGGGCGTCGTGACGATCCCGAAGGCCGTGAAGCCCGAGCACGTTCGCGCCAACATGAAAGCCCTGGATCTCGCGCTCGACACGGAGGATCTGGCCACCCTCGACGCCGCCTTCCCGCCACCCAAGCGCGCCGCCCCCCTCGACATGACCTGAGCAGGGAATCTGCCCGACTGTCGGCGGCTGCTCCAGTTGGGGATATGTGCGCGCGTGCCCGCCGTGCTCGGCCAGCCCGTGATGGACCCGGTCAGGGGCATACCCAGGTTGGCAGAGCCGCAGAACGCGTTGATCTTCGACGAGGTGCTGAGCGCAATCGCGGCCGTGTCAGCACTGGCGGCCCGTGGCGCGCTTGATGAGGCATCGGCCGACGGACGGGCCCACGAAGCGGCCGAGCGCAACGGCATCCTTGGCGCCCTGTTTCGCATGGCGTGCGGCATTCTTGATCGCACCTTTGGCGACCTGGGTGAGGAAGCCGGCTTGCGCTTCGGCGACGGGCGTGGAGAGAGACGCGGCGATTACGACTGCGGCGATGATATGGCGGGACATGGGCTCGCTCCTTCGGTGTGGGTCGAGCGCCGAGTGGCGTCCCGATCGCACCAATCTGGCAGAGCACGCGCGCGCCCGCAGTGCCGAACGAAACACGAGGGATGCGTGGTGATCACCGGAGCATGGCTGGAGCTGTGGGACGCGCTTCGAGCGTTGTCGGATTGTTCGAAGAGCTGCGCTGTCCCCGTCTCCGTTGGCAAGGATGCGTTGAGGGCCAGGACTTCCCCCGCGAAAGTCACAGCCGATTTCGCCGCGACTACGCGCGTCTGACAATTCCGGCGACGAGCGACACAACGAAGAGGACGATGAATACCCAGAAGAGCAGCCGGGCGGCCTCCATGGCGAAGCCGGCAACCCCACCGAATCCGACAGCTGCAGCAATCAGCGCGACCACCAGAAACACCAGCGCGTAGTGAAGCAGGCTACCCACTGTCAATCTCCGCATCTTGGCGGCGCGCCCGATGCACGCCAATGTTGAACCGCTGCACCAGAACGCGGCTTGCCGCGTGACGGTTCCGTGCAGCGTTCTCGGGCGGTGCGATCATTCACTCACCGAATTGCGCGTCCGCGCAAATAGCTTGGGCGTTGGCGAAACCGCCTCTGTTGCAGAAGCGTTCTAGGTTAGATGTGGCCCCAGCCGCTGCCTTGAAACCGTGCACAAGGCCATTCAGAGAGAGGCGATGAGCACCCCGGCCGAGAAACACGCGCCCATCGCCGAGCAGGCGCGTCAGTTCGCGCCCGTGGTCTGGCTCCTGGGCAAGGTTCAGAGCGGCAAGACCTCCATCGTCCGCTCGCTGACCCAGGCGAGCGACGCGGAGATCGGCAGCGGTTTCGAGGCCTGTACCCGGGCATCGCGCGTGTTCGACTTTCCTGCGGAGGCGCCAATCATCCGCTTCCTCGATACGCGCGGATTGGGCGAGGTTGCGTACGACCCGGCCGAGGACATCGCCTTCTGCGAGGGCCGCTCGCACCTGCTTCTAGCCGTCGTCAGGGCGCTCGATACCGAGCAGCACTGCGTATTGGACGTCCTCCGTGCGGCGCGCCGGCGGCATCCCGATTGGCCCGTCGTCGTGGTGCACACGAGCTTGCACGAGGGCTATCCGGCCGGCGCGAAGCACGTGCTGCCTTATGCCTTCGGCCCGAACCTCTCGGCCGCCGGCTTGCCCAATACCCTCCTGCGCGCGCTCGCTTACCAGCGCGCGCAGTTCGAAGGCATTCCCGGCCGGCAAGCGCCGACTTTCGTCGCCGTCGATTTCACTCAGCCGGGTGACGACTTCGATCCCGTCGACTACGGCCGCGATGCCCTGATGCACGCCCTGATGGCCGCGGCGCCCTCCGCTGTGGCTGTCGCTCTTTCGGAGCTGTCGCTGGCGCCGGGCGACGGCGCCTCGGACAAATGCAACGCCCACATTCTGGGCTTCGCATTGGCCGCCGGCGCCAGCGATGCCTTGCCCGTGGCCGGCCTGGTTGGCGTGCCAATGGTACAAGCCGCAATGCTGCGGCAGCTGGCCAGGCTCTCCGGCGCGAGCTGGGACAAGCGGGCTTATGCAGAATTCGCCGCCGCGCTTGGAGCCGGCACGCTGGTGCGCACCGCCTCGAGCTTCGGCATTCGCCAGCTCGTGAAGCTCATCCCGGTCTACGGCCAGACCGCGGGTGCCGCAGCAGCGGCGGCGGCGAGCTTCGCTGCCACCTATGCCATGGGCAAAGCCGCCACCTATTTCCTGATGCGCCGCCGGCAGAACAAGGGCGCGGAGGAGGTCGCCTCCGTCTACCGCGAGGCGCTGCAGCAGGCCTTCGGCCTAGCCAAGGGACGCGACGTCGGCGCCGCTGCCACCCGGGAAGCCCCATGAAGAAGCCGCAAGAGCCTCGAGCACCCCAAGGGTCTCCGAGGAATCCACGCCTCGCGTTGCTGGCCGTGGCCGCTCTGCTGCCCGCCGCCAGTCTCGTCCCGCTCGGAACGCTCTGGCTCTGGGATCACGGCTACATCGTCTACTGGGCCATCGGCACCTGTCTGGTTGTTGCCGGCATCTACCACCTGGAGCGGCGTTTGATCGTGCCTCTGCCGGCCGAGGCAAAGCGCAACGCCGCCCTGGATGCCGCCCTGGCAGACCCGGGCGATCATGACTGGACACCGCGGCAGGCCGAGGCCTGGGACGATGTGATGCGGCTTGCCGCATCGGTGGAGGCCGAGCGGATGACGAGCCGCGATGCGGTGCTGAACCTCGGCCTCGAGACCATCGAGGTGGTAGCCAAGCGGTTGCACCCCGAGCGCCGCGATCCGCTGCTGCAGTTTACGGTGCCGGAGGCGCTTGCCGTCATCGAGCGTGCCAGCGGCAACCTGCGCGCCTTCGTGGTGGGCTCCTTTCCGCTTGGCGACCGCATCACGGTAGCCCAGGTCATGTGGCTCTACCGCTGGCGCGGCGCGCTGCAGCTGGCGGAGAAGGGCTACGACCTGTGGCGCATCGTGCGGTTGCTCAACCCCGTCTCCGCCGCCACGCAGGAGCTGCGCGAGCGCTTCACGCGCCAGATCTACGAGGCGGGTCGCGAGCACCTGGCGCGGCGGCTGGCACAGGCCTTCGTCAAGGAGATCGGGTCCGCGGCCATCGATCTCTACGGGGGCAACCTGCGCGTCACCGCCCAAGAGCTGCGCGGTCACATCACGGCCGCGTCGCGTCGAGACCTCGCCGCCGCAGAAGCTCGCGAGGCCGAGCCGATCCGCATTCTGGTAGCCGGCCAGATCGGCGCGGGCAAGTCGACCCTGGTCAACGCGCTCGGCCATGCCGTCGATGCGGCGGTCGATGTACTGCCGGCAACGGAGCGCTTCACCGCCTACCGGCTGACGCGCGAGGGACTGCCCACGGCACTGATCGTGGACAGTCCGGGCCTCGGCGGGGGCGACAGCCACGGACCGTTGGTCGAAGCCGTCGGTGCCTGCGACGTGATACTGTGGGTCGTCTCCGCAGCACGCGCAGCGCGCGACGTCGACGCCCACGCGCTCGCCGCCGTCCGCGAGCATTTCATGGCCGGGCCAAACCGGCGGCGCCCGCCGATGCTGCTGATCCTGACGCACATCGACCAGTTGCGCCCCTTCGACGAGTGGGACCCGCCTTACGACCTGACAGCGAGCACGCGCAGCAAAGCAGCGGCCATCCGCGGGGCGATGCAGGCGGCCAGCAGAGAGCTCGGCTTTGCCGCCAACGAGATCGTGCCGCTACGCGCCGACGGCGCGGCGGGGTCCTACAACATCGACGTTCTATGGGCGAAGCTGATCGAGTTGGTGCCAGAGGCGCAGCGAGCCCGTCTGCTGCGCACGCTGGCCGATGTCAAGGACGCCCGGGGCTGGGGCACCCTCTGGTCGCAGGCGGCCGGCGCCGGCCGCATCGTCAAGGACACCTTTTTGACCCGGAGCACGACCTCGTGACGCAAACGAGCAAGCCGAGAAACGGGGCGACACAGGCAAGAGAGAAGGGGCCAGAGCGGGAACGTCCCGCATCGCCCGCGGCCCGCAACGCCGAGCCCATCGCTCCGGCGCTCCCCGCCTACGATCCCTGGGTGCGCGCAAGCCAGGTTGCGCTGGTCGGTCTGTTCGTCATTGCGCTCCTTTGGTGCGCCTATGTGGCCCGGCCCGTCATCCTGCCGGTGGTGCTGGCCTGGGTGGTCGCCACGATTGTGCTTCCGATCACGAAATGGATGCAGGAGCGGCGCGTGCCCCGGGTGGTGGCTGCCATCGCCGTCACCACCGCGTTGGCGCTGCTCATCGCATTGCTGCTTGTCCTGCTTTCCACGCCCATCAGCGTATGGCTTGGTCGTGCCAGCGAGGTCGGCGCGCTCCTGCGACAGAAGCTGCAGTTGATGAACCAGCCCCTTGCGATGCTGGAAGAGATCCGCAAGACGCTCAATGCCATCGGTGCCGGGGTGGGCAGCGGCCCGCCGACCCTGAAGGTCGAGCCGCAGACCGAGACGATGGTGACGACGATCTTCGCCATTGTGACGCCGGCCATCAGCCAATTCGTGCTGTGCATCGGCGCACTCGTGTTCTATCTCGTTTATCAGCAGAGACTGCGCAGCGCCGTGGTCTACTTCCTCAGCGATCATGAGACGAGATTGAGCACCCTGCGCACGCTGAGCGACATCGACGAGCAGATGACCACCTATTTCGGCACGTTCACCATCGTCAATGTTTGCCTCGGCCTGGTGACCGTGGCGCTAACCTGGGTTGTTGGGCTGCCCAATCCGTTGTTGTGGGGCGTGCTGGCTGGCGTGCTCAACTATGTGCCCTACCTTGGACCGGCGACCGTGATCGGCACGCTCGGCGTAGTGGGGCTGCTGACGTTCTCGACCCTTGGCGAGGCGCTTGTCGCGCCGCTTGTGTTTCTCGGCATTGTCGCCGTCGAAGGCCAATTCCTCACGCCGGCGCTGATGGGCCGGCGCTTGGAGCTCAATCCGTTCGCCGTCTTCCTGGCGATCGCGTTTTCCACGTGGCTGTGGGGGCCGGTAGGCGCCTTTGTCGCGGTGCCGCTGCTTATGGCGCTGACAGTCGCGCTCGGTCACGCCTTCGCCGAGGAAAAACCCGAGCTGCCCGAATGAACGAATCTCGGGCAGACACGTTGTCTCCGTGAAGACAGCTTCAGCTGAGCAAACGGAGCAAATGAGATGGCACAGAGCGCAAACCCACGCGAACAGTCGAGCTATTCGGGCTCCACCGCCCACGACATCAAGGAAAAAGCCACCGACAAGTTCGAGAGGATCGCGGACAAAGCGACCGGCCAATTCAAGAGCATGGCCGACCAGGCCGAATACGCCGCCAATCGGGTGGCCGAGCAGGGCCGCGAGGCCGGCGAGCGCGTGCAGGAAGTTGCCGGAAATTTCAAGGGCGCGGTCGACAAGTCGGTCAAGGAACAGCCGATAGCAACGCTGGCGTTGGTCGCCGCCGTCGGTTTCGTACTCGGCGCCTTGTGGAAATCATGAGTCGCTAGAACTCCTCCTATGCACAGTGAGAGGTCTCCGCCATGTTTCGAGGCTTGATCAACGACGCCAAGACGGCCACAGGGTCGCTGGTCGCCAAGTATCTCGCTCGAGTCTCGGTGGCGGTGCCGTTCATTGTCGCGCTCGGCTTCGCGACAGCCGCCGTCACCTTGATGTTGGTTGAGCGGTTCGGCGCCATTGCTGGCTACTGGATGGTGGCCGGCGGTTTCACGCTCATCGGCCTGGTCGCTACTTTGATCGTGAGCGTGAAGGAACAGGAGGAGGAGATCGCCGAGAGCCGGGCCGAGCAGCACGATACCGCCGAGGTCGGTATCGATGCCGCCGCGCAGGCGGCTGTGCAGCTGCCGATCGCTCTGCTTGGCGCGCTCTTCTCCTCGCCCGTGGGAGCGACCGCTGCCGTGGGGGGCGTCAAGATGCTGGGTCGCAACATCCCGCTCGTGGTGCTCCTTGCCCTGATCGGCCTGCTGTTCTGGCCGACCGAGCCCGCAGCCGATGTCGATGAGACGGAGGTTCAGGCTCGCAAGCCCAACGGAATGCACCCGCCGGCCGGCGCAAACTCGCATCGCGAAGCAGCTTGAGCTGAACGGCCGGCATCAGGATCAGGCCGAGAGGCTGAGCTTCAGCGAGCTCGCTCGCGGCGCGTAGAACGCGCTGGGATCCGGCTTGGCCTTCATGCTGGCCTGCGCCACCGTTCGAGGGGGCGGCATTCACCGGTGTCGAACATCCGTGTCGAAGCGTACCCCCCACCACGCGTCCGCCAAAAGTATGGCGTAGCATTGCCGCTCATGCCCGGTGAGCGGAAGGTCAACTCCATGTTCTCTCGCGCACGCAACCCAAGGCGTCTCGCTTCCCTTCTCTCGATACTCTCTCTCGTCGACGGACCTGCCCAAGTCTCCGCCCAAGCTCCCAGTTTGACCGAGCGGTGCAGCGACCGCGACGATAGCCCCGACGACCGCATCGCCGCCTGCACCCGCATATTGAACTCGGGTCGCGCTAGAGGTCGCGCACTGGTCGTCGCGCACATGAACCGTGGGGCGGCTTACGCGAGGAAAGGCCAGTATGAAGGCGCGGCCGAGGACTATTCCGCCGCCATTCGCCATGATCCCAAGAATGCGAGCGCCCACCGCGGGCGCGCCAATGCGCACGCTCACTTGAATAGGCTCGATCAGGCGCTCGATGATGCAACCCGCGCCATCAAGTTGGATGCGACTGCCGCGGTATCGTACAACCTGCGCGGCCTCATCTATGGGGGCAAGCGTGAGCACGACCTTGCCATTGCCGACTTCAATCAGGCGATACGACTCGCCCCGCAAATCGCGGCGCCATTCGCCAACCGCGCGTTAGCCTACAACAACAAGGGTGAGTTCGACGCCGCCATCGGCGATGCGAATACCGCAGTCCGCCTCGCTCCACGGAACCCCTACACGTACCGGACCCGCGGCATCGTGTACGCAAAGAAATGTGACCTGGCGCAAGCGATCGAGGATTTCTCTCGGGCCATCACCCTGAGACCGCGCGGCGCTAGAGGGTATGCACTCCGCGCGTTCGCCCACCTCAACGGCGGTGACGTTGACCTGGCCTTGGCCGACGCGAAACGAGGCATCCAATTGGACGGCGATCGTGCGATGGCCTATGCGGCATTGGCCTCTGCGTACGGCCGAAAAAACGAGCTCGATCAGGCCATCGACAATTTCACGCTGGCCATTCAGCTCAGCCCCCGACGATCCGGAAACTACACCAGGCGTGGCATCATCTACGCGAAGAAAGGGAATTTCGACGCCGCGTTCGTCGACTACAACAAGGCTGTCGAGCTCAATCAGCGCGGGGCATTTGCGTATCAGTCCCGAGGCTATGCCCATCTCCTCAAGGGTGACGACCTGCAGCAAGCTATTGCTGACCTCGATCGCGCCATCGCTTTGGATCCCAAGTTCCCGGACGCCTTCGCCGCCCGCGGCCTCGCCTATCATCGCAAGGGCGAGCGCGATCGTGCGCTGCAAGACTTCCGAACGGCGATCCATCTCCCGGTGAGGTGTGGCTCCACTGGTTGGGCGCAACAAACGGCTCAGCGGTACCTAAGTGCTGCACCACCAGATTCCGAGGCAAAGAACGTGGCGCCCTTTACCCTAGGTGAGGATGACGACACCGAAACGATGGGCGGGTTCACGTACTAGAGCACGTTGCCCGACGCTGCCGGCGGGCACGCGCCGCAAGCCACAAGATCGGCGCTCGCACAAGGTACCGGGCGCCGAATAGTGGGATCACTGACGGCGTGCCGCTGCACAGTTTGCGGCGCTGGCGGTGGCCTGCGTGCCGTCGTCGTGGGGTGGGTGGTGGGATTCACCGGGCTGCGTTGGACGGCGCGCCTCGCGGTCCCACAGGCCCTGGCGGGCGAGCTCGGCCTCGACGGCTCCCTCGGTGCGGCTGTGCGCGCGGGCAAGCTGATGGATGGAGCGGCCCGCCTTGAAGGCTGCCGCAAGCTCGCCAGCCTCGCCCTCGTACCAGCGCGCGCCCGAGCGCGCGGGGAATTTGCCCTCGCCGCGCGTGCGCGTCTTGCGCTGGGCGGCAAGCGCATCGAGCAGCCCCTCCCAGGCGACCATGGGCAAGGTCAGCGCGGCGGCGTTCGGCGCCGTGAGCGTGGCGAGCAGCCCGCCGCTCGCCAGCTGGAAGACGTAGCGCCCATCGCCCTGGCGCCACTCGACCCGGTCCCAGGCCACCGGCTCCTGGGACTGATACGCGTCGTGGCATGTGCTCCATGACCGACCTCCAACGCAACGCGGCGGGAGTTTCTCATGGTTGCGCGAACATGTAAAGAACATAATAGGAACATTTGTGGATTGGGCCGTCCGACCGAGCCAAGTGTGGCTGGATCCCCGCCTACGTGGGGATGACTTCGCAGATGTGGGCCGCCGGCGAGCGCCACCCCTACCCCCGTACGCGGCGGACGAAGTCGGCGACGGCGCGGCCGATCTCGTCGGGGCTGTCCTCCTGGATGAAGTGCAGGCCCTTGACGGTGATCTCGGTCTGGTTGGGCCAGGCGCGGCACACCTCGCGCTGGCGGCCGGTCAGGATCGAGCCGGGGTCGGCATTGATGAAGAGCTTGGGCGTCTGGCTGCCGGCGAGCCAGCGCGAATAGTCATCCACGACCGCCACCACGTCGGCCGGCTCGCCGTCGATGGGGATCTGGCGCGGCCAGCTCAAGGTGGGGCGGCGGTCCTCGCCAGCCTGCGCGAACGGGCGGCGATACTCGGCCATCTCCTCCTGGCCAAGCTTGCGCAGGACTGCGCCCGGCAGCACGCGCTCGACGAACACGTTCTTCTCCAGCACCATCTCCTCGCCGCCGGGCGAGCGGAAATTCTGGAACACGCGGCGCGCATTCTCGGGCCAGTCCTCCCAGGTGACCGGTGTCACCAGCGCCTCCATGTAGACGAGGCCGGCGACACGCTCGGGATTGCGCCGCGCCCACTCGAAGCCCAGCGCCGAGCCCCAGTCGTGGACGACGAGAACAACTTTGTCGCCGAGGGCGAGTTTGTCCCATAGCGCGAACAGGTACTTGCGCTGCTCGGCGTAGCCGTACCGATCCGGGCCGGAGGGGGTGAGCTTGTCGCTGTCGCCCATGCCGACGAGGTCGCAGGCAACGAGCCGGCCGGCGCTAGCGCAGTGGGGCATGACGTTGCGCCACAGGTAGGAGGAGGTGGGGTTGCCGTGCTGGAAGACGATGGCGGGGCCGCTGCCGGCATCGATGTAGGCCATGCGGCGGCCGTCGACGTCGAGGAATTGCTTGGCGGCGTACGGCCTGGCGGATAGCGGCATGGGCGGGCTCCTCGCTCTCGACGAGCGCGGCAGTCTAGCAGAGCACGGCCCGGTCGGCTTGGCCGGCAGGCTCACAACATGGTCATCCGCTGGTCATCCGCCCGAGGCCACCTTGTTCAGGAACGCCAGCACGTGCTGCACATTGTGATACTCGTCGAGCTGCGCCGCCTTGCCGTCGCGGATGCGCCAGAAGTGCCCGAGCGTGGTCTCGATCACCGCCTCGGTGGCCTTGTGACGGTAGCGAATGCGCACGCGCACGGCGGCCTGGTCGCCCGTGACCATGATCGGGCCGGGCTCGTAGAGGAGGATGTCGTAGGCGGCGAGGATGCCCTCGAACATCTCGAGCGTCTCGGCCTTGTCGTGCGGCGCGGCCGCGCCAGGCACGGATTCGGCCGGCAGGTGCAGGGTGAAGCGGAAGTCGTCGGTGAGCCGCGCCATCACATCGGCAAGGCGCTTCTCGCGGTAGGCCACGTACAGGTCTTGCAGCAGGGCCGCGGTGCCGGTCGGCATGGCAAGGTCCTCGCGGGTCGTTGCAGGGACTCACGGGTTGCAGGGTGCGCGTCCCGCGTAGTCGTAGAACGCGCGCATGCGGTCGGCATCGTGAAAGACCTCGAATTGCGCAACCCTGGTGCCGACGAAGCCCCACCTCTGGCGCATGTTGCCCTCGATCATCACGCCGCTCGCACGGTGCCGGTAGCGGTAGGCGACCCGGCAGAAATGCCGGAGGCCGTCCGTCGTCAGGCTCTGCTCCTGCAGATCGAAGCTTTTCACCTCGACCTCGTCGAGCAGCGCCTCGAGACGGCGCGCCAGGAGGACCCTTCCAAGTCCCTGCCCCAGCATCGAGGGCGCGTTGGCGCGCGCGTGCACCATGAACACAACGTCATCCATGAAATGAGGCAATAGCCTTGGAAGATCGCCCGCCTCCCACAGCGCACACGCGCTGGCGATAACGCGGCCAGCATCGCCCGCTGCCATCCCGCACCCCCCAGTTGCAGTGTAAGCAGCATATGCGCTTCGCCAGCGCCATGAATAGAACGCTAGCTTATGATCCCGCGCCCGCGGCTGCGGGTCTGAGCCGGGGGGCGTTTTCACATTTCCGTGATCAGCAGAGGGTTGGCTACGCTGCTCCCGATGCGCCGGTCCTGCGCCGGACCTCGGGCAGCACCTGGCGCCCGACCATCTCTATGCTGGCGAGGATCTCCTCCTGGCCCATGCCCGGCCAGCTCATGCGCATCGACAGATGCAGGATGCCGGCCTGGTGCTGGGCCACCAGCATGTCGGCGACCTGCTTGGGCGTGCCGACGGCGAAGCGGTTGGTGGCGAGGCTGCGGAACTGCTGGTCGGGGGTGGCATTGGGGTCGAGCTTGAGACCCTCCAGGCCCCAGGAGAAATAGGCCTTGTATTTCTCAATCAGGTGGGGCCCAACGCGCCGGAACGCCGTCTCCTCATCGGCGGCGCAGCCAACCTCGAGCAGCCGGCAGATGTGCGGGGAGGGCGGCAGCTTGGCCGCCGCGCGCGCCGAGCGGTAGAGCGCCATCTGGGAGGGGAGCTGGTCGAGCCTGGGGATCGGCACCAGCAGCCAGCCGTCGCCGGTCGTGGCGGCGCGCGTGATGGCGGCCTCCACCTGCGCCCCGATGATGATGGGCGGGTGCGGCTGTTGCAGCGGGCGCGGCCGGATCGAGGCGTTGCTGAACTGCCAGTGACGCCCCTGGTGGGTGACGCGGTCCCCGCTCCAGAGCTTGCGGATGATCGCGACACCCTCATTGAAGCGGCTCACCCGCTCCGGCATCGGCACGCGGTACATCTCGTATTCCTCGGGCCGGTAGCCGAGGCCGATGCCCAGGAGGAACTTTCCGCCGGTGATCACGTCCATGAAGGCGCCGACCTCGGCCAGCTCAATTGGATTGTGCAGCGGCAGCAGGGTGACGTTGGTGCCCATCCACATGCCCTCGGCGTCGGCGGCGAGGCGCTGCAGGAGGCCGAACTGGGGGTAGAAGTGGAAGCCCGGCGTCACGTGATGCTCGCCGGCCCAGATCGAGTCGAAGCCGAGCTGGCGGGCGAGCCGCACCTGCTCCACCATCTCGGCAAAACGGCGGGCGGGATCATCGCTTTCGGGTTGCTGCGAGTTGAGGTAGATGCCGAGCTTCATCGCTTGTGGTCTCCCGCCGTCACGAAGTGATCCTGGCCGCGGTGTGTTGGCAGATCAGTGTCCGCGATCGGGCTGCGCGTGGCAACTGCGGCGGTCTCCGGCCTGCTGAACTGCACAGACGCAGCAAGGCGTAGTCCGGGCCCGAGAGAACAGACCTTTTCCATGAGGTTGGCTTGGTGCACAGTCCCCCGAGGGGCAACGATACGGGGGTGCGGCCATGCTGGACCTGATCATCCGCGGCGGCGACGTGGTGACGCCGCAGGGGGTGGCGCGCTGCGACGTGGGCGTGAAGGGCGAGACCATCGCGGTGCTTGCCGCGCCGGGCACGCTGGCGGACGGCGAAGCCAAACGCAGCATCGATGCGACGGGCAAGATCGTGATGCCCGGCGGCATCGATCCGCACGTGCACATGGCCCATCCCTTCGTGATCCCGGACGGGACGATCCTCTATACCCAAGGGCCGGACAGGGTCGGGCAGGCCGCGCTGTGGGGCGGGACCACCACGCTGATCGACTTCGCCTACGCGACGGCGGATCGCAGCGTGCAGAAGGGAATTGAAGCGCGCGACGCTCAATTCGCGTCCAAAAGCTGCTGCGACTGGGCTTATCACCTGATGCTGTCGAGCGAGCCGCCGCACACCCAGTTCGCCGAGCTCGGCGAGGCGATCCAGGCCGGCTATCCGACAATCAAGATCTTCACCACCAACATCTGGCCGCACCGCACCGGACGCATGGTCGACTTCGGCGACATCTGGGAGGCCTTCAAGGTGCTCGCCAAAGAGGGCGGGCTCGGCGTCATCCACGCCGAGGACAACGACATCGTCATGCACATGTACGCCAAGCTGATCCGCGAGGAACGCGCGGGCTTCGAGAACATGGCGGAGGTGCACAACACGCTGTCGGAGGACCTGAGCTTCCGGCGCGTGATCCGGCTGGCCGAGAGCGTGCCCGGCACCGCGCTCTACATGATGCACGTGTCGGCCGCCACGGGCGTCTCGGCGATCCGCGATGCGCGTGCCAAGGGGCTGCCGATCTACGGCGAGAGCCTGCATCAGTACATGCTGCACACGGCCGAGGACTACAAGTTGCCGAACGGGCAGATGTATCACACCTACCCCTCGCTCAAGTCGGCCGAGGACCAGAAGGCTCTGTGGTCCGGCACGCTCGACGGCGCCATCAACTGCGTTGCCACCGACGAGCTGTGCTGCACCTTGCGCGAGAAGACCATGGGCCGCCGCATCGACGATACCACCGGCGGCAACTCCGGCGTCGAGCCGCGGCTTGCGGTCATGTACACGGAGATGGTGGTGCGGCGCGGCTATTCCCTGCCGCGTTATGTCGATCTCGTCTCGACCAACGCCGCCAGGATCATGGGCCTCTATCCGCGCAAGGGCGCGATCGCCGTCGGTAGCGATGCGGACATTGCGATCCTCGATCCGTCGCGGCGCGGCAAGGTGCGCAAGGAGGACCTGCACGAGACCGACTACACGCCCTGGGAGGGTCACGACATCTTCGCCTGGCCTGTCGTGACGCTCCTGCGCGGCAAGGTGGTGGTCGAGGGCGGCAAGTTCCTCGGTCGCGAGGGCGACGGCCACTACCTCAAGCGCAAGATCCCCGCGGAGATCATTGCCGGGCCGGCGCTGTGAGCACCGAGCTGGAAGCGCTCGTGGAGGAGCTGCTGCGGCAGAGCCTGGCGGCCTGGCACGTCGAGGGCGAGGTGCGTAGGCCGCCCGACGGTACGATCGTGCTGACCACGGGCGGCCGGGAGCTGCGCATCGCGCGGGCCGTGGGCAACGGGCCGTTCCGCTGGATGGTGGAGGATGGCGCGCGCACCCGCGGCGCCATCTCCATTGCCGGCCTCCTGCGCACTGTCAGGGCCGCCGCCGACCCCGGCCACCGGCCGGTGCGGCTGCGCATCGCGCCACTGCCGTTGCTGGCGCCGCCGCTATGATGCGTGTCCGCGCGGACATCATAGCCCAGACGCCATGCCGGCGAAGGCCGGCACCCATGTCACCTTGCCGAATCACTGCACAGACGCGCATGGGTCCCGGCCTTTGCCCGCGAGCGCCCGGGCGCGCGCTCGGGGCGCCGGGATGACGGCGCAATGATTCCCGTAGCGGTCCTCACCGGGTTTCTCGGCAGCGGCAAGACCACGCTGCTGGCGCGACTGCTCAAGAGCCCGCAGTTTGCGCGCACGGCCGTCATCATCAACGAGTTCGGCGAGGTCGGCCTCGATCACGACCTCATCGAAGCGAGCGAGGAAAGCCTCGTCGAGCTGCAGACGGGATGCCTGTGCTGCGCCGTGCGCGGCGACCTGGTGCGCACGCTCGAGGACCTGCTTTGCCGGCGCGATGCGGGCGCCGTGGCGCCGTTCGAACGGGTGGTGATCGAGACCAGCGGCCTCGCCGATCCGGCCCCCATCCTGCATGCGCTGATGAGCGATGCGGGGCTGGCGGAGCGGGTGACGCTGGCCGGGGTTGTGACGACCGTGGATGCGGTCAATGGCCTCGCCACGCTCGCGCGCCAGCCCGAGTCCGTGAAGCAGGTCGCGGTCGCCGATCGCCTGGTGCTGACCAAGACCGATCTTGTCGGTGGTGGCGGCGAGGTGGAGGCGCTGGCCGGTCGTCTCGCCGCCGTCAACCCGTCGGCAGCGGTGCTGCCGGCCTCGTTTGGAGTGGTCGATCCCGAGCGCCTGTTCGAGGCGGCGCCTGGCATCACCCATGGCGCGACCGTGGACCTGCGGGGCTGGCTCGCGTCCGGCGACCCCACGCACCATCTAGGCCACGGCCACGGTCCCGGCGGCCACGAGGCCGACATCTCCTGCTTCGCCATCCTGCGCGAGCAGCCGATCCGCGCCGTGACGCTCACGCTCCTGCTCGAGATCCTGGCCGAGCACTGCGGCAGCGATCTGCTGCGCTTGAAGGGCCTCGTCAATGTCGCCGAGAGCCCCGACCGTCCGGCGGTGATCCACGGCGTGCAGCACGTTTTCCACCCGCCGGCCTGGCTCGAGCGCTGGCCGTCGGCGGATCGCCGCAGCCGGCTCGTGTTCATCGGGCGCAGCCTCCGCCAGGCGTGGGTCGAGGCGCTGCTTGCGGCGCTGGAGGCCGAGGTCAGCGAAGCGAGCGCCGGGCTCGCCCCGGCAAAGCCGCCGCCCTCGGCTTAGTGAGCCGCCCCACGCGCTAGGGACGCGGCCACGCGGCATGCACATGCGTGCCATGTCCGGGATCGCCCGGGCCCAGCACCTCGGTGGCGCCGAGATCTCGGCACCGCCGCATGAACGTTTTGAAGTCGGGATTGCTGGCACCCACGTGCCGACCGTTGATCACACTGATGTCGGCGGCGACGCCCACGTAGTGGCGCGAGTTGGCGTTGTGGGAGCCCCCGACCAGCTCCGAGATGGAGAAGCTATACTCATCGGCAAGCGTCAGCAGGCTGCGCAGCAGCCGCGGATCGAGCGCGACCGTGCCGCCTGGCGCCGTGCCGTAGCTGCTGCGGCGGGCACGCCCGCCGGCCGCCGTATCCACGATGTTCTGGCGCACGGTTGCCTGATCGTCCACGCCAGAGGCGTGCGCCGTCGCCAGGGCGATCTTCGCGTTGGCTAGGATGCGCTGCGCGAGCGTGGCGATTTCGCTGCCTGCCGCGGCTGGAGCAGCCGGCGGCACGGCACCGACGGCCGCAAAGCGATCGTCACCGAAGATCTCCGGGGCCTCATCGCCATGGACATGCACGGCATCGGGGTCACCGAGGAACGGGATCTCGTCGGCGGTGAGGCTGGCGACCGTCTCCAGCATGCCCGCCACCTTGTCGTCCACGGGCACGCCGTGCGCCATGATCGGAAGGGTGCCCAAATCCCAGTTGCCGCGGGCGATCTCGCGCAGCATGTCGCGCGTGCGATAGATGGTGTTGCGCAGGATGTGGTTGGAGTGATTGGCGAGCCAGTTGTGGCGCACCTCGACGTACTGCTGGATCCACGCCTTCTCGCGTCCCCCGCGCGCGGGCGGCACCTCCGCAAAGCGCGCGCGCAGGAACGGCAGGATCGAGCCGCTGTGGATGAAGGAATCGTAGATCACGAGCATCGAGAGCGGGAGCGTGAAGCCGTTCTCGTTGGCCCAGCGCAGCGCCGGCTGGAAGTAGACGGCATCGAAGAACACATCCTGCGTACTGCGCATGATGGGGTCTTCGCTGCCGGCGCGGCGGAGCAGGCTCTTGAAATTCTGGTCGTCGACGAGGGCCTGCAGGCCGATGCGGGGCACGAAGGGGCGCAGCTCCTGCGCGAAGAGCCCGCCCGCATCCACGTACATCTGCACGAGCTTGCGCAGGTTGCCGTACTCGGTGGTCTGGGCGCGGCCATAGGTAACCTGGCGGATGCCATGCGGACCATCGCCGAAGATGCTGATGTTGGCGTAGTCGCCAACGATGCTGCCGGTCTCGAACACGTTGATGATGCGCTCGCAGACGAGGCGCTGTCCGGGCGTGAGGACGACCCCTGCGGCGACCGGCGCAGCGCTGGGGATCGGTGTTGGGCTCGAGGGCAAGGGGGAAGCGGAATTGGGAGCTGCTTCGCTCGGTCGATCCAGCATGATTTACTCCTGATGTTTTGGGGCGGCGGCTACGTTCGGCGCGCCGCGCGGCAATGAATGACTAAGGCTTCAGCCGTGCGCGGGGATAAGGACTCCCGAGCCCGAAAGCAAAGCTGTCGTCCGACCGGCTATCGCGAGCCGTCAAGAACATCGAATCGAATAGGTCGTTGGCCCGACGAATATGGCTTCCCGAACGATCTCCAGACAACGTTGCAACGCTAGTTGCGAGCGCTCGCAGTGTCCAGGCAATCACGCGAAACCTGTCGCCTACAGCACACTCGGGCTATGCTCTTACCCCTTGCGCCGCGTCGCCCTCACCCTAGGATGATCGAAGCCTGGAGGGGATCGCCATGAGCACCGACGAGAGTGAATTGCGCCGTGCCGCTGCCGCGATGGGACTGCCCAAGCTCGACGGCAAGCACCTGACCCAGCTGGAGCAGGCCATGGTCTCCACCCGCGACCTCGGCGCCAGGCTGCCCAAGGATTTGCACTGGAGCGAGGAACTGGCGCTGACCTTTCGGCTTTCGCCGCGTCGCGAGGCCAAGCCATGAGCGAGCTGGCCTACCTCGGCCTTGCCGATGCCGCGCAGATGATCCGGGCGCGCAAGCTCTCCCCGGTCGAGTACATCAAAGCCCTGCTCGATCGCATCGGCAAGCTCGATGGCCGCCATCACGCCTTCATTCGCCTCACGCCGGAGCGCGCCATGGACGCCGCACGCCTGGCCGAGCGCGAGGTCATGGCGGGCAGGCTGCGGGGCCCCCTTCACGGCGTGCCCTACGCGCTCAAGGACATCATCGACGTCGCGGGCCTGCCGACCACGGCGCATTCCAAGGTGCTGATCGACAACGTGGCGGCTGCTGATGCGGCCGTCACGGCGCGGCTCGAAGCCGCCGGCGGCATCCTGATGGGCAAGCTCGCTACGCACGAGTTCGCCATCGGCGGCCCTTCCTTCGATCTGCCCTGGCCGCCGGCCGTGAACCCGTGGGGCAGCAACCGTTTTCCGGGCGGATCCTCGAGCGGCTCGGGCGTCGCGCTGGCGGCCGGCATGGTGCCCGCCGCACTCGGCACCGATACGGGTGGCTCCGTGCGCAACCCGGCTTCCATGTGCGGCATCACCGGCCTCAAGCCGACCTATGGGCTGGTGAGCCGCAGGGGCGTATTCCCGCTTGCCTACTCGCTCGACCACGTGGGGCCGATGACCCGCACGGTGCGCGACAATGCCCTGCTGCTGCAGGTGCTGGCCGGGCACGACCCGGAAGATCCCGCCAGCGCCGACGTCGAAGTTCCCGACTACTCGGCCGGCCTCGAGCGCAGCATCAAGGGCCTCAGGATCGGGCTCGTGCGGCACTTCTATGCCGAGGACATGCAGGCCCACCCCGAGCAGGCGCAGGCGATCGAGAGCGCCGCCGAAGTGCTGCAGGGCCTGGGCGCAGAGCTGCGCGAGGTCCGACTGGCGCCGCTTGCCGACTATGCCACCTGCAACCGCATCATCATCCGCTGCGAGGCCTTCGCCATCCACCGCCGCTGGCTTGCCGAGCGCGCGGGCGACTACGGCGAGCTGGCGCGCCAGCGCATCCTCGACGGTGCACCGGTGAGCGCGGCAGACTACATCGATGCGCTGCGGATGCGGGCCCGGCTCGCGCGGCGCACGCTCGAGGCATTGGCCGGCTTTGATGCGGCCCTGACGGTCTCGAGCATGGACCCGGCTTGCCGCATCGACGACGCGGAGGCCTGCACGCGGACCTATCCCCGCCAGGCGCGCCAGCCCTTCAATGTCACGGGCCAGCCCGCCATCGCGCTACCGGCCGGATTTCAGCGTGGACGGCCTGCCGCTGTCGCTGCAGCTCATCGGCCATCCCTTCGAGGAGGCGATGGTCTACCGCATCGCCGCCGCCTACGAGCGCGCCACGGGCTGGACGAAGCGCCACCCGCCGGACCTCTGATCGGCGGACCCGTCGTGACTTGGCCGCGGACCGGGCCCGCGCGCGGAGCTTCGATCTGTCCCAACGCCGTCGCCACGAGGACTTCAGCTCTTGATGAACGCGAGCAGGTCCGCGTTGACCTGATCCTTGAGCGTCGTGCACATGCCGTGCGGCGCGCCCTTGTAGACCTTCGAGCTTGGCGCCCTTGACGATCTTGGAGGACAGCATGCGCGGCGGCGCCGATCGGCACGATCTGGTCGTCGTCGCCGTGCAGGATGAGCGTCGGCACGTCGAACTTCTTCAGGTCCTCGGTCGTGGTCCGTCTCGGAGAACGCCTTGATGCAGAAGTAGGCGGCCGGGAAGCCGGCCATCATGCCCTGCAGCCAGAACGAGTCGCGCACGCCTTCGCGAGATCTTGGCGCCCGGCCGGTTGTAGCCGTAGAACGGCAGGCTCAGGTCCTTCCAGAACTGCGAGCGGTCGGCGAGGACGCCGGCGCGGAGCTCGTCGAACACCTCGATCGGCAGGCCGCCGGGATTGGCCGCGCGTCTTCAGCATCAGCGGCGGGATGGCGCCGATCAGCACGGCCTTGGCCACGCGCTTCGTGCCGTGGCGGCCGATGTAGCGGGCGACTTCGCCGCCGCCGGTGGAGTGGCCGACGTGGATCGCGTCCTTCAGGTCGAGCTTCTCGACCAGCGCCGCCAGGTCGTCGGCGTAGGTGTCCATGTCGTTGCCGTTCCAGGGCTGGCTCGAGCGGCCGTGGCCGCGGCGGTCATGGGCGATGCAGCGATAGCCGCGCGAGGCCAGGAAGAACATCTGGTCCTCGAAGGCGTCGGCGCTGAGCGGCCAGCCGTGGCTGAAGACGACCGGCTGTCCCTTGCCCCAGTCCTTGTAGTAGATCTGCGTGCCGTCTTTGGTGGTGATGGTGCTCATAGGAGGACTCCTCGGCAACCTGTCAGCGGTGGATGATTGAGTTGCGACAGTGGCACGGGATTGGCCGATGCCTGCAACAATCTTCCGTGACGGTTTTGGCCGGCAGCAGATGAGATTTTCTCCACTGCCATGTGAAAACATCTCGTTTGCGACCGGCTGCCGCTTTCCCCACTTCTGGACAAGCGCGAGCCCGATGAGCGATCCGGGTGGAGAGAGGGCGCGCCGACGCAACACGAGCCCGAGGTCACCAGATGAGCCTGCACAGCGCCGAGATCGAAACCCTGCCGTGGGTCAGGGCGGAGTTGAACTACCTTGCCCCGACGCGCGAAAGACCGCGCACCTACGCCTATGAGCCGCCGGCCGGAGCGCCGCGCAGCACCATTGCGAACGAGCCGCACCGGGTGCAGATCGCGGATGCGCGGCCGATCCTGTCTGAGATTTCGCTCGACGAGGAGGGGTTCGGGCTGATGCAGCACAAGAGCACGGTGCGCGACTTCTACGACGATGAGGCGGTGAAACGCGTCTACTACCCGGAGGCCGAACAGATCCTGAAAGGGCTGACCGGGGCGGACCGCGTGCACATTTTCGACCACACCGTGCGGCGGCGCGTGCCCGGCGGCGAGGACCGGCGCGGCGATGCACCGAGGCAGCCGGTGCCGCGCGTGCATGTCGACCACACCGAAGCCTCCGGCCCGCGGCGCGTGCGCGACCTGCTGCCCGACGAGGCGGAGCAGCTGCTGGCCGGGCGGGTGCAGATCATCAACCTGTGGCGACCGATCCGGGGCCCGCTGCGCGATGCACCGCTTGCCGTGTGCGATGCCCAGAGCGTGCGACCGGAGGACCTGGTGGCCTCCGATCTCGTCTATCGTGATCGGATCGGCGAGATTTACGCGGTGACCTTCGCCCCCGAGCATCGCTGGTACTATGTGCCTCAGATGCAGGTGGACGAGGTGCTGCTGCTGAAGTGCTACGACTCCAAGACCGACGGCCGCGCCCGCTTCGCGCCGCACACGGCCTTCACCGACCCGACCACGCCGCCCGATGCGTCGCTGCGCGAGAGCATCGAGCTGAGAGCGCTCGTGTTTCACGCGGCCTGACGAGCGCGCGCGCAGGTCGGGTCGTCGCGCGTCGTCGAGCCGGCAGTCGCGTGACGCTCACCCTACCCCCCCTCGGCGCGAGGTCAGTTGAGCTGCGCCTGCACGCCCTCCTGCAGGGCGAGCACGGGGCCGGCGAGGTAGAGGGAGCCGCAGATCAGGATGCGCAGCGGCTCCTTCTCGGTCTTCTGCAGGCGGCGGATGGCGGATCTCGACGTCGGGCGCGGCGTCGGCGGTGAGACCGGCGGCCGCAGCCGTCTTGGCGAGCGCGGCGGCGTCATAGCCCGTATCGCTCAGCCCCGGCACCGGCACGGTGACGAGGCGGCGCACGAGGCCGCGGAAATGGCGCAGGAAGGCCGGCGCGTCCTTGTGGCCCATCATGCCGACGATGAGGCCGACGGGCTTGGGCAGCCGCTCGTCGAGCTCGGCCAGCGTCTGGGCGATGGCGCGCGCGCCGTCCTCGTTGTGGGCGCCGTCGAGCCACAGCTCGGAGCCGGGATCCAGCAGGCGCGACAGCGGGCCGTTGTCGAGCCGCTGCATGCGCGCCGGCCAGCGCACGTCGACGAGCCCGCGCTCGATGGCGGCGTCGTCGAGCCCCAGCGATTTGAGCTGCAGGGCCGCGGCAATCGCCGTGCCGGCGTTGCCGATCTGGTGCTGCCCCATCAGGGCGGGCAGCGGCAGGTCCATCAGCCCCGCGTCGCTCTGGTAGACGAGGCGGCCGCGCTGCTCGAAGGCCTCGTAGTCCTCGCCCCACACGACGAGCGGAGCGCCTGATCGCCTCGGCGCGCGGCGGCAATGACGTCCAAGGCCTCCGGCGGCTGGCGGGAGACGACGGCCGGCACGCCCGGCTTCAGGATGCCGGCCTTCTCGCCGGCGATGGCCGCGAGCGTGGGCCCAGCCTGTCCTGATGGTCGAGCGACACGGGCGTGATGATGCAGAGCGCCGGGCGCGCAACGACGTTGGTGGCATCGAGCCGGCCGCCGAGCCCGACCTCCAGGATCACCGCATCGGCGGGATGCTCGGCGAAGGCCAGGAATGCCGCCGCCGTGGTGATCTCGAAATAGGTGATGGGGTCGCCGGCATTGGCGGCCCGCGTGCGGGTGAGCACGTCGACGAGCTCGGCCTCGCCGATCGGGCGCGCCTTGCCGTCGGCGCCGGCCGAGCTCGATGCGCTCGTGGAAGCGCACGAGGTGGGGCGAGGTGTAGACGTGGACGCGTTTGCCCGCCGCCTGCAGCATGGCCTTGAGGAAGGCGCCCGTCGAGCCCTTGCCGTTGGTGCCGGCGATGTGGATGACGGGGGCCAAGCCGATGCTGCGGGTTGCCGAGCTTGCCGAGCAGGCGCTCGATGCGGCCGAGCGAAAGGTCGATCAGCCGCGGGTGCAGCGCCCGCAGCTCGGCCAGAAGTTGGTCACTCGTTCGCATGGCGCGCGATAGCACATCGCAGGGCGAACGCTAAGAGGGTCACACCGCTCGCGATGGCGAAATGGGGGTCAGACCCCTCGCCGCTTCGGCTCGTGAATCGAGGAGGCCGCGATGCCGAGGGGTCTGACCCCCGCTCAGTTGCGCGGCGCCGTCGCGCGGGGGGCGGGTGCGCGGCTTGTCGGGGTCGCGGGTGGTCTCGCGCGGGTCGTGGCGCTCGGCCTCGCTCGCGTCCATCACGTCGCCGTAGGAGCGCGCCAGCGACTCGATCGTCGTGCGGCTCGACCGAGCTGCCGTTGAGATAGCCGTGCTCCTCGGCAGCGGCAATCGACCGCGAGGGGCGCACCGCGGCCGTGTCGCCGTTGAGCAGCCGGCAGAGCCGCGCCAGCGTCTCGCGCAGCTGGTGGCGGTGCACGACCATGTCGACCATGCCGTGCGCCAGCAGGTACTCCGCCTTCTGGAAGCCCTCGGGCAGCTGCTCGCGGATGGTCTGCTGGATGACGCGCGGGCCGGCAAAGCAGATGAGCGCGCCGGGCTCGGCGATGTGCACGTCGCCCAGCATGGCGTAGGAGGCGGTGACGCCGCCGGTGGTGGGATCGGTGAGCACGACGAGATAGGGCAGGCGCGCCTCGCGCAGCATCTGCACGGCAATGGTGGTGCGCGGCATCTGCATGAGCGAGAGGATGCCCTCCTGCATGCGCGCGCCGCCCGAGGCCGCAAACAGCACGAAGGGCGTGTGCTTCTCCACCGCGCGCATCATGCCCGCGATCACGCCCTCGCCGGCGGCCATGCCGAGCGAGCCGCCCATGAAGCGGAAGTCCTGCGCGGCGGCGACCACCTCCTGGCCTTCGAGCGTAGCCTTCGCCGACGAGCACCGCGTCCTGCAGCTCGGTGTCGCTCTTGGCGGCCTTGAGGCGGTCGGTGTAGCGCTTGCCATCGCGGAATTTCAGCGGGTCCTGGGCCACCTCGCGGATCGGCACGACCTCGAACTCGCCGCCGTCGAAGAAATGCGGCAGGCGCTTGTGCGCAGTCCATGCGCATGTGGATAGTTGGAGCCCGGGATGACGAACTGGTTGGCCTCCAGGTCCTTGTAGAACACCATCTGCCCGGTGTCGGGGCACTTGACCCAGAGATTGTCGGGCAGCTCACGCTTGGTGGTCAGCAGGCCGCGAAATCTTGGGACGGATGTTGTTGATCCAGTTCACGCGTCTCGTGCTCCTTCGGCACCGACCCCCGGACCCGCAGCCGAACCGGCTCGCCAAAACACCTGCCCCGCGCCGCTGCCTGTCAGCTGGACTATAGCCTAGTCTATCGCTCCCGGTCGCATTTGGCGCCCACCTTAGGGGCGCGCAACGCCCGCGATCAGGCTTTTCACCAGATCTAGGACGTTGGACATTGTTTTTCCAGTCGCTTCGCCCGTCGGGGCCCAGACTTTCCCTGATGGCATTAACCAGCGCTGACCCGACCACCACGCCGTCGGCGCCGGCTGCGATCGCCTTGGCCTGAGCGGGGTGTTGACCCCGAAGCCTACCGCCACGGGAAGCCTGGTCGCCTTCTTGATGCGGCGATGTGGGCGAATGAACCGCGGCCACGTCGGGCGCCGCCGTGCCGGTGATGCCGGTGATGGAAACATAGTAAAGAAAACCCGAGGTGTTCGCCAGCACGGCCGGCAGCGCGCTTGGCGTCGGTGGTGGGCGTGGCCAGGCGGATGAAGTTGAGGCCGCGGGCAATCGCCGGCAGGCACAGCTCCTCGTCGGCCTCGGGCGGGACGATCGACGATGATGAGGCCGTCGACGCCGGCGGCCTTGGCGTCGTCGAGGAAGGCCTCGCGCGGGTAGACGTAGATCGGGATTGTAGTAGCCCAACAGCACGATCGGGCGTGTTCTGGTCGTGCTTGCGGAAGGCTGCGCACCAGCTCCAGCGTCTTCTCATGGTCTGGCCGGCCTTGAGCGCGCGCAGCGAGGAGGCCTGGACCGCCGGGCCGTCGGCCATCGGGTCGGAGAAGGGCATGCCGAGCTCGATCAGGTCGGCGCCGGCGGCGGGCAGGCCCAGCAGGATCTTCTCCGAGGTGGCGTAGTCGGGATCGCCCGCCGTGACGAAGGTGACGAAGCGCCTTGCGGCCCTCGCTTCTTCAGCGCGGCGAAGCGGCGTTCGATGCGGGATGGTGGTTCTGTGTCAGCTTTGGTCAGCAGCGCCGCGCAATGCCGCGGCGAAGGTTCGGCGTCGAGCGCAAGCGGCTGCCCCTACACCCAACTCTCATCGATATTGTGATGAGGTAATGGCTGACGAGTCGATCCAACCTACATCTTCATGCCGAGGTGCTCGGCGACGGCGAAGATGTCCTTGTCGCCGCGGCCGCACATGTTCATGACCAGGAGGTTGTCCTTCGGGAGCGTCGGCGCGAGCTTGGTCACGTAGGCCAGCGCGTGCGCGGGCTCCAGCGCGGGGATGATGCCCTCGAGCCGGGTGCAGAGCTGGAAGGCCTCGAGCGCCTCCTTGTCGGTGATGGCGACGTAGTTGACGCGGCCGCTCTCCTTGAGCCAGGAGTGCTCGGGGCCGACGCCGGGATAGTCGAGGCCGGCCGAGATCGAGTGGCCCTCGAGGATCTGCCCGTCCTCGTTCTGCAGCAGGTAGGTGCGGTTGCCGTGCAGCACGCCGGGCCTGCCGCCGGTGAGCGAGGCGCAATGCCCGTCGGGCACGTCGAGGCCATGGCCGCCCGCCTCCACGCCGTAGATGGCGACGCCCTGGTCGTCGAGGAAGGGATGGAACAGGCCGATGGCGTTGGAGCCGCCGCCGATGCAGGCAACCAGCGTGTCGGGCAGCCGGCCCTCGGCCTCGGCAGCATCTGCTCGCGCACCTCGCGGCCGATCACCGACTGGAAGTCGCGCACCATGGCCGGATAGGGGTGCGGGGCCGGCGGCCGTGCCGATGATGTAGTAGGTGTCGCGCACGTTGGCGACCCAGTCGCGCAGCGCCTCGTTCATGGCGTCTTTGAGCGTCTGCGCGCCGGAGGTGACGGCGTTGACCTTGGCGCCCAGCAGCTTCATGCGGAACACGTTGGGCTTCTGGCGCTCGACGTCGACGGCGCCCATGAAGATCTCGCAGGGCATCTCGAACTTGGCGCACACGGTGGCGACGGCGACGCCGTGCTGGCCGGCGCCGGTCTCGGCGATGATGCGCGTCTTGCCCATGCGGCTGGCGAGCAGGATCTGGCCCAGGCAATTGTTGATCTTGTGGCTGCCGGTGTGGTTGAGCTCGTCGCGCTTGAAGTAGACCTTGGCGCCGCCCAGCTCCTTCGGTGAGGCGCTCGGCCAAATAGAGCGGGCTCGGCCGCCCGGCGTAGTGCGTGTTGAGGTGGGCGAGCTCCCGACTGGAATGCGGGGTCGGCCTTGGCGGCCTCGTAGGCGTGGTCCAAGCTCGAGGATCAGCGGCATCAGCGTCTCGGCGACGAAGCGGCCGCCGAAGATGCCGAAGAAGCCGCGGTCGTCGGGCCCGGCCCGATAGGTGTTGAGCTTGGCCTCGTTGGTTCTGCGCTTCTTCGTTGCCATGTGCGTGATGCCTTGGAGATGCGGCGTCATCCCCGCGCCGGCGGGCATGACGTTATACGCCGTTTGCCGGGCGACGGAAGCGAGCCGTCAGCGCTTGCTGGCCTCCTCCAGCTTGCAGCCCTCGCGGGAGGGATCCTTCTGGCAGATGTCCCAAGCCGTCAGCATCTGGCGGATGCGCCGAGCGCTTCCCGGTCCTTGGTGTTGGGCCACAGCCGGTACTCGTCGGGCCCGTCGCACTTGCCTTCGGTGCCGACCTTGCGCTGCAGGTCGCTGATGAAGTCGGCGCTGATCTGGCCGCCATACTCCATGGTTATTCCGGCGACGATGGTCATCAAGGTCCTGCAGCGCTCCTCGTTCATCCCCACTTGCGCCTGCGATGCGCCGCCCCAGGCAAACACCCGCCAGAGCGACCAGCGCGCCGAGCCCCACCTGCCTTGCCGTGTGCATTATTCGCTCCACCACTGTCGTCACGGGGCCTCACCGCCCCTTCGCTGCGCGCAGGAAGCGGCGGATGAGCTCGGGGTCCTTCTCGCCGGGGCTCGACTCCACGCCCGAGGACACGTCGACGATATCGGCGCCCGTGAGCACGGATGGCGTCCGCGACGTTGTCGGGGGTGAGGCCGCCCGAGAGCATGAACGCCACCTCGTCCTTGACGCCTTGAAGCGCGCGCCAGTCGAAGGCTGCGCCGTTGCCGCCGGGGCGGGTGCTGTCGGCCGGCGCCCGGGCGTCGAACAGCACGAGGTCGGCGGTGTCGCGATAGTCGAGCGCGCGGCGGGCATCCTGGGCCGTCTCGACCCGGATCGCCTTCATGACGGGAATGCCGCAGCGGCGGCGGATGGCGGCGACGCGCTCAGGCGTCTCCTCGCCGTGCAGCTGGATCAGGTCGGGGGCGACCGAGGCGGCGATCTCATCGATGAGAGCGTCGTCGGGATCGACGGCGAGGGCGACGATGCGGGCCCTCCCGCGCGCCTTGTCCGCCAGGGCCTTGGCAACGGTCGGGGTGATGTTGCGCGGGCTCGGCGGAAAGAACACGAGGCCCACGTAGTCGGCGCCGCCCGCGAGCGCGGCTTCGAGCGCCGCCTCGGTCTTCAGCCCGCAGATCTTGACTTTGGTGGTCATGGTCGTCTCTGGCGCGAGCATTAGGGCGCGGAAGCGGCTTTGTCGAGGCGGGAGAGAGGGAATAGGGAATCGCGAATAGGGAGTGGCGATGCGCGAGTCGCGAACTCGGCCCCTACTCGCTACTCGCTACTCGCTAGCCTCGCTCGCTACCCGCTCGCGCGTATCCCCGGCCTCCAACCTCAAGTCATACTGCGCCCACTCCGGCTCACCGAGGGGCGCCATCGCGAGGCGTCTCGATTGCGCGGGCCGGGGGCCGCAGCGAGGGCCCGGCGCAACCGGGACCTCGGGTATCCGAGGCCGGTTGGGTCACTCGCCGGAGCCGTTCTCGGGAGCCTCGCCGCGGCGCAGGGCGCTGATGTCAGCTTGCCCTCGAATTGCTACCGAGCCAGGCATTGGCGCCCTGCTCCCTCCTACTCGCCAATCCCTCGAGGCTCGAGCCTGCGAGGCGCCGAGGATATTGCAGCAGGAAGCCCCATCTCTGCTATTGCCGACTCGCCTACTGCCCGAATACCGCGATGGCGGCCGCGAGGTCCTCGATGGCGGCGCCGACCGACTTGAAGAGCGTGATCTCCTCAGGCGTCTGCCGGCCCGCGACGGTGCCGCGGGTGAGCCCGAACAGGTCGCCGAGCACGGCCTCCTTGCCGATCACGCCGGCCGCCAGCGGCTGCAGGATGTCGCCGGCCTCGCCGAAGGCTCCCGTCAGCGTGTCGACGTAGATGCGGGCGCGGCGGACCACCTCGTCGTCCGTCTCGCGCATGCTGGGCCGGTAGGCGCCGACGCAGTCGACGTGCGTGCCGGGCCCGAGCCAGGCGCCGCGGACGAGCGGCTCGGAGGAGATGGTGGCGGTCGAGACGATGTCGGCCTTGCGCACGGCGGCCTCCAGGTCATCGGCGATCGAGATGCTCGAGGCCGGTCGCCGCCAGCGCCGCTGCCAAGTCGCGGGCGCGGGCGGCCGAGCGGTTCCAGATCGCGACCTCGCGGATCGGCCGCACGGAGGCGTGGGCGCGGATCAGGTGCGGTGCCAGCGCACCGGCCCCGACCATGACCATGCGGGTGGCATCGGGCCGCGAGAGGTAGCGGCTGGCCAGCGCGGACGCGGCACCCGTGCGCCAGGCGGTGAGCCGGGCAGCGTCCATCACCGCCAGCGTCTCGCCAGTCTCGGCCGAGAGCAGGAGATAGGTGCCGAACACGGCGGGCTTGGCGCGCGCCGCGTTGTCGGGGAAGACGGTGACGGACTTGACGCCCAGATAGCGGCCCGCGGTCTGCGCACCCGGCGCGCTCGTCTCCCACGCCGGCATCAGCAGCAGCGTAGCCTCGGGCCGACCCTCCAGCGCAATCGTGTGGTGGTGGCGCAGCGGCGCGATCGCGCCCTTGGCGAACGCCGCCGCGAGCACGTCGACGAGGGCGGGATAGGCGAGGGCCCGGTCGACCGCGGCACCGTCGAAGAAGCGCATCGGCGCCGCCCCCCGGGTGCCTAGCGGCTCACCGGGGCGAGCTGGCGGCCAGCGCTCGCGGCTTGGGCCTGCACGTGGGCCTGGCGCTCGCGCGTGAGCCGGTCGGCCTCGGCCTGCCAGCGCTGGGCCTCGGCGGCGCGCCGCCGCGCCATGCTCCGCCAGCGCGCCTGGGTGAGCCAGGTGGCAGCCCCGCCGACCAGGATGCCGATCAGCAGCACGCCGTAGAGGTAGGCGTAGAAGGGCAGCACGATCGAGAGCACCGGCTCCTCCGGCCGGAACGGATCGAGCACCAGCCGCACGCCGTGGCGGTTGGCGACCGCCAGAGTGATGAGCAGAACCGCCACCGGCAATGCCACCAGGATCCAGAGTGCGCGGCGCAGCATGTTTTCTCCAGGCATTGGGCAGTAGGCAGTGGGCAGTAGGGAAATGGCGGCGCCTCTACCGCCTAATGCCCACTGCCGACTGCCTCGCCGCTAGTGCTTGCCGTTGCCGTTGAGCCGCTCGCGCAGGTCCTTGCCGGTCTTGAAGAACGGCACGAACTTCTCGGCCACGGAGACGGAGGTGCCGGTGCGCGGGTTGCGGCCGACGCGCGGGGCGCGGTGCTTGACCGTGAAGGCGCCGAATCCCCTCAGCTCCACCCGGTCGCCGCGGGCCAGCGCCTCGACGATCTCGTTGAAGACGACATTGACGATGCGCTCGATGTCGCGGTGGTAGAGATGCTGGTTGGACGCAGCAATCTTCTGGATGAGCTCGGACTTGATCATCGCCTGGCCTCCCAACCCCGACAACCCTGAGCGAAAGTCTTTGTATTGCCTCATCTTTCCGAACCCTGCCAAACCGATACCAAGCCGTCAAGCCGCAATGTGGAAAGCCGGTCGTCGGCCAGTAGTCCGGCGATCCGATCCGCCGCGTCCCCCACGATGAGCCGGGCAAGCCCACGCACGGACATGCCGAGCACGCCCCAGCTCGACTCGCGCTTGGGCTTCCAGTCCACGACCTTGAGGCCCTTGGGGACGTTGCGCTGCTCCTCGAGGTATTTGACGGCCTCGGGCTCGCCGCCGATCTGGTCGATCAGCTTGAAGGTGAGCGCCTCGCGGCCGGAGTAGACGCGACCCTGCTCGAGGCCCGCCACGCTCGCCGGCTCGATGTTGCGGCGGGAGGCGACGAGCCCGACGAACCAGCGCATGGATTCCGCCACCATCTGCTCGGCCACCGCCCGGCCGGCCGGGTCGATCGGCTGGAACATCGAGGGATTGGCCTTCAGCGGCCCGCTCTTGATCTCGGTCATCTTGACGCCGAGCTTGTCGAGGAGCTGGGAGACCTCGGCCCACTGGAAGATGACGCCGACCGAGCCGGTGATGGTGTTGCCGCGCGCCACGATGTGGTCGGTGGCGAGGCCGGCGATATAGGCGGCCGAGGCGGCCACCGTCCCCATCTGCGACACCACGGGCTTGGTCTTGGCAAGGTCGCGGATCGCCGCGAACAGGGCCTCGCCGCCGGTCGTGGTGCCGCCGGGGCTGTTGATGAAGAGGATGACGCCTGCGACCTTCTTGTCCTCGGCGAGCTGCTTGAAGAGCTTGAGCTTGTCGCGGTCCTCCGTGATCAGGCCTTCGATGCTGACGCGGGCGATCTGCCGGCTTTCCGTCAGGCCCGCGCGCTCGGCCGACTTGAATCCGACGAGGCCAACGACAAGGAGGGCGGCAACCACGGCCAGTGCGCGCCAGAGCGACATGCGGCGGCGCAGACGGCGGCGATCCAGGACGGTTTCGGTCTCGAAGGTCATGGGGTTGCGAGGCCTTGCTCTCGTGGTCTTGGGGTCGGCGGCGCCGGGCGCGCGTGCGCCCCACGGGTGCACCGGCTCGGCGGCGGAATTAGGACCTTTCCGCCGCCGCCTGATGACGCGCGGCCGCCATCGCGGCGCGCCGCGACGCCCGCTACTCGCCCTCGCCGTCCTTCTTCTCGTCGCCCTCTTTCTTCTTGATGGCGGCCTTGAAGATGTCGCCCAGCGAGGCGCCCGAGTCGGAGGAGCCGTACTGCGCCACCGCCTGCTTCTCCTCCGCGATCTCCAGCGCTTTGATCGAGACGGTCACGCGGCGGCTGTTCTTGTCGAGGCTGATGACGGCCGCATCGACCTTGTCGCCGACGTTGAACCGCTCGGGCCGCTGCTCGGAGCGGTCGCGGGAGAGGTCGGAGCGCTTGATGAAGGTGGTGATGTCGCTGTCGGCGATCTTGACCTCGAGGCCGCTCTCCTGGACGGCCAGCACCTCGCAGGTGACCTGGCTGCCTTTCTTGAGCTTGCCGATCAACTCCAGCGGATCGCCGCCGACCTGCTTGATGCCGAGACTGATGCGTTCCTTCTGCGGATCGACGTCGAGCACCACGGCTTTGACGGTGTCGTTCTTCTTGTAGTCCTTGATGGCCTCGTCGCCCGACTTGTTCCAGTCGAGATCGGAGAGGTGCACCATGCCGTCGACCCCGCCGTCGAGCCCGACGAACAGGCCGAACTCCGTGATGTTGCGGATCGGACCCTCGACCACGGATCCCTTGGGATGGGCGGCAAGGAAGGAATCCCACGGATTGTCCTGCACCTGCTTGAGGCCGAGCGAGATGCGCCGCTTCTGGGCGTCGACCTCCAGGATCTGCACCTCGACCTGCTGGCTGGTGGAGACGATCTTGCCGGGGTGGATGTTCTTCTTGGTCCAGCTCATCTCCGACACGTGGATCAGGCCTTCCACGCCCGGCTCCAGCTCCACGAAGGCACCGTAGTCGGCGATGTTGGTGACCGTGCCCTTGAAGCGGGCGCCGACCGGGTACTTGGCCTCGATGCCCGACCACGGATCGGCCTGCAGCTGCTTCATGCCGAGGCTGATGCGCTGCGTCTCGGGGTTGATGCGCACGATCTGCACCTTGACCGTGTCGCCGACGTTGACGATCTCGCTCGGGTGGTTGACGCGCCGCCAGGCCATGTCGGTGACGTGGAGGAGGCCGTCGATGCCGCCTAGGTCGATGAAGGCGCCGTAGTCGGTGATGTTCTTGACCACGCCCTCGATCACCTGGCCCTCGGCCAGCTTGGCGACGATCTCGGAGCGCTGCTCGGCGCGAGTCGCCTCCAGGATCTCGCGGCGGGAGACCACGATGTTGCCGCGGCGGCGATCCATCTTGAGGATCTTGAAGGGCTGCGGCGAGTGCATGAGGGGCCCGATGTCGCGCACCGGGCGCACGTCCACCTGGCTGCCCGGCAGGAACGCCACGGCGCCATCGAGGTCGACCGTGAAGCCGCCCTTGACCTTGTTGAAGATGACGCCCTCGACCTGCTCCTTGTTGTTGAACTTCTCCTCGAGCCTGGTCCAGCTCTCCTCGCGCCGCGCCTTCTCGCGCGACAGCACCGCCTCGCCCAGCGCGTTCTCGATGCGCTCGAGATACACCTCGACCGTGTCGCCGACCTTCAGCTCGGCGGGCTTGCCGGGGATCGAGAACTCGCGGACCGGCACGCGGCCTTCCATCTTCAGGCCGACGTCGATCACGGCCAGGTCCTTCTCGATGGCGGTGATGCGGCCCTTGACGACGCTGCCCTCGAAGGCATCGTCGTTGGAGAGCGTCTCGCTCAGAAGCGCGGCGAAGTCGTCGCGCGTGGGGTTCATGTCCTTCGATTCACTGACGGCGGTGCTCATTCCTGCTCCTGTAGTCGTGTGTTCCGGTTCGAGCATCGAGTGGCCCGATAGCGTCAGCCACGCATGATGCGTGGCCGCAGGCCGGCCTGGTGCCCATGATGTGTGAGTTCTGCCGCCGGTGCGCCTTGTGCCAGCTGGATTGCGAACGTTGCCCTCAAGCACGCCCGCGCTGGCCGACCTTCCTTAGGATCACACCGACGGCGGTGTCGAATGCCGCTTCTATAGCCAAATTGGAGGTATCCAGCAAGAAGGCGTCGTCGGCGGGCCGCATTGGGGCCGCATCGCGCCCTCCGTCGCGGGCGTCGCGGCGGCGGATGTCTGCCAGCACCGAGTGGTAGTCGGCGGGCTCGCCGCGGTCCTGCTTCTCCCGGTGGCGCCGCTCGGCGCGCACCTCGGGGCTGGCGGTTACGTAGATCTTAACGTCGGCGTCCGGGCATACCACGGTGCCGATATCCCGGCCGTCGAGCACGGCGCCCGGCGGCCGGCGGGCAAACTCGCGCTGGAACTCGAGCAGCGCCGCCCGCACCTGCGGGATGCGCGCTACCATCGAGGCGGCCTCCCCGGCTCCCGCGCTGCGCAGACCGGGGTCCTCGAGCGTCGTGGGGTCGAGGGCGCGGGCGGCGGCCGCCCCGGCCTCGACGTCGGCAAGGTCCTTGCCCGCCCGCCGCACGTCGCGCGCCACGGCCCGGTACAGCAGGCCGGTGTCGAGGTGGTTGAGACCGAAACGGGCGGCGATGCGCTTGGCCAGCGTGCCCTTGCCCGAGGCCGCCGGACCATCGATGGCGATGATCATGGGTCGGCGCCCTGCTGCATCTCGCCTCCCCCGGGGAGGGGTTAGAGGTAAGGGGCGCCGCAACAGAGTTGGATCGGGGTCCCCCCCTTCCCTGCCCTCCCCGACAAGGAGGGAGCCGGGACACGCGCGCGAGCAGTCGCGGTCATGCGCGCCTCCGCTGCAACCGCGAAGCTGGCGCCCAGCCCCTGCATCAGGGCGCGGAACTCCGGGAAGCTGGTCGAGATCGTGTCGGCGTCATCAATCGTCACCGGCCGGTCGGCGCCGAGGCCGAACGTCAGGAAGGCCATGGCGATGCGATGGTCGAGGTGGGTTGCGACCACCCCGCCGCCGCGCACGCCGCTCGCCCCGGGCCGCCGACGATCAGCGTCTCGCCCTCGACCCTGGCGGCAACGCCATTGGCGGCAAGACCCGCGGCGGTGGCCGCCAGGCGATCGCTCTCCTTGACCTTGAGCTCGGCCAAACCCTCCATGCGCGTCTCACCCGCCGCATAGGCCGCAAGGCAGGCGAGCACCGGATACTCGTCGATCATGCTGGGGGCGCGCCCGGGCGGCACGCGCACACCCTCGAGCCTGGAATGGCGCACGAGAATGTCGGCCACCGGCTCGCCGCCCTCCTCGCGCTGGTTGGCGAAGACCACGTCGGCGCCCATCTCGCGCAAGGTCGTGTAGAAGCCGGTGCGGGTGGGGTTGACCAGCACGCCCTCGATCGTCACCTCCGAGCCCGGCACGATCAGCGCAGCGGCGGCAAGGAAAGCAGCCGAGCTCGGATCGCCTGGCACATGGACAGTGCGGCCCTCGAGCTCGGCGTCGCCGGTCACCGTGATGGCGCGCGCCCCGTTGCTGCGCTCGGCGGTGATCACATTGGCCCCGAAGTGGCGCAGCATGCGCTCGGTGTGGTCGCGGGTGGCCTGCGCCTCGACCACGGTGGTGTCTCCGGAGGCGTGCAGGCCGGCCAGCAGCACGGCCGACTTGATCTGCGCGGAGGCGACCGGCGGGGCATACTCGATCGGCAGCAGGTCCGAGCTGCCGCGAATGGCGAGCGGCAGCCGGTCGCGGCCCGCCTCCTCGACCTCGAGCCCCATCTCGATCAATGGCTTCAGCACGCGCCCCATGGGCCGTCGCGACAGCGAGGCATCGCCCACGAAGCGCACCCGCATGTCGTGGCCGGCGATGAGCCCCATCATCAGCCGCAGCCCGGTGCCGGAATTGCCGAAGTCGACATCGCCGTCGGGCTCGGCGAGGCCGCCGACGCCCCGCCCCAGCACCTCCCACGTGCCCGCCTGCTTGCACACCGGGCAACCCATGGCGGCCAGCGCCTTGGCCGTGTTGAGCACATCCTCGCCCTCGAGCAGGCCCGTGATGGCAGTGCGGCCGGTGGCGAGCGCGCCCAGCATCAGCGCGCGGTGCGAGATCGACTTGTCGCCCGGCACGCGCACGCGGCCCGACAGCGCCGGCGACTTGGCCGCGGCAAGCGGAGAGGGAGATGTGTGCGACGATGTGTGCGACACTGGGCGCGCGGCGTGTGCGGGAGTGGGTTTGGGCTCTCACCACCCGCCGGGGCGGACGGTGCTGCGGTGCCATAGAGCAGCGGTCTCACGGGCTGTCAACCGGGCTGGCGTCGGCCCGCGCGGTGCTGCCCACGCCATCTTTCCCAGGGCTCCGGCTTGCAGCCGATTTGCTTTTGACAGACCCCCAAAGAGCGTGGCAAGGAGCGGCGAAAATCCCAAGCCCGAGGCCCGGCCCATGTCCACCAAAGCCCAGCGCGGCACCAAGCGCACCTGTCAGAGCCCCGAATGCGGCTCGCGCTTCTACGATCTCAACCGCGACCCCATCACCTGTCCGGTCTGCGGCACCATCTACGCGTTGGCGGTCTCGGCGGGCGCCGTCGCCGCCGCTGCACCCATCCCCGTCGAGGAGAAGGCGCCGCGCAGGCCCGCCAAGAAGCCCGCCTATGCCGTCGCGGGTGCCAAGCCCGAGGACGCGCCGGATGCGGAGGGCGACGATGCGCTGGCCGTGGCTCGAAGGCGACGAGGAGCCCGCCGCCGGCGACGAGGACGAGACCTTCCTGGAGGAAGAGGAGGAGGACGGCTCCGATATGACCGGCATCATCGGCGGCCCGGTGGCCGAGCCCGACGAGCCGCAATAAGGAAATAGGAGCGGCGCTCGGCCGAACGGTCGCGGTCGTTGCCGCCCGCATTCTTTGAATGGCCCTCGCGGCAAAGGCCCCCGGCCCGGCAGATCGCGCGCAGCCCGTTGCGCCCGCGCTTAATCCTGCATTCAATGTTCGGTGGCAAACAGGGGCCGCCCCTGCCATCCTGCCCGGATCACCCTATTCTGCAGGTCGCCCCCTACTCAGGCGTAACCCGAGGCCACCCATGGCGCTAGAGATACGCGCTCTTGCCATCCCCGACGTCAAAGTTCGTGCTCCCGCGCATCTTTCGCGACGAGCGGGGCTTCTTTTCAGAGACCTACAACCGCAAGGCCATGAGCGAGGCCGGCATCGACTGCGAGTTCGTCCAGGACAACCAATCACTCTCCCGCGCGAGGGGCGTGATCCGGGGACTGCATTTCCAGACCGAGCCGCACGCCCAGGGCAAGCTCGTGCGCGTGACGAAAGGCGCCATCTTCGACGTGGCGGTGGATATCCGCGCGCATTCGCCGACCTTCGGTCAGCATGTGAGCGCGACGCTCACGGCCGAGAACTGGTCGCAACTGTGGGTGCCCGTCGGCTTTGCGCACGGCTTTTGCACGCTCGAGGCCGACACGGAGGTGATCTACAAGGTCACGGACTACTACGCGCCGGAATGCGACCGTGGCATCGCCTTCGACGACCCCGACCTTGCCATCGCCTGGCCGGTCGAGGCCAGCCAAGCGATCCTGTCGGAGAAGGACCGGCGTCAACCCCGGTTGCGCGACTTGCCGACGCAATTTACCCTCGGGCAACGTGCGCGCGCTCCCGCTCTGTAACGCAGGCGCCGCCTGTACGAGGGACAGACCGGCCTCGCGCGCCAGGCAGCGCGACTGGCAGGCACTTGAGGCCGCATATTTGGCCTGATCCACCCAGTATCGACTGCTGGAGCAGGATCGCTGAAGCGTAAATCCTGCTCTACATCATAGCGGCCGACCGTCAACCAGGGACCCCTAGCGCCATGTCACAGCGCTCAGCCCGACCGGTTCGCTCCGCCGAGCCGGCGCTGGACCACCTGGAAAGGCTCTATGCCGATGCGAGCAGCGCGCTCGTTGCCGCGCTCGACCGCTACCTGAGCGCTCGCGAGGCGCCCACACCCAAGGTGCGTGCCGCGTTCCGCTATCCCCTGCTGCGCGTCATCCATCGCGACTCGGCCCGTGCGCTGCCAAGCCACCGGCGTGCGTTTGCCAGACTGCAGCGCCCCGGCATCTACGAGACCACGGTCACCCACCCCAAGGCGTTTCGGCGCTATCTCCTCGAGCAACTCACGCCCCTCCTCGCCGAGTACGGCGCCAGGATCGAGGTCGCCGTCAGCGATCAGGAGATCCCCTACCCCTACGTGCTCGAACGTGCCGACGAGCTTGCCGGCGCGGGCGTCACGGCGGCCGAGCTCGCCCGCCATTTCCCAACGCCGCAGCTCTCCGCCGTGGGCGATGAGATCGCCGACGGGCAGTGGGAGTACCGCGAAGGTCAGGCCCGCCCGCTCGCGCTGTTCGATGCCGCCCGCGTCGACTATTCGCTGCGGCGGCTGGTGCACTACACGGGCAGCGAGTGGCGCCACGTGCAGAACTGGATCCTGCTCACCAACTATCACCGCTACGTCGACCAGTTCGTGCGTTGGGGCCGAGAGCAGCTGGCCGGCGGCGGCGGCCTCAGCCGTGTCGTGCTGCCCGGCAACGTGGTGATCGAGCCCAGCCACACGCAGGAGGAGGCCGACGCCCTCGTTGCCGCCTGCGAATGGCACCGATACCAGATGCCGGCCTATCACCTGGCCGCGCCGGAAGGCGAAGGCGTCACCCTCGTCAACATCGGCGTCGGTCCCTCCAATGCCAAGAACATCACCGACCACCTGGCGGTGCTGCGACCCAACTGCTGGCTGATGGTGGGGCACTGCGGCGGCCTGCGCGACACGCAGCGGATCGGCGACTACGTGCTGGCGCACGCCTATTTGCGCCAGGACCGCATCCTCGATGCGCTGATGCCGCCCGAGGTGCCGCTGCCTGCTCTGGCCGAGATCCAGGTGGCGCTGCAGGACGCGGCGGCACTCGTCACGGGGGCCAAGGGCGAGGCCCTTAAGGGTCTGCTGCGCACCGGCACCGTCGTCACCAACGACGATCGCAACTGGGAGCTGCGCTTCACGCAGGAGAGAAAGCGCATCAACCTGTCTCGGGCCATCGCCGTCGACATGGAGAGCGGCACCATCGCTGCTCAGGGTTTCCGGCTGCGCGTCCCCTACGGGACGCTGCTGTGCGTGTCCGACAAGCCACTGCACGGCGAGATCAAGCTGCCCGGCGCCGCCAATGCCTTCTACGAGCGCGCCGTCGCACAACATCTGGAGATCGGCCTGAAAGCGCTTGACCTTCTGCGCGCGCGACGCGACACGCTGCACTCGCGCAAGCTGCGCAGCTTCGACGAGCCGCCGTTCCGATAGTCGAGCCCGTGCCGCGGGCCTCGGCGAAACGGCGCCCAGCAGGAGGTCGGCCGTGTTCCCCCTGTCGCACATGCTCAAGCCGTTCGTGCGCATCGGCACCTTGAAGGTGATCGATGCCGACGGCGGCCTTCACGTGTTCGCCGGCGCCCCGGGTCCCAGCGTCACCATGCGCCTCACCGACCGCTCGCTCTATCACAAGCTGTTTTTCAACCCCGAGCTCGCCGCCGGCGAGGCCTACATGGATGGGCGCCTGCGCTTCGAGGACTCCAGCCTGCGCGATTTCCTCACGCTGTTCTCGGTCAACCGCCTGTCGCTCGGCAACCAGCCGCTGCAGAAGGTGCTGCGGCGCGTCTCACGCGGCCTCAAGCGCTTCCAGCAGGCCAACCCGGTCGGCAAGGCGCGACAGAACGTGGCGCACCACTACGATCTCGGCAACGAGTTCTACAAGCTGTTCCTCGACGAGGGCATGCAATACTCGTGCGCCTATTTCCTCCACGACAGCGACACGCTCGAGGAGGCGCAGCACAACAAGCTGCGCCTGATCGCCGCCAAGCTGAACCTGAAGCCCGGCCTCAAGGTGCTCGACATCGGCAGCGGCTGGGGCGAGCTCGCGCTCTATCTTGCGGCCATGGAGGAGGTGGAGGTCACCGGCGTCACGCTCTCCAAGGAGCAGCATGCGCTGTCGAACGAGAAGGCGCGACGCGCGGGCCTGGCCAACAGGGTACGCTTCGAGCTCCGGGACTACCGCGAGCTGACCGGCTGCTTCGACCGCATCGTCTCGGTCGGCATGTTCGAGCACGTCGGCGTGCACCACTACGGCGAATTCTTCGCCAAGATCAACGAGCTGATGGGCGACGACGGCGTCATGCTGCTGCACTCCATCGGCCACATGAGCCCGCCGGGAACGGCCAGCCCGTGGCTGCGCAAATACATCTTCCCGGGCGCCTATTCGCCGGCGCTCTCGGAGGTGTTCACCGCCGTGGAGCAGGCGAGCCTGTGGGTCACCGACCTCGAGTTCCTGCGGCTGCACTACGCGAAGACGCTGGCGCACTGGTGCCGCCGGTTCGAGGCCAACCGCGCGCAGATCGCCGCCATGTACGACGAGCGCTTCTGCCGCATGTGGGAGTTCTACCTCATCAGCGCCGAGATGATGTTCCGCACCGGCAGCCAGCTCGTCTTCCACATGCAGCTCGCCCGCAAGCGCGACGCCGCGCCCATCGTGCGCGACTACGTCACCGACCTGCAGCGGCGCTACCGGGAGATCGAGGCCGATCGGCTGGCGCCTATCGACCGCGCACATCGCGTCTCCGGCGCATAAATGGCCGTTTCCGGGGCGACAACGAACGCCCGAAGCGCAAGTTCCCGCAATGGCGCGTCAGCCGAGCAACCCGGCTGCGCGTGCCAGGTCTTGCAGTCGCTTCTCCGGCCGGGCGCCGATGTGGGAGATGATCTCCGCTGCCGCCAGGCTGCCGAGGCGGCCGGCGGTCTCGAGGTTGCGACCCGCGGCGACGCCGTAGAGGAAGCCCGCGGCGTAGAGGTCGCCGGCACCGGTGGTGTCCACCACCTTCGCTACCGGAGCGGCGGGAATGGCGAGCGACTTGCCCTCGCTCAGGATCAGGCTGCCCTTCTCGGAGCGGGTGAGGGCGGCGAGCTTGGTGTCGGCCTGCGCGCGCCGCGCCGCCTCCTCGAACGAGCCCGTCTGATAGAGCGAGGTGATCTCCGCCTCGTTGGCGAACAGGATGTCGACGTTGGCGCGGATGAGGGAGAGAAACTCCGCCCGGTGGCGATCGACGCAGAATGCATCGGAAAGGCTCAGCGCAACCTGACGGCCGGCCTTGCCCGCAGTGGCGGCGGCCTGCCTGAACGCAGCCTTGGCCTCCGGCCGGTCGAACAGGTAGCCCTCCAGGTAGACGATGCGCGCCGAGCGGATCAGCGGGTCGTCCACCTCGCCGCCGCCGAGCTGCGGGCTGACGCCGAGGAACGTATTCATGGTCCGCTGACCGTCGGGCGTCACCAGCACGAGGCAGCGGCCGGTGGGCTCGCTCCCCTGGGCAGCGGCAGCCGTCGTGAAGGTCACGCCGGCGGTGCGGATGTCGTGGCCGAAAATCTGGCCGAACTGGTCGCCGGCGGTCTTGCCGATGAAGCCGGCGCGGCCGCCGAAGGAGGCGACGCCGACCATGGTGTTGGCCACCGAGCCGCCCGAGATCTCCACCGCCGGCCCCATGTCGTCGTAGAGCTTGGTCACCGCTGCGGCATCGACCAGTTGCATGCTGCCCTTGCGACAGCCGTGCCGCGCCAGAAACGCATCGTCGCAGCGGGCGATGATGTCGACGATGGCGTTGCCGATGCCGACGACGTCGTGCTCTAGCATGCCTTGCTCCCTCCAATGGTGCGCGCACTATAAGGAGCCGTGCGGGTCGGGTCGACCCCGGCGATGACACCCCGGCGAGACAATGTGACTGGGCGGGGCATAGGCAAAGTCCACAACGAGCGCTGCTTTGTCGGTGCTCGGTCGCGCGCACCGGGATGAGAACGGCCTTAGGATTTGCGCTGACCGGATAGATCGCCGAGATCGATGAGGAGGCGCTCCGTCAGCACGCCTTCGAGCGCCGAGCTCAGCCGTGCGGCCTTTGCAACCTCGGCGATGCGCGCCAGCGCGGCAGTGAGACTTGCGCCTGCTCCAGCTGCGGCTCTGCTGCTCGAGCGCGTCGCGCTGCTTGAAGTGCGGCGGTGGTCTCAGCGTGCGCATCACATCGTCCATCGACCGGCCGCTGTCGAGCGCTCCCCGCATGCGATGCAGCCTGGAGAAATGGCGCTGCAGCGCGGCAATGATGGCCTGTGGGCTTTCGCCAGCCGCAATGCTGCGGTCGCACTCGGTCAGCGCCGTGGCGATCTGGCTCGCGCCCGCGGCCATGGCGATGCGGTCGAGCGCCAGCTCGGCCGCATCGCCGACCGCCGCCTCGACGTCGCTCTCCTCTATGGTGCTCTTGCCGTGCGCATACAGGGCGAGCTTCTCGATTTCCGCGCGCGAGAGGGCGCGGTCGGCGCCGAGCCGTGCCATCAGCAGTCGCCTGGCCTCGGGCGTGAGCTGGACATTGCGGCCGGCAAAGACCTCGCGCACGACCGCATCGAGGTCGCGCGTCTCGTCGGGGAAGCACGCCACCGCTGCAGCGCCGGACGATTTCTCAAACAGGGCGCGCAGCGCTTCGTCAGGCCGCAAATTCCCCGCTTCCACGATCAGGTAGCCCGCGATGGCGCCCCCCTCGACAAGGGGCTTCAGCAGTGCGGCGGTGATCCGTCGGCCAGGCGTAGCGCGCACGATCTTGCGCCCCCCGAACATGGGCGCTGTCTGCAGCTCGACAAAGATGCGGTCCGGGTCGTCCTCGAGGCTCGCATCGTCGAGCCGGAGGGTCTCGCCTGGCGGATCGTCCCGTGCCGCGAGGCCTTTCGCCAGCTGAGCCGCCCGCTCGGCCACCAGCCCGGCGTCGGGCCCGTAGAACAGTACGGCTGTCGGTACGCGGTCGAGAGCACTCAGAAACGCGCCCGCCTGATGCGTCTTGATTGCGACCATGAGCCTCGTCCCGGACCAGGCTGTGCTCTTTGCGGATCGGTCCCGATCAGGGCGCACGCTTGCCGGTCTTGCCTAGTCGTCCGGACCGTGGCCGGCAAGCTTCGCCGATAGCGCGTCGGCGCCGCTTCAGGCTGCCCCTGACAGGTAGGTCGCCACGCGCGTCTTGAGATCCTCGGCGATCGTCTTGGCCGCGCGGTTCTCCGCATCCTCGCGCGCGCGCACGTTGGCGTAGATGGCCGAGAACCGCTCGAAGCTGGCGCGCGCGGAGCTCGTGCCCTCGAACACCACTTTCTTGGCCTTGATGTCGATCAGCTTGAATGAGACCGTAAGATTGTAGACGAGTGCGAGAGAGTCGCCATCGACCTGCACCAGCGTCGATTGCATCGAACTCGCCCGCCGACACCTCGAGGCGATGCGTCGGCGGCGGCTGCGGACCGGGCCCGTTGGCCAGGAACCTCACCTCGTTACGGATGCGCTGCCCGACGCGACCCGGGATCGGCGCGACCTCGACCTGCGCCAAACGCTCCTGCAGGCCTACGCCGGACGGGGTCATGCCGTATAGCGGATGGAAGCCGCTGTTGCCGCACGCGGCCAGCACCGGGGCGGAGGCGAGCAGCAGCGACACGCCACACACCAAACGCCGGCGGCTCAGAGTCGCGCGTGCCCTATCAGCCTCAGCCGACGACATTCACGATCCTTTGCGGCACCACAATCACCTTCTTGACCGGCCTGCCAGCCAATGCGCGCACCACCGGTTCCAGCTCGAGCGCCGCCGCTTCGATCTCGTCGCTGGTGGCCGTGCGGGCGATTGTAAGTTCATCACGCCTTTTGCCATTTACCTGTACGGCAATGGTAATCACGTCGTCAACGAGCAAGCCAGCCTCTGCTTGGGGCCAGGGCTGATCGGCCAGCAAAGTGTTGTATCCGAGCCGCGCCCAGCAATCTTCGGCCAAATGTGGCAGCATCGGGCCGATCATCAGCACGAGCAGCTCCGCAGCCTCGCGCAAGGCCCAGTCCAGCGCCTCCCCGGACTTGCTCAAGGCCGCCGTCACGGCATGGGTGAGCTCGTAGATCTGCGCGACCGCCACATTGTAGCGCAGGGCCTCGATGTTTTGGCTTACACCGTTCAGCGTCTTGTGCGCGGCCCGCCGCAATGCCAGGGCCTCGGGGCCGAAGGCGGGCGACTTTGCCGTTCTTCGAGCATTTGCGCTCCACCACGTCGTCGATCAGCCGCGAAATGCGCTGCACCTGGCGGCCCGCGCCGGCTACGCCCGCCTCGGTCCAGATGATGTCGCGGTCGGGGGGGGTGTCGGAGACGATGAACAGCCGCGCCGTGTCGGCCCCATAAGTAGCGATGATGTCATCGGGGTCGACGACATTCTTGCGCGACTTCGACATCTTCTCGATCGGGCCGATCTCGGCCGGCCGACCCGTGGCGATGGAGATCGCCTTGCGGTCGTCGCCGTCGCCCTCGAAGCGGACCTCGGCCGGCGTCAGCCAGTCGCCATTCTCGCTGCGATAGGTCTCGTGCACGACGATGCCCAGCGTGAACATGGATGTGAACGGCTCGTCGAAATCCAGGTGCTTCGTCGCCTTCATGCCGCGGGTGAAGAAGCGGGCGTACAGCAGGTGGAGCACGGCGTGCTCCTTGCCGCCAATGTACTGGTCGACGGGGGCCCAGTATTTCAGCGCCTTCTTGTCGGTCGGCTTGGCTGCGTGCGGGGCGGTGAAACGGAACTGATACCAGGAGCTGTCGACGAAGGTGTCCATGGTATCGGTCTCGCGCATCGCGTCTGCACCGCACTGGGGGCACTTCACGTGCTTCCAGGTTGGGTGGTGGTCCAGCGGGTTGCCCGGCTTGTCGAAGGTAACGTCCTCGGGCAGCTTCACCGGCAGGTCGGCGACCGGCACCGGCACGATGCCGTCCTTGTCGCAGTGAATGACCGGGATCGGGCAGCCCCAGTAGCGCTGACGCGAGATCAGCCAATCGCGCATGCGGTAGTTCACTTTGCGCTCGCCGATGCCCCGCTCCACGAGCAGGCTCGCGATCTTCTCCTTGGCTGCCTCGATAGTGAGCCCGTCGAGGAACTCGGAGTTGATCATGGTGCCTTCGCCGACGTAGGCCTCGGCACCGATGCTGAACGTCTTCGGGTCAGCTCCCGGCGGCAGCACGACAGGCACCACCGGACGCCCGTATTTGCGGGCAAAATCGAGGTCGCGCTGGTCGTGGCCGGGACAGCCGAAAATGGCGCCGGTGCCGTAGCCCATGACGATGAAGTTGGCGACGTAGACGGGGAGCTTCACGTCCGGCTTGAACGGGTGCACGGCGACGATGCCGGTGTCGAAGCCCTTCTTCTCGGCCTTGGCCAGCGCCTCCTCGGTGGTGCCCATCTTGCGGCACTCCTCGATGAAGGCGGCGAGCTCCTTGTTCTTCTTGGCGAGGTGGGTCGCCAGCGGGTGTTCCGGCGAGATCGCCATGAACGACGCGCCGAAAATCGTGTCATGGCGCGTCGTGAAGACCTCCAGCGTCTGCAGCTTCTTCGGCAGCTTGCCGCCGTCCAACGCAAACTTCATGTTGGCGCCGGTTGACTTGCCGATCCAGTTCCTCTGCTGCGTGCACACGAAGTCCGGCCACCGGGCCTGCAACTCGTCCAGCGCTTGCAACAGCTCCTCCGCGTAGGCGGTGATTTTGAAAAACCATTGCGTCAGGTCGCGCTGCTCGACGGGCGCGTTTGAACGCCATCCGCGCCCGTCGATGACCTGCTCGTTGGCCAGCACGGTATTCTCGACCGGGTCCCAGTTGACCTTGGCGGTCTTGCGGTAGGCGAGCTTCTTCTTCAGGAAGTCCAGGAACAGCCGCTGCTGGTGCACGTAGTAGTCGGGATTGCAGGTGGCGAACTCGCGGCTCCAATCGATCGAGACGCCCATGTTCTTGAGCTGGGCGCGCATGGTGTCGATGTTCTCTTCAGTCCACTTGCGCGGGTGCACCTTGCGCTCGATCGCCGCGTTCTCGGCCGGCAGGCCGAACGCATCCCAGCCCATGGGATGCAGCACGTTGAACCCCTTGGCGCGCATGTAGCGGGCCATCACGTCGCCCAGCGTGTAGTTGCGCACATGCCCCATGTGGATGCGCCCCGACGGATAGGGGAACATCTCGAGCTGGTAGCGCTTGGGCTTCTTGCTCTTGTCCTTGGTGAGGAAGGTGCCGCTCTCCTCCCACACCTGCTGCCAGTGCTTCTCGCGCACAGGCGCGTTGTAGCGTTCGCTTGCCATTGACGGGGGTCTCTTTGCTGGGCCGCCGGCTGCTAAATGGCCGATGGGGCCTTGCCGGTCAAGCGATCGGCGGGGCCGAGGTGTCGGCGAACCGACGCATCGGCAATCCACGAGGCGTGATGCCCGGCGACGCTTGCCCGGGCGGCGAAAAGCAGTTCAATTGTCGATTGCGCGGGGGTTACGCCATGGAGGGTCGGGTCATGCCGCAGGCCGGTGGCGAAACGCCCAAATTGCATCCGTTCTGGCAGATACTGTCCGATCTGTTCGCGGTGATCAGGCTGCTGCGCGGGCCAATTCTCGCCTCGATCGCGGCCGCGGTCGTCTTCTACCTGCCTGACCAGATCCGGGAGCTTTACCGCATCGACGCGGCCGACCGGGATTGGAGCGACATCGCCACCAGCGTGCTCGCGCTGACGGCGATGTGCATCGCTTTCTGGTGGGTCTCGTTTCGCATCGTCGAGAGCCTGGGCCAACTTCAGTATCCGACGACGTGGCCGGCGCGGGTCCTGATGGCCCTGCTGCCCGGCCTGATCGGCGCGCTGCCGCTGGCCGCGTGCGGTGGCGGGCTGCTCGCCGCGAAAACTCTGCGCAGCCTGCAGTCGGACCTGACGAGCCCCTGGGCGGGCAAAGCCGAGGAGATCAGCACGCAAACCCTGAGCGGCCTCGACGCGGGCGCTGCGGCGCTGTTCGCCATGGCGGCCATCCTCCTTGCGGCGTCGCTCCTTGGCGCATGGCGTCATCGAAGAGCGATTGCGGGGGCGCCAGGAACGAGCAGCGGTTTCTTCAGCGTCTACGGCTTTCTCGTCTCGGTCGCGATCGTCGCCGGCGCAACGGCGGCCGTGGTCGCCTTCCCAGTTGCCGTCCCCACGGCACTCGGCACGCTGCCTCTTGTGGCGTTGTTCTTTGTCGCCATCATCCTGATGGTCGGCCAGATGACGTTCTGGCACCAATGGACGGGAACGCCGTTCCTCATCCTGCTTGCCGTTGGCGCGCTCGCCTTCTCCGCCTTCGACCTCAACGACAATCACGAGATTGCACGCGTCACGGACCCGGCAAAGGCCGCCCCCGCCGAGGCCCACACCGCCATGCTGCAGGACAGCTGGGGCAGCTTCCAAGCCTGGTACAAGGCGCGGCCCAACAAGGACCAGTTCAAGACCATCTACCCAGTCTACATCGTCGCGGCCCAGGGTGGCGGCATCTATGCGGCATACCATGCCGCCACGCTGCTCGCGCGCCTGCAGGATCGCTGCCCGGAGTTCCGCAACCATCTGTTCGCCATCTCCAGCGTGTCGGGCGGCAGCCTCGGCGCCGCGGTGTTCGCTTCGACCGTGAAGGCGCTGGCCGCCGGCGGCCCCGATCCGGCACCGGCCGCCGCGACTGCGCCTGGCGACGCCGCGGCGGCAAGCCAACCTTTCCTGCCGTGCCCATCGATGGAGCATGCGGGCTCGAGCCGCGTCATCTCGCAGGTGCCGGGGCCGCACGAGCAGGCCTCGGCGAAAATCTTGGCCTCCGATTTTCTCTCGCCGCTGGTGGCGGGCACATTGTTTCCCGATTTCACTCAGGCGTTCCTGCCCTACCCCGTGCCGCAACTCGACCGTGCCCGCTGGATCGAGCGCGCGTTCGAGCGGAGCTGGGCCGCGGCCGGCCTTGTCGGGCCCAACCCGTTCGAGGAGAGCATGCTCAAGGCCTGGTCGCCCACGGGGCCGGGACCGGCGCTGCTCATCAATCTGACCGAGACCGATTCCGGGCGCCGCGTCGTCGTTTCACCGTTCACGATAGGCAATGGATGGGAGGTGCTGCGCTTTCCGTTGGAGGACCGCTGGGTATCGAATCCTCGGCGCCGCTGCCGCGGCCACGAGATCTCGCTGAGCACGGCTGTCGGCCTCAGCGCACGCTTTCCCTGGATGACGCCCGCGGGCTCGCTGACGAGCGAATGCGGCAACCTCGGGGTACCGATCAAGACGCGCATCGTCGATGGCGGCTATTTCGACAACTCCGGCGTCGAGACCGCCCTCGACGTGATCGATCGGATCGAGAGCACGCTCAGGCAGACGAACGGGCGCGTGGAGGGAACGGACGGGCCGAGGGTCGCTCTGCACCTGATCGTCTTGACCACCGGCGAGTTCCCGCGGCGCTCGGGCTATGGCCTCGGTGACGTGCTGGAGCCGATCCGCGGACTGCTCAGCACGCAAGAGGCGCGCATTCCAATCACCATCGAGCGCGCTGCGCAGCAGCTCAAACTGCCGGCCCCCGGCAGCGACACGACCAACCCGTCGTGGGCGGACCTGGTCGATCGCCTGCACAAGGCCCGCTTTCGCAATCCCATCTACCAGATGCCGCTCGGCTGGCGCATCTCCAGGGCCTCGCGCAACATCATCGACATCCAGAACGGGCGCTTCTGGGATTGCGATCCGGACCACAACTTCCGCCAGAAGGAGGAGGGCGACTTTGCCGACGCCGACTGCATCCAGATGCTCGTCTACCACCAGCTCAACGAGACCCTGGAGGACGAGCTGAAGGTTCTGTCGGCCGCGGAGGATTGGCGGCGCCGGCGGCCGCAGGAGCGCACGCCGCCACAGCGCCTCGACCACAATCGGTTCATGGCCTGCTACAACGACGCGTTGCGCGCGGCTGCGCGCAGCGCCGGGGCCAAGGCGAAGCAGGAGGATGCCGGTGCTGCCGCCGCAAGGAGTGGTCTGCAGCGCCGGCAGCGCGATGCCATCGAGCAGGTGCTGCTGCTGTGGGATCGCAACCCGCAATTCACCGACGATCGCTGGCTCGCCTATATGCTGGCCGTCCTCGATTTCGAGAGCGGCGGTGTCCCTTCGCGCGACGGCGGGTGCCTGACGGACAAGTGCGCCCTGCGCTATCTGGAGCGCATGAGCCGGAGCGCCGGCGCCACCTACAAGAAGCTGCTCACGCCCGAAGCCAACGGCAACCACTACTATGGCCGCGGCTTCCTGCAACTCTCAACTGCCGAGACCTACCGGCGCGTGGCCGAGATCACCGGCGAGCCGATCTACGATCAGCCCGATCTGCTGCTGGCGCCCGATGTTTCCGCGCGCGTACTGTTCGCCTGGATGACCGACAGCCGCCTGTCGCCGAACCGCACGGTCGACTCGTTTACCACCGCTGCCGGATTCGACCTGGATCGCGCGCTGGGGGTTCACCTCGGCGGGCTACGCTTCCGCGAAACCCCGTTGCTCGTGAGAGTGCGTGAGCGGGTCAAGGAGGCCAACGCCCGGTTCGCGGCCTGCATCGCGTCGGCCAAGACCGCGAACTGATGGCGGGAGCCGCAGACGTCTATCGCACCACGCCGACCGGCCCCTGCCGGTATTTCTCCACCACGGCCATGTCGGGCTCGACGCCGAGGCCGGGGCCTGACAGGCACACGCACCTTGCCGTCCTTGGCCAGCATGGCGTCGCCGAAGGGATTGGCCTCGAGGTTGGCGTAGATGTTCTCGAGCAACGTGTCGGTCGCCAGCGACGCCACGATGTGGATCGAGGCCAGGTTGCCGGGCCCGAAGTAGGCGCAATGCGGCACCAGCTCGACCGAGTGCGCCTCGGCAAGCGCGGCGATCTTGCGCATCTCGGTGATGCCCCCGATCTTGGTCACGCTCGGCTGGGCGACGTCGATCGAGCCCTTGGCAAACATGTCGTGGAAATCGTGCAGGCCGGCCGCGTTCTCGCCGGCTGCGATGCGTGTCGCGCCCTGGCGGCGCACGCGGGCGAGGCCGTCGTGGTCCTCCGGCGGCCACACCGGCTCCTCGAGCCAGTACAGGCCGGCGGGCCGATAGGACCGCTCCATCTCCATCGCCTGGGCGACGGTCCACGGGCAATTGACGTCGTTCATGATGGCGATGTCGGGGCCCGCGCCTTCGCGCGCCGCCTTCACCGCATCGACGCTATGCTCGTGCAGCTTGATGTGCGTGAAGCCGCGCTGTACGCGCTCGTTGCAGATCCTGCCGACCGTCGCCGGCGTGACGTAGCGCATCAGGCTGGCATAGGCGCGGACCTCCTTGCGCCGGGCGCCGCCAAGGAGGTCGCACAGCGGCAGGCCCGCGCGCTTGCCCGCGATGTCCCATAGCGCGATGTCGATGGCGGAGTGCGCATAGACCACCGGGCCGTTGCGCCCGAAGATGTGGAAGGACTGGGCCGCCTCGCGGTGCAGAGCGTTGATGTCGGTGGCGTCCTTGCCGATGAACCATGGGCCCACGTAGGTCTCGAGCGCAGCCTTGGTTGCGGGGATGATGGTGTGGCCGAAACCCTCGCCCCAGCCGGTGATGCCCTCGTCTGTCTCCACCTGGACAAGCAAATGGTCCATGGTGGGAAAGCGCAGTCCAGCAAAGTCCTGCCGAGGTGCCCCCATGTCGAAGGGGATGCGGACATAGTGGGTGTGGATCGATTTGATTTTCATATCTGTTCCTCCCGCGAACGGCAGACTATGCAGGTTGCGTCGCCACAAGCCAATGTCGAGGTTTGACGCGAGGACGATGCCGTTTCATCGCAACCAGACAATGGGCCGCGTGCTCGCCCGAGCATGGTCCGACGCTGCTTTCAAAGCTAAGGTGCTCGCCGAGCCCAGGGCTGCGCTGGCCGAGCTCGGCATCCAGCTTCCCGGCACGCCGTCAATTGTCGCGCGAGAGAACACGGCCAAATCGGTCCACCTCGTCATCAGCGCGCCGCCGGTCGCACTGCCGATATCCCCGCTCTCCGAGATCAGGGATTTCGCCGAGCTCTATCGCGATCCGCGGCTTTGGCCGCTGAACTGGATCGGCCGCGATCCGCCGGCCGCGGCGCGCCTCATCGCCGATCCGCGGGGCGAGCTGGAACGACTAGGCGTTGGCACTCCCAAGGGCTTCCGCGTCGTCGTCCTCGCCAATACCGCCGCGATCATGCACCTGATCCTGCCGCCGCGGCCTCCCGAGCGCTACTGCACCGCGCGCCTCTTCGAGCGCCTGTCCGCAGGACGCGCGCCGGCGGCGCTGCGCTTCGGCCACTTGCTCGGCAAAGGCCCTTACGACACTGTGCTTGCGCGTCTCTCGGGTGCAGGGGAGCCATGACCTGGCCGTTCGCATGATCGACACGGAAACGGTCGTCTACGGCTACGTCGACGGCGCCTCCCTGCTTGCCGACGTCGCCCGCCCGAGGTCGAAGACGCCGCTGCCCCTGGTTGTGTCGGTGCACGGCGGGCGCTGGTACTTCGGCACGCGGCGCGATACCGGCGCCATCGACGTGCGGCAATGGGCCGGCTTCGGCTTCGTTGCCATGAGCATCGACTATCGGCTCGTCACCTGCACGCCCGCGCCGGCTTGCTATCAGGACTTTCTCTGCGCCATCCGCTGGGCCCACGCCAACGCCGAGGCCTACGGCATCGATACGTCCCGCATCTTTCTCATCGGCATGTCCGCAGGAGGCCACATGGTCTCGCTGGCGGCGACCTTGGGCGAGGGAAAATTCCCGAAGTCCGGCGGCTGGGACGACTATCCCACGACTTTTCGCGCCGCCATCTCCGTCTCCGGCTGCTACGACCTGGTCAAGCTCGACTGGGGCGCCGGATGGGCACCTCCGGGCGAGCCCTTCCCGATTGCGCGCGAATACGCCTCGCCGCTGCGCCACGTGCACGCGGGCTGCCGGCCGCTTCTGCTGCTGCACTCCGATGACGACCCTTCCATCCCTATCGAGCAGGTGCTGAGAATGCAGGCAGCCCTGGCGCAGGCCGGCGCGCCCCACGAGTTCGTGCGCTATCGCGATCGCGGCCACATGTTCATCACCGACGAGATCATCACGCAGGCGCGCGCATTCATCGCCAAGCACCAAAGCGGTGCATGAGACCCAGCGCAGTCGTCTATCCCGCCTCCATCGCGTCGCTCTCCAGCGTCGGCCGGGAGCGCTTGCCGGCGCCTTTGAGCGGCTTGATGCGCATCGCCGTGATCTTGTTGCGGGTCTTGCGCAGAATCTCGAAGCGGTAGCCGTAGAACGTGAAGACCTGGCCGGGCTCGGGAATGGTCTGCGCCTCGTGGATGACGAGGCCGGCGATGGTGGTCGCCTCCTCGTCGGGCAGCTCCCAGTCCATCTGGCGGTTGAGGTCGCGGATCGCCACCGTGCCGTCGACATTGACCGAGCCGTCGGCTTGCGCGCGGATGCCGACGTCGTGCGATGTCGTGCTCATCGGCGATCTGGCCGACGATCTCCTCCAGGATGTCCTCGAGCGTGATCAGGCCCTGCACCTCGCCGTACTCGTCGACGACCAGCGCGATCTGCGCCTTGCGCTTCAGGAACTGCGTTGAGCTGGTCGTTGACGCGGTCGTGTCGGGCACGAACCAGGGCTGCGCGGCAAGGCTCATCACGTCGAGCTTGGCCACGTCCCAGCCGACGCGCGCCAGCGCCGACGAGCAGATCCTTGGTGTGCAGCACGCCGACGATGTTCTCCGGCTCGTCCTTCCAGATCGGCACGCGCGTGTATTGGCTCTTCAGCGACCTCGTCGATGACCTCTGCGTGTGCTCGTCGACGTTGATGGTCTGCATCTTCGTGCGATGCACCATGATGTCGGGCACCTGCAGGTCGCGCAGGTCGAGCACGCCGCCGAGCATCGCCGCGTCGCCCTTGGCGACCGCGCCGCCCATGGTCTGCAGCTCGATGGTGCCGCGGATCTCCTCGTGCGCGGCCAGGATGTTGGCCTCGTCGTCGCGCGTGGTCGGCGTGAGCTTCAGGAGCTGGCGCACGATGAACTCGATCGCCATCGTCAGCGGCTTGAGCAGCACGATGACACGCGCATGATCGGCGCCACGAAGAGCGCGACGCGGTCGGCGAACGCCAGCGCATAGGTCTTGGGCAGCACCGCGGCAAAGATGACGATCAGCGGCGTCATGATCGCCGTCGCGTAGGCGACGCCGGCCTGGCCGACCACCATGACGGCGAGGCCCGAGGCGAGCGCCGAGGCCAGAATGTTGACGAGCGTGTTGCCGAGCAGCACGGTGCCGATGATCTTCTCGGGCTGCCGCAGCAGCCGGTTGACGAGGCGGGCGCGCACATTGCCTTCCTGCTCGAGCGCGTGCATGCGCGCGCGCGAGGCGGCCGTCAGGGACGTCTCGCTGCCGTTGAAGAATGCGGAGAGGACCAGCAGAGCGATGATGGCTGCGAGGATCAGGCTCATATCGAGAGGCATCGGTTGGCTCGGTGGATTGTCGGGAGCGGAAACGATGATAGCCGGCAATAGCCAACAAGGGCTTGCCAGAGGGCCGCACCTGCAACTGATAGCACGGGGCCGAGTTCCCGCCGCTGCCGGCATGGGTGGGTGCCCAGGAAAATCCGGGCCCCTCAGCGGCTGATCTGGCCGGCCAGGAAGTCGCCCACGGTGTCGGGGGCCACGTCGCGCGTGATGAAGGCCTCGCCGATGCCGCGCGCCAGGATCAAGGTCAGCCTGCCGGCGCGCACTTTCTTGTCCTGGCCCATGAGCTCGAGGAGGGTCGTCGCGTCCGGGCGCTTGCCGCCCGGGATGTCGGCGATGCGGGTCGGCAGCCCGAGCGCCGGAGAAGTGCGCCTCGACGCGCGCGAGGCTGTTGTTGCCGATCAACGCCCAGCTGCTCGGAGAGGCGAAACGCGAGGCAGATGCCGATCGCGATGGCTTCGCCGTGCAGCAGCCGGTCGGAGAAGCCCGCCCAGGCCTCCAGCGCGTGGCCGAAGGTGTGTCCGAGGTTGAGCAGCATGCGCTCGCCCTGTCTCCGTCTCGTCGCGCGCGACGATGTCGGCCTTGCCCTGCACGGCGTCGCGATGGCGTGCGTGAGCGCGCCGGCATCCCTGGCGAATACGGCCGTGCCAGTTGCTCTCCAGCCAGGCGAAGTAGTGCGGCGTCGCCGAGCAGGCCGTACTTGGCGGCCTCGGCGTAGCCGGCGCGGAACTCGCGCGCGCGGCAGCGTGGCGCAGCGTATCGCGTATCGGCGAGGACGAGGCTCGGCTGGTGGAAGGTGCCGACGAGGTTCTTGCCCTGCGCCGTATTGATGCCGGTCTTGCCGCCGACCGAGGAAGTCGACCTGCGCCAGCAGCGTCGTCGGGATCTGCACGAAGCGCATGCCGCGGCGCACGATGCTGGCGGCAAAGCCGGCGAGATCGCCGATCACGCCGCCGCCGAGCGCGATGACCAGATCGCCGCGCTCGAGGCCCATGCTCGAGCAGGCGCTCGCACAGCCGGGCCAGCGCGGGGAAGCTCTTCGTCGCCTCGCCCGGCGCGAGGCTTTCGTGCCCGGAGTGCAGCCCGGCGGCCGCAGGCTCGCCTCCAGCGATGCCAGATGATGCGAGGCGACGTTCTCATCCGTGACGATGCCGCACTTGGCCGTGCCCAGCCGCGTCCCGATCAGCTCGCCGGCGCGCGCCGATCAGTCCCGGCCCGATCAGCACGTCGTAAGAGCGATCGCCGAGCGCCACCGATATGGTCGCGTCGGCGCTCATGACGCCTCGCCTGGCGGCAACGACGACCCCGGCGCATCCCCACCCGCGGCCCGCCGGCGATAGGCTGTCGGCCAGCGCCTCGATGATCTCGCCGACGATGGTCTCGTGCGGCAGGTCGCGGCTTTCGACCGTGATATCGGCGCTCGCGTAGACGGGGTAGCGGGTCTCCATCAGCTCGCGCATGACGCGCTCGGGGTCCTTCTCCAGCAGCGGGCGGTTGTTGCGCTTGAGCACGCGGCGCATGAGCACCGGCAGCTCGGCCTTGAGCCAGACCGAGATGCCCGAGCGATGGATGTTGTCCCGGGTCTCGGCTGCCATCAGGGCGCCGCCGCCGGTTGCAAGCACCTGCGGCCCGCAACTCAGCAGGCGCGCGATCACCTTGCGCTCGCCTTCCCGGAAATAGGCCTCCCCGTGGTCTTTGAAGATGTCCATGATCGGCTTCCCGGCGGCCCGCTCGATCTCCTCGTCGGCATCGACGAAGGGGAGGTCGAGGCGGGCGGCGAGCCTGCGCCCCACCGCCGACTTGCCGCTGCCCGGCATGCCGACCAGCACGATCGAGCGGGCGCCCAGGTACCCGCGAACGGCACGGAGCGCCGCCGCTTGCGCGTCTTCGCTTTTGCTTCGTTGGCCGAATCGGACCATTTCTTCCTCGAGTGGGCGGAGGCATCGACGGCGACGCCTCCGCGCTGACGTTTTGTTCCCTGCATTGAAAGGCTTGTATCACCTCCGCGTCTGCTCGGCGGGCGGCGACACAATGGCGTCACCTTGAGTTCGGAACATAGCTGCCAGGGAGCAGCTTCGCCACATGCCAAGCCTATTTCGATTCCTCTTTGTCGTGGGTGTCTTGGGTGCGGTCGTGTTCGGCGGACTGTATGCCATGCAGGCCTTTTTCGAGCCCGTGCCGAAGGAGACGGCAACGCCAGTGCCGGGCATCAAGGTGCGCCGCTAGCTGCGGCGCCCCGAGGTCCGGTGCCGTCGCCGAGCATTCATGCGCATTGCCCGATCAGCTGTCTTGGCGTGCGGGGCATCGATTGCCCTCGCTGTTGTCTGCCGGCCTATTCCGGCCGCGTCCCAGGACGGCTGGAACCCCTTCAAGCCGAGCACCGAGCAAGGCAGAGACCGGCGTTCGAGGACCGATGAGACCGCCACGCCGGCGCTGCCACCCGGGCGCCCGACGGTGCCCGCCAGCGAGCAGCCGCCGCCCCGGCCCCTCCCACGCAACGTGGGAGTGGAGCGGAGCGAGCTTGCGCCCATCATGGCGCCGGACGCCTCGGGTCTGCCGCTCGAGCTTTGGCGCGGCCTCGACCTCAAGAGGCTCGAAGAGCTGCTTGCCGGGCTCGACCTGCCGCCTAGATCGCCCACCCTGCACCAGCTGTGGCGGCGCATGCTCTTGTCGCAGGCGGCGTCGCCGGCGGGCGCCCCCGACGACGAGCACTTCGTGGCGCTGCGCCTGGAGGCTCTCTACCGGTCAGGGCTGCTCGAGGACATGGATGCGGTGCTCAGGAGCATCGTCGCGCCCGGACCCATCACCCAAATCCTCCGCGCCAGGCTCGACATCGGCATCGGTCGACGCGAGGACGGATGCCGGACGATCAAGGCTCTGGCGGCGCCAAGCTCGGGGCTGCCAGGTCGCCTGAAGGGCGAGACGCAGCTCCTCACCGGCTACTGCGCTGCGGCCGCCAACGATGCGCAAGGGGTGGGCCTTGCCGCCGAGCTTGCGCGCGAGGAGGGCGTGGAGGCCGATTTGCCCATGGCGGTGCTGTCGGGCTTCGTTGCCGGCACCAAGCCCAAGCTGGAGTTGCCCAAGCGCGTGCTGCTTCTCGACTACCGCTTTCTCGAGCTGCTGGGTCCGGTCGACGCCTCGCGCATCCTCGACAAGGCCGAGCCGGCACTTCTCGTGATGCTGGCTGGCGAGGCGCAAACCGACGCGCAGCGCAAGATTGCGGCTGCCGAGGCAGCTTTGCGGTTCAATGCCATGTCGCCGGAGGCTGTCGCAAAGATCTACGAGCATCAGACTCTATCGGCCGCCAGCGCGCCCGACCCGGCGGCGCAGACGGCCGACCCGCTATTGCGCCGCGCCCTGTTCTTTCAGGCCGCCGAGGTGGCGCGCGAGCCGGTCCAGCGCGTGCGCTTCCTGCAGGCGATCATTGATGATGCGCGCAAAGCCGGGGCGTTCCTGCAGACTGCGCGTGTCGTGGCTCCCCTGCTGGCCGGCGTGCAGCCCTCACCGGAGTTGTCGAGGCTGGCGCCCGCAATGGTGGAGACCACGCTGGCGGCAGGCGACTATGCCCGGGCACGGCTGTGGGCGGAGGCTTCCGGGCAATGGACGTGGCTGGCCCTGATAGACATCGCTGACCCGGAGCAGCGCAACGGCCGGTTGCGCACGCTGGCACCCCTGGAGGACTTGGCGACCCGCGGCCGGCTCGGCGCCGAGACGCTGCACAGGCTGGCGACCGTGCTCGATGCGCTCGATTTCGACGTGCCGATCCCGATCTGGGATGCGGCAAGCCGCACGCCGCAGCCCTCCGGCGGCTATCTGCCCGAGACGGGCGTGCTAGCGGAGCTGGCGCAGTCGGCCCAAAGCAAGGAGGCCGGGCGCACCATCCTGCTGGTCATGCGCGCGCTGGGCGCAGGCGGACCAGAGGGCGCCAATGTGCTGGCGATCGGCGATGCCGTCCGCGCCCTGAAGCGGATCGGGCTCGGGCCGAGGCCCGCAGGCTCGGGGTCGAGGCGCTGCTGCCCGTGTGGCCCCGTGCGACCGACAACTGACGGAGCGGCTCGATGACGACCGCCGCAGCAAGGCCGGTCGAGGCATTTCTCGAAATGCTCGCGGCCGAGCGCGGAGCCGCTCAGAACACGCTGCAGGCATACCGGCGGGACCTGGACGATTTCCTCGGCTTCCTCGGTCGAGGCGGGGTTTCGGTTCTCGCCGTCGGGCCGGCCGAGATCGGCGCCTATCTGCGCGACCTCTCGCACGCCGGGCTGGCGCCCTCCTCGCGCGCGCGGCGGCTGTCCGCCCTGCGCCAGCTGTTCAGGTTTCTGGCGGTGGAGGGGTTGATCGCGAAGGATCCGGCGGTGGGATTTGCCGGCCCGAAGCGGGCCCGCCCTCTGCCGAGGACGCTCTCGGTCGCCGAGGTCGACCGGCTGATCGAGACGGCGCGCCGCCGCACCGAGACCAGCAGGGGACGCGATCGCGTGCGCGCGCTGCGCCTATACGCTCTGATCGAGATGCTCTACGCCACGGGCCTGCGCGTAAGCGAGCTTGTAACGCTGCCCCGCTCGGTGCTGATGGGCGATGGCCGCGTGCTGACCATCAAGGGCAAGGGCGGACGCGAGCGCATCGTGCCCCTCAACGCCGGTCGCGCGCGCCGCGCTCGACCGCTACCTCAATGTGGGAGCCGGCGAGGACGGGTTGGCGCCGATGGTGCGCACGAAATGGCTCTTTGCCTCGCGCGGCGCGCAAGGCCATCTGACGCGCCAGCGGCTTGGCCAGGATCTCAAGGAGCTGGCGGAGGAAGCGGGCCTCGATCCCGGAGCGCGTCTGCCCGCACGTGCTGCGCCATGCCTTCGCCAGCCATTTGCTCGACCGCGGCGCCGATCTTGCGCTCGGTGCAGCAGCTCCTGGGCCACGCCGACATCTCCACCACGCAGATCTACACGCACGTGCTGGAGGAGCGGCTGAAGAAGCTCGTGTTCGAGCACCATCCGCTGGCGGCGCGCAAGCCCGTCGACACGTGATGAAGGCAGACGAGGAAATCGGCGGCGCGCGCCTGCCGAAGCAAGGCACTCGCAAGCATTTGCTGATAGCAAATTCGCAGGATCGGCGCTGCAGCTTGACTTCTCGGCGCCCACGGCAAATGTGCCGAATTAACAAGGGCTTTGCGCCGGACTCCCGAACCGAGGCAAGGCAAAGGCCAGCCAATGGACCAACCCGTTACCATCCGCACCTATCTCGATTTCGAGAAGCCGATCGCCGAGCTCGAAAGCAAGGTGGCCGAGCTCAAGACGCTGAACAGCGACGAGCACGCCCGGCCTCCATCGCCGAGGAGGTGGTCGAAGCTCGAGCAGAAGGCGCAGCAAACGCTCATCGATACCTACGCCAAGCTCACGCCTTGGCAGAAGACGCAGGTTGCGCGCCATCCCGAGCGGCCCCACTGCCTCGACTACGTGAAGGCGTTGATCGAGGATTTCACGCCCCTGGCGGGCGACCGCTATTTCGCCGAGGACGAGGCCATCATGGGCGGGCTCGGCCGCTTCCGCGGCCGCTCGGTCATGGTGATCGGCCACGAGAAGGGCTCCGACACCGAAAGCCGCATCCGGCACAACTTCGGCATGGCGCGGCCCGAGGGCTACCGCAAGGCCGTGCGGCTGATGGACCTGGCCGACAAGTTCGCGCTGCCGGTGGTCACGCTGGTCGACACGGCCGGCGCCTATCCCGGCATCGGCGCGGAGGAGCGGGGGCAGGCCGAGGCCATCGCCCGCTCGACCGACCGCTGCCTCGCGCTCGGCGTGCCGATGGTCGCCGTCGTCATCGGCGAGGGCGGCTCGGGCGGCGCCGTGGCCATTGCCACGGCCAACCGCATCCTCATGCTCGAGCACTCCATCTACACCGTGGCTTCGCCCGAGGCGGCGGCCTCGATCCTGTGGCGCGATTCGGCCCGGGCCATCGACGCGGCCACCAACATGAAGATCACCGCCCAGGACCTGATGACGCTTGGCGTGATCGACGTCATCATCACCGAGCCGGTCGGCGGCGCCCACCGCGACCCGGACGATCATGTCAGGCGACCGGCGACGCCATCGCCCGGGCGCTTGGCGAGTTCGCGGGCAAGAGCCCCGAGGCGATCCGCCGCCAGCGCCACGAAAAGTTCATGGAGATCGGGCGCACCCTCTGACAGGGGCGTCGACCGCACAATCACCCCATTGCCGCCAAGAAGCGGCCCAGCTGCTCGCCGAGATTGCCGGGCGCGGCGGCCAATGGCCGCGCACGCCGCCCAAATCGGGGGTTTCCTTGGCGTTAAGTGGATGTTAACCTTTATGAATCATTGGTGATCTCCGCACGCCTGGGGCACGCGTATGAGTAGGATCATCCTGGGGAATCTGCTGAGCGCGCCTGCCGTGCGCTGCTGCTGTGGTAGCAGCGCTGGTGCTTGGCTCGTGCGCCAACAACGTCGAGGTCCTGGCGCCCGTATCTGCGGCCCTTGCCGAAGGACACCATGATGCTGCTCGGCAAAAAGGGCATGGACCCGCAGGCGCCGATCTTCATCCGCATCTTCAAGGAGGAGTCGGAGCTCGAGGTCTGGAAGCAGCGCGACGACGGCCGCTTCTACCACTTCAAGACTTATCCCATCTGCAATTGGTCGGGCGGACTGGGGCCGAAGGTCAGGCAGGGCGACCACCAAGCGCCCGAGGGCTTCTACACCATCACTCGCGAGCAGATGAACCCGAACTCCAGTACCACCTGGCGTTCAATTTCGGCTATCCCAACGCCTACGACCGTTCGCAGCGGCGAACCGGTGAATTCCTCATGATCCACGGCAAGTGCAAGTCGGCCGGCTGCTACGCCATGACCGACGCACTGATCGAGGAGATCTATGCGATTGCGCGCGAATCCTTCCTGGGGGGCAACGACAGCTTCCAGGTCCACGCCTTTCCGTTCCGCATGACGAACGAGAACATGGCGCGCTACGTCCACCACCCGAGCTATCCCTTCTGGAAGACCCTGAAGGAGGGATACGACTACTTCGAGCTGACGCGGCAGGTGCCGACAGTCGCCGTGTGCAGCCATCGCTATGTGGTGAACGTGGCGCTGCGCGGCGGACAGACGCGGCTCGATCCGGGGCCGCATGCCCGGCGTTCTTCAGGCCGAAGCCCGATCCTTTCAGGCCCAAGCCCGGTGAGCAGATGGCCGAGCAGCGCATCATGGTGCCGGGTCCCAGGATGCGCAGCTTGGCCAGCATCGAGGCGGGCACGCAGCGCTCTGGCCTCTTTTCGACCGGCGCGATCGACGCGCGACCAGTCCCAAACATGAGCTTCGCGCCGGCTCAGTGAGTGCCCGTCCGCAGTCCCCGCGTCCGCTAGGGACCATGGTCCTGCGCAGACTTTGGCTGGGCCTCATCGTGTTCGCGGCCGTCGCGGTTGCCGTCATCGCTGTCCGCGACAAGCTGCTCGATCTTTGACCGCATCGCCATCGAGGGCGAGCGCGCGACGCGGCGGGCGTCGGCAGCCGCCGGAAGGCGCCCTCCCCGGCACTCCCGACCTCGCCGACCTCTCCGGCCGCCTCTCCGCCCAAGGCCTCGCGCTCGGCGCCCCGGTCTTCATCCGCATCTTCAAGCGCGAGTTCGAGCTCGAGCTTTGGCTGAAGCGCGACGACCGCTTCGAGCGCTTCGCCACCTATCCCATCTGCCGCTGGTCCGGCGGGCTCGGCCCCAAGCTCCTGGAGGGTGACGGCCAGGCGCCGGAGGGGTTCTATACCGTCGACGCCAAGGCGCTCAATCCGGCGAGCCAGTGGCACCGCTCCTTCAATCTCGGCTTTCCCAACGCCTTCGACCGTGCGCACGGCCGCACCGGGTCCTTCGTGATGGTGCACGGCGACTGCAGCTCGGTCGGCTGCTTTGCCATGACCGATCCGGTCATGGACGAGATCTGGAGGCTGGTCACGGCGGCCCTCGACGGGCGGGCAAGCCGGTTTCATGTGCACGTCTTCCCGTTCCGCATGACCGAGGAGAACCTCGCCCGCCGCCAACAAAGCCCGTGGCTGCCGTTCTGGCGCACCCTCAAAGAAGGCTACGACGCCTTCGACGCCACTGGCCTGCCGCCGCGTATCGCCGTCTGCAATGGGAGCTACACGTTTGCCGCGCCTCCTCCTGCGAGCGACGGCAGCACCGAGATCGGAAAGAGTTGCCTAAGCTTAACAGGCAGTGAGGGTTGAGTTGGAGCGCCCTGGATCATATGGCCGATCGTCGCCAAAATTGTGCTCAAGTTGAAAGTAAAGCATGCGCCATGCATGTGCGTCCGTCGTGTAGGTGCCAATTCCTCCCTGGCACAGGGTTGCTGGCGGCGACCGCTGCCTTCATCGCCATGCTCGTGCCCACCCCGGGGCGTGCGGAGCCGATAGTGGAGCCCCCTCCAAGTTCACCCACCCATCCGGTTCTCGATACGGCGGCGACGGTATTCACGGCGGCGGAGCGTGCGCGCCGGCTCGCCGAAAAGGGCATGACTGCGGGGAGCGCGGTGATGATCCGCATCTTCAAGGGCGAGTCGGAGCTGGAGCTCTGGCTGCAGAAGGGCGATCGCTTCGAGCTCTTCGCCACCTATCCGATCTGCTTCTGGTCGGGCCGCCTTGGGCCGAAGCAGCGCGAGGGCGATCGACAGGCGCCCGAAGGGTTCTACACGGTGGGTCCCGAGCAGCTCCATCGCCAGGGCCGGCACCCGCGCTCGCTCGACCTTGGATTTCCCAACGCTCTCGACCGCGCTCAGGCGCGTTCAGGCTCCTACCTGCTGGTGCACGGCGGTTGTCGGTCGATCGGCTGCTACGCCATGACCGATCCCGTCATGGAGGAGATCTACGCCCTGAGCGAGCAAGCGCTGCGCCAGGGTCAAGACAGGATCCAGGTGCATGTCTTCCCGTTCCGCATGACGAAGGACAACCTCGCCGTCTTCACCGATCACAAATGGTACGATTTCTGGTTGAACCTGCGGGATGCCTACGACCTGTTCGAGCGAACCCACCTGCCGCCGCGGATTGGCATCTGCGACCAAAAATATGTCGTGACCCAGAGACTCGCGATCGGCGATCTGGGCGCAACTTCCGGAGTGCGCAGCTGGGGGGGCTGAGCACCTGCGCGAGGGATGAAACGCAAGCCGCTCTCTTGCAGGAAGCCCAGCGCGTCGCCCATCATGCCACTGCGGGGCACAGCGCCAGGTTCAGGCGACACGTTCGTCGCGTAGCTCGACGCGGCACGCGCAGGGCCTATGCGGCCGCCCGCCGCACCCGCATCGCCACCTATGCGCGGCGAATGCGCGGTTCGCGTTGACCGGGCTCGCGCGCCAAAAGCCGGTTCGGAGTTGCCCATGACGAGCCCGGCTCAATGATGCTAGCTTTTCTGCTCGCGCGGCATGGGCAGCGTGCCTTGGTGTGTCGTTGCCCAGAGCAGATCAGAGGAAGCAGCTGATGGGCAGGTTGCCGGCAAGGGCGACGAGAGGCACGAGCTGGACAGGCTGGTAAGGGTCGACATGCGCTTGAGCGAGGAAGAGCGCACCATGCTGGCGGGCGCGCAGGGCCCCGTCCGCCAGTGGGCGATCCGTCACCAGGTCGCTGTGGGCGAGTTCTTCGATGCCACCGACCTCGTGGCTGTCGGTCAAGCCCATATCATGGCCGACACCGAAAGCCTCGGCGAGGCGGGTGTTGCATGGCTCGAGGGACTGGCCGCGGGGCCGCAGGCGCATCGTCGCGTGCGCATCCCCACCATCACCGATCCGCGCGGGCTCGACTTCGCCTCCTACAAGCGCCTCAAGCAGACCGACGCCATGGCCGACATCGAGGCGCGCGCCATCCGCGCGTTCGAGGCGCTGGGCGTGCTCATGACCAACACCTGCATAAACTACCAGACGATTCTGCCCCCCGTGCGCGGCGAGCACCTGGCCATGGGCGATACCGGCGTCGTGATCTATTCCAACAGCGTGATGGGTGCGCGCAGCAACTTCGAAGGCGGCCCCTCGGCGCTGGCGGCAGGCCTCACGGGCCGCACGCCGCGCTACGGCTATCATCTCGATCAGCACCGCGCCGGGACCATGCATTTCGCCGTGGAGCACCGGCCCACGGACTTTGCCGACTGGGGAGCGCTCGGCGGCATCGTCGGCCGCGCCGCCAACAGCTATTGGCAGGTGCCCGTCCTCACCGGATTTGACGCCGCGCCCAGCTCCGACGAGCTCAAGCATTTCGGCGCTGCGCTGGCGAGCTTCGGTTCGGTGGCGCTGTTCCACATGCCGGGCGTGACACCCGAGGCGTCGACGCTCGCCGACGCGTTCGCGGGCCGTCCGGTGCCCTCCGCCACCCGTGTGGGCAAGGCGGATTTCGATCGCTTCTATGCCTCGTACGCGGCGGCGGGCGACAAGGTCGACGTGGTGGTGTTCGCCGCCCCGCAACTGTCCCTGATCGAGATGGCCCAGGTGGCGGACCTGCTCGATGGCCGACGCGTGCATGGAGACACGTCGCTGATTGTCGCCACCTCGCCCGAGATCAAGTTCGCAGCCGACCGCATGGGCCTGACCGGACGCATCGAGCATGCCGGCGGCATCGTCGCGGCCGGCGTGTGCTTCTACCAGAGCTACGCGCGCGAGATGGCGCAGGCCAACGGCTGGCAGCGCCTGCTCACCAACTCGGCCAAGCTGGTCAACATCATCGCCGGCTACGGCTACAAGCCCTCGCTCGCCAGCATGGAGCGTTGCATCGACAGCGCGGTCGCGGGGAAGGTCCTCTGATGCCGATTGCGCTCAAGTGCCACAAAGGGTTGGGGCCCGCGGTCACCGGCACCGCACTGGTGGCCGATGACAATTTTTCGGCCCGCTACGACCTCGACCGCATCAAGGGCGTCTTCTCGCGGCCGGCGCACAAGCTCTGCGGACAGAGCTACGTCGGCCAGGTGCTGGTGCTGGTGACGGCCAAGGGCGGCGTCGCCTCCGCCTGGATGCTGCATGAGATGGCGGCGCGCGGCATGGCACCGAAGGCCATCCTGTTCGACCGCGCCAACACCATCCTGGCGCAGGGCGCGGCATTTGCGGAGCTTACCATGGTCGACCGCTTCGAGGCCGGCTGCCCCACGACGCTCATCCGCACCGGCGACGAGCTTGCCATCGCGCCGGCCGAAGGCCTGGTGACCATCCTCAATCGCGATTGAGCACGATCGCGCGAGGACGGACCCGCCTCAGAACGTGGTCTTGGAGACGGTCGTGGTCCAGCCGGCGGTTTGCGGCGCGTGGGACGGGATCGGCGCCAGGATCGCGTTGGCAATCACGGCGACCAGAAACAACGTCGAGAGACCGCAGGCGGTCAGCATGAACTTGACGGTACGCATCCCCTTCTCCTCTCAGCTTGCGAATTCGGTCGACTGGAAAACACGCGAGACGGCGACCGTGTTCCGAGCTGCGCCATCCTGGCTGTGGATAGACGCCGGCCGATCTCCCATTTGCTCAGGCGGCGAGCAGGGTTTCCGTCTCGGCTGAGCGGCGCTGGCCTTGCGCGATCTTGGCCATCAACTCCAGAAGCGCGCGCTCGAACTTTGGGGCATTGAACCCAACGTCGGCATTGAGGCGCATGCGGGCGGCCACGTGCACGGCCGGGGCGATCAGGTTGAAGCCGTTCTCGAGCAGGAGATTGGCGAGGCGGCGGGCGCCGAACACACGGATCAGGCAACGAAAGCGCACCAGCACCGCAAGGCGCTGGGCAGGGTCGGCTCCGAGCCTCTCCCACAAGGCGTGATCGACCTGGCGCAGCTCCTCCTTGGAGATGCCGCGCAGCATGGCAAGGCCACGGCCGGTGTCGATCATGTACTGCATCGGCAGGGCCAGGGCCTGCGGGTCCACCAGCGGGACGTCGCTCAGGGTTGCGGAGTTGAGGGTCGTCGTCATGGCAGCCTCGCCCTGTCGTTCGTGCTCGTGTGCCAGAACTAGACAAGGGCGAAGGCGGCCGCTGTTCCGCAGGGAACGCGAAACCGGCTCGGGCGGACGGCGCGGCCCAGTCCTACTCGCAGGCGCGGCGTGCGCCGACGCGGGCTCAGGTAAGCCGGACTACCGTAGTAGAGAGGGGACGGCGCGCGCGTCTAGCGACGCCGCATGTGAACCCGCCCATAGTGGCGGACGCGGTGGGAATAGTAGGGCCGCACCGGCCAGTACTGCGTGGACTTGTAATAGGGGAAATACGTGTAGGTGTAATAGGGGCCGTACGCGACATAGGGACGGTAGGCATCGCCGTAGCAGCAGGGCGGCGGCGCATAGTAGACGACCGAATACCCATACGGCGGGCACCATCCGCCGGCCTCGGCCGACGTCGCCGAGCCGATGCTGGCGAGCCCGGTTGCTGCGCCTGCGGCAAGTACGAGAGATGCGATCCTGCGCATTCAAGCCTCCAAGCCGGAGGGCCACTTGGAACATGCGGCCGCTGCCATCCTCCGACCAAGGCATAAAACCAATCGCGGCGCCCGAGCACAACCGGATTTGCGGCGCAGACTTAACCTCGCGTAACCGCCGCCGCGATGTGCGAGCGTGCGGCGAGGCGAGGTTGCATCAGCCCAAGATGGCGTAGGTGCCGGTGGAGAACGCCGCAGGCTTGATGCCGCCCGCCTCGCGGATCTCGCAGGTGGCAAACGCCAGCGTCTTGCCGAGCCGCATGACCTTCGCCTCCAGCAGCGCATCCGCCTTGGTGATGGGGCGCATGTAGTTGATGGTGAGATCAACCGTCGTGCACGGCTTGAAGGCGCCGGACGCCGCGGCGAGGGCGATCACCATGGCGGTGTCGGCGCCCGTCAGCAGCGCCTGTCCGCAGAGGATGGCGCCGATCCTGCAGAGCTGATCGGAGAACGGGATGCGCAGGGTCGCGCCGTCCGCAGCGATGGCCTCGGCCTTGATGCCCGTGGCCAGCACCCACGGCGCGAAGTTTTCCGCGAGGATGGCGTTGGCGCCTGCGACGGACAGCTCTGGCATGGTTGCGGATACCCGACTGCGAATTTTGCCTTGATAGCACGGCAAAGTCGCCACGGCGAAGTGCGGGTTGCAAGCGGAGGACGCCAATGATTGCTCTGAAGCATTCGATGCTGGAGACCAACGGCATCCGCATGCACGTGGCCGAGGCGGGCGAAGGTCCGCCGGTCATCCTCTGCCACGGGTTTCCCGCAGGACGATCATGCTTCCGGGCTGCGGGCACTGGACGCAGCAAGAGCGTGCCGACGAGGTCAACGCGGCGATGATCGACTTCCTGAGGGGGCTTGAGCGCACACCCCCTCACGACGGCTAGATGCCTTGCAACGCAGGAGGTCTGCCATGAGCAGCGCGGTCGCCCAATGGCGCACGTTCGACGCGTCGGAGCTCGTCGCCGAGCCTGGGGCGCGCTTTGGCGGTGCCATCGCGGCGCTGTTCTTCGCCGCGGCGTTTGCCCTGACGCCACTCGTTCTCCTGGCCGTCAGGGGGGCCATGGACCCGAAGGGCACCGTCTGGATCATCCTGATGATGGGGCGCCAGGCATCCGGCGGCGACATGAAGTCGGCCTATATCGCCTCCTCGATGGTGCAGCTGCTGGTCTTGCTGATCTGGGCGGCCACTTTCGTCGCCGTGACCTTGCTGCGTGCCCGCTCGGGGCCCACCATCGCCTCGCTTCTGTTCGCCGTAGCCGCGCTGGCAGGACCCGTGGGCCAGTGCGCGATCACCCTGACCTTTGTCGGCGTCGGCGATGGGCTCGTCTCGGTTGGTGCCCAGCTGCCGCACATGATGCTCAACGTCGCCGCCGCGATCGCCTTCGGGGCCTACATGCGCGACGGGCGCCGTCCCAATCTCTACTTCCGCCGTCGCGTCCAGGTCGCGCCCGCGGTCTGATGCGAGCGCGAATTCATTTGCCGCCGCAAGCGCGGCGCGATATGGCCCAAGCCGCCGCCCCAAGCTCTCCCGACAGGCCGATCCGATGAGCGACGATACCCTCCCCGACCGGCTCTCCTCAGACCCGATGAGCCCCTACTACGACGCCGCCCTGCTCGAGCGTGGCATTGGCGTGCGCTTCAAGGGCGTGGAGCGCAACAACGTCGAGGAATACTGCGTCAGCGAAGGCTGGGTGCGGCTCGCCGTCGGCAATACCCGCGACCGCAAAGGCCGGCCGCTGACCATCAAGCTGCCGGGTGAGGTGGTGCCCTATTTCCGCGACAAGGCCGAGGGTTGACGGCTCAGCCGAACTTGCGCACGTCCACGAAATGCCCGGCGACCGCGGCGGCAGCCGCCATCTGCGGCGAGACGAGGTGGGTGCGGCCGCGAAAGCCCTGGCGGCCCTCGAAGTTGCGGTTCGAGGTCGAGGCGCAGCGCTGCTCGGGCTTGAGCTGGTCCGGGTTCATGCCGAGGCACATGGAGCAGCCGGCCTCGCGCCACTCGAAGCCGGCCTCGAGGAAGATCTTGTCGAGACCCTCGGCCTCGGCCTGCTGCTTCACCAGCCCCGAGCCCGGCACGATCATGGCGTAGGCGAGCCGGCTCGACACCTTCTTGCCCCTGACGACCTCGGCGGCGTTGCGCAGATCCTCGATGCGCCCGTTGGTGCAGGAGCCGATGAACACCACGTCCAGGGGGATGTCGGCGATCCTGGTGCCGGGCTTCAGGCCCATATACTCCAGCGCGCGGGCCATCTTGGCGCGCTTGCCCTCGTCGGCGACCTTGTCGGGGTCCGGCACCGCACCCTCGATCGAGGCGACATCCTCCGGGCTGGTGCCCCACGTCACGATCGGCGGGAGGCGCGCCGCGTCGAGCTTCACCTCGCGGTCGAAACGGGCGCCCTCGTCCGACTCGAGCGTCTGCCAGTATTTCATGGCCTGATCCCAGGCTGCGCCCTTGGGCGATTTGGGCCGGCCCTCGAGATAGGCGAACGTCTTCTCGTCGGGGGCCACCATGCCTGCGCGCGCGCCGCCCTCGATCGACATGTTGCACACGGTCATGCGGCCCTCCATCGACAGGGCGCGGATGGCATCGCCCGTATACTCGATGACGTGGCCGGTGCCGCCGGCGGTGCCGATCTCGCCGATGATGGAGAGGATGATGTCCTTGGCCGTCACGCCGTCGGGCAGCTTGCCGTCGACGGCAACGCGCATGTTCTTGGCCTTGCGCTGCGTCAGCGTCTGGGTGGCGAGCACGTGCTCGACCTCCGACGTGCCGATCCCGTGTGCCAGCGCGCCGAACGCGCCATGGGTGGAGGTGTGGCTGTCGCCGCAGACGATGGTGGTGCCCGGAAGCGTGAAGCCCTGCTCCGGGCCGATCACGTGCACGATGCCCTGGCGCACGTCGCGCTCGTCGTAATATTCGATGCCGAACTCCTTGGCGTTCTTCGCCATGGTCTCGACCTGGATGCGGCTCTCCTCGTCCTTGATGACCTGACTGCGCTCGGAGGAGGTGGCGATGTTGTGGTCGACGACGGCCAGCGTCTTCTCGGGCGCGCGCACCTTGCGGCCCGCTAATCTCAGCCCCTCGAAGGCCTGCGGGCTCGTCACCTCGTGCACGAGATGGCGGTCGATGTAGAGGATGCACGTGCCGTCGGGCTGCCGGGAGACGACGTGGTCCTCGAAGATCTTGTCGTAGAGGGTCTTGGGTGCCGTCTTTGCCGTCTGGGCCATTGTGGGCTCGTCCTCGTTCTGCTCGCGCGCACTGTGATAGCGCGCGGCCGAATGGCGCGCAAACCCTGTGTAGCGCAGCAGCATCCCAGTTACGTTTCGGCCCGACATTGGATATAGGAGGGGCCGACTTGGCGCTGGCTGAGCAAGATGCCAAGGCCGCCTTTGGCGCGACGACCGGCCCCTCGTGCATCTCGGCAACACGAGTTGGTGAGGCAGGACGTGGGTAGAAGGATTTTTCCCGTCATTTTGTCGGGCGGCTCGGGCACCCGCCTGTGGCCGCTGTCGCGCGCCATGTACCCCAAGCAGTTCATCCGTTTCTTCGACGACCAGGGGGCAAGCTTCCTCGCCGCCACGCTGAAGCGGCTCCCGGCCGAGGCCGGCTTTGCGCCGCCCCTCATCGTCTGCAACAACGACCATCGCTTCCTGGTCGAGGAGGAAGCCGAGCGGGCGGGCGTCGCCCCGCAGGCGATCGTGCTCGAGCCGGTGGCGCGCAACACGGGCCCGGCAGCCGCCGTCGCCGCACTATTGGTGGCCCAACAGGATCCTGACGGGATTCTGGTGGTGATGCCGTCCGACCATGTGGTCAAAGACGAGCCAAGCTTCGTCGCCGCGGTGCGGCGCGCGGTCGAGGTGGCGGCGACCGGCCGGCTCGTGCTGTTCGGCATCACGCCGGCGGAGCCGCACACGGGCTACGGCTACATCCGCCGCGGCGCACCACTGCCGGGCTTCACCGATGCCTTTGCCGTCGACGCGTTCATGGAGAAGCCCGACCGGGAAACCGCAGCAGGCTACATCAGCGCGGGCGGATACTTGTGGAACAGCGGCATCTTCGTGTTCGGCGCGCGCACGTTCCTGGACGAGCTCGTGCGCCTCGATCCCGCGATCCTGGATGCGGCCAGGCGCGCGCTCGAGGAGGCCAGGGAGGATCTGGGCTTCCTGCGCCTCGGGCGCGAGGCTTTCGCCCGGGCACCCGCCATCTCGATCGACTATGCGGTGATGGAGCGAACACGCGCCGCTGCGGTGGTGCCCGTCGACATCGGTTGGAACGACGTCGGCTCCTGGTCGTCGCTGTGGGATGTCGCCCGCCATGACGCATCCGGCAACGCCGTGCGCGGCGACGCGATCCTGCAAGACACGAGCAATTGCTACGTGCACTCGGAGCGGGCGCTCGTTTCCACCCTCGGCGCCAAGGATCTCGTCATCGTGGCCACGCCGGATGCCGTGCTCGTGGCCGACCGTGGCAGGGCAGAGGACGTCTCCGGCATTGTGGCCCGCCTGAAGGAAACGGGCCGCAAGGAGCATGCGCAGCACGTGCGTAGCCACCGGCCGTGGGGCTATTTCGACGCGTTGAGCACCGGTCCACGCTTCCAAGTGAAGCTGCTGCACGTCAAGCCGGGGGCCAAGCTTTCCATGCAGATGCACCATCATCGCTCCGAGCACTGGGTGGTGGTGCATGGCACGGCAAAAGTGTCGATCGGCGGGGCGGAGCAGCTCGTGCGGGAAAACGAGTGGGTCTACATCACGGCGACCCAGTGGCATCGGCTCGAGAACCCCGGCAAGGCGCCGCTCGAGCTGATCGAGGTGCAGATCGGCAGCTATCTCGGCGAGGACGACATCGTCCGCAGCGACGACATCTATCACCGTGCGCCCGACGAGACGAAATAGGCACGAGGCCCTTGCCCGCGGCTATCCGGCGGCCCTGATGAGGCCGAGACGCTCGCCGGCGTAGACGCCCTTGCGCAGCGGTTCCCACCAGGCACGGTTGTCGAGATACCAGCGCACCGTCTTGGCCAAGCCGCTGTCGAAGTCGTGGTCGGCGCGCCAGCCAAGCTCACGCTCGAGCTTGGCGGCATCGATGGCGTAGCGCTGGTCGTGGCCGGGACGGTCCGGCACGAAGGTGATGAGGCGCCGCCGCGGTGCGCCTGCGGGCACCAGCCGGTCGAGCGTGTCGCAGATGGTCTCGACCACGCTGAGATTGGTGCGCTCGTTGCGGCCGCCGACGTTGTACTTCTCGCCGAGCCGGCCGTCGGTGAGGATCAGGTGCAGGGCGCGGGCGTGATCCTCCACATAGAGCCAGTCGCGGACGTTGGAGCCGTCGCCGTAGACGGGCAGCGGCTTCTCCTCCAGCGCGTTGAGGATGACGAGCGGGATCAGCTTCTCGGGGAAATGATAGGGCCCGTAGTTGTTGGAGCAATTGGAGATGACGACGGGGAAACCGAAGGTGCGGAACCAGGAGCTCGCGAGATGGTCGGCCGCCGCCTTGGAAGCCGAGTAGGGCGAGGAGGGATCGTAGGCGGTCTTCTCGCTGAAGGTTCCCTGGGGGCCGAGCGACCCATAGACCTCGTCGGTGGACACGTGCAGGAAGCGGAAGGCGCTCGCGCGCTCGGCCGGCAGGCGCATCCAGTAGGCCCGCGCCGCTTCCAGCAGCACATGGGTGCCGAGCACGTTGGTGCGGATGAAGGCGTCCGAGCCGTTGATCGAGCGGTCGACGTGGCTCTCGGCGGCCAGATGCATCACCGCATCGGGCGCGTGCCTGGCGAACACCGCATCCATAGCCTCGCGGTCGCAGATGTCGGCGCGCACGAAGGCGTAGCGCGGGCTGCCGGCGATGGGCTCGAGCGAGCGCAGATTGGCGGCGTAGGTGAGCTTGTCGACGTTGACGACGTCCGCGCCGGTCTCGCGCACGAGGTGTCGGCACACCGCCGAGCCGATGAACCCGGCTCCTCCTGTCACGACGATTTTCACCGAGCTGACGCCCCTCTGCTCCGCCACGCCTTGCGGGCCCGCTTATAGGCGCTCGCATGCGATGCTAACGCGCAAATTCAGCGCTTTTGGTAAAGCCCGACCGGGCTCCAACTGCAGGATCGCCTCGATCCATCTGCTATCTGGACGGGCTCCTAGAGCAAGATCGTTCCTGATCGAAGCGCTTCGCTTCGATCATGGAACGTGAATCTTGCGCTAAAACTCAGGAACAGAGCAGGATTCACGCTTCGGCCTCGACGTCTCGGTCGAGGTGGGGTGATTCCATCCGAAGCGATCCCGCTCTAGGCGCTGGACTGCGAGGTCGCGCCTCCGACCACGACATCTATGACGTCCCACGGTTCGGGGGCTGAGAGGCCATAGCGCTCCTTCACGGCCGAGGAATCGAGGGTCGTGTTCGCCGGTGTGGCGCCCGTTGGCATGCCCGCCGAGGCAGCGCTGACCCGGGCGACGAGGGATGCCTGCGCGCCCAGCCTTTCGGCAATGTGAGCGCCCACCTCGGCATAGGTTACATCGCACGGCCCGGTGAACTGGAATATGCCGGGGACCCTGTCCGCCATCAGGCGGGCGACGGCGGTGGCGACCATGGCGGTGGGTGTAGGCGCCATGGTCATGTCGGAGAAGGCGCGGATCGGCTCGCCCTTCGCCAGCGTCTCGGCCCAAGTGCGAAGGAGGGGCATGCCGGGGGATACAACCTTGGCAAGCCGCAGGATAGCCACGGGCGCGCCCTTGTCCATCAGGGTGCGCACGCCGGCCTCGGCGACCGCTTTCTGGCGCCCGTATTCGCTGACCGGGCAGGTCGGGGCGTCGGCGGCGATGTGGGGCTCCTTGCCGTCGAATACCTGATTGGTCGAGAGGAACAGGACGTAGAATTCCGCGCGCCACCAGCCGCTCGGTGAGCGCGAGCGTCTGGGTCACATTGATGCGTGCCGAGCCGGCCGGATCGTCGGCGCAGGCGGCAAGCCGCGCGACGGCAGCAAAGATGCAGGCAGCTTGCGTGCCTGCTGGCGGCTCCCAACCGCCGAGCGGCTGGGCGAGATCGAGTAGCGGGCGCTCAGCACACACCTGGCCGAGACGGCGCGTCGTCGCGGCCACCGGCTGGCCGGCAGCCACAAGGGTGCGCCGGGTCGCCTCTGCGATCTCGGAATCGCCACCGACGAGAAGCCGCATGCTCAAAACCCACGTTGCACGCGCGTTGCCGAACTACGAGGACCGGCCAGCTGGCACTGGCGCACTTATAGCTGTTGATGCCGGATGGGTTAAGCGTGCGGCGACAGTTGCCCTTCTCGGAGCTGTTGGCGTACCGTCCCGCGCGGCGCCGGGCAATTCGGACGAGCCGGATACGGCGCCAGAAACTGGCACGGAATGCGGCTGTTCCCAAGCCCGTTCTTTCGGTGCCGTCCCGTGCTTCTGCGCCTACGCGAGCCAATGATCGAAGCCCACACCCCATCGAACGTGCGTCCGATCACGGCCGCGTCCCGCTTCAACCGCAACGGCGTATAGGCGGGACGGCCGAGATGCTCGTCACCAACTTCCGGCTCAAGCACGCGATCTACAAGCTCGTTTGCAGCTTCTACCAGCTCGGCGACGTCGGGCGCATTCATCCCATGCGCGAGCGCTCGCTGCGGGCGCTCAATCGTACCGTCGACTACGTCGAGCGCGCCATGCCCGACGCGCTCGGCCTCGAGACGCAGCGCGAGGCGACGGAGTTTGCGCTCGCGGCCGTCGCGGTCGAAGGCCACTACCTGGAGTTCGGCGTCTACACCGGGGGCACGATCCGCTTCATTGCCCGTCGCATCGGCAAGCACACCATCCATGGCTTCGACAGCTTCCAGGGGCTTCCCGAGCCGTGGAGCGGCTTCAGCCTCGGCCGCAAAGCGCTCAGCGCCGGAGGGCGCCTGCCGCGGGTTCCGAGAAACGTCCGCCTCCACCCGGGTTGGTTCGAGGACACGCTGCCCGTCTGGCTCGAGAAAGATCAGGGGCCGGTGGCATTCGTGCACGTCGACTGCGATCTTTATTCGTCGACGCGCACGATCTTCACCCTGCTGGCCGATCGTATCATCCCGGGCACGATCATTCTGTTCGACGAGTACTTCAACTACCCGAACTGGGAGCAGCACGAGTACAAGGCCTTCCAGGAGCTGGTGAGCGAGCGCGGTATGACCTACCGCTACCTGTGCTTTGCGCGCCAGCAGGTCGTCGTGCGCATCGAGAGCATCGCCGCGAAGGCGACCTGAGGTCGGCCCGTCCGATCGGCTGGCCCGCTTTCAATCAACAGGCCAGCTGTGGTGCATCGCGGAGACCTCGCGGTGCCTACGCCTCCGGGGCGCCAATGCTGGTGTCGGCGTGACGGAGGAACCAAGCGACAGCGCTGCGGACGGTCGGCACGACCGCGGTCGGCTCGGCTTCCATGGCGTGGGCCCGGTCGAGGGTCCCCACCAGAACGGTGGTGCTGATCCCCGCCCGCTTGGCGGCTGCGATGTCCGAGGGGCGATCGCCGATCAGGATCGAACGCGCGAGATCGAGGCCCAGATCCTCCCCCGCCTGCAGGATCATTCCCGGCGCCGGCTTGCGCCAGGGATGGTCGCTGCGATACTGCGGCAGCACCGCTTCGGGGTGGTGTGCGCAGTGGTAGATGCGCGCGATCGGAGCGCCCAGGCGGCTCATCTCCTCGCACATCCATTGCGTCAGCTCGGTAAAGGCCGCCTCGGTATAGTAGCCGCGGCCTATTCCCGATTGGTTGGTCACCACCACCAGAGCATAGCCGCGCGCGCACGCTTCACGCCCGAGCTCGAAGATGCCGTCGCACCACACGAACTCTTCGCGCCGGTAGACATAGTTCCTGTCGACGTTGATTACGCCGTCGCGATCGAGAAAAAGCGCGCGGCGGGAATGCATGAGAGCGCCCTGTCGGATTTCCGCGTCGCCCGAGACCCCAAGGCTCTCGAGACGGCTCGTCAGTATTCGCGCTTCTTCGGCTCGATGTAGTTGATCTCGTTGGTCATCGTGTAGGTGTGGACTGGCCGGTAGTCGAGCCTGACTGCGTGGCTCTCGTTGTCCGCCCACGCCAGCGTGTGCTTCATCCAACTGACATCGTCGCGGTTGGGATAATCCTCGCGCGCGTGCGCGCCCCGCAATTCCTTGCGGTTGACGGCGCTGACGACGGTGGTGACCGCCTGCACGATCAGGTTCTCGTACTCGAGCGTCTCGATGAGATCGGAGTTCCACACGAGCGAGCGATCGGACACGCGCAGATCATCGCTGCCGCCCCACACGTCCTCGATCATCTTGGCGCCCTCCTCCAGCACCGGGCCCGTGCGGAATACCGAGCAGTTGGTCTGCATCGCCTTCTGCATCCTGAGCCTCAGCGCCGCGGTCGGCGTCGAGCCTTGGGCGTGACGCACCCGGTCGAGGCGGGAGAGCGCCAGCTCGTCCGAATCCTTGGGTCGCGGCGGCATGGCTGCGCCGGCCTCGACGGTCTCGCCGCAACGCAGCCCGGCGGCGCGGCCGAACACGACGAGGTCGGTGAGCGAGTTGGAGCCAAGCCGATTGGCCCCATGCACCGATACGCAGGCAGCCTCGCCGACGGCGAGCAGGCCCGGCACGATCGTGTCGGGATTGCCGTCCCGCAAGGTCAGGACCTCGCCGTGATAGTTGGTGGGGATGCCGCCCATGTTGTAGTGCACCGTCGGGAGCACCGGGATCGGCTGCCGGCGCAGGTCGACGCCGGCAAAGATGCGCGCGCTTTCGGTGATGCCGGGCAGCCGCTCGTGCAGGATCTTGGGGTCGAGATGGTCGAGGTGGAGGTACATGTGGTCCTTCTCGGGGCCCACGCCACGCCCTTCGCGGATCTCGATCGTCATGGAGCGCGAGACGACGTCGCGCGAGGCCAGGTCCTTGGCGTGGGGGGCGTAGCGCTCCATGAAGCGCTCGCCGGCCGAGTTTGTGAGGTAGCCACCCTCGCCGCGGGCCCCTTCGGTGATCAGCATGCCGGCGCCGTAGATGCCGGTTGGATGAAACTGCACGAACTCCATGTCCTGGAGCGGCAATCCCGCGCGCAGGACCATGCCGTTGCCGTCGCCCGTCTGCGTGTGGGCGCCGGTGCAGGTGAAGTAGATGCGGCCATAGCCGCCGGTGGCCAGGATGGTCTTCTTGGCGCGGATGCGGTGCAGGGTACCGTCTTCGAGGCACAGCGCGACCACGCCGCCGCAGGCGCCATCCTGATCCATGATGAGATCGATGGCGAAATACTCGATGAAGAATTGAGCCGAGTGGCGTAGCGACTGGCCATAGAGCGTGTGCAGCATGGCGTGGCCGGTGCGGTCGGCGGCTGCGCAGGTGCGCTGCGCCGGCGGGCCCTCGCCGTACTCGGTGGTCATGCCGCCGAACGGGCGCTGGTAGATTTGGCCGTCCTCGGTGCGGCTGAAGGGCACGCCGTAGTGCTCGAGCTCGTAGACGGCATCGTTGGCGTTGCGGCACATGTATTCGATGGCGTCCTGGTCGCCCAGCCAGTCGGCACCCTTGACGGTGTCGTACATGTGCCAGCGCCATTCGTCGTGGCCCATGTTGCCGATGGCGGCGGCAATGCCGCCCTGGGCTGCCACCGTGTGGGAGCGCGTGGGGAAGACCTTGGTGACGCAGGCCGTCTTGAGACCTGCCTCGGCACATCCAAGCGTCGCCCGCAGGCCCGACCCGCCGGCCCCGACCACCACAACGTCAAAGATGTGCTCCGTGACGGGATAGGCCCTGCCATTGACCGCTGGCTTGGCCACGCCGTTGCCGACGTCGCGTACTCTCTCTTCCGGCATGCTTCTCAAGCTCCGAAGCTCAGCTTCAGCACCGCGAACGCCGTGGTCAGTCCGACCACCATCGCAAAGAACGAGTTTAGCATGAGGGCCACCACCTTCCGCCCGTCGGAATGCACGTAGTCCTCGATGATGGTCTGCATGCCGAGTCGCATGTGGATGACGCCCGACAGCACCAGCAGCAGGAGCGCGATGGCATTGTGCGGCCGCGCCAGGGCTCGCTTGACGGTGGCATAGTCTGCGCCCGCCAGCCTCACGACCAGGTAGATCAGGAACGACACGAGCAGGATATTGGCCACGGCGGTGACGCGCTGGCGCCAGAAGTGATCCGCCCCCTCCTTGGCGGAGCCGAGGCCGCGCACTTTCGCAAGCGGCGTACGATATGCCATGTCAGAAGGCTCCCCGCATCATGAGGCCAGCCGCCCAGAGCGCCAGCGTCAGCGCAATGGAGGCGAGAATAGTAAGCCAAGACAGCAGGTTGACCTGCCAGATCGCAAGCCCCCTGCCGGTGTCCCAGAGGAGATGGCGGATGCCGCCCAGCATGTGGTGGCAGAGCGCCCAGGTATAGCCGAACAGCACGAGCATGCCGATTGGATGGCCCAAGAGCGCGCTGACGAGCTGAAATTCCTTCTCCCCCATTGCCGCGGCAATGAGCCAGGCCGCGAGCAGAAGGGTGCCGAAATAGAGGGCCGCGCCGGTCAGTCGATGCAGGATCGACATGACCATGTTGATCTGCAGGCGGTATATGGAAAGGTGGGGAGAGAGCGGTCGCTCGACTGCCTGCCTGGCTTCGGCCATGGTTCCCAAGTCTCCCGCTCGCCACGCCGCCGGCTCAGGTGTCGTCGATGCCGGCTGCTACCCGGCTTTTAGCGCCATCGAGCATCTCCTACAATTGCGGGAATGTCTCAGCAGTGCTGAGCGGGGCTCAACCGTCCTTCGGGTGTATTGTATACCAATGATCGACGGGGCCGCCGCCCAGGCCGCCCCGGTTGGCCTATCGCGGCAGCACCAGCCACAGATCGAGGTCGAGGATGACGCCGTCGGCGTAGTCACCCTTGGGCGTACGCAGCGGGAAGTCGGCGCAGGTGCGGTTTTTGACCGCCGTAAGCCGGGTGCGCAGGGCGCCGATGTCGCTGCGGTCCGGGAATCTCGGCCTTCGCAAGCACTTCCGACCAGGCATAGACCGTATCCCCGCCGAAGCAGGGCGCCACGTGCCGGCCGCCGTTGATAGCGGCGATGTGGAAGGCGTTGGCAAGGCCATTGAAGGACAGCGCCCGGGCGAGCGAGATGACGACGCCGCCGTAGACCAGCCGGCGTTTGAACTGGCCTTGCGCCTGCTCATGCAGGTTGAAGTGCACTTTGGCCGTGTTCTGGTACAGGCGGGTCGCGATTTGGTGCTCGGCTTCCTCCAGCGTCATGGCGTCGACGTGGTCGATCTTCTCGCCGACGCCATAGTCGGCCCACCGATGTTGGGCGCCGGCCAACTGGAAATCGTAGTGGCTGGCGTCGATTTTCGGCACGGCGTGCCCGAGATCTGCCGGCATCCACGCATTCGGCGAGCTTGGGCACCACAGGGGAGGGCGCGACCGGCAGCCGAATCGCGCTTGCGCACCATCACCCAGCGCACATATTCGAGCACCGCCTGCCCCACTTGGTTGCGTCCGGTGGTGCGAACGTAGACGACGCCCGAGGCGCGATTGGAGTTTTCGCGCACGCCGATCACTTGCGAGGAGGCGCTGAGCGTGTCGCCGGCATAGACGGGAGCGAGAAAACGGCACTCCGCGTAGCCGAGATTGGCGATGGCGTTGAGCGAGATGTCGGGCACGGTCTTGCCGAACACGACATGGAAGACGATGAGATCGTCGATGGGCGCGCGCGGATAGCCGATTTTCTGCGCGAAAGCATCCGAGGACTGCACGGCAAAGCGCGGGCCGTAGAGGCCCATGTAGAGGGCGCTATCCCCGCTCGTCACGGTGCGCGGGGTGGCGTGCTGGAAAACCTGGCCGACCGCGAAGTCCTCGAAGAAGCGCCCCGGGCTGGTCTTTGCCGCGCGTCATGACGCCTTCATCCCCTCGATGGCCTGGGCGATCGCCACCGTGCGGCGTGCCGTCTCGGCGTGCAGCAGCTCGACCATGCGGCCCTCGACCGTGATCACGCCCTTGCCCTTGCTTTCGGGCAGGGCGAAGGCCGCAATGATCTTGCGGGCGAAAGCCACCTCCGCGTCCGGCGGGGCAAACACCTGGTTGGCCATGGCGACCTGGTCGGGGTGGATCAGCGTCTTGCCGTCGAATCCCAGCCGCCGGCCGTGCACGCACTCGCGCCGGAAGCCTTCCGCGTCCTTGAAGTTGTTGTAGACCCCGTCGAGCACGTCGAGGCCATAGGCGCGCGCCGCGGTCACGCTGGCGGAGAGCCAGTAGAGGGCCGGCCGGCGGTTGACCGAGAGATCGGCCCGCGTCTCCTTGACCAGATCGTTGGTGCCCAGCACGAAGCAGGCGAGGCGCGAGCCAGGCCGGCGCGCGGCGGCGGCGATGTCGGAGAGGTTGAGGATGGCGAGCGGGGTCTCGATCATGGCCCACAGCCGCGTCTTCTCCGGCGCGCCGGCCTTGGCGAGCGCCTCGCTGGCCCGCACGATGTCGGCGCCCGTGCCGGGCTTGGGCAGCAGCACCGCATCAGGTGCCACCGCCGCCGCCGCCGCCAGGTCGGCCGCGCCCCAGGGCGTGTCGAGGCCATTGATGCGGATGACGAGCTCGCGGTGGCCGTAGCCGCCGGCCTCGACCGCCCCGCACACCTGGCCGCGCGCGGTCTCCTTGGCCTCCGGCGCCACCGCATCCTCCAGATCGAGGATCAGCGCGTCGGCCGCAATCGTCTTGGCCTTCTCCAGCGCCCGGGCGTTCGAGCCCGGCATGTAGAGCACGCTGCGTCGCGGGCGGATTTGCATGGGCGGCACCTCGTCGGCGTTCCGGACAGCGGCGTCGGCCCGGTCGCGGCCGGCGCGCATGTCATACCGGGGCTCGTCCCCGGTATCCAGCGATCCGCAACTGCCGCGGCGGGCAACCGCATCGAAAGGCAAGAGCCATGCCGTCTGCCCTCGGCCCGAGCATGCGTCCTTGGCAGACCGCGGCCAATCCGCCAAATTCGAAGCCGAGAGTGCACCAGCATCGGAGCCGGCTTGGAACACGCAGACGTGGTGATCATTGGCGGTGGGATCGTCGGCAGCGCAGTCGCCTATTTCCTGAGCAGCGATGTTGCCTTCGCCGGCCGCCGCGTCGTCCTGATCGAGCGCGACCCGAGCTACGCCGAGGCGAGCACGTCGCGCTCGGCCGGCGGCTTGCGCCAGCAGTACTCCACGCCCGAGAACATCGAGCTGTCGCAGTTCACTTTGGGGCTTTTCCGCCGGCTTCAGACGACCTTCGGGCCCCAGGCGGACGTGGGCTTCCGCGAGCAGGGCTACCTGATCCTCGCCTCGGATGCGTCCCGGGCGGTGCTGGCCGAGAACGTCGCCTTGCAGCAATCCCTGCGCGCCGACATCGAGCTGGCGCAGGCCGCCGAGTTGGCCCGCAGGTTCCCCTGGCTCGCGTGCGAAGGCATTGCCGCCGGGGGCTATGGCCGCTCGGGGGAAGGCTGGTTCGATCCGCCGAGCCTCGCCGCCCTTTTCCGCGATGCCGCCCGGGCCCGCGGGCTCGTTCTCCTCAACGATGGCGTGGCGACCATCGAAGCGCGCGGGCGCATCGAGGCGGTGCGGCTCGCGTCGCGGCGCGCGCATTGCCTGCGGCGCGCTGGTCAATGCCGCCGGAGCGTGGGCGGGCGAGGTTGCGGCGCTCGCCGGCGCGGCCCTGCCGGTCGAGCCGCGCAAGCGCTACGTCTACGTCATCGATTGCCGCGAGGCCTGCGACGCGCTGCGCCTGGCGCCGCTCACCGTCGATCCCTCCGGCGTGTGGTTCCGCCCCGAGGGTCGGTTCTTCCTGTGCGGCAAGTCGCCGGAGCCCAGCCAGGAGCCGCCGACCACGGACCTCGACAGCATCGATCACGCCTTCTTCGAGAGCGAGGTGTGGCCGCGCCTTGCAGCGCGCGTGCCGGCCTTCGAGAGCGTCAAGGTGGTGAACGCCTGGGCCGGCTACTACGACACCAACACGCTCGACCACAACGCGGTGATCGGCGCCCACCCCGAGATCCCCAATTTCTACTTCGCCAACGGCTTTTCCGGCCATGGCGCACAGCAGGCAGCCGGCGCCGGCCGCGCGGTGGCCGAGCTCATCGTGCACGGCGCCTTCCGGACCATCGACCTGACCCGGCTCGGCTACGCGCGCATTGCAGCGGGCCGGCCGCTGCCTGAGCGAAACGTGATATGAGCCGGTGATGGCAAAGGTCTTGGCCATCTCCTCGCACGTCGTGCGCGGGCATGTCGGTCTCGATGCGACGGTGCCGGCGCTGCAGTGGCTCGGCCACGAGGTCTGGGCGCTGGCCACCGTCGTGCTTGCGAGCCGCCCGGGCCTCGGCCGGCTCGAGAAGCGCAATGTGCCGGGGCCGGAGCTTGCGGCGATGCTGTCAGCGCTGGAGGCGGACGGCTGCTGGCCGATGCTCGATGCCGTGCTGACCGGATATTTTGCTACGCCCGATGCGGTGGAGGCGGCGGCGGAGGCCGTCCGCCACATCAAGGCTGCCAATCCGCGCCTGCCGGTCCTCGTCGACCCCGTGCTCGGCGATGCCGGCCGCCTCTACGTGTCGCAGGCAACGGCAGAGGCGATTCGAGACCTGCTCGTTCCCCTCGCCACCATCGCCACGCCCAACCTGTTCGAGCTCGATTGGCTCGCCGGCGCACCGGTCCGTGACCTTGAAGCAGCGGCGCGCGGCCTCGGCCCGCCCGCCGTCGTCATAACCTCCGCCGCCGAGAGCGCAGCGGGCATTGCAACTCTGCTCGTCACCGGTCAGGCCTGCCTCGAGCGCACCCTGCCCAAACGCGACGGCATCCCCAACGGCGCTGGCGATCTTCTGGCCGGCCTGCTGCTCGGCCATATCTTGAACGGGCATTCCAGCGAATCTGCTCTTGATCGCGGCCTCGCCGATCTCGACCGCGTCCTTGTCGCCAGCACCGGCCGAGAGGTGCTGCAGCTTTCCGCCCTCGAAGCCTGAAGCAGGTGAGCCATGGCACCCCGACCAGACGTGCGCGACACGCTCAAAGGCGCGCTGGCGTTCTTCCACCACGAGGCCGCCGGTGGGCTGATCCTGCTGGCGGCGACGCTGGCCGCGCTGGTGTTCGACAACTCCCCCCTGTCGTGGCTCTACGACGTCTTCCTCGACACCCCGGTTGGCGTGCGGGTCGGGGCGCTGGCGATCGACAAGCCGCTGCTGCTGTGGATCAACGACGGTCTGATGGCGGTCTTCTTCTTTCTGGTCGGCCTCGAGATCAAGCGCGAGCTGGTGCAGGGCGAGCTGTCGACCTTCGGCCAGGCTTCCCTTCCCGCGATTGCCGCCGCCGGCGGCATGGCCGTGCCGGCGCTGATCTATGTCTGGATCAATACCGGCAATCGCCGTCGCGCTTGCGCGGCTGGGCCATTCCCTCGGCCACCGACATCGCCTTTGCGGTCGGCGTGCTGGCCCTGCTGGGCCCGAGCGTGCCGAGCTCGCTCAAGCTGTTCCTGCTGGCGCTCGCCATCCTCGACGACCTCGGCGCGATCGTCATCATCGCGCTGTTCTATACCGAGCACCTGTCCTGGGTGTCGCTCGCCCTGGCGGGCACCGGCATCGCCGTGCTCGTCGCCCTCAATGCGCGCGGCGTGGTGCGCCTGGCGCCCTACCTGCTGACCGGCATCTTCATCTGGGTGTGCGTGCTGAAGTCGGGCGTGCACGCCACGCTCGCCGGCGTCGTCGTCGCCTTCGCGATCCCGCTGACGCAAATCGAGCGCGACGAGCCCTCGCTGCTCGAGCAGCTCGAGGAGAGCCTGCATCCCTGGATTGCCTTCGGCGTGCTGCCGCTGTTCGCCTTCGCCAACGCCGGCGTGTCGCTCGCCGGCCTGTCGCTGGCAAAGCTGCTGGAGCCCGTCCCGCTCGGCATCGCCGCCGGCCTCTTCCTCGGCAAGCCGATCGGCATCTTCGGCGCGACTTGGCTGGCGGTCGCAACCGGGCTGGCGCCCAAGCCCGCGCAGGCCAACTGGGGCCAGCTCCTGGGCGTGGGCATGCTCGGCGGCATCGGCTTCACCATGAGCCTGTTCATCGGCACGCTGGCCTTCAGCGACGCGGCCCACGCCGCCGAGCTGCGCCTGGGCGTGCTTGCGGGCTCGCTGCTGTCGGCGACGGCGGGGCTTCTGATGCTCACGGCGGCGAGTCCCCGGCCAACCTCCCAAACGGCTTGATCAGCGCGCCTGCGCCGCGCGGATGGCCGGGATGATCTTGCTCTCCAGCGTCTCGGCCGTGATGGGCCCGACGTGCTTGAACACGATGCGCCCCTTGCCATCGACGACGAACGTCTCGGGCATGCCGTAGACGCCCCACTCGATGGCGGCGCGCCCGTCGCCGTCGACGCCCACGCCCGTGAAGGGGTTGCCGTAGCGGCCGAGGAAGCGGCGCGCCGCCGTCGCCTGGTCCTTGTAGTTGACGCCGTAGAGCCGCACGCCGGTCCTCTCCTTGAGCGCCACGAGCAACGGGTGCTCCTGCACGCACGGCCCGCACCAGGAGGCCCAGAAGTTCACCACGCGACACCTGGCCCGTCGGCGAGATCGGCGCTGCTGAACCCGGCGACCGGCCGCCGCCGTCGGTCAGTCCCTCGAGCGGCGCAAGCGTCGGTCACCGGCACCGGCTTGCCGATCAGCGCCGAGGGCAGCTTCGAGGGATCGCCGCGTCCTCAGCGCAAAGGCGAACACCGCGACCAGCACCGCAAAGATCACGAGCGGCCACAGCAGCGCCCGCGATCCGCCTGCGCTTCGACGCGCGAGGCGACCAGGCGTGCGCGACTGATACTGCACCGGCATGCTCGTCGATTCAGAGGATCGCCGCGCCCGAGCGCGCGCACGCCGCGCGCCTCGAGCTCGTCGAGCGAGCCGCTGCTGGCGCCGCCCGTCGAGCACCAGCCAGGCGACAAGCCCGCAAGCACCAGCCGCCGCCGCGGCGTAGGCGGACCAGATGAAGGCGGCGTGCGGTCCCAGATCCATGCGCTTCACTCCGCCGCGCTGGCCGGCCAGACTGCGCCCGCGCCACCTCGGCCAGTGCGCAGCGCCTTGACGCGCCGGCGCAGGATCTCGTTGCGCATGGCCTTCAAGTGCAGGGCCGCGAACAGCACCGTCAAGCCGACCGCCATCACCAGCAGCGGCCACAGCAGCGAGGGATCGATCGTGGGCGCGCCCAGCCGCATGACGCTCGCTGGCTGATGCAGCGTGTTCCACTCCACCGAGAACTTGATGATGGGCAGCATGACGATGCCGACGAGGGCGAGCACGGCCGTGAGCTTGGCGGCCAGCGTCTCGTCCTCGATCGAGGAGCGCAGCGCGATCAGACCGAGATAGAGAAAGAACAGGATCAGCACCGAGGTGAGCCGCGCATCCCACACCCAGTAAGGCGCCCCACATCGGCTTGCCCCACAGCGATCCGGTGACGAGGCCAGGAAGGTGAACACCGCGCCGATCGGCGCCGCGGCCTTGGCCGAGACGTCGGCCAGCGGATGGCGGAACACCAGCAGGCCGAAGCTCGAGGCGGCGATCAGCGCGTAGCCGAACATGGCGAGCCAGGCCGAGGGCACGTGCATGAACATGATGCGCGCGGTCTCGCCCTGCTGGTAGTCGGGCGGCGCGGTGAAAAGCCATGTAGAGGCCGATAGCCAGATGATCGCGCGCCGCCGCCCCCGCCACCCACGGCAGCAGCGCGGCCGGAAAGCTCCATGAACCGGGTCGGGTTGGCGAGGCGCTGGGTGAGGGTCTGCATTGGCAATGATCTAAGGGGTTAGCCGCTCCAAGCGCAATCGGTTGCGCTGCGCAATATGGCAACGTCATGCCTACGGCAGGCGAGTGGTCTGCGCCGCGACTGTCTACTGCAGCTGCAACCTGCAGCGCCGCCGCCGCCGCGAGCGGCGCCAGAACGAGGGCCGCCAGCGAGATCGCGGTAAGGATGAGGAACGGGGCAGGAACGCCGCCGGAGTCCAGCAGTGCGCCGAGCGCGTCGCCATGCCGAAGATGAGCGTCGGCACGTAGAGCGGCAGCATCAGGAGCGCCATCAGCAGGCCGCCGCGGTGCGCGCGCAGCGTCAGCGCCGCGCCGATGGCGCCGATGAAGCTCACGGCCGGCGTGCCCGCCAGCATGGTCGAGCACCAGCACGCCGATAGGCTCCGGCTCCAGGTTCAGGAGCATGCCGAGCAGGGGCGCCAGCAGCGTCAGCGGCATGCCGGTCGTGATCCAGTGCGGCGAGGCCTTGGCGGCGGCGACGAGCTCCAGCGGCAGCGGGCCCGTCGCCAGGATGTCGAGCGAGCCGTCCTCGTAGTCGGCCCCGAACATGCGCGGCAGCGACAGCAGCGCCGACGAGCAGCAGCGCGACCCACAAGCACGCCCGGCGCGATGCGCGACAAGCAGATTGAGATCGGGCCCGAGCCCGAGCGGCAGCAGCGTCACCACGACCATGTAGAAGCCGAGCGCGGTGCCGAGGGCGCCGCCCTGCCTTCCAGGCGAGCCGCAAGATCGCGGCGCGACGAGCGTCGCAGGAAGGCGCTCATGCGGCCGCGGGCTCGCCGCCCAGATGCAGCCGGCGCGGCTCGCCACGCGCGTTGCGCAAAGGCGAGCGGCACGTGCGTCGCGATCACCACGAGGCCGCCGGCCGCGATGTGTGCGTCGACGGCCGCGACGAGCAGTCCTGGCGCGGCGGTATCGAGCGACACGGTCGGCTCGTCGAGCAGCCAGACGGGACGCTCGCGCCAGCGAGCAGGCGCGCAAGCGCCAGCCGCCGCTTCTGCCCGGCCGACAGGTAGCCGGCCGGGATGTCGGCGAGATGCGCGAGCCCGAAGGCCGAGAGCGCGCCATCGATCTTGGCGCCGCTCCCCGCTGCCGCCGAGAAATCGGCCCAGAAGCGCGGGTTCTCCTCGACCGTGAGGCTGCGCCTTGATGCCGTTGAGGTGCCCAACGAAGTGGCACTGCTCGCCTCGCTCGCGCTCAGGCTCGCCGCCATCGAGCGCGGACCGTGCCGGCCGCCGGCGCGAGCAGCCCGGCGAGCGTGCGGATAAGCGTGGTCTTGCCCGCCCCGTTCGGCCCCGGTCAGCAGCAGCGCCTCGCCGCCGTCGACGGCGAAACGACAGGCTCGCGAAAACAGCGTGCGCCCGCCGCGCGTTGAGGTGAGACCGTCAGCAATCAGCTTCATGGGGCTTCCCCGGCCCAGCGCCGCATATTAGAACCGTTTTATAAGACCGGGGTCCGCCGCGAGGCCAGAGACTCGCAAGTGAGATGCGGGCGCACCCGCCCCCGGCCGACGTCTTGCAAGGAAGTGCTATCCATCCAAGGCAGTCCTGCCGCAAGACGCGTTGCCAGACGGATCGCAAGGAGATCCCGCCATGAGCGCCGCCCCCGCATCGCCCGACACCTTCAAATGCCGCAAGACCCTCAAGGTCGGCGCCAAGACCTACGAGTACTTCTCGCTGCCCGACGCCGAGAAGAACGGCCTCGCCGGCATCTCCAAGCTGCCCTTCTCGCTCAAGGTGCTGATCGAGAACCTGCTGCGCTTCGAGGACGGCCGCTCGGTCACCAAGGCCGACGACATCCGCGCCGTGGTCGAGTGGCTGAAGGACAAGACCTCCACGCGCGAGATCGCCTTTCGCCCCGCGCGCGTCCTCATGCAGGACTTCACCGGCGTGCCGGCGGTCGTCGATCTCGCCGCCATGCGCGACGCCATGAAGGGCCTCGGCGGCGATCCCGCCAAGATCAACCCGCTGGTGCCCGTCGACCTCGTCATCGACCATTCCGTGCAGGTCGACGACTTCGGCAGCGCCGACGCCTTCGAGAAGAACGTCGAGCATCGAGTACGAGCGCAACAAGGAGCGCTACGAGTTCCTGCGCTGGGGCGCGGGCGCCTTCAACAACTTCCGCGTCGTGCCGCCCGGCACCGGCATCTGCCACCAGGTCAACCTCGAGTACCTGGCGCAGACGGTGTGGACCAAGCCGGCGCGCGGCAAGACCGAGCAGGCCTTCCCCGACACCTGCGTCGGCACCGACAGCCACACCACCATGGTCAACGCGCTCGGCGTGCTCGGCTGGGGCGTGGGCGGCATCGAGGCGGAGGCGGCCATGCTGGGCCAGCCGCAGTCGCCATGGTGATCCCCGAGGTGATCGGCTTCGGCTTCAAGGGCAAGCTCAAGGAAGGCGTGACCGCCACCGATCTCGTGCTCACCTGCACGCAGATGCTGCGCAAGAGCGGCGTGGTCGGGAAGTTCGTCGAGTATCTTCGGCGACGGCCTCGACACCTCTCGCGTCGAGGACCGCGCCACCATCGCCAACATGGCGCCCGAGTACGGCGCCACCTGCGGCTTCTTCCCCGTCGATGCCGAGACCATCAAATACCTCAAGGCCACCGGCCGCGAGCCCGAGCGCGTCGCGCTGGTCGAGGCCTACTGCAAGGCGCAGGGGCTGTGGCGCGAGGCGGGCGTGCGACCCGTCTTCACCGACATGCTGGAGCTCGATCTCTCCACCGTGGAGCCGTCCATGGCCGGACCGAAGCGGCCGCAGGACCGCGTGTCGCCTGTCCGGCGTCAAGGCCGGCTTCGCCAAGGCGCTGCCCGACATCGTCAAGGGCGCCGAGCTCGGCGCGCCGGGTCAAGGTCGAGGGCGCCGACTACGACATCGGCAACGGCGACGTGGTCATCGCCGCCATCACCTCGCTGCACCAACACCTCCAACCCCTCGCGTGCTGATCGCCGCCGGCCTGCTGGCGCGCAACGCGCTCAAGAAGGGCCTGAAGTCCAAGCCGTGGGTGAAGACCTCGCTGGCGCCTGGCTCGCAGGTCGTCACCGACTACCTCGCCAAGGCGGAGCTGCACGCCCGATCTCGACGCGCTCGGGTTCAATCTCGTCGGCTACGGCTGCACCACCTGCATCGGCAATTCCGGGCCGTTGCCGGACAACATCGCCGACGCCGTGCGCAAGAGCGACCTCGTCGTCGGTGCGGTGCTCTCGGGCAACCGCAACTTCGAGGGCCGCGTCAACGCCGACGTGCAAGGCCAACTATCTGGCCTCCCCGCCGCTGGTGGTGGCCTACGCGCTCGCCGGCACGCTCAACAAGGACCTCACCACCGAGCCGCTCGGCACCGGCAGCGACGGCAAGCCGGTCTATCTCAAGGACATCTGGCCGACCTCGGCGGAGATTGCCGATCTCGTCCGCACCTGCGTCACGCCCGACATGTTCGCCAAGCGCTACGGCCACGTGTTCGAGGGCGACGAGAGCTGGCAGGCCATGGGCAAGTCCAAGCCCAGCCTCACCTACCGCTGGAACTCGGGCTCCACCTACGTGCAGAACCCGCCCTACTTCGAGGGCCTCGAGGCCAAGCCCACGCCGATCGCCGACATCATCGATGCGCGCATCCTCGGGCTGTTCCAGGACAGCATCACCACCGACCACATCTCGCCGGCCGGCTCCATCAAGCGGGACGGCCCGGCCGGCGTCTACCTGATCGAGCACCAGGTGCGCCCCCCGAGTTCAACTCCTACGGCGCGCGCCGCGGCAACCACAACGTGATGATGCGCGGCACGTTCGCCAACGTGCGCATCAAGAACATCATGATGGGCGGCAAGGAGGGCGGCAATCACCATCCACTATCCGTCAGGGGAAACCATGTCGATCTTCGATGCGGCCATGCGCTACAAGGCGGAAGGCGTGCCGCTGGTCGTGTTCGCCGGCAAGGAATACGGCACCGGCTCGAGCCGCGACTGGGCGGCCAAGGGCACGCGCCTGCTCGGCATTCGCGCGGTGATCGCGCAGTCGTTCGAGCGCATCCACCGCTCCAACCTGGTCGGCATGGGCGTGCTCCCCCTCGTGTTCGAGGACGGCCAGTCCTGGCAAGGTCTCGGCATCACCGGCAAGGAGACCATCACGATCCGCGGCCTGCCCGGCCTGAAGCCGCGCCAGAAGCTCACCGTCAACATCGCATCCGAGGACGGCAAGGCGCGCGACATCGAGGTGCTCTGCCGCATCGATACGGAGGAGGAGCTCAGCTACTACCGCCACGGCGGCATCCTCCCGTTCGTGCTGCGCAATCTGGCGAGCGCAGCATGAGACCCCGGCGGTAGGCCCCGATCCCACATACCGGAAATGCCCGACACGGCGCCCGCAACCGGGACGCCGTGTCACCCATTCGTGACTCGCACTTGATCGCGGAAACACTGATATTAGCGGGGTCGGCACGCGGTCTGTGGGGCTTGGGTTCGACCGCTTCGGCTATCAATACGAAGAAGGAACAATCCCTCTCATGCGATGTCTCGCACTTGTTGCGCTCGCAGCCGGCCTTGCAGGCCTGACGGCTCCGGTTCTGGCCCAGGCCCCCGCCTCAGATGCCGCAGATGCGGCCACCCCCTCCAAAGCCATCACAGAGCCCAAGGCCGTCATCGAGCTCTTTACCAGCCAGGGCTGCTCCTCCTGTCCCAACGCCGATGCGCTGCTCGGCCGCCTGGTCAAGCGCGACGACGTCATGGCCATGTCCATGCCGGTCGACTACTGGGACTATCTGGGCTGGAAGGACACGCTGGCGAGCCCGAAATTCAGTGAGCGCCAGCGCGCCTACGGCAAGGCCCGCGGCGATGGGGCGATCTACACGCCCCAGGTGGTGGTGAACGGGATCGCCCACGTCAACGGCGCCGACGAAGGGCAGATCGGGCGCCTCATCGAGAAGACCTCCAAGACGTTGTCCGCCTCGCGCGTGGCGATCCAGCTCTCCAAGGACAAGGACAAGCTCGTCGTCGAGGCGAGCGCAGCGCCCGGCGGGACGACCGCCAAGGAAGCCACGCTGTGGCTCGCCGTGATCGCCAAGAGCGTGACCGTGCCGATCGGGCGCGGCGAGAACCAGGGCAAGACCATCACCTACAGCAACGTGGTGCGCGAGCTGATTCCGATCGGCATGTGGAACGGCAAGGCCATGACCGTTCAGCTGGATCGGCAAAGCTTCATGCGCCCGGGCACCGACCGCTGCGCCGTGCTGCTGCAGCAGGGTCATGCCGGCCCGATCATCGGCGCGGCGATGCTGCGGGAGTTCTAGCCCGCGCACAAACGAAGGCCGGCGATTGCGCCGGCCTCGAAAGTCTCGATCTCTGTATTCTGCGCGCCTCTTCTTCTTCAGCAGGTGGCCCGGTCCGTCGGTCTGGCCCCGGGGGGCTGGGGGGCTGAGAAGTCCGAAGCCTCGCCTTTGGACCGGGCCGAGAGGCAACGATGCCAGCATCGCAAGCCATTGGGGCGGATCATTGACCCTGCCGCGGCTCACACGCGACCGCAATTTGGCGGAAGCAAGGTGCCGCGCGCCCACGCGATTGGCACGCGCTCGCATAGCCCATTCATTTTATTGAGACATCGGATCGGATAGGGCCGTGCCCGGAGGGCCAGCGCATTGCTGGACAGGGTCCGGCCCCTCTGCTTTGCTCGCCAGCCATGGCCCTTTCCTACGCTACTGCACGAATTGCAGCCGGCTGTCCGGCCCTGCCCGCATGACTGCCGGACGCTCCGCAAATTCCGCCGCTTCGGCAGACGAGGTCGTGCTCGTGACCGGCTGCTCCTCGGGCATCGGCAAGGCCTGCTGCGAGCGCCTGGCCCGCTCCGGCCGCCGCGTCTACGGGGCAAGCCGCACGCCGTGCGCCCCCGACGACTGGCTCTATCTCGCCATGGATGTCACCGACGAAGCCTCCGTAGAGCGTGCTGTCCGTGAGGTGCTCGATCGGGAAGGCCGCATCGACGTGGTCGTGCACTCCGCCGGCGCGAGCCTCGCCGGCTCCATCGAGGACACCACGGTCGAGGAGGCGAAACGACAGCTCGACACCAACTTCTTCGGCAGCGTCCGCGTCGTGCGCGCAGTCCTTCCCCACATGCGCGCGCAGGGCAGCGGCCGGATCCTGGTCATCGGTTCGATCGGCGGCCTGATCGCGCTGCCCTACCTCGCCTACTACAGCGCCAGCAAGTTCGCGCTCGACGGCCTCGTGGAGGCGTTGCGCATGGAGGTGGCCCCGTTCGGCATCGAGGCCTGCCTCGTCCACCCCGGCGATTACAACACCGCGCTCATGGCCAACAACGTGATGTGCCGGCAGGCCGGCGAGCCGTCCCCCTATGCCGCAACCTGCCGCCGCCTGGTCGCCGTCTACGATGAGAACGTGGAGCGCGCGCCGCCGGCCGATGTGGTGGCAAGGCAGAGTTCGAGCGACTGTTGCGACGGCGCCGGCTGCCGGTGCGGTCCATGCTCGGCTCGCCGATCGAGATCGCGGCCGTCTGGCTGAAATCGGTGCTGCCCGGGCGCGGGTTCGAGCTGGTGTTCCGCACCGCCTACAAGCTTTGAGGCGGCGCCGCTTCCTGGCTCAGCGCCGGGACGCCTTGGCGCCCTTGAACGCCGGCATCACCTCCTTGGCGAACCGCTCGAGCTGCTCCAGGGCAACCTTCTCCGGCACGCCTACGGACAGGCTCACCGAGACGCGGTCGAGCGCGGGATACTTCTTCTCCAGGGCCTTGATGTGCCCGATCAGGTCGTCGGCGTTGCCGGCGAGGAAGCCGCCGGCGGCTTCACCGCGTCCTCGATGCGCGGCAGCTTGGCAGCCGGCGCGCGCTTGGGATCGCGCATGATCTCGATCTGCTCCTCGGTGATGGCGCGCACCAGCCGCAGCTCGCCGAACATCTTCATGTTCTCTTCGTAGTATTTCGCCGCCGCCTTCATCGCCTGCTCGCGGCTGTCGGCCATGTAGAAGTGGAACCCGAAGCACAGACGCTCGCCGAGCTCGATCTCCTTGCCGACCCGCGCGTGCGCCGACTGCCAGTCGACCACCACCTTGTGCATGGCGCCGCCCTCGGCCGAGCCGCCACCCACCATGCCCTGGATGCCGTGCTTGGCCATGAACTCGAGCGCGCGCGCCGAGCCGCCCTGGATCGGCTGCCAGCATTCGACCGGCAGGTTGACGGGTCGCGGCACCAGCGTCAGGTCTTTCAGCGTATAGCCGCGATAGGGGATCTCGGGGGGAAGCGTGTAGTGCTTGCCCTTGTGCGAGAACGACTCCTGATTGAAGGCCTTGAAGATGATGTCGGTCTGCTCCTCGTAGAGCTCGCGGTTGGCCTCCTGGTCGCGCAGCGGCGCCCCGAACGTCTCCACCTCGCGCGTGTGATAGCCCCGGCCGAGCCCGAACACGACGCGGCCGCCGGTCAGGAAATCAGCGACGGCGTAGTCCTCCGCCAGCCGCAGCGGGATGCCACATGGGTGCAATGTTGAAGCCGCAGCCGATCTTGATGTTCTTCGTGCGGTGCGCGAGGTGCACCGCCATCATCAGGTTGTTGGGGATGCACTCGGTGCCCTCGCGCTGGAAGTGATGCTCGGCCATCCAGAAGCAGTTGTAGCCCAGACCGTCCATGAGCTTGGCCATGGCCTCGGCCTTGCTCAGCGCCGTCACGAGGTGCGCATTGGGGTAGCGGCGCTCGTTGATGGGTGTGCCGCCGTAGCCGACGTTGTCGAGGTCGGCATGGCCGGCAAAGAGACTGTCGAACTTGGTGATCATGACGCACTCCCCGATCCAGTCCGCGCGGCCTCGGCGCCCGGCGCTCTCATCCTAGACCAAGATTAGGCACGCATGTCATGCTCTTCTGCGACTTCGAGCGAGGTGCATTGCGAGTTCCCGGGTTTTGCCGATGCAGCCGGGATTGGCGCCGTCGCGGCGCTACTCACGAGCCATGATCGCAGCGCCGATGCCGTCGCCGTCGAGACGCTGGTCGACGTCCATGGTCACCTCGACACGGAGCAGGCGGCCGGTGAAGGTGAACGGGGCCTCGTAGTGCGAGACCGGCGAGCCCCGGTCACGGCCGATGTCGAGGCCGGACCAGGAGATGAAGTTCGGCAAGCCAAGCTTCGTCTCGATGCGCCCCACCGGTGCTCGGTCGATCAGCAGCATGATCTCGCTCGTGCCGGGGCCGGTTTGCGGCGTCGGGTCCTCGACGTGGGTCAGGCGGCGCACGCGCACGCCGAGCCGGTGGGCGCCGGCAACCGGCACGACCATCTCTGAGCGCACGATCACATGCTCGCCGCCGACGTTCATATCGTGTATGAGGCGGCCATCCTGCACATAGAGGCTGTATCCGGATGTCGCATCGCCGTGGGCGATGAGCACGCCGCGGTCTGCGCCGATGCAGTCGACGAAGGCCTCGATCAGATAGCTGCGGCTTCTGAGATCCGGCGCCACCTCGGTCGGCACGTGTCCCATGCCGGCGTGCAGCACATAGCGTGTGCGCGAACCGTGGAAGTTGGCTGCATTCTCGGCGAAGCGCTCGCGAAAGCGGTCGTCGAGAGGCAGGACGTGATGGCGCTCGGCAAGCTGCCACCAGTTCGCGATCATGGCGGCGAGGCGCTCGGGCTCGGCAGGCGCGAGGTCGTTGGTCTCGTTGAAGTCCCTTGTGAGGTCGTAGAGCTCCCACGTGTCGGCATCAAAGGGCTTGCCCGGCGGATGGTAGGCGACGGCCTTCCAGCCCAGATGCCAGAGGCCGCGATGCCCAAACTGCTCGAAATACTGCGGGCTGGCCTTCGACGGGGCCGCCGGATCGTCGAGGCTCGCCCTGAAGCTCACGCCCTCCAGCGGCATCTGCGTCACGCCGTTGATCTCCGCCGGCAGCTCGATGCCGATGATGTCGAGCAGCGTCGGCAGGATATCGCAGACGTGGCAAAACTGATGGCGCAGCTCGCCGCGCGCGCGGATGCCCCTGGGCCAAGAGACGATGAACGGGTCGCGGATGCCGCCGCCGTGCGTGTTCTGCTTGTAGCGGCGGAGCGGCGTGTTCGAGGCCATCGCCCAGCCGTGCGGGAAGTTGTTGTGCGCCTTCGGCCCGCCGATGTCCTCGAGCCGCGCCATCTTCTCCGGCCAGAGCTCGGCCCGCATGTTGCGCGGCCCCAGCGTGACGCCTCCGAGCAGTCCGCCCTCCTGGCTCGCGCCGTTGTCGGAGAGGACAAGGATGAGGGTATTGTCGCGCTGTCCGGCGCGTTCTAGGAAGTCGACGAGGCGGGCGAGCTGGAGATCGGCGTGATCGAGCATGCCGGCGAATGCCGCCTGGAGACGGGTGAAGAAGCGGCGCTCGTCGGGTGAATGCCGATCCCAGGGCTGTACGCCGTCGTTGCGAGGCGGCAGCCGCGTGCCGGCGGGCACGATCCCCAATTCGAGCTGGCGGGCGAGCCGACGTTCCCGCTCCGCGTCCCAGCCACCGGCGAACACCTCGTCATAGGCGAAGGACAATGTCACGCGGCGCCTGGTGCGGGGCGTGGGTGGCCCCGAGAGCGAGCCAGAGCAGCCAGGGAGAATCAGGCTTCTCGGCGATGTGACCGGCGAGGAACTGGATCGATCGATCGAGGAGGTCGGCGGTGAGGTGATAGCCGGACTCGTAGCAACCCGGCGGATCGATAGCGGAGTTGTCGAGCACGAGCTCGGGCGCGTAGTGGTCGGTCTCGGCGTCCATGAAGCCATAGTAGCGGTCGAAGCCGCGGCCGAGCGGCCAGCCGTCGAACGGTCCGGTGGAGCCGGCCTCGGTGAGCGGGGTCACGTGCCACTTGCCGACCATATAGTTGCGCCAGCCATGGAGGCGCAGGATCTCGGCGATTGTGCCCGCCTCGCGCCGGATCTTGCCGCGATAGCCCGGATAGCCGCTGTCGAAGTTGGCGAGGCTGCCAACACCCACCGAGTGCGGATTGCGACCCGTCAACATGGCGGCACGCGTCGTGGAGCACATGGCCGTGGTGTGCAAGCCCGTGTAGCGCAGACCCTCTGCAGCGAGCCGGTCGATGGTCGGCGTCCGGATCGGCGAGCCGTAGCACCCGAAGTCGGAAAAGCCGGTGTCGTCGAAGAGCACGACGAGAATGTTCGGTGCGCCGGACGGAGCCTTCGGCGCGGCCGGCCGGTACGGTGTCGAGTTCCGCGATTGTGCGGCCGATGCGGCCTTGGAAGGTGTTGCTCATGTCGATCGCTCCGCGCGATCGTCATCTCGCGCAGGCCGATCGCAGCACGAAACGCTTCTTCATGGAAGAGGATTGCCCATCGCCCCCGAAGGCTGCGAGAGTGGAACCGGTTGCACACGAGCCTCGTCACCCACCGGCGCGCCAACTCGACAGGCTTTGTGAGCAAACGATGGGTCAAGAGTGAGGAGTTCTGCATGCCATCATCGCCCGTCAGGCGCGCCGATTTCCTCATGGCGCTGGCCTATGCAACAGACTTGGCCACGGGTCACTCGCGAGACTTTGCGTTGCGGTCCTGCGTGCTCGGCATGCGGCTGGCCGATGTCGCCAATCTCGACGAGAGCACATGTCGCAGCGTCTATCATCAGGCGCTTCTGCGCTACATCGGCTGCAACGCCGACTCGCATCTGCTGGCCGCCGCGTGGGGCGATGAAATCGCGCTGCGCACCGAGCTCGCCCGCACCGACATGGGCAGCAAGGTGGAGCTGGCCGAAGCCCTCACCCGTGCCCTGGCGCGCAAATTCGCAGGCCTTCCTCCCGAGGAGCTCGCACAGGCCATCGAGCGCGGCCTCGCCCAAGCACCTCAGGTGAACATCCCGATCCTTTCGGGTCATTGCGAAGTCGCGCAGCGGATCGCCGAGCGGATCGGCCTCTCCGACGAGATCCGCGAGAACCTCGGCCAGCTCTATGAGCGCTGGGATGGCAAGGGGATGCCCCGCGGCTTGTCCGGTGAGGCCGTCAGGTTTCCGGTGCGCCTCGTCACGTTGGCCCAGGATGCGATTGCCCTCTATGAAGCCCACGGCTTCGAAGGCATGACCAGGATGATCGCAAAGCGCAGCGGCGGCGGCTACGAGCCCCAGCTCGCAGATCTGTTCATCGCGCATGCCGATAGACTGATGGCGGGTCTCGACGGGCCGGTCGATCGCGAGACGATCCTCGCGCTCGAACCTGCGCCCCATGCGATGCTGGACGAGCAGGGTTGCGACGAGGCGTTTCTGGCGATCGCCGATATGATCGACATGCGCATGCCTTTCACCTTCGGCCATTCGCGCGCCGTAGCGGCGCTCACAGAGGCGGCATGCAAGCGCACAGGCCTGCCCGCGGCCGACATTCGCGGTGCCCGCTGGGCCGCGTACACGCATGACATCGGCGAGCTTGCCGTGCCGGTCTCGACCTGGATGCGGGCGGGGGCCCTGACCGAGCGCGAGACCGACGCCGCGCACCTCCATCCCTATCATGGCGAACGCGCACTGGCGTCGCTGGGCGGCGACGGCAAGGCGGTTGCAGCGCTGGTCTTGCGCCACCATGAGCGTCTCGACGGCAGCGGCTATCACCGTTATGCGAAGGGTCCCGACCTTTCACCCGCGGCCCGCATCCTTGCCGCCGCGGAGGCATTTCAAACCGCCAGGGAAGCAAGACCCTACCGTGCCGCGATCAGCGATGCCGCAGCGGCGTCGAAATTGCGCGGCGCGGTCAAGGAAGGAAAGCTGTGCAGCGACGCCGTAGAGGCAGTCCTCACCACGGCCGGTCAGCCTGCGCGTCGGGCGACGTCCGAGCGCCTGGCGGGCCTGACGCCGCGCGAAATCGAGGTGCTGCGCCTGATTGTGGCCGGGCATACCGCGAAAGAAGCGGCGCGCCAGCTCGAGATCGCCCCCAAGACTGCCGATCATCACATCCAGAACCTCTACACCAAGATCGGGGTCAGCACCCGGGCTGGCGCAGCCCTGTACGCCCTGGAGCGGGGTTTGGTGCAGCATTAGAGCAGGATCGCTTCGGATGGAATCACCTCACCTCAACAGAGACGTCGAGGCCGAAGCGTGAATCCTGCTCTATTCCTCAGTTTAGAGCAAGATTCACGTTCCATGATCGAAGCGAAGCGCTTCGATCAGAAACGATCTTGCTCTAGCCCAGAAACGTCGGCGGCATAGGGAATCCACCCGATGTGCGGGTGGGGCGCTGGCGGCATCCTCATCGCATCGGCCGGGCAATTGCGCTGCCGACCGTCAAACAGGAGGATGCCATGACCGATCCAGCCATCAAACTAGGCGTTATTGCCGAGCAGACGGGACCGCTTTCGCCCATGGGCATTGCGAATGCGAACGTGGCGAAAATGCTGGTCGACGACATCAATGCCAGCGGCGGTCTGCTCGGGCGGCAGCTCAAGCTGTACCTGGAGGACGGCGCAACCATAGATAGCGTCGCCGCCGCCAAGGCCACCAAGCTCGTCGAGCACGACAAAGTCGATGTGCTGTTCGGGGGGATCTACAGCTCCACCCGCCAGGCCATCAAGGGCCCCGCGGTCACCAAGGGCAGGAAGCTCTACATCTACCCGGAGCAGTACGAGGGTCAGGAATGCGACCCGCTCATCTTCTGCACGGGCCCAGTGCCGGCGCAGCAGCTCGAGCCTCTCATTCCCTGGCTGATGCAGAAGACAGGCGCAAAGAAATTCTACCTGCCGTCGGCCGACTACATCTGGCCCCACGTCATGAACAAGAAGGTGCGCGAGCTCGTCACGGCCAGCGGCGGCGAGATCGTCGGAGAGGAGTACCATCCCCTCGATCACATGGACTACCGCGAGATGGTCGAGCGGATCACGGCCAGCAGGGCCGACGTCGTCTTCAATACGATCGTTCCGCCCGGCCTCGCCCCGTTCTTCGAGCAGCTCCACGATTCCGGCTTCACGAAGCGCGGCGGGCAGCTTGTCTGCACCTATTTCGACGAGAACTTTTTCAACTTCGTTCCGGCCCACCACATCGAGGGCCTCTACAGCTGCCTCGACTACTATCAGGAGCTGAGCGATCCGTTCAGCCAGGAGCTGCTCCACCGCTACAACAAGCTCTTCCCCGGCGGCGCCCAGTTCACCGCCGGCAGCGCCTGCACGGGGCTCTATCGCGGCATCAGGCTCTGGGCCGCGGCCGTGAAAGAGGCGGGCTCATTGGACCAGGAACGCGTGATTGCGGCCCTCGACCACGCCAGGATTTCCGAGGGGCCGGGCGGCCCGGCGGAAATGGTACCCGGTCAGCACCACGTTCGCATGAACATGTACATCGCCCAGGCGACCAGCGGAAAGTTCAAGATCGTGAAAAACCTGGGGCTGGTCGAGCCCAAGGAGAAGCTGGTTCCGCGCTCCGCGCCAAGCGGGCTGCGCGCCGCCGAGTAACGAGAGGACGTCGAAATCTTCAAATCTGCCATCTGCAAGCGACGTCGCCAGAGTGCGACACCAACCTCACGAAGGAGAACTGCCATGATGCTCGCCACGACGAAGGTCGAGAACCTCGACCAATTCCTGAAGATCTTCTCGACCAAGGGTGCCGAGAAGCGCAAACAGCACGGCTCCAAGGGCGCGATGGTCTTCAGCGATCCTTCCGAGGCCGACCGGGTGTGGGTGATCTTCGACTGGGATGAGGAAGGCTTCAAGAGCTTCGTGTCCGACCCATCGGTGCCGCCGATCCTGCACGAGGCCGGCCACAAGGGTAAGCCCGGCGCGGCGAAGCTCGTCGGCCGGTGCAGCGCCTAGACTTTGCGCCATACCGGTCGCGGACTCCAAGTCGACCCGCAAGCGACCGTCCCGATGAAGGACATGTGATCATCGGCCTGTGTGCAATCCAGCAAGCGGCACCCGGACAAGGTGCCGCTTCTTCTGCTTACTATCGGATTTATTTCGCCGAGAAAGCGCGGGACGAATGTGTCCGTGCGGCTTAGCCGGCGCCGCATCGTGCAGGAATGCCACACCGACCATTCGCGCAGAGAGGATGGCCCACGGGTAGCTTGTGTCGGCGCATTTGGCTCCGTATTCCGTGTCGGGTCGGCCGACAGCTCGGGCTCCGATTCGTGGATAAGAGAAGTTCCCTCGCACTGCTTCCGGCGCTGATCGCCGGTGTCGTCGTGGCGGCGCAACCTGCGTTCGCGCAGAGTGGGTGGCCCGGCTCGACCCCGGTCTTCGACAGCGACGCCAAAAGGACATCCGAGCAGGCGGAGGCCGAGCGCGCCGCGCGGCGCGCATCCTACGGCCCCGTCGCCTATCCCAAGCACATGGACGGCGGCGAGCGGCCCGACATCAAACCTGCCGAGCCGCCGATCGTCTACTTCGACCAGGACGAGAACGTGGGCTCGATCATCATCGATACGCAGGGCCGCAAGCTCTACTATGTGCTGCCGGGCAAGACGGGCCTACCAGTATCCGATCTCCGTCGGCCGCGACGGCTTCACGTGGTCCGGCACCGAGCGCATCAGCCGCATTGCCGCTTGGCCATCGTGGACGCCGCCCCCCGAGATGCACAAGCGACAGCCTGGTCTGCCAATCACGGTGTCGGGCGGGCTCAAGAATCCGCAGGGCGCACGCGCGCTCTATCTCGGCAACACCATCTATCGCATCCACGGCACCAACAACGACCGCAGCGTGGGACGGGCAAACTCGTCCGGCTGCTTCCGCATGACGAACGAGCACGTCGTGCACCTTGCTTCAATCGCGAAAGTCGGCGCAAAGGTGAGGGTGCTGCAGGCCTACGCGGGCGGCGTCAGCGAGACCGCGCCGCTGTCGTCCTTGTTCAGCTTCTGGGGAGACGAGCCGGCCAAGCCGGCAGCTCGCCGCAAGGCAGCGAGGCCGGTGGTGAAGAAGGCGAAATCAGCGGTTGCAAGACGGCGCCGCGACCGGCGAAGGCGTCGCCGCCACCGACGGAGGCTAAGGCTGCACCGTCGGCGGAGGCGAGCAAAGGGGCGCAGTAGGTCAGGGGGGTGGTGGCTCGACCGCACGACCTCGCGTTGTTCAACTTGGCGATCGACAGCAGGGTCCGAGTACCCATCCGCCATTCTTCGATCCACTGGCATAGGTCAGAATGGATCATCATCGGCTATCGTGCGCGCGTCGGCGTCGCCCTGCTCCCATCGCGGTCGCTTGCCGCGTGCGTGCGGATCGTCCAGGTTGGGCGCCGAAACGCAAGGCCGAGGGAGCGCCCATGCCCGCTACATATGCCGATCACCGCGCGCAGTTGAAAGCGATCCTGCGCGGCTGGGGTATGCCCGAGGACAACGCCGAGATCACCGCCGAGGTGCTGGCGTGGTCGGACCTGCACGGCGTCGACAGCCACGGCATTTCGATGATCCCGCGCTACGATGAGCTGCGGCGCAACGGCCGCGTGCGCATGGACGCCCGGCCAGGGATCGTCTCGCAGACGCCCGTGTCTGCGGTGGTGGACGGCGGCGGCGGGCTCGGTCATGTGCCGGCGCATTTCGCCATGTCGACGGTGATCGACAAGGCCAAGACCGTCGGCATGGCCGCCGCGGTCGTGCGCGGCTCGGCGCATTTCGGTGCAGCCGGGTTCTATACGCTGATGGCCGCAAACGCCGGCCTCGTCGGCATGGCCTGCACGTCAGCTTCGAGCATCCAGGTGGCGCCGACGTTCGGCAAGCAGGCGCGGCTTGGCACCGATCCCTGGTCGTTCGCGGCGCCCAGCGCCGACGGCGTGCCGTTCCTGCTCGACATGGCGACGACGACGGTCGCCGCGGGCCGTATCCGCAACAAGGCGAACGAGAAGCTGCCCCGCACCCGACGGCTGGCTGCTGGACCGCGAAGGTCGCCCCTCCAACGATCCGCTGGTGGCCAAGGAGAAGGGCGGCTTTCTCACCTCGCTCGGCGGCTCGCCGGAGAATTCGAGCTACAAGGGCTACGGCCTTGCGGTGATGGTGAATATCCTCGCGTCCTGCCTGTCGGGCGCAACGCTCATCACCGATCCCGAACACACCAAGAAGCCCGTCGGCATGGACATCGGGCATTTCTTCATGGCGATCGATCCCAGCCATCTTCCGGGGCGCGGGTGATTTCGATGCCGACGTGGCGACATTTCTAGGAGCGCTCAGGGCCACGCGCCGGTCGACCCGGCGCAACCGGTGATGGTGGCCGGCGATCCGCAGTGGAAACTGGCTGAGACGCGCCTGCGCGACGGCATTCCGGTCGGTGCCGGATTGATGGCGCAGGTCCGCCAGATCGCGCAGGCCGCTGCTGCGCCTTGGCTGCTCGACTAACCCACCTGATGCCCCAGCCGCGCCATCGGGCGATACGACTGAGGGATACTGGCAGGCCCACACCGCAAGCTGTGCGGTCGCTTCTTGTGAGGCGCGAGTGTACGAGCTCAGATCAACCCTCTGCCGGCAGCCTCGGACAGCGCCTTGCGAAAGGTGGGATGGGCTATTGCAATGAGCTGACGCGCGCGTTCGGAAACCGAGCGGCCACGCAGCTCGGCAATACCGTATTCGGTAACGACCGTGTCGGCGTCACTGCGCGCGGTCGTGACGATCCCTCCGCTCAGCCTGGGGACGATGCGTGAGACAGCGCCGCCGCGCGCGGTCGCCTCCATGACGATGATGCCGCGTCCTCCGGGCGACTTGAGGCAGCCGCGCATGAAATCGCCGTGGCCGCCAACCATGCCGACGTGGTGGTTGCCTGCGAGCTCCGCGTTCATCTGGCCCGTCAGATCCACTTCAAGGGCGGTATTGATGCCGGTAAGCTTCGGAATGGTGGCGTGAACGACGATGTCATGCGTATAGCGCGGCGAGCGCATCTCGAGCAGAGGATTGCGGTGCGCCCAGCGATAGAGACGTCGGGAGCCGAGGAGCGTGCCCGCGACGCACTTGCCCGTATCGACGGGCTTCGTGCGGTTCGTGATCACGCCGGCCTCGACGAGGTCGACCACGCGATCGCCAATGGTGCCCGAGTGCAGGCCCAAGTCACGCTTGCCGGTCAGGCTCTCCAGCACGGCATCAGGCAGCGACCCCAGCCCAATTTGCAGCGTTGCGCCGTCCTCGACGAGACGGCGGACATGGGCGGCGATCTCTCGCTCGGTTGCACGAATTGGCCGCGATGGAAGCTCGAACGGCGGTCGCGACACCCCGATCAACTGGTCGACATCTGCGGCTTCGATGCGAAGTCTCGCCGCAGGTCACCGGGAGAAGATCGTTGATCTCGGCGACGACGGCTCGTGCGGCCGGTACTGCATCAGCCAAATGGTCGACCATCAGCGAGAGATTGAAGCCCCTGCCGTCGGCGGCCAGCTGCAGCAGCACCACGTCGATCGGGAGGCGACCACCGGCCACGAGATCTGGCAGAGCGGAATAATTGATGGGCAGCACGTCCAGAGCGCCAATCTCTTGGAACCGCCGGTTCGTGACCGCGCCGCCGAGTGCGGTCACTGTTGCGCGCGAAGCAAGACGCGCCGCATCTACGGTGTTCTGCAAAGACAGGTTCAGGAGGGCCGAGACTCGAGGCACGCGATCCAGCTGACGGTCGAGCGCAGCAAGCAGATCGGTCGGCTCCATGGGCCCGGCCGACCATGCAAGGCGATCGCCGGACCTCAGCAGGCCTGCCAGATCGATCTCCTCAGCCATATTTTGGCCGCCTCTTCTCGCGGAACGCCGAGACGCCCTCGGCGAAGTGAGGGCTGGCCCGCACGCGGTTCCCAAGCTCCTGTTCCAGGGCTTCGCGGCTCGCGGCGTAATCGGCGATGCCGGCGCTGATCTGCGTTTTTACCGCCTGGACGGCGGACGGGCTGTTTGCCGCGATGGCACTTGCGGTTTCGATGGACGCACTCAGGACATCGCTCGCCGGCAGAACTCGGTTGATCAGACCGATGCGGGCCGCAAACTCCGCAGTCACCAGACGGCCGGTGAGCAGCAGGTCCATGGCGTGAACGTAGCCGATCTGCTGCGCGAGCTTCACCGTCGCACCGCCGAAGGGATAGATCGACCACGTCACCTCCGGCAGACCAAAACGCGCATGCTCTGCCGCGAGCCGGATGTCCGTCGACAAGAGGAGCTCGACGCCGCCGCCGGCACAGTCCCCGTTCACGGCAGCTACGATGGGCTTGGGGTACGCCTTGGCCTTGAGCAGTGCGCGGTCGATCAGCCGCGCCGTTTCCTCAGGCGCCGAAAGATCTCCGCCGATGTCGGCGCCCGAGCAGAAGGCCTTGTCGCCGGCTCCCGTGATGACAATGCATCGGCAATCCTCCGATGCCCCAAGCCTCTCCCAAGCTTCGGCCAGCTCCCTCATCGCGGCGCGAGGTAGGGCGTTGCGCTTCGCCTGATTGTCAATCGTTATCAGCGCGACGTGACGGGCAGCTTCCCTGACGTGGAGCGTCACTTGGGTCTCCTGTGTGAACATACGCTGCTCCGTGGGCTGGGACCAACTACACGTAGACGCCGCACTAGCTGCATTGTTATCGTCTGCGCGGTATCACCGATCCGGCTCCAGATAACATATGCAAGCGCCCCTCAGCCGCACAATGTTCGATCTGCTCTGCGAGCAGGCCGCGGCCGCCCCCGAGCGAGCCTTTGCAACCACGGTCAATTCCGGCATCTCCTATGCAGCGCTCGAGGCCCGGGCTCGGATCGTGGCGCAGCGCTTGCGCAGGTCCGGGATCCGGCGCGGCGACCGTATCGGACTGCTTTGCGACAACCGCATCGAATGGCTCGAGGTTTTCTTCGCCGCTGCGGCGATCGGGGCCATCGTGGTGCCGTTCAGCACGTGGTCGACGGCAAGAGAGCTGGATTTCCTTCTGAGCGACTCGAAGGTGCGGCTGCTGTTCGCCATTCCCCGTTTTGGCGAGCGCGTCTTCGCCGAGGACATCGCCGCTTTGCGCTCCAGCGCCGCCCATCGGGGATTGGAGAATGTGATCCTCATCGGCGCGCCCCCATGCGAAGGCTTTGAGGCCTATTCCAGCTATGGCGAGGGCGAGAGCCTGCCGAGCCTGGTGCCCGGCGAAGGCGCAAGTGCCGCCGACCCGCTCGTCATCCTCTACACCTCCGGATCGAGCAATCGGCCAAAAGCGGTCCCGCTTGATCACTTCGGTACCATCGAGAACGGGTTCAACATCGGCGAGCGCCAGGGGCTCATGCCAGGCGACCGCGTGCTCGTCTCCATACCCCTGTTCTGGTCCTACGGTGCCGTCAACGCACTGCCGGCCTCGATCACACACGCAGCAACATTGGTTATGCAGGGGCACTTCGAGGCGGGCGGCGCGCTCGACTTGATCGAGCGGAAGAAATGCACCGCGATCTATACGCTGCCGGCGATGACGAATGCTCTGGTCGCTCACCCCGCGTTCAATCGGCGCCGGACTGCATCGCTGAGAGCAGGGGTCACCATCGGGGCACGACAGGATATCATGAAGGCGGCCGAGCAACTTGGCGCTTCGGAGATCTGCAACATCTACGGTGCCACTGAGAACTACGGCAACTGCTGTGTCACGCCTCACGATTGGCCGCTCGACAAGCGGGCGACGTGCCAGGGCATCCCCTTGCCCGGCGTGCAGCTGCGCATACGCGACCTCGCCGCGGATCGCGACGCCCAACCCGGCGAGGTCGGGGAAATCGAGGTAAGGGGATATCTGACGAAGGGGTATCTTGGCGACAGCGCACAATTCAACGCGTCGGTCTTCACATCGGACGGCTACTTCAGGACCGGCGATCTCGGCTCGCTGCAGCAGGACGGCACGCTGCACTTCGTGGGGCGCAGATCCGAAATGATCAAGCGCTCGGGCATCAACGTCTCGCCGGCCGAAGTGGAGGAGATCCTGCAACAGCACCCCTCCGTAGCCCTTGCAGGCGTGACCGGGCTTGCCGATCCAGAAAAGGGAGAGCTCATCGTCGCCTATCTGACGGCTAAGCCGGGTTCGAGCATCGACGCATCGGCGATCCTCGATCACTGCCGCAAGTACCTCTCGCGCTACAAATTGCCGGATCGGGTCTATGCTTGCGAAACGTTGCCGCTGACATCGACCGGCAAGCTGATGCGGCGCGAGCTCAGGGCGATGGCCGCGGAGGCCAGGGCGGCATGATCGCAGTCAGTAGTCTCCTCACGACACTGCTGGAGCGTGGTCATGCGCGCACTTCTCTGCCGTTCCATGGACGGCATTGGCAGCCTCGAGGTCGCGGAGGTGGCGAGCCCAACCCTCGGGTCTGGACAAGCGCGCATCGGCGTGCGCGCTTCCGGCGTCAATTTTCCCGACATCCTGATGGTGCAGGGGAAATACCAGGTCAAGCCCGAGTTGCCTTTCATTCCTGGCCTGGAGGTTGCCGGCGTAGTGCTCGAATGCGCCCCCGGTGTGGAGCATGTTCGCCCCGGCGATCGCGTGCTGGCGTTTGCGCGGCGGGGCGGGGGGCATGCGGAAGAGGTCGTCGTGCCCGGCGCGATCGTTACGCCAATTCCCCGTACTATGGATTTCGTGACAGCGGCCGCGTTCCCCGTGGCCTATGGCACGGCGCACTTTGCTCTCACGCATAGAGGACGCCTCGCTGCCGGCGAGACGTTGCTCGTGCTCGGGGCGGCCGGTGGCGTTGGCCTGGCGGCTATCGAGGTCGGCAAGCTCCTCGGCGCTCGGGTCTTCGCGGCTGCGAGCAGTGCAGAGAAGCTCGCCATTGCCCGGCAGCACGGCGCCGACGAGACAATCAACTACGGTATTGAGAATTTGCGGGATCGGGTGCGTGCCTTGACGGACGGCAAGGGTGTCGACGTCGTCTTCGACCCGGTCGGCGGAGGAGCCTTCGAGCAAAGTGTGCGCTGCCTAGGATGGGAGGGCCGCATCCTCGTCGTCGGATTTGCCAGCGGGCACATCCCACACGTCGCAGCGAACATGATCTTGGTCAAGAATTTCTCTGTGACAGGCGTCGTATTCGGCGAACACAGTTGGCGCTTTCCAGACGACACGCGTGGGAGACTGGCGAAGCTACTGGACGCCTATTCAGACGGCGGCTTGAAGCCCACCGTGATGAGAACCTATCCGCTTGCAGAGGCAAAAGTGGCGCTCGCCGAGATGTCGAGCCGCCGGGTCATGGGCAAGCTGGTCCTCATCCCAGGAATTCCTTGCGACCGCTGAAAGGAACAAAGATCGCCCGCGTTGTTGGGTAAACATCGTCGGCAGTCAGGTCCAGGAAGGTCCGCTTCTGTTTATCCGCACCTCCACCCCTGTGACTCCCGAAAGCGCGCTCCCGTCACTCACACCAAGTATTTCTCGATGTCCTCGCCCGCGTCCTGCTTGCGCTTGAGCCAGCTCGCCATCCGACCCCGGCCGGACCACGTCTCGCCCGTCGACTGATCCCGGTACTTCGCCTTTACCTGCGAGGCTGATCCTCCGTTTGAACCGGTGCTCGCAGTCTCGGCAATTGCGGCCTGCTGTGTCTCGTCGCTCTGGCGTTCAGCCATCTCACGAACCGAGGCGCCTTTTTCGCACTTCAAGTACGCCACGCCATTCGGAAGGACCGCAACCAGCTCCCATCCGTCTTCGCCCGCGTCGCACAGGAGGTCGATATCGTCCCCCTTGCGCGGTGCTTCGTTGAGCGCGATCTTCTTGTATTCCCATCTTCTCACTGCTTGCTCCCATCGCCCGCGGCGCATTGTACAACCGCGACTACTCCGAACCACACCACCCTACCCCATCTCTTTGCAGCCGTCCCAGAACCGGCGCGTCGGCCAGTTGGGGGCGAATTTAGCTCGGCCGTGTGGTGGCGCACCCTTGACGGACCGTCGCAAGCGCCGGTTACTCTTGGGCTCGGAGAGCCCAAGGCAATGCGCGCGACAAGCGTGGCGCGGTGGGCGAAGAGCCCACTGGGAGGGACGCCGTGCATCTGCTTGGTGCTGTGCTCGCCATTCTGTCAGGTGCGACGTTCGCTCTGACCAACGCGACTGGCCGACGCGGCGTAGTCACCGGCACCCCGGCACAAGGCATGGTCATCAGCATGCCGGTGGGACTTGCGTGCTTTGTGACCGTCGCGCTTCTGACAGGCGCGCTCCAAAACCTCAGCCGCTTCAACGCGTCAGCGCTTGCGTCCCTCTCGGCAGCGGGCGTTCTGCATTTCGTCCTGGGCCGATATTGCAACTTCCGAGCGAGCCAAGCGGCAGGAGTGAACCTGACCGCGCCCGTGGTCCAGCTCAACTCCGTTGTCACGCTCATCTTGGCCGTCGTCATTCTCCGCGAGCCCTGCACGCTACTCCAGGCCGCCGGTGCCATCTTGATGGTGTCCGGTTCCCTCGTCACTCAGCGATCCCCTCACGCTGGCGCGAGCAAGCCGGCTGAGCCGACGTTCAAGCCGCGCACTGTGGTGGGCTTCTTCTTCGCCCTGATTGCGGCGCTCGCGTACGGCACTTCCCCCATCATCGTGCGCCAGGCCCTCCAAGACGTCGGCCCGCTCAGCGGAGTAGCCGGCGCCTCGGTTGCCTATGCTTCAGCTACAGTCGCAGTGACTCTCGGCCTCCTCATCCCTTCCTTGCGCCGCAACGTGACGCAGGTCAGTAGCGAGAACGCCCGCTGGTTCGTCTACTCGGGTATCTTCGTCGCAGCGGCTCATGGCTTTCTCTACTCGGCTCTTGCCGTAGCGCCCATCATGCTCGTCGCACCTCTCTTGCAACTCTCGTTGGTGTTCCGATTCCTCTTCGCGCTCATCCTGAACCCGCACCACGAAGTCTTCGGATTCCTCGTCATATTCGGCACTGTCGTATCAATCGTCGGCGCGTGCGCCATCGCAATTGACACGCAGTTCATCCTGCACACGCTCGCTATCCCGGAGCCGTTCTCCTCCTTCCTGCGCTCGCGGCTGTGACCATCTTTCCCACAATGCTGGCGCCCGCAGCGACAATTGCGCCTGCGGCTTGCTCATTTCAATTGGGTCCGTGTGCTTGGTTAGGCGTGTGTTTCCCGTGTCCGCTTCCACCGACAGAGACGACCGCATGAAAACTTGCTGCCACTCCCGTCACTATGATGGGAGTGAACAGCAGGAAAACGACGATCGGGGTGAACAATGAGTTGTTCAAGTCCAATTTGGGAAATCTCGCTTCCAGAAGCATTCCAGCGACAACAACCACCAGCCCGGCGGCAGCTCCGCCAACCGCTACCCATCCGGCGTAGTAGAAGAAGCTTCCATTTGGCTCCTGCCGCGCCCCGACGATCCAAAAAATAGGCAGCGAGAGCGTGATCGCATAAAAGCCAAGGACAACCAGCACTTCCCCCAAGCGATCGCTGATACTTCTGATTCTCCATCCCATGAACTTACCCGTGCGCGCCTTGATCGGCCCCCGTCGAGTGGTCAGACTCGCTGCTTGCTTAGCCCAGCTCTCGACGACTGCGGGAGCCCGGTACGTCGTGTTTGGTCAGCGCCATCCCGATCAGGCTGCCGGCACGCCCATGCATTCTGTTGACTCTGTCCGGACTGTCTTTCACCATCTGCGAGGCACTTTTCAGCTTCGGACCACACACGCACCATGAGCCCGTCGGACGCTGCGTGGCAACAATTGATCTCCGAATTACACGCGTCCGGCCGCAAGGCTGCACTCGCGATCACGGGGGGCGGCAGTGGGGCGGTCGGCGAGCTGCTGCGTGTTCCCGGGGGCTCTCGGCTGCTGATCGAGGCGCAGGTGCCCTACGACGCGCTGGCGCTTGCGACGTTTCTGGGCTTTGCACCGGCTCAGGCTTGCAGTGCCGACACCGCGATCGAGATGGCTCGGAGCGTGCGGGCACGCGCAGGCAAGCTGGTGCCGGCGGGCACTGATCTGGTTGGCCTCGGCGCGACCGCGGCACTGGTGAGCGATCGCCCCCGTAGAGGCGAGCATCGGTTTCACATTGCATTCGCCAGCTCTGCCCGCGTCGCGCACTGCACGGGCGTGATGGCCAAGGGCCGACGTGATCGTGCCGCCGAAGAAGACCTCGTTTCGCGAGCGATCGTCCTGTGGCTAGCCCACGCATGCGGGATTGCCGCACCTTCGCCACGCAGTCTGCTCGATGCGGATGAGCAGTTTGCGGAGACGGTGGTCGCGACCGCGGATACCATCGATCAGCTGTTGGCTGGCGAGGTCGATCGCGTCACCGCCCAGCCCGATGGCCAAATGATTCTGTCGGCGCCGCGGCCTCTTGTGCTGATGCCGGGCTCCTTCAACCCGATGCATGCTGGACATAGGTTGCTGGCACGGGTGGCCGAGGAGCTCAGGCAGCAGCCCTTGGCGTTCGAGATTTCCGTCACCAACGTCGACAAGCCGCCGCTGGCGGGCGAGACGGTGAGACACCGCCTCACACAATTCGCCTGGAAGTCGCCGGTCGAGCTCACGAGAGCGCCCACCTTCCTCGAGAAGTCGCGCTTGTTTCCGAAGACCACGTTTGTGATCGGGGCGGATACGGCGGAGCGGCTGGTTGCGCCGAGATACTACGGCAATGACGAGGCTCGAATGCACGTAGCGCTCGAGGAGATCGGCGGCTCCGGGAGCAGCTTTCTGGTGGCCGTGCGTAGCGACGCCGCGGGGCGTGTACGCGCGCTGAGCGATATCCCCGTGCCGCGGCGCTATTGCGATCTCTTCAGCGAAATTCCCGAGCACCGCTTCCGCTTTGACGCCTCGTCGTCCGAGATTCGCTCACGGGGACACGGCAGTTCATAGCACGAGCGCACTCGGGCAACTGGGGGTTCGGCCCCTGGCGCCTGATGAGCTTGTGCTGCGCCGCGAACGGCGGCCGATCGCCTATGCGTTGACGCCCATACCGCTCGAGCGATGAACGACGTCAGATCACCTTGCGTTGCCGCATGTCCTTGACCTCGTCGGCCGAGCAGCCGAGCCACTCGCCGTAGATCGCCTCGCAATCCGCCGCCGAGAACCGGCGCGCATTTCAGCGCGACCTTGGTGTCCGACATCCGCAGCGGCCAACCCGGCACGGTGACCGTCCCGCGCACCGGATGCTCGATCGTCTGCATCATGCCGCGCGCATGCAGGTCCGGGTCGTGCAGCAGCTCGAGCGTGTTCATGACGGCGCCGCAGGGAACGCCGGCGCCGGCGATGACTGCGCGTCACTTCCTGCTTGGTGCGCTTGGAGGTCCATTCGGTGATCGCCGCATCGACGGCGTCGCTGGTTCTGGACGCGGGTGGTGCCGTCGACCATGCGCGGATCGTCGAGCAGGTCCTCGCGGCCGATCGCCTTCACCAGGCGCCGCCAATGCTCCTCGTTGCCGCGCGAGGCAGAAGATGTAGCACCAGTCGTCGAGTCCGCCCGGCGCGCACTTGTAGAGGCCGCCGGGCGCCGGTCCCGCGGCACCGTGTTGCCGCCGCGCGGCAGCTGGTCCTCGCGCGCGGCCTGGCGGCTCATCGGCGTGCGGCAGTAGTTCAGCATCGCGTCGCGCATGGCGATCTGGATGTGCTGGCCGCGGCCGGTCGCCATGCGCTGGTAGAGCGCGCGCGAGGATGCCCATGGCGCACAGCATGCCGGTGCCGGTATCGCCGATGGTCGGCGCCCGGCCGGACCGGCGGCTGGCCGGGATGGCCGTTCACGCCCATGGTGCCGCCCATCGCCTGGGCGATCATGTCGAAACGACAGATAGTTCGCGTGCGGGCTCTCCGGCGCGAAGCCCTTGACCTGGGCGAAGATCAGGCGCGGATTGATCGCGCTGAGCCGCGGCCAGTCGAAGCCCAGCCGGGCGAAGGTGCCTGGCGCCATGTTCTCGATCAGCGACGTCGGCCTTCTCGATCATCCGCCGCAGCAGCGCCTTGCCTTCCTCGCTCTTGAGATTGCAGGTGACGCTGCGCTTGTTGAGGTTGTAGTAGATGAAGTAGTGCGAATCGGCGTCGGGACGGTCGCTCGATCCCCAGCGGCCCGGCTCGCCGCGATTGGGCTCCTCCACCTTGACGACGTCGGCGCCGAGCCAGGCCAGCGCCTCGGTGCAGGACGGTCCCGCCTCGAACTGGGTGAGGTCGAGCACCTTGATGCCCTTCAGCGCCGGTGTCGAGCGCCGGCTCGGTCGTGCGTCGCGATCTCCTGCTGCCTTACCTGATCCTGCATGGCGATCCCTCCACGTAAGGGGCCGCGCCGGGAATGGCGCGGCCCTTTGATCTTGTCACTCGATCAGCTGTGCCACGCGAACTGCTGCGGCTTGCGGGCGGAGCCCTGCGAGAGCACGACGTTGACCAGGGCGGGGCCGGGGAACTTCATCGCCTCGTCGAGGGCGCCGCGTGATGTCCTTCGGGCTCCTTGACGAACAGGCCCTTGCCGCCGAAGGCCTCCATCACCTTGTCGTAGCGCGCGCCGTAGATCAGCGCGTTGGGCTTCAGGTTGAACATCGGGTTCTCCGGGATCTCCGGCATGCCGGGGCCGATGCCGCCGTTGTTCAGGACGACGATCTTGACCGGCAAGTTGTAGCGGACCAGCGTCTCCATCTCCATGCCGGAGAAGCCGATCGCCGAATCGCCCGAGAGATGGACGACCGGCCGGTCGGGATGCGCGACGCAGGCGGCGATGGCCTGGCCGAGGCCGACGCCCATCGTGCCGTAGGTGCCGGCGTTGAGGCACGGAACGGGCGTTGAAGCTCGGCAACTGCGTGAGGCCGATATCCATGGTGCCGGCGCCCTCGGCGCTCAGGATCGCGTTCTTCGGCATCCAGGCGGCGACGTCGCGCAAGGCGCGCGGTAGTAGCCGGCCGGCGCCTTGTCGTCGTCGATCTGCGGCTTGATCGTCGCCGCATTCTCGGCCGCCTTCTTGGTCAGCGCCTGCGCGCCACGGCGTGTCCTTGGGATGGAACCACTGGCGGTTGGCGAGCGCCTTGTTGAGCTGCGCCATGATGGCCTTGCCGTCGCCGACCAGCGCCACTTCGCGTCGGCTTGTTGTGGCCGATCTCCTCGGGCGCGATGTCGAGCTGGATGACCTTGACGTCCTTGGCGATAGCGCGGCGGCAGGCCGAAGTGGAAGATCCAGTTGAAGCCGCGCGCCCATCAGGAAGATGACGTCGGCCTGCTGCAGCGCCAGCGTGCGCGCCGCCGCCGGCCGACAGCGGATGGTCGTCCGGCATCACGCCCTTGCCCATCGGCGAGCGCACGAACGGCACCTGCGTGCGCTCGATGAAGGCGCGCACCTCGTCCTCGGCGCGCGACCACGCCATGCCCTTGCCGACGAGGACGAGCGGCCGCTGGGCCTTCTCGAGCAGGTCCAGCGCCGCCTCGACGTTTTCCGTGCGGCGCCACCATGCGCGGCGGCTCGGGCACGCGCTCGACCTGGGCGGCCTTGTCGAGATCGCAGTTGCCCTGGATGATGTCGTCGGGCATGTCGAGATAGGCAGGCGCCCGGGCGGCCGTAGATCGCGTGCCGGGTCGCCATCTCGACGTAGTAGGGGATGCGCTGCCACGCTCTCGATGCCGTGCGCGAACTTGCAGAACGGCGAGGCGATCAGCACCTGGCGCTCCTCCTGGAACGCGCCCATGCCGCCGCGATAGGTCTCCGAGGCGCCGCCGATCAGGATCATCGGCCAGCAGTTCTGCTGGGCGTTGGCGAGACCCGCGAGGCCGTGCACCACGCCGGGGCCGGTCACGATGACGCAGGCGCCGGGACGGCCGGTCAGATAGCCGTAGGCCCCCGCCGCGTAGGCGGCGCTCTGCTCGTTGCGCATGCCGATGTAGGCGACGCCTTCCTTCTGCGCGGCTGCGGCGATCGCGGCTGATCGGAAACCCGACGACCCCGAACAGGTGATCGATGCCCTGCTGCTTGAGGCTCCTCGCCATCAGGGTAGCGCCGTCGACTTCGCTCATTGTTTCCCCCTCGTGACCGGCATGACTTCAGCCACGAGATTACGCATTGATCGCAGGGTCGCGAAAGGGGTTTGCCGAGCGGAACGGCTGCTATGCGTCAAGGAGCACCGTCGAACCGCCGACGAGCAAGCATCGCGCCCACGCGATGCCCTCGGCAACGCATATCAAACGCTGTGCGCTCGGCACCTTCGAGGCAGGCTCGACGGGAGGTCGCGGACGTTCCAGGTTGCTGGCTATCGCGCCGGGCGGCTTGACGGATCGCGCGCCCAGGCCGATGGCAGCCTGGCCAGGTGGGTCAGCCGGCGGTGCTCGAATACGCTCCACGGCCGATAGCGACGAGCCTGCCTTGATCGTCCGCAACCTCGATGTCGACGACAGCGGTCGTTCTTCCCGCGCGCCGGACGCGAGCGACAGCCGTCAGCGCCTCGCCGACCGCCGGTCGCAGATAGTCGGTGCGGAGATTCATGGTGGGCACGCCGCCGCCAACCAGCATGCCAATGGCAAAATCTCCAGTTATGTCAATGAGCGCGGCGATCGGTCCCCCGTGGAACTGACGCGTGCCGGGGCGGCGCTCGAGTTCGGGCCGCATGGCCATGCTGACCATGATCTCCTGTCGCTCGTGGTCGAGGGAGACAACTTTCAATCCGAGCCAGCCAATGAACGGCGAGAGATCGAAGGTCGCCTGGACAGCGGCGACGTCGAGCTTGGTTGGTGCGCGCTCGTTCATGGCTTTACCAGGACTTTGCCGAACACCACGCGATCCTCCAGCAAGCGGAAGGCCTCGTTTGCCTCGGGTAGGGAAAATTCGCGGTCGATGATCGGCTTGAGCTTGTTGGAACCGATCATGTCGAACAGCGTGGTCAGGTCTTCGCGCATCCAGCCGTTGGAACCGAGTATGTTGAGCTCGAACGTCCAGATGAAGCGCAGGTCCTCTTTTGGGTCGAAGCCGGCGGTGGCCCCGCAGGTCAGCAACCGACCCTGTCTGTGCAACGCCCTGAGCGAGGGCACCCATGTGTCGCCCCCGGTGAAATTGACGACGACATCCACACCCCCGTCGAAACGACGCCGATGCGGCTTTCCATATTTGCCATACACCCACTTCACGAAGTCCTCCTTCGTGTAGTTGATGCCGTGGTCGGCGCCGAGGTCCTTCAAGCGCTCGAGCTTCTCCTCGCTCGACGCGCACGCGATGACCTCTGCTCCGGCGAGCTTTGCCAGCTGCACGCAGCACGTGCCGACGCCGCCGGAAGCTCCCAGGATCAGAACCTTCTCGCCGGCCTTTACTTGGCCGATCGTGACCATCATGCGCAGCGCCGTGCCGTAGGCGACCGGCAGGCAGGCAGCGGCCTCGTAGGATACATCGGCCGGCAGGCGCACCAGGTGGTGCGTGGGCACCGCACAGTACTCGGCAAGCCCGCCAGGCCTCACCTCGCCGATCAGGCCGCCGCCGCCGACACGATCGACGGGATCGATCAAGACACGATCGCCGACCGCCCAATCACCTACGCCAGGCCCAAGTGCTGCGATGTCGCCGGCAAAGTCGATGCCCATAATGCATGGCATTGGCACCTTGATTCCGGGCATGCCACGACGCGTAAAGAGGTCATGGTAGTTCAAGCCTGCCACCTTCACCCGCACGACAACTTCACCGGCGGCGGGTTTGGGCTCTGGAAAGGCCACTTCGTAGCGGATCGAGCCCGGGCCACCGTGCTCGTAGATGACTGCTGCTCTCATATGCAATCCTGTGCGTTTGTCTCACTCTTTCACCGCAGATGCCGACCAACGCTCGCGTGCGACTGCTTCGAGCGCCTTGCGATCGACCTTGTTGGTGGTCGCCAGCGGTAGCTCGGCCATGAAAATCACATCGCGCGGATGCTGGTAGGCTGGCGCGTTTTCGAGGGCGAACCGCTTGACCTCATCCACCGTCAGGCGCACGCCCGCTTTTGGTACCACGAATGCGAACGGCTTTTGGCCTTTGATCTCATCCGGCACCGGCACCACGCAAGCCTGCAGGATGTCGGCGTGCCGCTCGAGCACGCTCTCGACCTCACTTGGATAGATGTTCTCGCCGCCACACACGAACATGTCGTCAGTGCGCCCAATGAACGTATAGGCACCGGCCGCGTCGCGACGAAATACGTCTCCAGACTTGTACCAGCCATCGTCCGTCAGTACTTCTCGCGTCTTGTCGGGCAGATTGAGATAGCCCGTCATGTTGGCCGGTGTACGGATCCACAACTCGCCTTCACTTGTCTCCCCGCCATCTGAGCCGACAAGCCGCACGTCGACACCCGGAAGCGGCCAGCCAAGGGCAAGGTCGGACTTGGCCAAGCCGGGTCGCGGCCCGAACATGACGGGGCCCGCTTCCGTTGTCCCGTAGGCGATATTGAGCAATGCTTTCGGAAAGTGGCGCCGTACGTCGTCGATGATCACTTGCGTGATGGGCGCCGAGCCGGTGCGCACGGTCTCAACCGAAGAAAGGTCGGTTCGCGCAAGCGTGTCTCGCTCCCGCATGGCAAGGGCGAGCATGGTGGGGACCGACGTCACCCACGTCACCCTGAATCGACCGATCGCTTCAACAAAGCGCCGCGCGTTGAACTGCGGCAGCAGCACTATGCTCGCGCCGGCGGCGATCGCGAATTTGGCCGTGCCCAGCGCGTTCATATGGAACAAAGGAGCAGCTATCAACAAGCGGTGTCGGCCCTGATCGCTGGCACCGACGCGGTATCGCACTGCCCAGAGTTGCCCGTCATGTGACAGGGGCACACCCTTGGGCCGACCCGTAGAGCCCGAGGTATAGAGCACCATTGCCTCTTCGCCGGGCAGAGGCGTCACGGTCTCGAAGGGGCCGGGATCCAGGAAACCGACAAAGCCCTCGTGGCCCGAGCCATCGAACTCCACTATCTGCAGGTCCTGCGGCAGCAGGGCACGACCCGTTGCATCGCAAAATACAAGCCGCACCTTTGCGTCTTCCAATATGAAAGCAATCGTCTCACGCGGAAACTTGAGGTTGACAGGTACGGCGACGAAGCCTGCCCGCATGATGGCAAAGTAGGCGATCAGCACCTCGGCCCGATTGAGGGATAGGATCGCGATGCGGTCACCCCGTGCGAAACCGCGGGCCGTGAGGGCCCTGGCGCAATCATCGACCTGCTGGTCAAAGTCGCCATGACAAAGTGTGCGCGGGCTTTCCCAGACGCGACAGTCGATCAATGCCGGGCTCGTCTCGGGCGTGGCCGGATCGCGCAGATCGCCTAGGTTGGTGAATACGCGCACGCGGCTATCCCCAGGGACACAAGAGTATCGAACGCCCGCTCTGTCCAGGACACCGTGTGGGGCCCGACTTCGCTCGTAATCCTACGGCAAAGACGCAATGTCTGATACGGCTGGTCAACTTTCCTGGTTCGCCCCCCGGTCGGACCGTAAAAGCAGTGCTTCTCCCCCCAAAGACCAGTGCGTGGCTGGGCTTGCGCACGCCCGGTCGCGCCCGCGTCGAGGCCAGTGAACGGCCGGCATCCGAAAATCGTCGGCGATGCGCCTATCGCTTCAGCAGTCCAGCCGCCGTCCATCATGCTGCTGCCGTGCACGAGGCCGGACGGATGGGGCCGCACGCAGAGAGGATTTCACGGGTCCTCCTCCACGGTCTAGCTCCGAAGCGAACTTGCTCGGGGCTTCTGCTCCAGCTTACGGTGGTCCTCGTCCAACCCTGATGCAGGCCGACGCGATCAGCCAAATCTGCTTCCTGGCATCACTATGCGGGGCAACGCATGTCGATTGAGAAGATTGACACGCTTGTGGTCGGCGGTGGACAAGCCGGGTTGGCTATGAGCGAACATCTGAGGGCAAACGGCGTGCCTCACTTGGTTCTGGAGCGGCACCGGATTGCCGAACGCTGGCGCTCCGAAAGATGGGAACTCGTTGGTTGCGAACGGTCCAGCCTGGCACGATCGCTTTCCGGGTCTCGAGTTCAGCGATGTCGACCCGAGCGTCGGTCCAAACGACTTTCCGCCCAAGGAAACTGTTGCAGATTATTTTGTCGCCTATGCAAAGAGGATTTCGGCTCCCATCCGCTGCGGTGTCGAAGTGCTGAGTGCGGAGAGGAAGATCGGCCGTCCTGGTTTCCGCCTGGAAACTTCCGCGGGCATGATGGAGGCCGACCGTGTTGTCGCCGCGACCGGCGCGTTCCAGCGCCCCATCATGCCCGAGATGGTTCCTTCCAAGATGTCTGTACTGCAGATGCACTCCGCTGGATACCGCAACCCCGGCCAGCTGCCCGAGGGCGCAGTGTTGGTCGTGGGATCGGGCTCGTCGGGCACCCAGATCGCAGAGGAGCTCCTAGAGTCGGGACGGCGCGTCTACCTTTCAGTGGGGCCGCATGACCGTCCGCCGCGGAGCTATCGTGGGCGCGACTATTGCTGGTGGTTGGGTGTTCTCGGCAAATGGGATGCAGTAGCCCGGGAAGCTGGAAAGGAGCATGTGACGATTGCCGTGAGCGGTACGCATGGAGGCCATACCATCGACTTTCGCATCCTCGCCGCCAAGGGAATGATCCTCGTCGGCCGTACGGACGCCTATCAGAATGGCGTCATCAGCTTCGCTCCCGATCTCGTCGAGAATCTTGCGAAGGGTGATGCGAACCTTCGATCCGTGTTGGACGAAGCAGACGCTTATGTTGCGCGAAATGGTCTCGATCTGCCAGAGGAGCCTGATGCGCGTGCAGTCGTGCCGGATTCGGACTGTGTGAGGAATCCTATCCTCTGGCTTGATCTGGACAAGTCCGGAATTGCAACGATCATCTGGGCGACGGGTTTTGCTCTGGATTTCGGCTGGCTGAAGGTCGACGCCTTTGACGAGAATGGCCGGCCAAAGCATCAGCGCGGCGTATCGGCCGAGCCAGGCATATACTTCCTTGGCCTACCCTGGCTGTCGCGTCGAGGCTCCAGCTTCATTTGGGGCGTGTGGCATGATGCGAAGTATCTCGCAGACCAGATCACGATCCAGCGCAACTACATGGCGTATCACAACGCTTCGCAGCGAGAAGGCGAGGCGCGATAATTGCTCGCAAGAATGCAAGCGGTTCGCCTGCGCGACGAGCGCAGCGTCTCGTCGCGGGCTATCGATCCGTCAGCCGCTCCGGGCTTCGGTGTTCCGGGGGACGAGCAATAAGTTGCGATGCCGGGCGGCTCTCTTCGGCGGCCGCTAGTCTTGGTGGCCTATTTGAAGCGCTGCTCTCGCCAGCGGATCGCCGCTTTGAGTCCTTGCTCGCGCGCGATCTTGCGAAACTCCTGGCCTTCCGGTGAGTGCGCCATCGCCGTCATGCAGAACATTTCCTGGCCATATTCAATGTTGGCCATCAGCCCTCGCATGTCGTAGGCGCGATTGATCGCCTCTTTGTTCTGTTTCACGGCAATCGCGGGCAGGCGCGCCATGCGCAGGGCCACCTTCCTCGCTTCCTCCATGAGCCCATCCGCCGGAACGACCCGGTTGACGAGACCCATGCGCAACGCCTCCGCGGCGTCGACCCGCCCGCCTAGGAGCAGCAGCTCCTTGGTATGCTTCATGCCGAGCACCCATGGCATGATGAGAAAGGGAGGGGCGGAGCAGAACTCGATCTCCGGCTCGCCGAATTGGGCGATGTCCGCGGCCACCGTGTAGTCGCAGCACATGGAAAGGTCACAGCCGCCGCCGAGGCAATACCCGTTCACCGCCGCAACGACCGGCAAGCGTGAGCGCCACACCCGCAGCCACGTCTCGTTGCCGTCCTTGGCGTGGTCGCGCCAGTCCTGCACGGTCGTGCGCGGCTTCTCGCGCGGCGATATGTCAAAGCCGGCACTGAACGCCTTGCCCGCGCCCGTGATGATCATGGAGCGTACGTTGTCGTCACGCTCGCAAGCGTCCATTGCAGCCCGGAAGTCGGCAAGCAGCCGGTCGGAGAGGGAATTCATTTTTTCCGGCCGGTTGAGGGTGAGGATCGCGAGTGCGCCATCGTGCTGCAGCTCTATCGTTTCGTAGGTCATAGCCGCTCCTGGGTGGTTGGCGTACGGGGAATGACGAGGGCGTCGAGCACGATGGCGCCGCGGCCAGCTTCCAGCACGGCAACAGGGTTGAGATCCACCGCCTCCAGCACGTCTGCGTAGGTGGCACCGAGTTGCGATAGGCGCACAAGAAGCGCGACGAAAGCGTGGGCATCCCCCACAGGCCGACCGCGATAGCCCTGCAGCAGGCGACTGGCGCGCGGGCGGGCAAGGAGCGCATGGGCCAGAGCATCGTCGAGGGGACAAAGGTCCATCGCTGTGTCACGCGTCAGCTCCACGAGCACTCCGCCCGCACCGACCACCACCCCCATGCCGAAGGGCTCCTGGCGCGCAAGTCCGGCGATGAACTCGAATCCTCCCGAGACCATTTCCTGCACCAGCACACCCTCGAGGCGCGTTGCCGGTGCGGCCGCACGCACTGCCGCCATGACCTCGGCAAAAACTGCCTCGACGGCGGCCGCATCGGCAAGGCCCACGCGCACGCCGCCCACTTCCGTCTTGTGCGGCAGGTCAGGCGACGCGATCTTCAGAACGACCGGATAGCCGATCTCGTCGGCGGCCTGGACGGCGGCTGCCGCATCGCGCGCGAGCACCGATCGCGTGACGGAGATCCCGTGGTCCGCCAGAAACGCCTTCAACTCATGCTCCGTGAGGGGCGAGCCGCTCGCCAGTCGCTCGCGCCACTCCGGTGCGGGCGCGAGAGTTTGCGGCGCCGCCGGGGATTCAAACCGCGCATGCGCGAAGAAGCGGCTGATCCCCAGCAGGCTCGCACGCGCTCCCTGCATGACCGCGACATTGGTGTCGGCGAACGGCTCTATTACATGCGGGTGCAGACCACCTGCCGCCGTGTTGAAGAAGACGACGGGCTTGGCAATCTCGCGCGCAGCGTCCGCGACGGTCTCCGCGATGCGTCGGTAGTTGTTGGCGCCGCGCGCGGAGAGGCCCGGCGAACAATCCTGCACCACTGCCACAAGGGACACGGCCGGATCGTCCGCCAGCGCCTGGATCGATCCGCTGTACACGTTCCGCGCGTCGTAGACGCCGCGGTCCGTGGTATCGAGCGGATTGCCGATGCTGCCGAACGCTGGCAGCACCGCCCGCAGTCGCGCCACCGTCTCCGGGGCAAGTTCCGGCAGTCGCACACCCACGCGCTCGGCGAGGTCCGCCACTAGCGAGGTCTCGCCGCCACTCACCGCGATCACCGCCACGCCGTCGCCTCGCGGGGGAACACGGACCTTCAGAGCGAGCTCTACCGACTCCGCCAACTCGTCAAAATCGTCGACCGCGATCACGCCGTGACGCCGAAAATAGGCCTGATAGGCGTCCCAGCCGCCAGCGAGCGACCCGGTGTGCGCGGCGGACGCTGCCGCGCCCCGCGACGACCGACCGACCTTGAGCGCGATGACCGGCTTTCCCGCGTCATGCATCATCCGCATCGCGCGTGCGAAGGTGGCAGGATCGCGCAGGGTCTCAATGAAGAGCGCCGCAACCTTGGTCGCGTTGTCATCCGCGAGGTACTCCAGGTAGTCGGCGACATCGAGCACCGCGGCGTTGCCTGCAGACACAAGGTAGGAAATGCCGAAGCGCCCCAAAGTGGAGAGGGCGATGCACGCCGAGCCGCTGTGGGAAACGATGGCGAGGCCGCCGTCCTTCATCCCTTCGGGGATGCCCGAGCTGTACAGCGACACGCGCTCGAGCACATTGACGAGCCCCAGGCAGTTTGGCCCGCACAGCACAATCCCGGTGCGCGCGCACAGTTCCTGCAGTTCACGTTGCCGGGCGCGTCCTTCCTTGCCGAGCTCTGCGAATCCGCTTGCAAACACGACCGCCGCCCTGAGGCCGTGCGCCGCGCCTTCCTCGAGCGCTGCGGCAATCTTGTCCGCCGGAACCGCGAGCACTGCGCACTCTGCGGGCTCAGGCAGCTCGGCGAGCGCCGAGTAAGCCGGGAGCCCTGCCACTTCCGGTGCACTCGGGTGGACCGGAAAGATGCGGCCGGCGTAGCCGAACCGACGCAGGTTCACCACGACGTTGTTGCCGAGCGTGTTCTCGCGTGGCGAGGCGCCGACGATCGCAACGGAGCGCGGAGCGAGAAGCGGTGACAGACGCGATGCTGGAAGGGCCATCTTTGGATGGTCCGGCTGCCGGTTTGCTGCAGCCTAGAACACCGCGGACGGCGACGACAGCGAATATGCCGTGGCGCGGGCGATCGGCTTGCGTGCTGCGATTGTCTTGTCCGTGCAATCTTAGAGCGTAGGCAAAGGGAGTGGTGCTGTTAAGGTGCCTCCCCTCTTGCTGAGCGTTGTTGCACGGCCCACTCACCGGCGGTAGGTGTGGCCCGGATCGGGCGCGGTGGCCCGAAAATGGTGAGGCCCAGATGGCAAACGTCGTGGTGATCGGCGCCCAGTGGGGCGACGAGGGCAAGGGCAAGATCGTGGACTGGCTGTGCGAGCGCGCCGACATCGTCGTGCGTTTCCAAGGGGGCCACAACGCCGGCCACACGCTCGTCATTGGCAATCAGACCTACAAGCTCGCCCTGCTTCCCTCGGGCGTGGTGCGTCCCGGCAAGCTCAGCGTCATCGGCAACGGCGTGGTGCTCGACCCCTGGCATCTCGTCAGCGAGATCGGCGCCTTGAGACAGCGCGGCATCGACATTGGTCCTGATGCCCTCAAGATTGCCGAGAACGCTACGCTGATCCTGCCGCTGCATCGCGAACTCGATCAGCTGCGCGAATCGGCCGCCGCGGAGCAGCGCATCGGCACGACGGGGCGTGGCATCGGCCCCGCCTACGAGGACAAGGTGGGGCGGCGCGCCATCCGCGCGCAGGACCTCAAGAATCTCGGCACCATGGGTCCCAAGGTCGACCGGCTGCTCGTGCACCACAACGCGTTGCGGCGCGGGCTCGGGCAGGCCGAGATCGGCAAGGACGCCTTGATGCGCGAGCTTTCCGGCATCGCACCGCAAGTTCTGCCCTATGTCGACAACGTGTGGTCGCTGCTCGATCGCGAGCGCCGCGCGGGCAAGCGCATTCTGTTCGAAGGGGCCCAGGGCGCTCTTCTCGACGTTGACCACGGCACATACCCCTTCGTCACCTCCTCCAACACCGTCGCGGCGCAGGCGGCAACCGGCTCGGGCGTGGGCCCCGGTGCCATCAGCTATGTGCTGGGGCTGGCCAAGGCCTATACCACCCGCGTCGGCTCGGGGCCCTTTCCCACCGAGCTCACGGATGCCGTCGGCGAGCGTCTGGGCGAGCGCGGGCAGGAGTTCGGCGTCAATACCGGACGCAAGCGCCGCTGCGGCTGGTTCGACGCCTGCCTGGTGCGCCAGGTCATCAAGGTGTCGGGCATCGATGGCATCGCGCTGACCAAGCTCGATGTGCTTGATGGCTTCCAGGAGATCAAGGTGTGCATCGGCTACGAGCTCGATGGGCAGCGCATCGACAGCCTGCCCGCGGGAACCAACGCGCAGACGCGCGTCAGGCCGATCTACGAGAGCTTGGAGGGCTGGCAGGAATCGACACGCGGCGCCCGCACGTGGGGGCAGCTGCCGGCGCAGGCGGTCAAATACGTGCGCCACATCGAGGAGCTGATCGAGTGTCCGGTGACACTGCTGTCGACCAGCCCCGAACGTGACGACACTATCCTGGTCCGCGATCCTTTTGAGGACTGAGGCTTTGCGGCCTTGCCGCGTGGTCCGCTATGACCAAGCCCGCAAAGGCCGCGAGCGCTCCTGGTGTCAGCTCCGCGGCCAGCAGCCGCTGTGGGTCGAAGGGCCCCGGCAGATCGATTTGGCGCGGTACGGGGCGGAAGCCGAGCCTGGCATAGTAGGGCGGATCGCCAACGAGGACGACAAGGTGAAAGCCAGCGGCGCCGGCATCTTCCATCGCCGTCGCCACCAGCCCGCGCCCATGTCCTTGGTTGGCGAAGTCGGGATCGACGGCAAGCGGGCCCAACAGCAGGGCCCCACTCTTGCGCCCGATCAGGACGGGCGTGAAGCGGACGGCGGCCGCCAGATGCCCATAGATTCGGCATATGCGGCAGAAGGGGGAGAACTCCGAGGTGCCCTCGCGCACGCGGTAGGCGGTGCGCGCGAAGCGGCCGGGGCCGAAAACGCGTGCGTGCAGGGCTTGGATGTCGGCGCTGTCCTGCGGTCCCGCCGGCCGGACGAGGATGCGCCTGCCGTCGCCGGCGCTCACCATGTCTCGCTCCTCGGCACCCCTGCCAAAACCTCGGCGATGCGTCGCCGCGTGCCGCCGGTGGTGCCGTCAGGCAGCGCATCGGTGGCAAAGAAGCGCTGCTCGCGGATCTCGGCGTTGGGCGGCGGCACTTCGTCCTGGCGCCAGTCGCGGGCGACGAAAAGCGCGATATGATCTCCGGGGAAATGCTCGAAATTGGCGTAAACGCCGAATAGCTGCGGCGGAACCGGCAGGATCACGCCCGCCTCCTCTTGCAGCTCGCGTGCGAGAGCGGCGATCACCGTCTCGCCCTTCTCGACGCCGCCGCCGGGGAAGTGCCAGCCGGGCCGGTAGCCGTGCCGGACCAGCAGCACGCGCGCTGCTGCGTCCAGCACAACCGCCTGTACGCCCATGGTAAGGCCGCGCTTGAGCCGCCAGTAGCGTTGCAGCGCCTTGATCAGGACCGCATTTGTAACCATCCGGCCCTCCGGCATGCCGCAGCCGCGCTATCCTTTCAGCCCGCCGGGGGTGATTTGGCAAGCTTGCGCAAAGCCGCTACTGAGGCGCCGGACATGACAAGAGCACTGACGATCGCGCACTTGACCGATGTGCATCTGGGCCCCATCGCCGGGTTCGGCCCTCGCTATTGGAACGTCAAGCGCCTGCTTGGCTACGCCAACTGGGCCCGCAACCGCCGCGATGCCTACCAGCGAAGCGTGCTCGAGCGCATCGTCGCCGACCTCAAGGCTGGAGCGCCCGACCACATCGTCGTCACTGGTGATCTCGTCAACCTCGGCTTGCCGCAGGAGCACATCAATGCGCTGGCCTGGTTGAAGAGTCTGGGGTCGCCGCAGGAGGTGAGCATCGTTCCAGGCAACCACGACATCTATTCGCGGCTCGGCGGCGATCAGGGCACGGGGCGCTGGTGGCCCTACATGAATTCCTGCGTTCAGGGGGCCGAGCACGCTGCAGGGGAAGGGGGCTTCCCGTTCGTGCGCCTGCTGGGGCAAAGGCAGGTGGCACTCATCGGCGTCAATTCTGCGGTGCCTACGCTGCCGCTCGTGGCGTCGGGCCGCGTCGGTGCGGAGCAGCTCCGCCGGCTTGGTTCCACGCTCGAGCGGCTCGACCGCGCCGGCCTCTTCCGCCTGGTGCTGATCCATCATCCGCCATTGCCGGGGCAGGCGAGGCGTCTGCGCGGCCTCACGGACGCGGCGGCGCTCGAGGCGGTCCTAGCGCGACATGGTGCCGAGCTTGTCCTGCACGGCCACAATCACCACAACATGCTGGCCTTGTGTGCGACAAATTCAGGGGCGCTGCCGGTGGTGGGTGCCCCGTCTGCGGCGCTGGCGCGGCCCTACAAGAACGAACCGCTTGCGCGCTACAACCTCTATCGCATCGAGGGCCCGCCTTGGTCGGTCGAGCTCGTCGGCCGTGGTCTCGAGCAGGCGGATGGACCAATCATCGAGTTGGAGCGGCGCACTTTGGTGCCTGCGGGGCCGGCATGAGGAAAGGTCATGAGAGGCGTGAGAATTACTCGCGCTGGCCCGGTGTACGGCGCCTGTAGTATCCGCTGCCCCGAAACCTAGGAACACAATCTCATGCAGAAAGTCGCACCGCCCGCGCCGACGACCCGACCCTTGTGGGTCGTGATCTTGTGCGCTGGCCTGATCGTCGGCATCGCCATGGGCCTGCGCCAGGTGATGGGGCTCTACCTCACCCCCATGACCAAGGACCTCGGCATCGGCCGTGAGCCGTTCTCCACGGCCATGGCGGTTGCCAACCTCGTATGGGGTCTGTGTGCCGTGTTCGCGGGCATCGTCGCCGACCGCTACGGCGCCGGCCGCGTCATCGTTGGCGGCACCCTCGCCACCATGGCCGGCATGTATCTGATGTTCGCAGCCCAATCGGGCTACGACCTGCTGGTGAGCGGCGTGCTGCTGGGCATCGGCGTCAGCGGCACCGGCATCACCTCTCTCGTGGGCGCCGTCGGCCGGGCGGCGCCGCTCGACAAGCGCACCAGCGCGATCGCGTCGCTCGGCATGGCGAGCGGGATCGGTGGGTTCGTGGCGTTCCCATATACGCATCTGCTGATGGACCTCTTCGGCTGGCAGACCAGCCTACTCATGCTATTGGCGACGACTGCCGTCGTCATGCCGCTGGCCTGGACGCTCGCGGGCAAGCCCACGGCCGGAGCCGGGATGATCGATACGCAGTCGCTGGGCGGAGCCTTCAAGGAGGCCTTCACGTATCCGAGCTACCTGCTGCTCACGATCGGCTTCTTCGTGTGCGGTTTTCATGTTGCGTTCTACGGTGTGCACCTCCCCGCCTTCGTGGCCGACAAGGGCCTCGACCCGAGCGTGGCCGTGATCGCGCTGACGACGGTGGGCTTTGCCAACCTGGTCGGCACGTACATTGCAGGGCAGTCGGGGCGCTTCATTGAGAAACGGCGGGGGCTCAGTCTCATCTACTTCGGCCGTTGCTTCATCTTTCTGGGGCTGCTGTTCCTGCCCATCACGCCCGCGGTCATCATCGGCTTGAGCGCGCTGCTGGGCCTGCTCTGGCTCTCCACCGTGCCGCTCACTTCGAGCCTGGTCGCCACCTTCTTCGGCACGCGCTGGATGTCGATGCTGTTCGGCGTGGTGTTCCTCTCCCATCAGCTTGGCTCGTTCTCCGGACTGTGGCTGGCGGGCTATCTCTACGACCAGACGAAGTCATATGATATGATGTGGTGGGTTTCGATCGCGCTCGGCCTGTTCGCGGCGGCGATCCACTGGCCCATCCAGGAGCGCCCGGTGGCGCGGCTGGCGGCCAATCCGGCGTAAGGACGATGCAGACGCAAGCAGAGATCGGCGGGCAGGAGGCGGGCAGGCAGCTGATGCCTGCCGGCGTGCGGCGTGCTCTCTTTGTGGTCCTCGGACTGCTGCTCTTGAGCGCGCTCTACCTCCTCGCGGTGCGCGGTGAGGCGCTACTCCTCGACCTCTCCGCGCTCTCGCACGGCGTGTTCTGCTTCTGAGTCGCATGTCTTGTCGATAGGTGCGCGGCACTCGGCTTCCGAGGTCACGTAAGCGGCAGCGCGATGTGTAGCCCTCGGCGTATCCACGCTTCGAGGTTCGTGAGCACAACGGGGGGTCTGGCAGAAGCCGAAGTAGCTGCGCCATCCGATCAGGTATGGCCGCAGCAGCTCGACAATCTGCGTTCGACGCGTGAATTCCCGGATCCGCATCTGGAACTTTTCGAGGCCTTTCGGCGCGATGCGCCTATCGCTCCCATCGTTCGAGATGCTGAAGTCGAGGAACTTCGGGTCCTCCGGGCGGGCCACCGCGCTCTTTGCCTCGTTGACCTTGAGCTTCAGCTTGTTGGTCAGAAACCGGCTCACCGAAGCCATCACACGTTCACCGGCGCGGCAGCTGCGAACATAGATGTTGCGTCGAGTAGCGGAGAGGAATCTCACCTCCCCGCCCTCACAGAACCGGACGGGACGCTCTCGCGTCATCCGGCTCCTACCCTCCAGCCTCCGGTCGCACACCGTGTTCCCACAAGACAAACAGCTTGGGGTCCCGTCGCGCAATGCATCCCAGCCAATGCATTGACGCGCGTTCCCGGCGTTTGAACCGCTTGAACTTCCGCCGTGCCCATCGTCCGAGAGCCTCGTTGAAGTGGCGAAGCACCTGGACGCACTTCGAGCGGTAGAACCGCCCGAAGTAGTTCAGCCAGCCCCGCACCACCGGGTTGGTAAAGCAGACGCGATCAAGGGTTCGCGCCCGGGTCGAGCACGTGTTCGGCCACCAGGAGAACTCGATGGACCGCAAGATCGTGCGCACCATCGGCATGGCGCGGGCGAGGTTCAAGGTCGGGATGAGCTATAAAGACAGCTGCGGCGGTTGGTGAACGGCGAGCCTGCGGGGACAGTTGAACTCGACAACGCGCGGGTCATAGCGGAGCGGGCGGCGCGGGTTCCCGCATTTCGATGATCTCGAATGCGCATTCGGTTTCGGAGCCATCTCGCGATGTTTCCAGGCCGACTGCCGCTCAGGCAAATCTCGCGAGGCGGTCGCCCCCGAGGACATGAAGTGAGAGACCCCAGCGTGGGTGGCTGTGCGTCCTCGGAGCCGTTCAGGATGCGCGCAGGACGCACCACGGTTGCCTCCAGACCGAAATCGGAAAGACATGCTCGAAACGGCCCGTTGCGCCGCGCTCGACCAGTCAAGGCCGAGGATCGTCGCTCCCGAGAGCAGCCCCTGCCACCTGTCCTACGGGCGCAAAGGCCATCAACAGGAAGTAAGAGACCCTAGCGCCTCTATGCCTGGTCACGTTCCGGCGTGGCTGGTCCATTGGTTTGATGCGCATCAAAGTGAGGTGGCGGCAGGTTAGGATTTCTGATTTGTGGAGTGTAGACCTCAGGCCCTGTCGGCCGCGACAACCCCTGACCCTAAGAGCAGCGCCAATGACAGAACCAGCCCGCTCAGATTCGTGAGGAAGCTTGTAGCGGCCTCCCAATCTGCTCCGATGGCATAGCCCAGACCGAGGTAGCCGGCTGTCCATATCAGCCGACCGACAAGCGCAATCACCACGAATTTCGGCAGGCGATAGTGACTAATACCGGCCAGCAAGCTTGCTACCGAGCTCAGGTATGACATGAACGTGCGTGTTAGGAATACGGCTAGTCCGCCCCATCGATCGAAGAGCGCTTGAACGCGCACGCGCCGCGCTTGCGTGTAACCGATCCAATGCCCCTGACGCTCCAAAACCTCGCGGTTGAGTAGACGTCCAAGACCGTAGCCGATCGCATCACCGAGGACCGAAGCCGTCACCGTGATCGTGCCGGCCCATAGCCAATTCATGCGTCCCTGAGCTGCCAACGAGCCCGCGACGGTCGTCGCAATACCGTCCGGCAACGGCAAGCCGATCGCCCCGAGGAGAAGCGTGAGGCCCAGGGCGGAGTAGCCGTATACGAGCAGCGCGGTGAGAATCTGCTCACCGATCGTGCCAAACCATCCCGATGTGTCCCTGCCGCCATTCGATGTGACGCTGAGCGCAATGTCTGCGATGGCACGCTGGACGCGCTGCGTGAACACGTAAGCCGAGACTCCCGCCCGCTCTGCCAGGGTCTTAAGGCTGTCGTTGGGGTCAGTTCCCGGCGACAGCCCAAGGCGGTTGATCAGAACGCTATTCGACATCCGGTATGCCGCCGCAACGTAGTCCAGCGTCATCCATGGCCGGATGCTGCTGGTCCTTGGTGCACCGGCTTCGTAGGCCGAGCGCAGCAGCAGGAAGGAACCATAAGTGCGCAGCCCGAAAAGCACCGTCGGCAGTGTGGCGACAATAAAGACGACGACGGCGACCTTGTGAGTCCGGTTGGATCGCGGCGAAGCCTGCATGGTCATTGAAGGCGCTCCATGAGGCAGCAATCGTGGTCGCACCACATCTTGGTATCCGGCTCAACGCGCTCGCATCCCGCGGCGCAGAAGCAGGAGCGCAAAAGCTGGAACGACAATCCATTCCAAGAGCGGGGACAGACCTGTGCCTATAAGCGGTACTCTCGGCATGAGCCTTGAGTACGCCCATGTGTGGCGTACCGCGACATTGATCCATTCACTGTAGACCGTGTAGCCGAGGCCGAACCCGAGCGTCGGCACGCCGACCCGCCAAAATGCCCGCGTTGGCCATGCCCGGTCGCCGAAGATGGCAAGGCTCGCCATGAGCGCGGCGGCGGATATGAATAGATCGCCTGCCGTCCCATGCATCAATGCGAACAGCTGGTGGCCACGGCTCCCTTCATACCAGATGCTGTAGAGAGGGAATTGAGCCGCCTCCCACGCGAGATTGCCGAGGCCGATCGCGAGCAAATACGTCCGCACTGCGCTGAGCCAGAAGCCCCCCGCCTCTTCTGCCTCGCGCTCTCCGTCCCGTTTCGCTGATTGATCCATGTCAGTGACGGCGTTCCATCCAGGAAATCATGGTTGAGCTTGCCGTTGGCGTCGAGGTGCCAAGCCAGGATTTGGCCGACGGGCGCGCTACACGTATCCCCCAGGTGGCCTCAGGCGGCTCACATCGCATACCGCTGCTGCAAATTCACTCCGGCACAGAGCGGTCGACGGACGCATTTGCCGCCGCCCGCTATGGTAGGTCCTGGTTCTGGGTCGACGACCGCGATCTCAACTCCAAGCGCGTGTTCATGTTTCTAAGGATGTTCTCCTCGCTTGCCGAGACGGGCGTAGTGCCCCAGGCGGCAATCGTAACAATACCGGCGCACTGATCCCGGTTCGCGCTACAGTCCGGGCCCCCTAATGGCATCGGGAGTGTAGTAGATGTGAAGCTAAAGGACCGTCAGCGCACAGCAGCACCAATGCGTGATGTGGGAATGAGCACGCAGGGCCATCTTGCGCCCGCAGGACACCCGAAGGCTCACCCTGCAACCACGCTCCTCCGATAGCCGCGACACGCAAGTAGTTATCCGCAATAATTTTCTACGGGTCTCGTGTGCGTGCCGCGGTTCTTAGCCGCTCAGTGGATTCGATAACTGGCGTGACAGGCCGCGCAGGTCGTTGTTACCTCATGCAGAGCCCGGCTGACATCGCGCATCGTGTCGACCGTCGGTGCTACCGAGGTGTCTTGCAAAACAATGGACAGCCGGCTTGCCGCGCGGTGCATGCTGGTTCCGATGTCTTGCATCGGCTGCGGCATGAAGGGGGCCATATGAGCGGCGCCATGGAGGCCGAGCGAGCTCATTCCCAGCCGGTGCTCGGCAAGCTTTGCGGCGTCGTCGAATTTGCCTTCGGCGACGTTGCCAATGATCTCATTCAATGTGGCGAGATGATCTCGCATGTTGCCAAGCATGTGCTCTTGCATGGGCGCCGGCAGCCGGACGAGCTCCCTCGAATCCTGAGCTCGGCTGTTGCCGGCTACCCCTATCAGCAAGAGTGCCACTATTGTTCCAGGCAAGAGACGCATCGAGCTAGTTCCTTTCGGGCGGCAGCTTTTTGCATGGCCGCAACTGCGATTCAATGTTGCGCAACCCGATTAAGCCGGTCGCGCATCTTGCTAGCGCGACTCCGGCCTCTTGCCGCCTGGCCCGCCATGCATCATCGGGCCGGGCATGATGCCGCCCATCATGCCACCGTTGTTCCGCATCATGGCGGTGTGGAGAGCCGCCATACCGCCCTGGACGAGGTCGGTCACTTCCGCGGCGTGCTTCTGCAGCTGCGCCACGGTTGTTGGATCGTTCGAGGTCTGGACGACGATGATGCCCTTGGCCGTAGTCTCGTAGGTGGTCTGGATCTTATCCTTGTTGCGGAAAATCGAGTGCAGCGCCGGACTTTCGATCGGCAAACCCGGATCGTCCCCGGCCTTGACCCGTTCACCCATCTTCGCGACGTGGCTCTTGATCAGCGTTGCGATCTGCGGGTCCTCCGACTCGGTGACCGTGCGGATGCCGTCGGGCAGATTCGTGACTGCACGCTTGATGCGATCGTGGTTCGTGAGCAAAGCGTGGATATCGCGCAGTTGCGACATGGTCGCCGGGTCAGGGCCCATCCCCATCTTCCCATGGCCCATTCCCTTCATCATCATGCCGTGACCCATGCCCCGCATCATGCTGGGACCTACCCCCTCGGGCCCCTGGCCACGCATGAATGGCGGCCCAAAGCCCATTGGTCCCTGACCCACCGACTGGGCTAGAGCCCATCCGCCGGCAAGCGTTGCGGTGGCTGCAATCGCGCCGATGACAAGCGTTCTCTTATTCATATCCGTCTCCAATTCTCGCTGCCAACCGTTGAGGTCCGTTACCGAGCCATTGGAGAGGCAAGATTTCACCGAAGTTTTTCAGGCACAGGCTTTTTTGTGACAAAGTTTGCCAGCGGCCGCATCTGCAACACCTCGACACACATTCCAAGAACCTCTCGCATCCGCGTCGTCTATATTCCCTTCATGCAAAGAGCGCCGCACATTCTCATCGTGGACGATCATCGTGAGCTGCGCGATCTCGTCTCTCGCGCGCTCACGAAGGAGGGCTTCCGGGTCAGCGCTGCGGCGGACGGCCGCGCCATGCGCAAGGTTCTTGCCGACGGCCGCATCGATCTCATCCTGCTCGATCTGATGCTGCCCGGCGAGGACGGCTTGGCGCTGTGCCGCAGCCTGCGCGCGGAGTCGAACATTCCGATCATCATGCTGACGGCCAAGGGCGACGAGCTCGACCGGGTCATCGGCCTCGAGATGGGTGCTGACGACTATCTGCCCAAGCCGTTCGGCAGCCGCGAGCTCGTGGCACGCATCAAGGCGGTCCTGCGGCGCTCCACCGACGACGCTCCGGCGGCAAGAGCGGGCGAGCGACCGAGGCAATATCAATTCGATCGCTGGCGTCTCGACACGGGCGCTCGCGAACTCATCGGCGATGATGGGAGCACAGTTGCTCTGAGTACCGGCGAATACGATCTGCTGATTGCTTTCGTGGAGCGACCGCTGCGCGTTCTGAGCCGCGACCAGCTGCTGGACCTGGCGCGCGGGCGCGCCGCCAGCGCGCTCGATCGCAGCATCGACACGCAGGTGAGCCGCCTGCGCCGCAAGCTCGAGCATGACCCGAGCGACCCGAAGATCATCAAGACGGTGTGGGGTGGTGGGTACGTGTTCACCCCCGTGGTAAGCAAGCAATGACACGCTTTCTTCCCAAGAGCCTCTTCGGACAGACCGCTCTCATCCTGTTGGCCGGTCTGATCGTGTCGCATGCCGTCGGCTCGTGGATCTACACCGCAGACCGCGAGCAGGCCGTGCGTGCTGTTGGCGGGTTTGCCACCGCGCAACGCATCGCCAATCTCGTCCGCCTCGTTCAAGAGACCCCGCGCGAGTCGCGACAGCGCATGGTTGCCGCCCTGAGCGATCAGGGCTTTCGCGTTTCGCTTTCCACTCAGCCATTGGCGATACCGACTCTTGAAGATGAGGACAGTCTCGCCGCGGGAGCCATCAAGGACTTCCTCGTCGATCAGCTTTCGCTAGGCGCGGCGCGGGAGCCGCGCGTGTGGGCGCAATCGAGCAGCGGTCCGCCCTTCGGCCCGTGGCACATGATGGGGCATGGACCGATGATGGGCGGTTTCGGCGGCTTCGCCGGCTTTCGCGGTCTGCAAGTCACGGTTCCCCTCGCGGACGGTCAGTGGCTTTCGTTTGTGACCGCCTTGCCCGCAGGCGGCCCGGGGTATTCCGCTCGGTTTCTGCTTTCCATGGGCATCATGGCGATCATCATCCTCGCCGTATCGGTGTGGGCCGTTCGGCGCGTGACCGCGCCCCTCGGTTCACTGGCAACGGCGGCCGAGCGGCTGGGACACGACGTCAACGCGCCGCCGTTGCCCGAAACCGGCACCACTGAGACGCGGCAGGCTGCTCGCGCCTTCAACGACATGCAGATGCGCCTGCGTGGTCTCATCGAGAATCGGACGCGCCTTCTGGCGGCGATCTCCCACGATCTGCGCACCCCGCTGACGCTTCTGCGCTTGCGTGTCGAGACGGTCGAGGATGCGGAGGAGCGGGAAAAGATGCTGTCCACCATCGCCGAGATGAACTCGCTGATCGCCACCTCCCTGCAGTTCGCGCGCGACGAGAGTGCAAGCGAACCCCGCCACCAAACCGACCTCACCGCTCTCGTGCAAAGCATCATCGATGAGATGAGAGATGCCGGCCTGCCGGTTCAAATGCGGCCAGCCGAACCCATCCTCCACGAGTGCCAGCCCAGGGCCCTCAAGCGAGCGGTGCGCAACCTGCTGGACAACGCCATCAAATACGGAAAGGCGGGCAGCGCCGAGATTCATCTGGCCTCGCAATCCGTCGAGATCGAGGTTGATGACAATGGCCCAGGCATCCCGGAGTCCGAATTGTCACGCGTGCTGGAGCCATACCACAGGGTCGAGGGATCGCGCAGCCGGGAGACAGGCGGCGTCGGTCTTGGGCTCGCCATCGCCCAGGCGATCGTGCAGGCCCATGGCGGCAAGCTGTCGCTCAGCAACCGGCCCGCCGGCGGTCTGCGCGCCAGCATCGTGCTTCCACGCGACGACCCGTCGAGCCGCCGCCGATAGTGGAAGGCGTGCCGAGCCTCAGCTGCACGGGGCTGCGTGGTTAAGACGCTTGCACCGCTGGGCACGGCCCCAACTGACCGCCGTCGATATAGATCGTTGATGGAGATCAATGTGATCGCGTCGCCTGAAGCGCATCGAGACGACGAGGCAGAAAGGCGGGAAAGCTCAGTGAACCTCAAACGATACCTGCCAATCGCCATTGTGCTCGTGCCGCTCGCTATGGTCGGTGCGGTCGCGTGGTTGCTGTTTTTCCGTCCTATTGGCGTAGAAGTCTCGCGAGTTGAGCGTAACGTGCTGGTGCAGGTTTTCGGTCTCGGGACCGTCGAAGCGCGGGTCACTTCTCAGGTCGGGTTCAAGATTTCCGGAATACTCGTCGATATTCGAGCGGATGTGGGTGACCGTGTCGCCAAGGGCGCGGTGCTGGCTCGCCTCGACGATCGCGAGCAGCGCGCGCAGGTTGCCAGGGCGAAGGCGTCGGTGAAACAGGCGGAAGCCAATTTGCAAAGAGCCACCGCGAGTGTGGAAAAGGCCAAAGCGAACTTCGCCAATTCCAAGAACATCAATGAACGCCGGCAAAAACTTGCGCAGACCAATGTCACATCGGTGGAAGTAGCTGAAACTGCAAAGGCGGCACAGGATGCCGCACTCGCCGATTTGAACCTGGCCTCGAGCGATGTCGCCGTGGCAAGGGCCGCGATCATCGACGCCGAGGCACAACTGCAACTGCAGACCGCCACATTGGATTTTCATACCCTCGTGGCTCCCTACGATGCCATGGTGACTGCGCGGTTGAAAGAACTCGGCTCGGCGCTTGGCGCGGGACAGTCGGTGTTCACGCTGATCGATCCGAAATCGATCTGGGCGCTGGCCTATGTCGACGAGAGCAAGGCAGGCGAGATCAAGGTCGGTGAGCCGGCCGAGATCGTGCTGCGCTCGCATCCGAGCGTGCGCCTGGAGGGGCGGGTCAGCCGCATCGAGCCGGAAAGCGACCGCGTCAATGAGGAGCGCCGGGTCGAGGTTGCCTTCGACGAGATACCGGCGAATGCCAGTCTCGGTGAGCAGGCGGAGGTCCACATCACGACGGTACGGCTGCCGCAGGCAATGCTGGTGGCCGAGGCCGCAATCATCGGGCTCGGCAAGAACCACGGGACGGTTTGGACCGTCGAGGATGGGCGTCTGCAGCAACGCGAGGTGATCCTCGGCCACAGGCTGCTCGACGGCCGTTATGAAATAAGCGGCGGCGTGCCGGAGAAGGCCTTGGTGGTTACGCAGCTCCGCAGCGGACTGCGGGTCGGGCGAGCGGCCACGATCACCAGTGACGCAAAGCGATGAATTTGGCGTACCGGGATATCAAGCACAATCTGCTGCGCTTCGTGCTGACCAATTTCGGACTGAGCCTGTTGCTCGGCATCGTGATCGTGATCACCGGCGTCTATGGCGGCCTGATCGACGACGCGCTCAGGCAGGCGCGCGCCGCCAATGCCGATCTGTGGGTGGTCGAGGCCGGCACCAACGGCCCGTTCGCGGAATCCTCGCGCATCCCCGGCGACACCAGGGAACTGGTCAGCCGCGTGTACGGCGTCGCCCGCGCAGGCTCGGTGACCTATCAATCGGTGCAGACCGAGCTCAACGGCAAGCCGCTGCGCCTGTTCCTGATCGGCTTCGAGCCGGGGCGGCCAGGCGGCCCCCGCAAACTGGCGGCCGGGCGCGAGATCCTGCGCGGCCACTATGAGATGATCGTCGACCGCTCCGCCGGTCTCAAGCTCGGGCAGGAAGTGCCGCTGGGCACGCACGGGCACAGGTTCACGATCGTCGGCCAAATGAGTAAAGAGGTGACCTCGTCCGGCGATCCAGTCGCCTACATCACCTTGCGCGACGCCCAAGCTTTGCAGTTCGAGCTGGCGCCGCCGGCAGCGCGACGCGAAACGGCCCGCGGGGGTGGCTTGCAATCCAACGATCAGATCAACGCCGTCATCGCCAAGGTGTCGGCCAATGTTCCGATCAAGGAAGTCGCAGCCGCGCTCTCGCGCTGGAAGCATCTCACCACGCTCACGCAAGAACAGCAGGAAACCCTGCTCAGCAAATTCGTCATCGAGAAAGCGCGCAACCAGCAGCGGTTGATCATGGTGCTGCTGATCATCGTTTCGGCGGTCATCATCGCCTTGATCGTCTATACGCTCACCATGGACAAGGTGCGTTCGATCGCCACGCTCAAATTCGTCGGCGCGCCGGATCGAACGATCATCGGGCTTATCGTCCAGCAGGCGTTGTCCATGGGCATATTCGGCTACTTTGCCGGTCTCGCGCTCGTGCTCGTGTTCCAGCCCTACTTTCCCCGGCGATTGGTCCTCGATCCAACGAGCGTGGCCGTCGTTTTCGCCATCACCATTGGGATCTGCCTGACCGCCAGCACCCTCGGCATCCGGTTGGCGCTGAAGGTGGACCCAGCGGAAGCGCTGTCAGCGGCAGGATGACACTATGGCCGACAAAACACCGGTCGTGCGCGTCGAGCACCTGTCCAAGCATTTCGGCCAGGGCAGCGCACGGGTCGACGCCCTGATTGACATCGACATGGAAGTCTTTCCCGGCCAGGTCGTGGGGCTCATGGGCCCGAGCGGTTCGGGCAAGACCACGCTGCTCAACTGCATCGCGTGCATTCTCGAGCCCAGCAGCGGCCGCATTACGCTCGACGGCGAGGTGGTCTATGACGAGCACTGGCTGCGCGCCGATTTGCGCCGGCTGCGGCTCGACAAGGTCGGCTTCATTTTCCAGTACCCCAATTTGCTGCCGTTTCTCGACGGTACCGAAAATGTCGCCGTGGTGCTCAACCTTGCCGGCTACGGTGCCGCATCCGCGCGCACGCGCGCCGTCGACCTGCTCAACTACCTCGATGTTGGACACCGCAAACAGGCGATGCCGGCGCAGCTCTCCGGCGGTGAAGCCCAGCGCGTGGCGATCGCTCGCGCGCTCGCCAACCACCCGCGCATCATTCTCGCCGACGAACCGACGGCGCCGCTCGACTCCGCGCGCGCGCGCATCGTCATGGATCTGCTACGGCGCATCGCGGTCGAGCAGACCGCCGCCGTCATCGTCGTGACGCACGATGAAATGATTCTGGACCGGTTCGACCATATCTTTCGCCTGCGCGACGGCCGGTTGGAGACGGGAGCTGCGGTTGCTGGCGTTCGACTTTAGCCTGCAGCCGTCCGGCGAAGCCGTCCATTGGTATTCCTGAAGCTGATCCGCTCGCACGAGGCTCAGAGGTCCGGAGCCAGAAGGAACCCCAGTGCGCTGGATGCGCGGCAGCCGGTGCGGCGGCGCGCCGTCCCTCTGTTCGCCGTGGTGGCCAACTATGTCGAAACATTGCTGGCGCGGCGGTTGACACATCTTGTTACAAAAAACTCGGGTTCTGCACCTCGCCTCTTTGACGAAGATCAAGACGACCACCTTCAGTACCTGTTTACTGATCGCTAGCGAGCGACGAGATCGGCTTGTCGCTCCATGTAATTGGAGGTCGAAGAATGAAACGCTTAGCACTCGCTGCCGTGGTGGCCGGCATTCTGGCCAGCCCAGCTGCGGCCGCAAATTGCGCGAAGGACTACAAGGACTTCTGGGACAAGATCGGCCGTCAGGGGTACTCGAAGATGTCCGGCGAGCAGTTTGCCAAGCTCAGCAAGACGGCTTTGCGCGGCTATGAGGCATGCTCGGCCGGCGATCAGCCCTTCAACGCCGGGGAGTTCTACAAGAAGCTCGAGCAGCAGGCTTATGCTATCCCCGCCGATTTCTGGGAGAAGCTGCAGCGTGAGGGTTACGTGAAGAAGTGATAGGGCTCTCCCCAAAGAGTGATTGCCCAGCTGTGTGGGCGCCCCGTGTGTATCTGGGGCGTCCATACGTTGTTCGTGGCTCGGCAAGCGCTAGGCTGGCGTTCCGATTGCTGCGGCCGACTATTCGCGATTGGCCTTCCGATAAGTTGATTCCCAACTTCGGATGAGGATTGCTGGCGTGAGAAGCGATTCGGTAAGCCGATGGATTCACGCTCTGCTAGTTGCGCTCTCTGCATCGGCCTCGTGCCTCCTCCTGGATGACCCGGCGCGTGCCGAGCCTCGCGTGAGCGAGTTCAAACTCGCCAATGGCATGCAAGTCGTCGTCATCCCGGACCATCGCGTGCCCGTCGTCACGCACATGGTCTGGTATCGCGTCGGCGCCGGGGACGATCCGCACGGGACCTCGGGTATCGCGCATTTTCTCGAGCACCTTATGTTCAAGTCGACCCGCCGGATGAAGTCGGGGGAATTCGCGCGCATCATTACGCGGCTCGGCGGGCGGGACAATGCGGTGACCGAACACGACACGACATCCTACTTCGAGCGCGTCGCCAAGGAGCATCTGCGTGCGGTCATGGAGCTGGAGGCCGACCGCATGGTCAACCTCAGGCTTGTCGAGGAGGAGGTACGGACCGAGCGCGACGTCATCCAGGAAGAGCGGCGCTCCAACGTCGATGCGGACCCGGTCAGTCTCCTGAGCGAACAGATGCTCGCCGTGCTTTATCGCAGCCACCCCTATCGCCGTCCGGTGCTCGGGTGGGCGGATGAGATGAGTAAACTCAGGCGCCAAGACGCAATGACCTTCTACAAGCGCTTCTATGCGCCCAACAATGCGGTCCTCGTGGTGGCGGGCGATGTCACGCCGGAAGAGGTACGACCGCTTGCAGAGGTCACCTATGGGCGCAACAAGCCCAATCCGGCGGCGAACCGCCAACCGCGAGCGCAGGAGCCCAAGCCGATCACCGTGCGCCGCGTGCATCTGCAGGATGCGCGTGCCGGCGCGCCCGTGCTCCTGCGCTACTATTACGTGCCGAGCTACCCGTCGGCTCGGCCGGGCGAGGGTGAGAGCCTCCAGCTGTTGGCTCAAATCCTTGGGGCAGACGATACGTCCCGTCTCTACCGGCGGCTCGTAACCGGAAAGCTCGCATCTGCCGCGGGCTCCAACTACCTCGGCAATGGCCTGGACAGCGGCCGGTTGGTGCTCCTCGTCATACCTGCCGCCGGGCAACCGCTCGAAAAAGCCGAGGCGGCACTCGACACAGCAATTGCCGATGTGCGCGAAAACGGCGTGACGCAAGAGGAGCTGGATAGTGCCAAATCAGCGCTCGAAGCCGGCCGCGTGTTTGAGTCCGACGACCAGACGTCGCTCGCGCGCCGATACGGCGAAGGCGTTGCGCTTGGACGTTCGATCGCCGACATCGATGCTCTCCCGGGCCGCATCCAGGCCATCGGACTGGATGACATCAGGCGGGCAGCGAACGAGTTTCTCAGCCCCGAGCGCTCGGTAACGGGCACGCTCATGGCGCCCCCGGTCAGGGCCAATACGGCTGAGTTGCCATCCAAGCGGTAACTGGAAAGGGTTCTGGATGCTCAGTGGGGGCCGTCGTCCCGGCTCATCTGGTCAATTTCGTGACCTTTTGGGGCTAGTGCTTATGCTCGTAACCCTACTCGCAAGCGCGGCCCCCGCGCGCGCGCTCACGGTCGAACAGATCGCAAGTGCGAAAGGCGTTAAGGCATGGCTGGTCGAGGAGCACAGCGTACCGCTGATTGCAATGAAGTTTGCGTTCGTCGGCGGAGCCGCGCAGGATCCGCGCGGGAAGGAGGGCCTCGCCGGCATGGTTGCAGATCTGCTGACGGAAGGCGCTGGCGATCTCTCGGCTGCAACCTTCAAGCAGCGGCTCTCCCGGCTGGGAGCGCGCCTTTCCCTATCAGGCGGGAGGGACGCCATCTACGGTGGCCTCGAGACGCTATCGAAGCGCTTCCGACCGTCAGCTGAATTGCTGAGGTTGGCGCTCGTTGCGCCGCGTTTCGATCCCGACGCCATCGAGCAGGTCAGAGCGCAAAGCTTAAACAATTTAGCTCTCGCAGCCAACGAAGCAACAGCACTCGCCCTGAACCGCTGGTACGCCGAGGCTTTCGCCGGCAACGCCTATGGCCGCCCCATCAACGGCACGCCGGCGTCTGTGGCGAGCCTGACGCGCGATGATGCAAGAGCACAATTCGCGCGGCTCTTCGCAAAGGATGTCCTCAAAATCGTCATCGTGGGGGACATCGACCGACGCGCGGCTGCCGAGGCGCTCGATGACATATTCGGTGGCTTGCCGGAGACGGCGCAACTGACGGATGTCGGAAAGGTCGAGCCGCGATCTTTGGCAGCCCCCGTTGTCATCGACAAGGACTTTCCCCTGGCGACGGCGATATTCGGACTAGCCGCTCTTCGCAGCGCTCAGCCGGACTTCCCGGCGCTGCAAGTATTGAATCACATCATCGGCAGCGGCGGCTTCAACTCGCGCCTAATGGAGGAGGTTCGCGTCAAGCGGGGGCTTGCCTATTCGATCAAGACCAGCCTGATCCATGATTCGATGACATCGCTCGTGCTCGGTGGGTTTTCTAGCAAGAACGAGAACATGGGGGCGGTATTGGGCATTCTCAGGGATGTGCTCGCCGGCATGGCCCGTGACGGTCCCACGCCTTCCGAATTCGAGAATGCGAAGCGCTATCTGATGGGTTCCTTCCTGCTGGACTTCGATACCAGCGCCAAGGTGGCGAGCTCGCTATTGCGTTTCTGGCTCGATGGCGAAGGACCGGATTACCTTCTTACCCGCAACCAGAAAATCGACCGCGTCACGCTCGGGGACGTCAAGCGCGTCGCCGGCGAGGTGCTCAAGGCTGACCGCCTTCTCGTCACGATCGTTGGCAAGCCGGAATTGTGACGATCAAGGGAGCCGCTGGATGGCTGATGGAGATGGAAATTCACGCTGCGAGCCGCGATCCGTGGCAACAGTCGTCGCGAGAGCATTTGCTCCCGGAGCGGCCAGGCAGCACCGCATGCTTGGGTCCGCGCTCGCAAGCCTGATAGCGCTCGGGGGGATATCCGGTCCGATATCCGGCGAGGACAGCGCCAACTGCGCCGAGACGTACACGAGCTATTTGAACGAGCTCGAGCACAAGAACATCACGCCCCAACAGCGCGCCGTCCTGCATCGATGGGCGCAACGCATCTATGATGCTTGCGATACCGGCGACTTGGAGAACGCCAAGGAGCTGTTCGAAAGGTTGGGCAGGAGCAATTACTAGAGCAAGATCGCTTCTGATCGAAGCGCTTCGCTTCGATCAGGGAAAGTGAATACTCCACCGCCTGAAAGGCGGTGCCTTCAGATTACGGATCAAAGCCGGATCGGTCCGCCTTCGGCGGACTCAAGTCACATTGAGTTGTCCGGTTCTGGCAGGGTTTGGTTCTTGGCCCTCCAGACAAGCTTGTCGGAGCCTACGGCGACCGACGTGCGCACGATCGTGACAGCCGTCTTGTCGTTCAGGTTGATGTTGATAGCTGGCGATCCGTGGGCCGGCGCAGGGAGGCCGGCCCGCCTCGTCAGCGCGCATTCCACCTGTGCAGCCTTGGGCATTCCGATCATGGCAACAGCCACGTCGCGCTTGAAGGAGGCGTTCAGAATCAATGACGTGACCGCCGCCGTCGGCGAGGCGATTGCGCGAGGCGCGATCGGCTTTGATGCCATCAAGCACCTCGTGCTGTGCCGCATCGAGCGGCGCCCGCCGCGCCTCGACATGGCAATCTATCCGTATCTGCCCAGGGCAACAGTGACGACGACTTCGGCGCGCTCGTATATGGAGCTGCTGGCGGGAGCGGCATCATGAACGACACGCCGCAAGTTCTGCTGGCCTACCACCTCAAGGCGCTGAAGCTGCCGACCTTCCTGCGCGAGTACGACAAGGTCGCCCGGCAATGTGCCACCGAAGGCGTCGACTATATCCGCTTCCTGCTGCGACTGGCCGAGCAGGAGCTGATCGATCGCGAGCGGCGCATGGTCGAGCGCCGCATCAAGGCGGCGAAGTTCCCGACCGTGAAGAGCCTCGACAGCTTCGACTTCGCGGCGCTGCCGTCCTTGAACAAGTCGCTGGTGATGGAGCTGGCGCGCTGCGAGTACGTCGAGCGCCGCGAGAACATCATCGCGCTCGGCAACTCCGGCACCGGCAAGAGCCACATTGCGCTGGGGCTCGGCCTGGCCGCCTGCCAGAAGGGGATGTCGGTCGGCTTCACGGCCGCCGCGGCCATCGTGCACGAGCTCATGGAAGCCCGCGACGAGAAGCGCCTGCTGCGTCTCCAGCGCCAGCTGGTTGCCTACAAGCTGCTGATCGTCGACGAGCTCGGCTACGTGCCGCTGTCGCAAACGGGCGCCGAGCTGCTGTTTGAGGTGTTCTCCCAGAGATACGAGCGCGGCTCCACCATCGTCACCAGCAACCTGCCCTTCGACGAGTGGACATCCGTGTTCGGCGCCGAGCGCCTGACCGGCGCCCTGCTCGACCGGCTCACCCACCACGTCCACATCCTCGAGATGAACGGCGACAGCTACCGTCTCGCCCACTCCAAGCGCCGATCACGCCGGCATCGGGCAGACGCTACACCCGAAGCTCCCCCTCGGATTGAACTTCGATAGCAAGAAGGCCCCCGATATCGGGGGCCTTCTTGCTTGCCCTGCTGATGGACTTTTGCTCCGGCTCGCCGATGCAATTTCTCTCCGGCGTTGACAGGCGGGTCGGCTGCATCCAACCCCAGGGCTCGTCATAGGGCAATGCGTCATCAATTTCGACGGACCTGCGCAGATGGGCGAAAGCGGCGTCATAGTTGCCCTTGCGATACTCCAACTCGCCATTGAGCATCTCCTCGGCCACGGCCAGCAAATCGACGATGGTGTTGTTGTGCACCCGCCGACCATCGGGCACGCGCGTCTTCGCCGCCATGAACAGCGCCTTCTCGGCCTCGGCCTCGGCAACATTGCCTAACGCCGAATGCGCCACGGCCTTGGCGTAGTGCATCATGGCGACGTTCGAGCAGTAGAGCTCCTGATCCTCGGGCAGTTTCTGCTCGATGATCTCGCGCCACTTGCCGAAGCGCACGAGGACGTGCTGTTTCATTGTCAGATAGCCCTCAAGGAAGTCAGCCATTGGCGGCGATTCAATGCGCAGCACCGCCTCGGGAACCGTGGCAATCAGTTCCTCGGCCGCCGCAATGGCCGGCGTGTATTGCCCAAGGAACATCGCCCCGTAGATGGCGAAATGGAAGTTGTGGATGACGTAGATCAGGTAGACGCCCGGATCATCGGAATAGGCGAGGAACTTGCGGTCAGCTACCAGCGCCTTCTGATTGTGGACGAGGACGTCGTGGTAATGCCCGCACAGCACGTCGATATGCGTGGGCATGTGGATGAGGTGACCCGAGTCCGGCACAATCTCACGCAATCGATCGCCGGCGCGTAGCGCCAGTTGCGGGAACGGCGACATCTCCATCAGGTGGACGTAGAGGTGCAGGAGGCCGGGATGGTCCCATGCACCCGGGACATTGTTGAAGGCGTGCTCCAGGACCCTCCTGCACTCCTCGGTGCCCGCCTCCGCGGCGGGCTTGCCGGAGCCCAGGTCCCACATCTGCCAGGGCGTTTCGTTCATTATCAACTCGGCAAATACGGTTCTGACCTCAAGGTCGCCGGAGTGGGCTTCGAACACCTTGCGCATTTCTTTGGTGTAAGCCTCGTCCCACGGCGCCATGTCCTCGATCGCCTCGCGCTGGGGATAGCGCGCGGGCAGCGCTCGGATCATCGCCTCTTCGACTGGACTGGCCTTGCCGGCGTGCGCCAGCGCGTCTTGCATGGCGTCGTACGCGGCCGCCAATGCCATCTGCCGGCCGTGAGGGTCATAGAGATGCCAGGGTAGATTGTAGTTCGGCCCCGAGGCGTAGCTCACGCCCCAGTGCGCCATGGCGCACTCTGGGTCGTGCTTCAGCGCCTTCTGGAAGCACTTGATCGCCTCGCCATGGTTGAATCCGAACAGCCAGTTGAGCCCCCGGTCGAACCAGAGCTGTGCCTCGAGAGACGACGTGGTAACTTTCCGGCCGTAACGACCGAGATCAAAATGGGTCATGGCGTTCCCCGGAGTGATTTTTTCCGTGTCTGACCTATGTCGGCCAGCATATGACCCACGGTTGCGCCCGTCCACGCCCAGGGTTCTTCGCTCGAGGGGTTTGGCGAGCCCTCAATCCATCCCCACGAGGTCACGCACACGCGTGCAGGCCGCATTGACGATGCGCAGCAAACCTCCCCGATCGCCGGCGCGGTGGGCCGGATCACGGGTGACGTAAGCGCTTAGCCAACGACCGGTCATTTCTGGCTTGACGGACGCTGGCTCAGGCGGCGACGCTTTGCGTCGCCGGTCGGATGACGTTCCACGGCATCAGGGCTTCGATCTCGGCGAGTGTCGTAGCCTTGGGCAGATCGGTGAACACTTGGCGCAGATAGGCGTATGGCTCGCAGCCACTGGCCTTGGCTGTCTCGATCAGTCCGTAAAGGCGCGCTGACGCCTCGGCGCCCGCCGGGGTATCCGAGAAGAGCCATGCCTTTCTTCCAAGAACAATCTCGGGGTCATTCTGCCCATATCGGGCAGAATGTCGTCGTCCATTATCGCTGGCATCCGCTCTACGGTCGGCAGGTGCGGTGTATTCTGACAGAGCAGCGCGCGTCCGGAGAGATTGCACATATAGAGCTCGAGCCCGGTGTCGTCACAAAATTGGTGGCATGGAAGCTCGACCCGGTCAGTTGCTCCGCCATGAAGGTCGGCGTCCCGCAGGTCAACCTTGCGGCGCTCAGTGATCTGCACAGGCTCCTGAGCCTCTGCGAATCGCGGCTCCTCTCTGCGAACGGTAACACCGTAACGCAGGAGGATAACGATGGGATCGCAGGTAGCACGCGCGCGAGCAACGGGGGTGGTTGTGAGAGCGAAGCCTGCTCTCTCGACACCACCACTTCAGCTCGACCTCGTCCTCGACGACGTCTGCCTCCAGGGCATGACAGTGGCGGAACGCCACGAGTCCTGAAGGCACTGGCACAGCTGTTTCTCGAAGCAAGCGGCGCCGTGACGACGGGGGGCGCCGATGACGACGCATGACACCCTCCTGCCGGCCGCCGTTCTGCAGCGCAAGGCGATTGTTTATGTTCGCCAGTCGACGCCGCAGCAGGTGCAAGCCAACCGCGAGAGCCAGCGACGCCAATACGAACTGGTTGATGTCGCGCGCCGGCGCGGTTTCACCACCGTGGAAGTCATCGACGATGATCTCGGACGCACGGCGAGCGGCACGGTCGAGCGACCCGGCTTCGAACGCCTGGTTGCGGCCCTCTGCGCCGGGCACGTGGGCGCCGTGCTCTGCCTCGATGCCTCGAGGCTCGCGCGGAATGGCCGCGATTGGCATCACCTGCTCGAGCTTTGTGGATTGGTCGAAGCCCGCGTCATCGATCTCGATGGAGTGTACGACCCGGCCGCCCGAACGATCGCCTGCTGCTGGGCATGAAGGGCAGCATCTCCGAGTTCGAGCTGGGCATAATCCGCTCCCGCATGTACGAGGCGGCGCGCTCGAAAGCGAGGCGCGGCGAACTGCGGATTCCGGCACCGGTCGGCTATGTCTGGGATCGCCACCTCGGTCTCGGCCTCGATCCCGACCGCAGGCTGCAGGAAGTGATCAGGCTCGTCTTCAGCAAGTTCCGCGAACTCGGCAGTGCCCGCCAGGTGCTGC
>CAVTVO010000012.1:0-2500 GCA_963738065.1 uncultured Alphaproteobacteria bacterium
AAGAAGGGATCTCGATGCGCCTCACCCCTTGGTAGACCTGGCAACGACCTACTCTCCCGCGTCTTGAGACGGAGTACCATCGGCGCTGGGGCGTTTCACGGCCGAGTTCGGAATGGGATCGGGTGCAGCCGCCCCGCAATAATCACCAGGTCGACAAAAGGGTGAGGCAAACTGGTCTGATTTCCTACAGGCGATTCTCACGCCCACCTGAGCGAGCGCCGCGGCGCACGCCGGCCAAGATCTCGTCGCAAAGCGCTCGCGCCTTGCGCACCTGGCCAACCTTCGCGGTCCCCGCACGTTGCCGCGCGAGCTCCGGGCCGAAGGCCAAGATGAGCATTGCATTAATGAGAGCGATCAAGCCGATCGAGCTATTAGTACCGGTAAGCTCCACACCTTGCGGTGCTTCCACACCCGGCCTATCAACGTGGTGGTCTTCCACGGCTCTCAAGGGAGCACTGGTTTCGAGGTGGGTTTCCCGCTTAGATGCTTTCAGCGGTTATCCCGTCCGTACATAGCTACCCTGCTGTGCCGCTGGCGCGACAACAGGTCCACCAGAGGTACGTCCATCCCGGTCCTCTCGTACTAGGGACAGCTCCTCTCAATACTCCTACACCCACGGCAGATAGGGACCGAACTGTCTCACGACGTTCTGAACCCAGCTCACGTACCACTTTAAATGGCGAACAGCCATACCCTTGGGACTTGCTACAGCCCCAGGATGTGATGAGCCGACATCGAGGTGCCAAACGATGCCGTCGATATGGACTCTTGGGCATCATCAGCCTGTTATCCCCGGCGTACCTTTTATCCGTTGAGCGATGGCCCTTCCACTCAGAACCACCGGATCACTATGACCGTCTTTCGACTCTGCTCAACTCGTCAGTCTCGCAGTCAGGCGGGCTTATGCCATTGCACTCGACAGCTGATTTCCGACCAGCCTGAGCCCACCATCGCGCGCCTCCGTTACTATTTGGGAGGCGACCGCCCCAGTCAAACTGCCCACCATACAATGTCCCGGACCCGGATGACGGGCCGCGGTTAGACAACCATGTCCACAAGGGTGGTATTTCACATTTCGGCTCCACGGAAGCTAGCGCCCCCGCTTCGATGCCTACCACCTATTCTACACATGCACACACGATTGCCAGTGTAAAGTTGCAGTAAAGGTGCACGGGGTCTTTCCGTCTGACCGCAGGAACCCCGCATCTTCACGGGGAATTCAATTTCACTGAGGATGTGCTGGAGACAGTGGGGAAGTCGTTACGCCATTCGTGCAGGTCGGAACTTACCCGACAAGGAATTTCGCTACCTTAGGACCGTTATAGTTACGGCCGCCGTTTACCGGGGCTTCGATTCAAGGCTTGCACCTCTCCTCTTAACCTTCCGGCACCGGGCAGGCGTCAGGCCATATACGTCGTCGTTTGACTTAGCATAGCCCTGTGTTTTTGCTAAACAGTCGCCACCCCCTGGTCTGTGCCCTACCTGTCTGGTTGCCCAGACAGATAGCCCGCTTATCCCGAAGTTACGCGGGTAATTTGCCGAGTTCCTTCAGCACACTTCGCTCAAGCGCCTTGGTATTCTCTACCAGTCCACCTGTGTCGGTTTCGGGTACGGTCTATGCGGGGGTTGTTTCCTGGGACACCTTCGCTGCCAGAGGCAATCCGATAAGCCCTGACAACTTACAGCATCCGTCGCTCACCCGCTGGCCCACGAATGTTAACGTGGTTCCCATCGACTACGGCTTTCGCCCTCGCCTTAGGGGCCGGCTAACCCTGCGCAGATTAGCTTTACGCAGGAACCCTTGGACTTTCGGCGGGAGTGTTTCTCACACCCCTGTCGTTACTCATGTCAGCATTCGCACTTCCGATACCTCCAGGTGCCCTCACGGGTCACCCTTCGCAGGCTTACGGAACGCTCCTCTACTGCGCACCTTGCGGTGCACCCGCAGCTTCGGTAGACGGCTTTAGCCCCGATACATTTTCGGCGCAGAAACCCTTGTTTAGACCAGTGAGCTGTTACGCTTTCTTTAAATGATGGCTGCTTCTAAGCCAACATCCTGGTTGTTTTGGGATTCCCACATCCTTTCACACTTAGCCGTCATTTGGGGACCTTAGCTGGCGGTCAGGGTTGTTTCCCTCTCCACGATGGACGTTAGCACCCACCGTGTGTCTCCCGGATAGCACTTCGAGGTATTCGGAGTTTGGTTAGGTTTGGTAATCCTGTGGGGACCCCTAGCCCATCCAGTGCTCTACCCCCTCGAGTGTTCGTCCGAGGCTCTACCTAAATAGATTTCGAGGAGAACCAGCTATTTCCTGCCTTGATTGGCCTTTCACCCCTTGCCACAGTTCATCCGAGGCTTTTTCAACAGACACCGGTTCGGTCCTCCAGCAGGTGTTACCCTGCTTTCAACCTGACCATGGCAAGATCGACAGGTTTCGGGTCTAATCCGACGAACTGAACGCCCTGTTCAAACTCGCTTTCGCTGCGCCTACAGCTATCG
>CAVTVO010000012.1:7500-302370 GCA_963738065.1 uncultured Alphaproteobacteria bacterium
GCTCGCCACCTCCATCACGTCGGCCGGCGAGACCCACAAGTTCTATCGCTTCCGCAGCCCCGACGGGGCCGTCGACTACTACGACGAGCAGGGCAATACCTCGCGCAAGTTCCTGATGCGACGCCCGGTGCGCGGCGATGACGTGCGCATCACGTCGGGCTTCGGCGTGCGCCGCCACCCGATCCTGCAGGTGCCGAAGATGCACACCGGCGTCGACTGGTCGTGCGCTCCCGGAACGCCGATCATGGCTGCGGGCAACGGCGTCATCGAGGAGGCGGGACGCAAGGGCGAGTACGGCAACTATATCCGCATCCGCCATGCCAACGGCTACAAGACCGCCTACGGACACATGTCCCGCTTCGCCCAGGGCGTGAGCGAAGGCGTCAAGGTGCGCCAGGGCCAGATCATCGGCTATGTCGGCACTACGGGACTGTCGTCAGGCCCGCACGTCCATTTCGAGGTGCTGGTCAACAACAGCTTCGTCGATCCGATGTCGATCCAGGTGCCGCGCGAGCACCAGCTGGCCGGCAAGCAGCTCGCCGATTTTCAGAAGGAGCGTGCGCGCATCGACGAATTGATGCGCCGCAATCCCGTATCAACCCGAGTTGCGACGCTCGGCGAGCGGCAATAGTTCCGACCATAGGTGCGACGACGCATCGATCCGCTGACGCGGGGTCCGCCACATAGAGCAGGATCGCTTCGGATGGAATCGCCTCTTGCTCTAGCCGGGCGCCCCGCGGGCAAAGCGGCGGCGCGCAGGCTTTCGCTCCACGACGACCGCAGCCGACGTCCGCCGACCTCGCTCGATCTGGGGACGACTGGCGCGTAGGCGTTCCGCCTCGGCGCGCGCCTGATCGACCGGCACCTGCATGAGGTCGGCCGCGATATGGATCTGCTGGCGGGCGTCGCGGGTAAGCCCTTCCGCTGCGAATAGTGCATCCTCCAGCGTCGGCAGCTCGACCCGCACGCGGCGCACTCCGTATTTTGTCACCCAAGTAGCGCTCATCGATCGTCACCTGCTTTTGTTTTCTGGACCCGATCCTACCCATCCTGTTGCAATGCAACAATTCCAATTGTGCATTGCAGTATTGCACTTCCATACGCCCAACCGGGGGAGGGCGCATCGCTACTTCGCCGCGATAACGCACGAACCGACGTGATGGTGGCAACGGCTTGCCTAAATTGGCGCCAATCCGACCGACAGACCACCGCAGACGTAGAGCACCTGGCCGGTGGTGAAACCGGCCTCGTCCGACAGGAAATAGGCACAGGCGGCGGCAATCTCCAGGGGCGCGCCGATGCGGGCGACCGGAACGGCGCCGGCAATGCGAGCGCGCTCGGCCGACCCATGCGGGTGATTCTGCGTGAACATCTCGGTTTCGACCGGACCCGGCGCCACACAGTTGGCGGTGATGCCGTCCTTGGCCACCTCCAGCGCGAGCGAGCGCATCACGGCAATGGGTCTCACAGCGTCCGCCGGCTCTTGATGGCAGCGGCCAGCGTGCCTTCGTCGAGATAATCGAGCTCGCCGCCGATCGGTACGCCATGCGCGAGCCGCGTCACCGTCACCCCGCGCCCCTGCAACTGCTCGCTGAGGTAGTGTGCCGTCGACTGACCCTCGACCGTGGCGTTGAGCGCAAGCAGCACCTCGTTGACCGGCGCCGATGCGCGCTCTATCAGGCGGGCGATGTTGAGCCGGTCGGGGCCGATACCATCGAGCGGAGAGAGGTGGCCGCCGAGCACGTGATACAGGCCGCGCACGACGCTGGCGCGCTCCAACGCCCACAGGTCGGCGATCTCCTCCACCACGACGATCATCGTGGCATCGCGCGCGGGGTCACGGCAGATCGAGCACGGCGCGACGGTATCGAGATTGCCGCAGTCTGGGCACTCGACGATCTTTGCCGCGGCGTCGGCAAGCGCAGCGGCCAGCGGCTCCAACAAGTCGACCCGCCGCTTGAGGAGCGCCAGCGCCGCCTTGCGGGCCGAGCGGTGGCCCAGCCCCGGCAGCCGCGCCAACAGGGCGATCAGCCGTTCGATCTCGGTGCCGGATGTCTTCTTGCTCATGGGATGCAGCGCGCTCCCTCTCCCCTCGGGGAGAGGACGCGAGGCCATGACCTACGGCCGCATCTCTCCGCAATCGACACTCGTACTAGCCTTTCGTAAGCGGTCGTAAGTCATTCGGCCGAGCTGGTGAGGGGGAAGTTCGGCTTGGAAAAACCCCTCATCCGCCCCTGCGGGGCACCTTCTCCCCAAGGGGAGAAGGGGTCCAGGGATCAAAACAGCTTGAGGCCGGGCGGCAGGGCGAGGCCGCCGGTAATCGCCTGCATCTTTGCCTGCGCGGCGGCCTCGGCCTTGGTCTTGGCGTCCTGGAAGGCGGCGATGATCAGGTCTTCCAGGATCTCGGCCTCCTCCGGCTTGATCAGGCTCGGGTCGATTTTGAGCCCGCGCGGCTCCAACTTGCCATTGAGCTTGACCTTGACGAGGCCGCCGCCGGATTGGCCTTCGACCTCGAGCAAGCCGAGCTCTTCCTGCATCTGCTGCATGCGGCCCTGGATCTCCTGGGCCTGCTTCATCATCTTCATGAGGTCCATGGCGGCTCCATCGGTACGGTGAGTGGTGGATGGTGAGTGGTGAGTGTGGCGTCAAATTTGTCGAGTGGCTGGTCCTCGATGACGAACGCCAGACCTTGCTCGTTTCGCTCACGCCCTATCTCACCACCTCACCACCTCACCACCTCACCACTCCCTCACCACCTCACCACCTCACCACCTCACCACCTCACCACTCACCACTCACCATCTCACCACTTCTCATCCAGTACCGGTGCTGTTCTTTTCGCCGCCCGGCAGTGGGCGCACCTGGGTGATCTCGGCATCGGGGAACTGCTGCAGCACGGCGGCTACCGAAGGGTGCTTTTTGAGATCGTCGATCTCGGCGGCGGCGCGCCGGCGGGCAACCTCCCCGATCGGGTGCTCGCCCGGCGTCTTGCTCACCGCCACCATCCAACGCTTGCCGGTCCAAGCATTCAGCTTCTCTCTGAGCTCATTGGCGAGCTCCTTGGGCGCGCCAGGCAGGAGATGAAGCTCGATGCTGCCGGCGGGATCGAACCGCACCAGGCTCACATGCTCCTCGAGATGCACCTTGAGCTTGGCCTCGCGCCGCTCTCCGGCTCCGGCGACCACATCTGCAAACGTGCGCAGGATCGGCAGCGCGACCGCTGCGGGCTCGACCTGGCCGATGTCGTCCTCCGGCAGCGCGTCCTCGTCGGGAGCAGCCTCGAGGGCATCGACAGGCGCAGCGATCGCCGTCACCGCCGGCCGCTTCTCGATGCGGTCCGAGGCAGCTGGCTTGGCGCCTGCCCGCTGCGGGGGCCCGCCCAGCGCATCGATGATGTCGGCGGGCGTCGGCAGGTCGGCCGTGAATGCCAGGCGGATGAGGACCATCTCGGCGGCAGCCGCCTGATTGGGCGCGCGCGCGACCTCCTCCAGACCCTTGAGAAGCATCTGCCAGGTGCGAGCGAGGATGCCCATGGAGAGTCGCTCAGACAGGGCTGAGGCCCGCCGCCGCTCCTCCGCGGACAGGCCCTCTCCGGCACTGCCGAGCGTCTTGGCGCGCGTGGCGATATGCACGGCTTCGGCAAGATCGCCCAGCACCTGGGCCGGCTCGGCGCCGTCACGATGCAGGCCGGCGAAAACACCGAGCGCGTCTGCCGCCGCTCCGCCGAGCAGCTTCTCGAGAAGATCGAAGATGCGTCCGCGATCGGCGAGGCCCAGCATGTCGCGCACGCGTTGCGCGTCGACCTTGCCGGCGCCCATGGCGAGAGCCTGGTCGAGCAGGGACAGCCCGTCGCGCACCGAGCCTTCGGCGGCGCGCGCGATCAGGGCCAGTGCGTCGTCCTCGGCCTCGCCGCCCTCGTTGGCGACAATCTTGTGGAAATGCTCGGCAAGCACCGGGACGTCGACGCGGCGCAGATCGAAGCGCTGGCAGCGCGAAAGCACGGTCAGCGGCACCTTGCGCACCTCGGTGGTGGCGAAGATGAACTTCACGTGCCCGGGCGGCTCCTCCAGCGTCTTCAGAAGCGCGTTGAAGGCGCCCTTGGAGAGCATGTGCACCTCGTCGATCAGGTACACCTTGTAGCGGGCGATCATCGGCTTGTAGCGCGCGCTCTCGATGATCTCGCGGATGTTGTCGACGCCGGTGTTGGAGGCGGCGTCCATCTCCAGCACGTCGGGGTGGCGCCCCTCCATGATCTCGGCGCAGTGGCGCCCATAGGCGGGCATGTCGAAGGTGGGCTTGGCGAAGCCTTCCGCCTCGTAGTTGAGGGCGCGCGAGAGGATGCGGGCCGTCGTCGTCTTGCCGACGCCGCGCACGCCGGTCAGCATGTAGCCCTGTGCGATGCGGTCGGTGGCGAACGCGTTCCTGAGCGTCGTCACCATGGCGTCCTGGCCGATCAGATCGGCGAAGCTGGACGGCCGGTACTTGCGCGCCAGCACGACGTAAGGGGCGGCCGCCTGAGGCGGCTTGCCGTCTTCGCCACTGTCGTCTTGCTTGGTCGCTGGTTTCTTTTTCGCCATGCCCGCCAGGCCGCATCGGTCCCGATCGGCCCAATGTAAGGCTTAGTGGGAGGCTGGACAAACGACCCGCATCTGGCTCGTTAGGGCTGCTTCCTTCCGGACCTGACCCGGTTGGCGAGGGACACGTCCGCCGCCAACCTCCCGGCCGAAGTATGGGGGGCTGGGCGGTCAAATACAAGCGCGGACTGGGGGCGGTTGGCGCCGCGCGGCGGGTCCTGTGCAGCGGCCAGTTGTCGACCGTTCTGTAGATCGTTTTGCCATCTGCTCCACTATTGCTTGCAACACGGTTGGCCTGTTGGGATATGGTTGCAAGCCGTCAAGCGCCTGTGGATCGGCGAGGGCGTTGCACGCCGGTAGTGGGGTGTGCTCATCTTGGCGCACGATCAGGGGAGCACTGGATGCCTACCGTTGGTTCGACGATGATGCTCGATCGGCTCGGACCCAAGAGGAACGATGCGGAATTTCTCAAATCCAAGCTCGAAGCTCCGGGAGCGCGCTTCCTGGTGCTGGCCGACCTCAAGCCGGTGATTCGCTCCAACGCGCAGCGCACCGAGGCCAAGCTCGCGTGGTTCTCCAATCGGGAACTGACTGAATTCGGATTGCCCGCCGCCGAGGCCTCGTTCCTCGGCGTGGATGGGGCCGGCAACGGCTACTTCGCGCTCGCGGTGACGGAGCACCGCACCCGCAACGTTCCAGGCGCGATCGAGAAGCTGCGACCGATCGTCGATCTGCGCTCGCTGGCCATGCAGGGCATCATGACGCCGGAGGAGCTGTCCCTTTGCGGACAGGCGCGGGCACTGGCGCAATGGCACGAGAACGCCCGCTGCTGCGGCCATTGCGGCGGAACCACGCTGGTCAAGGACGGCGGTTGGCGGCGCAAGTGCTGGGCCTGCGGCCTGGAATGGTTTCCCCGCACGGATCCTGTCGTGATCATGCTCATCACGGACGGCGAGCGCTGCCTGTTGGCGCACGAGCATCGCTTTGGCGACAAAATGTACTCGACGCTGGCCGGCTTCATCGAGCCGGGAGAGGATATTCCCCACGCCGTGCGGCGCGAGGTGATGGAAGAAACCAACATCAGGGTCGGCGAGGTCACGTATCACTCGAGCCAGCCGTGGCCCTTCCCGCATTCGCTCATGCTGGGCTGCTTCGGCCGAGCCGAGACCACCGAGATCACCATCGACAGTGGCGAAATCGCAGAGGCGCGCTGGTTCAGCCGGGAGGATGCCCGGTTGATGCTGGAGCGCCGGCACCCGCAGGGGCTCACCGCGCCCGGCAAGCACGCCATTGCCAACACCTTGATTACGAGCTTCATCGACGGGGTCTAGCCGGGTCGAGATTCGGCTTCGATTTTCACCAGCCGCCGCGCATGCACGGACGTTGGAAGCGTCCCACTCCCCGTTCAGCCCATTCGAACCCAAACGCGGGCCGCACTACTAACGTCGGGCCACAAGCAAAGCTTCCGCTCCGAGCCCAAACAAAACTGCATACCAGAAGAACTCGCCGCGATAGTGATCCGCGTCACAATCGGCCCCTACGATTGACCTCTCAACCAGGAGAGAGACACGTGGCCAAGCTCAACGTGAATGGCAAAGCCATCGACGTGAAGGTCGATGGCGAGACGCCGCTGCTGTGGGCGCTGCGCGAGCAAGCCGGCCTCACGGGCACGAAGTATGGTTGCGGCATCGCCCAATGCGGCGCCTGCGCCGTGCATATCAACGGTGAGGTGCAGCGCTCCTGCTCCATCCTGGTGAGGGATATGAAGGCGAGTGACCGTATCGTCACCATCGAGGGCTTGTCGCGCAACGGCGACCATCCCGTGCAGAAGGCCTGGCTGGCGCTCGATGTGCCGCAGTGCGGCTACTGCCAGGCCGGCCAGATCATGACGGCGGCGGCCCTGCTCAAGAAGACGCCCAAACCGACCGATGCCGACATCGACGCGGCGATGACCAACATCTGCCGCTGCGGCACCTACCAGCGCATTCGCGCAGCCATCCACCTGGCAGCGGGCGGCAAGAGTGCCGCGTCCGCCGCCGGCAACAACGGCTGAGGGGACCGCCATGACGACACTCCACAGCACGAAGCTCTCTCGCCGCACGTTCCTGGTGTCGGGCGTTGCCGCCGGCGGCGGCCTGGCGCTCGGGTTCCACGTGCCGGGTCTCGGCGACGCCTTGGCGCAGCAGGCGATCGGCGCGCAAGGCAGCGAGGTCGGCGCCTGGGTCGTCATCAAGGCGAACGAGGACGTGGTGATCCGCATCGCCCGCTCGGAGATGGGTCAGGGCACGCTGACCGGCCTCGCCCAACTCGTTTGCGAGGAGCTCGAGTGCGACTGGAAGAAGGTCAAGTGGGAGTACCCGAACTCCAGGCACGAACCGCGCCCGCAATCGCATCTGGGGCGACATGTCGACCGGCGGCTCGCGCGGCATCCGCGGCTCGCACGACTACGTTCGGCGTGGCGGCGCGGCAGCGCGCATGCTGCTGCTGCAGGCCGCCGCCGATCAGTGGAAGGTGTCCGTGGCCGAGCTCGTCGTGGCCGACGGCGTCATCCGCCACGCCAAATCCAGCCGCCTCGTGACCTACGGCAAGGTCGCCGCAGCCGCGGCCAAGCTGCCGGCGCCAGATCCCAAGAGCATCAAGCTCAAGGACCCGAAGGACTGGAAGGTCGCCGGCAAGCCCGCCAAGCGACTCGATACGGCCGACAAGCTGACGGGCAAGCAGGTCTATGCCATCGACGTGAAGCTGCCCGGTATGCTCAGCGCCTCGATCATGGATGCGCCAGTGTTCGGCGCCAAGGTCAAGAGCTACGATGACACCAAGGCCAAGACAATGCCCGGCGTTCGCCACGTGCTCAAGGTGGGCGACACGGCGGTTGCCGTGGTCGCCGATGCGTGGTGGCAGGCAAACCAAGCGCTGAAGGCGGTGAGCATCGCTTGGGAGCAGGGACCGAACGACAAAGTCTCGAGCGCGACGGTCCTGACCTTCCTGAAGGAGGGCCTCGAGGCCAAGGAAGGCGTGTTCGTCGGCAACCAGGCGGGAGACGCGTCGGGTGCGATCGCGGGAGCCGCCAAGAAGCTCGAAGCTGTGTTCTACGCTCCCTATCAGAACCATGCCTGCATGGAGCCCATGAACTGCACTGCCCGGGTGACGGCCGACAGGTGCGAGGTTTGGGTTGCCAGCCAGAACGGCGAAGCTTCGCTGGCCGCCGCAGCCGGAGCCTCCGGCCTGCCGCTAGCCAAGTGCGAGGTCTACAAGCATCACCTGGGCGGCGGGTTCGGCCGGCGCGGCATGCAGGACTTCGTCACCAAGGCCGTGCTCATCGCCAAGCAGCTGCCGGGTATTGCGGTGAAGCTCATCTGGAGCCGCGAGGAGGACATGCGCCAGGGCCGGTTCCGGCCCGTCGGGCTGTGCCGCATGTCGGCCGGCCTCGACGAGAAGGGCGATATCGTCGGTCTCGCCATGCGCATTGCGGCGCCGTCGATCCTTGCCTTCGCGGCCCCAGGGCGTCTGGACAACGGCAGAGACAACGCTGCTTTCCAGGGTCTCAATCCGCGCGGGCCAGAGGGCGAGTTCGGCTACACCATACCCAATCTGCTCATCGAGCATGCGGTGCGCAATACGCATGTGCCGCCGGGCTTCTGGCGCGGTGTCAACACCAACCAGAATGCCGTCTGGCTCGAGTGCTTCATGGACGAGCTGGCCAAGGCCGCCGGCAAGGATCCCCTGGAGTTTCGCCGCAAGCTGATGGCCGGACATCCAAAGCATCTCGCGGTGCTCGATGCGGTCGCCGAAAAGATCGGCTGGAGCAAGCCGGCGCCGACCGGCGTGACGCGCGGCATTGCTCAGTTCATGGGGTACGGCAGCTACGTTGCCTGCGCCGCTGAGGTGCGGGTGAGCGAGCGCGGCCGGGTCAAGATCGACCGCCTGGTGCTGTCGACCGACAGTGGCCATGTCGTCAATCCAAACCAGGTCATCGCGCAGGTCGAAGGCTCGGTGGCATACGGCCTCGGTGCCATGCTCTACCAGGAATGCACGATCAAGGACGGGCGCATGGTGGAGGAGAACTTCGACACCTATCCGATGATGCTGTTGGACAGCTTCCCCAAGATCGAGACGATCGTCATGCCATCGGGCGGCTTCTGGGGCGGCGTGGGCGAGCCGACGATCTGCGTAGCGGCGCCAGCGGTGCTCAACGCCATATACGCGGCGACGGGCAAACCCGTCCACACGCTGCCGCTCAAGAATGCCAACCTGCGCGCGTGAGGTGAGGCCGTCACCGAGCCTTCTCCTCGCGACGGTTGTGCTCAGTGCGGGGGCCTGGCAGCAAGCCCCGGCACAGGATGCTCCAGGCCAGGGCGTCATGACGGTCGAGATTGTAGGCGATGCCATCCCTCGCTCGCTGACCGGTGCTCCGGGGGACGCCGCCCGTGGACGCGACATCGCGTTCAGCCGCGAGCGCGGCAATTGCATCGTCTGCCATGTCATCCCGGGGCCCGACGAGCGGGCGCACGGCAATGTGGGCCCGAGCCTCGAGGGCGTGGCGAGCCGCTTGAGCGAGGGGCAGATGCGGTTGAGACTGGTCGACGGCCGCAGGCTCAACCCCGCGAGCCTCATGCCGTCCTACTATCGCGTGGACGGCCTCGTGCGGGTAGGCAAGGCTTATGCCGGCAGGCCGGTGCTGACGGCCGCCGAGATCGAGGACGTGCTCGCCTATCTTGCGACGCTGCGCTGAGAGGATGAGGTGACGATGCTCGAAGGCCCGCAGGAGATATCGCGCCGCACGCTGATGGCGGGCGCGGTCGGCATCCTGGTGCTGCCGCTCTCTGGCGGCTCGGCGCTGGCGACGCCCGAAAGCATGGCCGAGGCGATGGACGAGGCGCTCGGCAAGGCCGCGCCGGTCAAGGTCGGCCGGGTCAAGATCGACCTGCCGGAGCTTGCCGAGAACGGCAACTCGGTGCCGCTCAAGCTCAGCGTCGATAGCCCGATGACCGCCGCCGATCACGTCGAGATGCTCTACGTGTTCTCGGAGAGGAACCCGGTCCCCAACGTCGTGCGCTTTCATCTCGGGCCGCGTTCGGGCGTCGCACGCGTGCAGACCAGCATCCGCCTCGCCGGCACGCAGCATATCACCGCCGTCGCGCGCATGAGCGATGGCTCGCTGTGGTCGGCCGCGGCCGAGGTGATCGTGACCCAGGCCGCGTGCCTCGACGACACGTGAGGAACACCCATGCCAGCCACCCGCATCGTCGTCCCGGCCAAGGCCAAGAAGGGCGACATCGTCGAGATCAAGACGATCATCAACCACCCGCAGGAGACAGGCTTCCGCCACGACAACGTCGGCAGGCCCATCCCACGCGACATCATCACCCGCTTCACCTGCACCTATGCCGGCGAGGAGGTGTTCCGCATGGACCTCTTCACCGGCGTCGCCGCCAACCCGTTCGTCGCCTTCACGACGATCGCGACGGAGACGGGAGATCTGGTGTTTGAATGGACCGACCAGCACGGCGCCGTCACCAGGGAGCAGGCGCACATCACCGTTACATGACGGCGCGCGACTGCTTTCTCGTTGCGTGGGCCGTGCTGTTGGCGATCGCACCAGTCGCGCCGGCATCGAGCGAAGAGCCGGCGCGAACGATCGCGCCGTCCGACCTGCGCTCGGGCCGGGAGTTCGTATTGCCTCAGACGCGGGCACAGCAGGATGACCTGACCGTCAATCCCGGCATGCTATGGGTCGAGGAGGGCGAGAAGCTGTGGCGCGCGCCGGCCGGTTCAGAGGCCAAGTCCTGCGCCACCTGTCACGGCGAGCCCACGAGCTTGCGCGGCGTGGCGACGCGCTATCCCCTCTTTGACGCCAAGCTCGGGCGCCTCCTCAACCTGGAAACTCGCATCCAGCAGTGCCGCATCGAGCGCCAGAAGGCCCCCCCGCTGGCCTACGAGTCCCAGGAGCTGCTGGCGCTGACAACGCTCGTCGCGCACCAATCGCGCGGGCAGCCTGTGCACGTCAGCATCGACGGCCCGGCGCGACCCTTCTTCGAGGCCGGCCGCGCCCTCTACCATCAGCGCCAAGGCCAGCTCGATCTCTCCTGCGCACAGTGCCACGAGCAAAGCTGGGGTAAGCGCCTGCGCGCCGAGCGCATCAGCCAGGGCCACCCCAACGGCTTTCCCACCTACCGGCTCGAGTGGCAGACGCTGGGCTCGCTGCACCGGCGCCTGCGCGCCTGCTTCCAAGGCGTGCGCGCCGAGCCCTATCCCTCCGGCGCGCCGGAACTCGTCGCGCTCGAGCTCTACCTCGCCTGGCGTGCGCAGGGTCTCCCCATCGAGACCCCCGCCGTGCGGCGTTGATGCTCCGCCTTCCGTTGCTGCGGCACACGACACTATATGATCGTGGCATGGATGCTTGGACCTTCACCAATTGGGTCGTCGTGGCCTGCTGGCTCCTGTGGGCCGCATATTGGCTGCTCGCGAGCCAGACGGCGAAGGTGGCGCAGGAGAAGCAGAGCGGCCGCAGCCGTGCCGTCTATCTCGGCATGCTTGCGGCGGGCTTCGCATTGATTGCGAACAGGCGCAGTCCTTACCCACTGAACGTCGCTCTCTTCCCGCACAGCCTTGCGCTGCGCATCTTCGGTGATCTGATCTGCGTCGCTGGCACCGGCTTTGCCGTTTGGTCTCGCCACGCGCTGGCCGGCAACTGGAGCGCCTACGTCGCCCTCAAGAAGGATCACCAGCTGATCGAGCACGGGCCTTATGCCCTCGTGCGGCATCCAATCTACTCGGGCATGTTGCTGATGCTCGCCGGCTCGGCAATCCTGTCGGGAACGCTCGGTGCCGTCGCCGGGCTCGTGCTTTGCATCGCCAGCTTCTGGATCAAGCTCCGACAGGAAGAGGAGCTCATGCTGCGCCACTTTCCGCAGTCCTATCCGGACTACCGGCGACGCGTGAAGCGGCTGATCCCGTTCGTGTATTGAAGGCGCTGGCGCGGCTCGATCACTTCGTCTCGACCACAACGTACTCGTCCTCCACCGTCACCGGGAAGGTCTCGGCCACGTAGGGTCCCTCGACCAGCTTGGCGCCGGGCTCGACGGTGACGGCGTAGTTCATCAGCCGCATGCGTTTGGGGTCGCACCAGGAGCGGCCCGTGCGCACGTCGAACTCCCAGCCGTGCCAGGGGCAACGCAGGATCTCTCCAGGCCGCGAATAGTCGTAGGAGCCGGGGCCTGACGAGGAGACCGCGCCGGTCAGCTTGCCGAGCGAGAGGCTGCCGCCCTTATGCGGGCACTTGTCGGACAGCGCGAACAGCTCGCCCTCGATGTTGAGGATGACGATCGCGCGCTCGCCGATCGCGACGAGCTTGCGCGACCCAGGCGGAATCTCCGCGGCCTTGGCGACGACGTGGCGGGGCATGGGCGTCATGCCGGGGCTTGTCCCCGGCATCCAACTAACAGCGAGCTCCGAGGGTGCGGCACGGTGGACCCCGGCGACGAGCGCCGGGATGACACGCTCAACCCAGCCGGTACACGGCGCGGCCGTTGCCGGCGAGGATCTGCCTGTGGCGCTCCTGCGGCAGCCCCGCCGGGAAGGCGCGGAAGGGATCGTCGAAGTCCCAGTGCGGGTAGTCGGAGGCAAACAGCAGCCGGTCCCAGCCGATCCACTCCATGGTGTCGAACAGGTGCTGGCGGTCGTCGGGCTCCTCCATCGGCTGGGTGGTGACCCAGATGTGCTGGCGGATGTACTCCGACGGCTTCTTCTTCAGGTGCGGCACCTCGCTGCGCATGCGTTCGGCGAGCTTGTCGAGGCGCCAGGCGAGCGGAGGCAGCCAGGCAAAGCCGCCCTCGATCATGACCACCTTGAGGCGCGGGAAGCGCTCGAATACGCCTTCGATGACGAGGCTCGACACGGCCGTCTGGCACGAGGTCGAATGTCCTGCACCCTCCTCCACGTAGTAGGAGGGCCAGCCCGTGCCGGTATAGGCGTGGCCGCCGGAGCCGAACACGTGCATGCCCACTGGCAGGCCGTGCCGCTCCGCAGCCGCATAGATCGGCCAGTAGCGGCGGTTGCCGAGTGGCTCGGCCGTGCGCGTCAGCATGAACACCTGGGCGAAAGCCGGATCGTCCGCGCATCGCTCGATCTCGGCGACGGAGGCTTCCGCATTCTCGCTGGCAACCACGATGCCGGCCTTCAGGCGCGGCTCGGGCCTGGCGAAGAACTCGCACTGCCAGTCGTTGATGGCGGAGGAGAGGGCGGCAGAAAAGTCCTGGTTGAGCTCGCTTTGGCCTGAGGTGCCGAGCGGCCCCAGGATGCCGTACTCGATGCCGTAGGCGTCGAGGTATTGCTTGCGCATCAAATCGAGATCGGAGCCCGGATTGCCGCCGCCCTCCGGCCACGCGTCGCGCCGGCAGGCGCGCGGGGCCGACTTGGGATAGGGCTCGTAGCTCATGCCGAGCTTGCGCCGCGACCCGTAGGTCTCCAGGTGCTCGCGCCAGCGCGCCGGAAGGAAGGCTTTGAGGTCGCCCAGCGAGCGCACGGCCGGATGCACGTCGCCGTCGATGATCTTGAGGCGGGTTTGCGGCTGGCGGCCGGGCTCGCGGTCGGACTCGGTATCCAGAGCAGGAGCCAGTGGGGCGTCGAGGGTCATGCGGATCTCCCAGGAGCGGGGCCGAGGCGGGGATAGGTGGCAAGCGGGTTGTCGATCAGGATCTTCTTGCGCAGGGCGGACGAGATGCCGGCGGGCAGCATGTCGTCGCCGTCGAACTGCCAATGAGGGAAATCGGTCGAGAAGAGCAGCATGTCGTCGGACTGCAGCTGGTCCATGATTCGCCCAATGTGCGCCGCCGACGGCGGCGCGTCAAAGGGCTGGATGGTGAGCCGGATATGGTCGCGCACGAACTCCTCGGGCGAGCGGTCGATCCAGGGCACCTCGTTGCGTACGCCGCGCCAGAACTTGGAAAGCCGCCACAGGTACGGGGGCAGCCAAGTGATCCCGGATTCGATCAGCACCACCTTGAGCTTGGGGTATTTCACGAACACACCTTCACACACGAGGCTGCCGACCTGGGTGTGGAAGCCAAGCGACTGCGCCGCATAGTCCTCGAGGTAGTAGCTCGGCCAGCCCGAGCCCGTCAGGGCGTGGTGGTAGCTCGAGCCGGCATGAATGCCGACGGTGAAGCCGTGACGCTCGGCGGCGGCATAGATCGGCCAGTACATCGACTTGCCGAGCGGGTGCTCGCCCATGGCCAGCATCAGCACCTGCACGAACCGCTTGTCGCCAGAGAGACGCTCGATCTCCTCCGCCGATCGCTCCGGAGATTGGATCGGCAGCACGGCGGAGCCCTTGAGGCGCGGGTCCTTGTCCAGCCATTCCGCCGCCAGCCAGTCGTTGAGCGCGCTGGCGAAGGCAGCGGCCAGGCTCTCGTCGCGGAAGGTCTGAACCGGAAACAGCGAGTTGCAGATGGCATGGGCGAAGCCGAAGCGGTCCAGCGTCGCCTTGGCGGCCTTGCCCGGATCGGTATCGGCGCCGGCCTTGCGCCAGTCGGGCCGCGACGTGAGCGGGGCGTTGGGGGGATAGGCGATCGAGTTCCCAGGTCTCGATGCCGCGCACCTCGACCGTGTCGCGCCAGTGGTCGTCCATGTACTTGCTGAGCGCGCGCGGCGTCGGCACGCGTGGATGGAAGTCGCAGTCGATGGCGCCCTTGTAGGTGTCGCTCAAGGCAGGTCTCGCAACCGATAGCAACCCGCAATCAAACGGGAGCAGCACCATAGCCGAGGATGAGGGATCGGCCAAACCATGTCGTGGAGGGATGTGCCTGTAAATCGCTAACGCCGCGTGGAGGCTGTGTCCAACGAGCCTCGGAAGAGCGCGGCTCGCCTCGACCACGCTCCCGGCACCAGCCGGTAGCGCACCCTGCTCCGATACGCATCGTAGCCCGGCAGGTTCTGGGCCAGGTAGTGCTCCTCGTCCAGCAACCTGACGATCAGCGCAGCCGTCATCGCGGCGACACCGACGAGCCCCCAAAGCGAACCGAGCGCCAGCGGAATGCCCGCAAACATCAGCAGCGCGCCGGCATACATGGGGTGCCGGACGACGGCGTAGGGACCTGTCGCGACTACGGTCTGGCCGGGCACCACCTCGATGATGGCCGCGGCAAAGGAATTCGCGCGAAAGACAAGCGCCACGATCAGGAAGCCCAGCGCCACCAATCCATTGCCGATGAGGACAACGGCTGCCGACACCGTGGACCAACCGAACCGATAGTCGAGCGCCGATACGAGGAATATCGAGACTATGGCGATGCTCGCCAGGAATTGAATTCGCTTCTGGCTCGGCTCGCGCTCGGCGCCGGGTCCGGCGCTCAGCCGCCGCTCGACGAGGGCCGGATCGTGCCTGAGGAAATAGAGCGTGAGCGCGGCGCACCAGGTGCAGAAGTGCACCCAGAACAGCCATCCCTGCCAGTAGGACAGCGACCACGCCGGCAGGAAGAGCAGGAGCCACAACGCGACCGCAAACCTCAGCGTCGCCTTGATGGCTCGCCTCGTCAAACTCGGGGCGGCGCGGTTCTGCATCCACCCCATGTGGGGGTGCGCTACCGGTGACTCCAGGCGCCGAGCGCAACGAAATGCTGGCCGACGTCGACGTGGATGTGGCTCATGTCGGAGTAGGTCATGGTGCCGCCGGTCGTATGGTTGGCAATGAGCCAGCGCACCACCGCGGCCTTGCGCTTGCCGGCATCGAAGTCGATCGCCTCGCCGGTCGCATGCTTGGAGATGCGCCCCGTGCCAGCGATGCGCGCGCCCGGGCGGCAGGTCGAGATGATGCGCATCACCCCGAACTCGGCCTCGATGCGATCCAGCAGGGCACGTGCGGCAGGTCTCAAACAGGCTCAACAGCCGTTCCAACTCCGCGTCGCGATGCAGGCTCTGTCGCGGCGGGTGAATATCTGGCGCCTCCCCTGCAGGCAAATCTCGGCCGGACAGCGCCGCCAGCCATTGCCGGCGTGTCAGGGGTTGCGGAACCGGCGGTATCAAGGGGCGCAATTGCGGGTCCGAAAGGGCGGCCAGCCGCTGGGGTCGCACCGCAGGCTGTGGCACAGGCGGGATCAGCGAGGATTCCGATTGCAGCGCAACGGCGTGCGCCGGGTCGGCGGGCCAGCCTCGGCACCGGCGGCACCAACGGCTGCGTAGTCGGCCGTGCGTCCGGAGCCTGCGCCAACCGCAGGGGTTCAGCTGGGCCTCCGCTGTCGTCCCGCGCGGCTGCAGGCAAAGTCGGCACCCAGAGCGCAATGGCCGTTGCCGCGGCCCACAACAAAGCGTTCCCGGCACGTTCACGTGCTCTCATCGATCAGGTCCCGCGCCCTCCAGCACGGGCAGGTTGGTCGCGCGATGCGGCGGCAATGAGGCTTGCGTTGCACGCTTCATTGCCTTGTGTTGCCATGATGCGGCGACCGCATCCGACGAGATCGGCGCCCTGCGGAGGGAACATCGATGCCCGTGCCCAAGCACATCTTCGATCCGCCGTTCAACATTGTGCGCACGAGCCATGTGACGCTTGGCGTCAGCGATCTCGGCCGCGCCAAGGCGTTCTACGAGGGGGCACTCGGGCTCATCATCGAGGACGAGACCAAGGAGGCGCTCTATCTCAGGGGTGTCGAGGAACGACAGCATCACTCGCTGGTCCTGCAAAAGAGCGAGACGCCCGAGGCGCGCCACCTGGGCCTCAAGGTCGGCAGCGAGGAGGACCTCGACAAAGCCGCACGCCACTTCAAGTCGCAAGGGATTGGGGCACACGTTCCTTGAGCGCCCCTATCAGGGCCGCACGCTGCAAACGGCCGATCCCTTTGGCGTGCCGCTGGAGCTCTATTTCGCGATGGAGCAGCGCGAGCGGCTCTTGCAGAGATACGACCGCTACAGAGGCGTGCAGGCCCAGAGGCTCGACCATTTCAACGTGTTCGCGCCCGACGTACAGGGCGCGACCGACTTCTACGCCGGCCTCGGCTTCCGCCTAACCGAATACACCGAGGAGGACGGCCCCGGCGGCCGCCTCGTCGCCTCCTGGATGCACCGCAAGGGCAACGTGCACGACCTGGCCTTCACCAATGGCCGGGGCCCGCGGTTGCACCACCTCGCCTACTGGGTGCCGAGCCCGCTCAACATCATCCACCTGTGCGACGTATTGGCGACCAGCGGCTATCTCGCCAACATGGAGCGCGGGCCGGGCCGCCACGGCATCTCGAATGCGTTCTTCCTCTACGTGCGTGATCCCGACGGCCATCGCGTCGAGTTCTACGCCTGTGACTACCAGACCATGGACCCCGACCATGCGCCGATCCGCTGGTCCCTGCGCGACCCGCAGCGGCAGACGCTGTGGGGCCAGCCGGCGCCCAAGTCGTGGTTCGAGGAAGGCTCGGCGTTCGCCGGCGTGGCGCAGCACGACGCCCTCTTCACCGCCAACGTCATCGTTGCGACGTGACGTCCCCGGAGCTGCGCGCAAAGAGGCGCGCCTGCTTACGTATCTGTGTCCGATACGTCTCTGTTGACGTTGGTATCGTCTGAAGATACTATGACCTCGAGCTGCTACGGGACACAACGTTGATCTTTAGCTTCAGGGACAAGATCACCGAGGCGGTGTTCGACGGCCAATGCCCTAAGGGTTTTCCTGTTCAGCTTCTGAAGGTCGCGCGTCGCAAACTCGAAGCTCTCAACGCCGCCGAAGAGTTGAGTGACCTGCGGATTCCGCCCGGCAATCGCCTCGAAGCCCTGAAAGGGGACCGAAAGGGCCAGCATTCGATCCGCATCAACGATCAGTGGCGTGTTTGCTTCCTGTGGACAAGCGACGGCCCGGCTGACGTCGAGATCGTGGACTATCATTGAAGAAGGCAGAGCATGAAGATTATAGCGACTTTGCCCCCGATGCATCCGGGCGAGATGCTCCGCGAGGAGTTTCTGAAGCCCATGAATTCTCACACCCTACAGGGTCGCCAAGGCTTGTGGAGTGCCTCGCACACGCATCGAGCGCATCGTGCGCGAGGAGCTCGGCATCACAGCGGATACGGCGCTCCGCCTTGCGAAATTCTTCGGGATGACGGTTGGGTTCTGGATGAACCTGCAGGCGCGATACGACCTCCGCATGGCGGAGCGCGCAATTGCCGCGGAGCTGGCGGCGATCGAGACGTTCAAGCAGGATGCTGCCTGAGACGCACCGCCTCAGCTCACGCGCTCTTCTAGCCCGAACTCGCGCATCTTGCGGTAGAGGGTTGAGCGGCCGATGCCGAGGCGCTTGGCGACCTCCGTCATGTGCCCGCGGTAGCGCCCGAGCGCCAGCCGGATCATGTCGGCCTCCATGGCCTCGAGCGAGCGGATCTCGCCCTGGTCGGTGACGGCCGCAATGCCGAGCGCGCCTTTGCTGCCGGGACCGCCGACCTCCATGGTATGGGGCACCGTATCCTCCGCGCCCAGCATCGCCGGACCGGTGATCACGGGGCGCCTGTCGACCTGAGCGGGTGCGGCGGGGATGGAGGCACGGAAGCCCTCGACGTGGGCCGCGATCTGCGGGAATTCGGCGACGGTGAGCTGCGGTCCATCGGCCAGCACCACGGCGCGGAACATGGCGTTCTCGAGCTGGCGCACGTTGCCGGGCCAGGAATAGCTGGTGAGCAGCTCGAGCGTGTCCTTGGCGATGCCGGCGACGCGCCGTCCCTCCTCGGCGGCAAAGCGCGCCAGGAAGTGCATGGCAAGCTCGGGCACGTCCTCCAGCCGGTCGCGCAGCGGCGGCACCCAGATCGGGAACACGTTGAGGCGATAGTAGAGGTCCTCGCGGAAGCTCCCGTCCTTGACCAGCTGGATCATGTCGCGGTTGGTGGCCGAGATCAGGCGGAAGTCGACCTTGACCGGCTTCCTGGAGCCGACCGGGTCGATCTCGCCCTCCTGCAGGGCGCGCAGCAGCTTGACCTGGGCCTCGAGCGGCAATTCGCCGATCTCGTCGAGGAAGAGCGTGCCGCCGTCGGCCTCCTGGAACTTGCCGATGCGCTTGTCGACTGCGCCGGTGAAGGAGCCCTTCTCGTGGCCGAACAGGATGCTCTCGACCAGGTTCTCGGGGATGGCACCGCAGTTGACGGTGATGAAGGGCTTGGCCTTGCGCTCGCTCTCGCCTTGGATGGCGCGCGCGATCAGCTCCTTGCCGACGCCCGACTTCGCCCTCGATCAGGACGGGGATGTTGGATGCGGCGGCGCGGCGGCCGAGCGCTATCGCGCGATGCATGGCCTGGCCACGGATGATGAGGTCGGCAAAGGTGAGCGTGCCCTCGGCCTTCTTCTTGATGCGGGCGATCTCGCCCTGCAGCGCCTCGATCTTGAGCGCGCTGTTGATCGACACCTCGAGCCGCTCGGGCGAGGTCGGCTTGACGACGAAGTCGACCGCGCCGGCGCGCATGGCCGAGATGGCGGCATCGATGGAGCCGTGCGCTGTCTGCACGATGACCGGCGGGGTGCCGGGCTTGGCGGCAAGCCGCTTCAGCACCTCGATGCCGTCCATGCCGGGCATGACGAGATCGAGCAGGACGAGGGAGATGGCGCCGCGATCCGGCCCCTCGAGGATCTGCAGGGCCTGCTCGCCGCCTTGGGCCGTCTTGGTCTCGAAGCCGAGACGCTTAATGGTTTCTTCGAGGATGCGACGCTGGGCAGGATCGTCGTCGACGACCAGGACGAGCTTTGGCATATCGGGTGCTACTCAACTCAACTGGCTACTACACGCACCGAACCAACCTGGCCGAAATGGCCCAAGATTGAACGGACGGCTACCTTCGGCTTACGCGGCTGCGCGAAGAGTGCCCGATAGGGGTAAATGCATCGTTTCTCTTCGCCTTGGGTTGATGCTTTTTTGGCCGGGCGTTGATTGGCGGCCATAGTCGAGCTCCGGCACGGGATGGCATGGCGGCGGATGTTGGCAGCCTTGCGGGGGTCGGCTTCCGACCGCACATTGAGGTGGCAGGCGGTCGAGCACGGGAGCGGACATGAGAAACAGGACCAGCTACGCCGACGCATCGCGCCAAGCCGCCGGCTCGGAGCCCGGCGCGCCGGTTGACCTCGGTCCCATGCCGACCTGGAACCTGGCCGATCTTTACGCGGGGCCCAACTCGAAGGCGGTCCAGGCCGACCTCGAGAAGGCCGCCAGCGAGGCGCAGCGGCATCGAGCAGCGCTACCAAGGCAAGCTCGCGGCACTGGCCAGCGATGGAGCGGCCCTGGCCGAAGCGATCGCCGCCTATGAGAGCCTTGAGCGAAACCATCGGCAAGCTCGGCTCCTATGCCGGCCTGCTCTACGCCGGCGACACGTCCAACCCCGAGAACGCAAAATTCTACGGCGACATCCAAGAGCGGATAACGGCCATCACGACCGACCTCATCTTCTTCGAGCTGGAGCTCAACAAGATCGAGGATGCGCCCCTTGCGCGCGCGCTCACGGTGCCGGCTCTCGCGCACTACGGCCGTGGATCGCCGATCTGCGCAAGGAGAAGCCCTATCAGCTCGACGAGCAGCTCGAGCGCCTGTTCCACGAGAAGGCGATCACCTCGCACAGCGCCTGGAGCCGGCTCTTCAGCGAGACGATGACGGGGTTGCGCTTCGACGTGGAGGGCGAGAAGGCGCCGCTGGCGCTCGAGCCCACCCTCAATTTCCTGATGCATCCCGACGAAAGCAGGCGCCGGGCGGCGGCCCGAGGCCCTTGCCAAGGTCTTCAAGGACAACGGCCGGCTCTTCTCGCTGATCACCAACACGCTCGCCAAGGACAAGGAGATCTCCGACCGCTGGCGCGGCTTCAAGGATGTGGCCGACAGCCGCCATCTCGCCAACCGCGTCGAGCGCGAGGTGGTGGAAGCCCTGGTCGAGGCGGTGCGCGCGGCCTATCCGGCGACCGCCCATCGCTACTACGCGCTGAAGGCCCGATGGCTCGGCAAGGACGAAGCTGGCCTACTGGGACCGCAACGCGCCGCTGCCCGACAAGCCGGAGCGCGTCGTTGCCATGGGCCGACGCGCAAGCCATGGTGCTCGGGGCCTACGGCGGCTTCGCGCCGGAAATGGCGAGCCATCGCCAAGCGGTTCTTCGACGGAGCCTGGATCGATGCGCCGGTGCGGGAGGGCAAGGCGCCCGGCGCCTTCTCGCATCCCGACCGTGCCGTCCGCGCACCCCTACATCCTCATGAACTACCAGGGCAAGCTGCGCGATGTGATGACGTTGGCGCACGAGCTTGGCCACGGCGTGCACCAGGTGCTGGCGGCGCCGCAAGGGGCGCTGCTGGCGCAACACGCCCCTGACGCTGGCCGAGACGGCCTCCGTGTTCGGCGAGATGCTGACGTTCCGGGCGCTGCTCGACACGGCCACGGACCGGCGCGAGCGCAAGGCGCTGCTGGCCCAGAAGGTCGAGGACATGATCAACACGGTCGTGCGCCAGATCGCCTTCTATGGCTTCGAGCGCCGGGTGCACGAGGAGCGCAGGTCCGGCGAGCTGACCTCGGAGCGGCTTGGCCAGATCTGGCTCGAGGTGCAAGGGGAGAGCCTGGGCCCGGCCATCGACCTCAAGGAGGGATACGAGACCTATTGGTCCTACATCCCCCATTTCATGCATTCGCCGTTCTACGTCTATGCCTATGCCTTCGGCGACTGCCTGGTGAACTCGCTCTACGGGCTCTACCAGGACGCGCACCCTGGCTTCGTGGCGAAATACTTCGAGATGCTGAAGGCCGGCGGCTCCAAGCACCACTCCGAGCTGCTGGCACCCTTCGGTCTCGACGCGGCGAAGCGCGAGTTCTGGCAGAAGGGCCTCAGGGTGATCGAAGGCATGATCGACGAGCTCGAGGCGATGGAGCGCGCGAGTTGAATGAACGAGGTTCATTCACAAGGGATCGTGAGGCAGCGGCCATAGCAAGGACCGCATCGAACGCAGACCTGTAGACCGTTCTGCAGGCTTTCGTCGGCGCAAGCAGCAGTGTATAAGCCGCGCCCAGCTCATGCGGCCGCGTGGCCGATTCGAGAAACCGCCGCCTATGGCACAAGCAGCCGCCGCCCACGGCGCCGAAGATGGGCAAACCGACAAACAGTTCTGGGCCCTGGCGCTTGGATCGATTGGCGTCGTCTTCGGCGACATCGGCACCAGCCCCCTCTATGCCCTGCGTGAGGCCGTGACTGCGGCCAAATCGCACGGCACCTCGGCGCCCGATGCGGTGCTCGGCATCCTGTCGCTCATGACGTGGACGCTGGTGCTCATCGTCACGCTCAAGTACGTGATCGTGCTGCTCAATGCCGACAACAAGGGCGAGGGTGGCACCTTCGCTCTGATGGCGCTCGGACAATCGGTGGCCCAGCGCAGCGCGCCGCTCATCCTGGTGTTCGGCGTGACGGGCGCGGCCTTCTTCTACGGCGACGCGGTCATTACGCCTGCCATCTCGGTGCTCTCGGCGGTCGAGGGCCTGAAGCTCGTTGCTCCGCAATGCAGGACGCGGTGCTGCCGGTCACGATCGCGATCCTCGTTTGCCTGTTCGTCGTGCAGTCGCGAGGCACCGCGGCGGTCGCCCAATTCTTTGGGCCTGTCATGCTGCTGTGGTTTCTGGCCTTGGCGATCGGCGGCATGATCCATCTGGTCGACGATCCCCGCATCCTGCTTGCGCTCAACCCGGCGCTCGGCGTGCAGTTTATCGTGACGCACGGCGTCATCGGCCTCGTGGTCATGGGCCTGGTGTTCCTGGTCGCGACGGGGGCGGAGGCGCTCTATGCCGATCTTGGCCACTTCGGCCGCAGGCCGATCCAGCTCTCCTGGCTCGTCGTCGTGCAGCCGGCTCTCATCCTCAACTACTTCGGTCAGGGCGCGCTGCTGCTTGCCCATCCCAACGCGATCGAGAACCCCTTCTATCGGCTCTATCCGGCATGGGCGCTGATCCCCATGGTGGTGCTGGCGACGGTGGCCACCGTCATCGCCAGCCAGGCCGTCATCACCGGCGCCTTCTCCTTCACGCGTCAAGCGATCCAGCTGGGGCTGGTGCCGCGTCTGCAGATTCGCCACACCTCCGAGAGCGTCGCCGGACAGATCTACCTGCCGCGCATCAACCAGCTGCTGTTCGTTGGCGTCCTGATCGTCACGCTGATCTTCCGCAGCTCGAGCGATCTTGCGGCGGCCTATGGACTTTCCGTCACGGCGACCATGGTGATCGACAGCCTGATGGCGTTCTTCGTGGTGTGGCGGTGCTGGAAGTGGCCGGTCTGGAAGGTGGCGGCTGCTGATGGTGCCGCTGCTGCTGATCGAGCAGGCGTTCCTCGCCGCCAACGTGATGAAGATTCCGGAAGGCGGCTGGCTGCCGCTGACGGTGGCGGGGGTGATATGCCTGGTCGTGCTCACGTGGGTGCGCGGCTCGCGCAGCCTGGCCAAGGCGACGCGCAAGAACGAGGCCGAGCTCGAGTGGCTGGTGCGCAAGCTCGATTCCAAGCCACCGCACCGCGTGCCCGGGACGGCAGTCTTCTTGACCGGCGACCCGGCTTCGGCACCGACCTCGCTGATGCACAACCTCAAGCACAACCGCGTGCTGCACGAGCGCAACATCATTCTGACCATCAAGACCGAGGATACGCCGCGCGTGCAGCGTCACGAGCGCATCCAGATCGACAAGGTGGCGGACACCTTCATCCGCGTCATTGCGCACTACGGCTTCATGGAGACGCCGAGCGTGCCCAAGATCCTCGAGCACTGCCGGCGCAAGGACCTCAACATCGACATCTCCGCCACCTCGTTCTTCCTGTCGCGGCGCTCGCTCAAGACCACTTTGAAATCGGAGATGCCGCGCTGGCAGGAGCGCCTGTTCATCTGGCTGGCGGGCCGCGCCGAGGACGCCACCGAATATTTCCGCATCCCCAGCGATCGCGTGGTGGAGGTCGGGCACGCAGGTGATGGTGTAGGCTGACCTACGCCGGTAAGCGGCCGCTGCGACCGGAAACCCGGTTACCGCGCCGCCCCAAGCCGCTGAAGCCGCTCCGTAGCCTCGATAGCGCCGAGTTCGCGCGCCTTTTCATACCATTTGCGGGCCGCCTCGACGTCTGGCTGCAGACCGACGACCTTCAGCTTGGCCAGCTCGCCTGGATCGTAGGTGCCCGCGGCCGCCATCGCGCTGCGTGCTAATCCGGCCTCGGCGGCGCGCTCGAAGAATTTCCGCGCAGCATACACATTGCCGAGCGCAAGTTGCTCCAAACCCTTGGCGTGAAGAGCGAGCGCGCGCTGGCGAGCAGCGCCACTGAGCTTCGAAGGCGCCGGGCCCGCCGAGGCTTTGGATTGCGATTTTGGGCTTGCAACGCTTGCGCCGGCATGCGCGACGACAAGTGTCGTCTTCGCCTCCGCCAGCACGGCACCCTCCACGTTGACGAGGCTTATGGCGACCTCCGACGGCCCCTCGACTCCGACCGGCAGAAAGATGCTGAGACTGGACAGCGCCGTGAGCGGCACGGCCCAGGCGCCCGGAGCGATGGCGTATCCCTCCGATAGTGCGACAGTGACGGGCAGGCCGCGAATGCGAATGAAGCTGTTTCTTGCAATCGCGTCCCGAGGACCAACCTCGATTTGCAGCTTCACCTTCGAGGCCGGCTCGGCCCGCGTCACGGGCGCAACCTTGATGGCAGGCCGTTGTTGCGCTACCGCGAAGTGCACCCAAAGCCCGGTCCCCAGATCGCCTTGCGAAGCGGCCACGGCCACAAACGCAAATGCCATGTTGCGCAAAAGGCGCAAGCGCACCCGCACGTTCGCCGTGTGCGGGTTGAACGTGGCAGGGAACTCCTCTGCTCGGCGCTTTGGCCCTGTGGCCAGCATTCCTCCCCCCGATTTCGACCCCGCTGCGGGCCCGCACTAGCAGCTGTTGGCAGCGACCGGCCGAAAACTGGTCATCGCTTCTGTTGCTTGCTCCACTCTAGGAATTGCTGGAACAGCCGCTCCTGCTCTGCCGGATCGTTGGGCGCTGCGCGGGCCGCCTGCGCCCGTGCGAGAGCCGAATCTATCTGTGGTCGCGCCGCGATCTTGTTGAGCATCTCCTGTGCGGGCGGGAAGCGGGTCCACCCAGGGATGGTGCCCGCCAGGTTCATCTGTCTCCACTTTGGCTGGAAAGGGGGTTGGCGCAGCTTGTCAAAGCGATCGAACAGATACTCGACGAAGCGCACGCAGCGTCGATAGCGGTCGGTGTCGGCGCGCCAGTTGTAGACAGCAAGGAGAGCTTGGACCGAAATGGTATCGATCTTCTGACCCTGCGGAATGAGGTTGGGGTAGTCCGAGGACGTCAACTCGGCAGGCGTATAGTAGTCCTGGAATTTTTCGGAATACTCGACCGGAAGAAAGTGGAATCCCGGCTCCGGCTTGAACCTCGCAAACAGCTCGTTGGGTTTTCCGACGGCATGAACGATCCCGGAGAGCTCGCCCTTGCGCATGGCCTCGAGCCCCAGCGCATTGTTCATGAAGACCCTCTCGACCTTCACCCCGAGGCGATCGAAGACGATGCCACCGGTATAGTTGGCTGCGCTGCCAACCGTGTTGAACCCAACCTTCTTGCCGACCAAATCGCGGATCGTTTTGATTTCCGGGCGCACGAAGAGGTGGAACTCTCCCTGGAACATCGGAATCACGTAGTTGATGCGGCGCTCAATTCCCGGAATTTTCTCGACGTTCTTGAAGTAGTCCAGCACGTCGGCGTAGGTAATGGCAAAATCCACGCCCTTCAGATAGACGAGGTCGGTGACGTTGCCGACCGCGCCATAGCTGATGATCGGCAGCACGCGAAGGTTGTCGCCGTCGTCGAGCGCTTTGCCGAGGTCGGCAGCGTACTTGGAGAACGTACCTTCGAGCAGGCCACCCGCCAGGCCAATGGTCCAATTGTTCAGCCGCGCCGCCTTGGCATTCTCATCCTCGGTCACCGGCTTGTTGGGAAGCGGCAGCGCGCGACGTGGGACGGGCGCAGCCTGGGCCGTGACCAATTCACCGGACCGTGCTTGCGCGGCAGCGGGCAGCGTTGAAGCATGGAGGAGCGCGATGACGCAACAAAGCCTGATCATCGAGCAATACATTCGCTGACCTCCCTTGCTTGTCAGAACGATCTATTGGATCGGGCCTCACCGACCCGAGCTATCCCCTCCCACACCTAGCGTTCAGCGGGACCCCGCCGCGTGTGTGCCGCCCAACTTCTCGCATGATAGGCCGCAGTTCGCTAGCTGTTCAACCCATTCCGGGATCGGATGAGCGTCGAATCGAGATCGGGGCGCCGCATCACGGCGATGGCGTCCACCCAATGCAGCCGAAAGTGAGGCCGACCGCTCGCGAACGTGCTCGATAGGCGGGACGCTATCGCCGCTGCCGGCGATACCAGAGAGCCATCACCTCCATCGCCAGGAACGAGACGAGGCCGGCGCCAAACATGATGGCCTCGCCCACGCCGTAGCCCCAGCGCTCGACGACGAGCGCGAAGGCGGCCGGCGACAGGGCCGCCAGCAGCAGGTAGGGGGTGGCCAGGATGCCCAGCACTGCGCCGTAGCCCTTGGCGCCGAACAGGGCCAGCGGCACCGCCCCGCGCACGATGGTCACGAGGCCGTTCGACACGCCGAACAGCATCGTGAAGGCGAGCGCGGTCCAGAAGCTCGCCCCGCCCAGCATCAACACCAGGAACGACAGTGGCAGGAAGGCGATGGAGATGCGCCCCAAATTGACGGGCTTGAGATTGCGGCCGAGCACGATCTCCCAGATACGCCCCGCCACCTGGGCAAAACCCTTGAGCGAGGCAAGGAACACCGCGGTCGCGAGCGTCAGTCCGGTCGCCTCCAGGATCGGCACGAGGTGCACCGCCAGCGCCCCCATGACGACCGCACTTGCTGCCCCGATCAGGCCGAACAGCACCATGCCGACGGTGCGGGCTGACCCTTCGAGCGGTGGATCGGCCGGTGCAGCCTTGGCGGCGGGAACCGCGGCGGCGGTGACTGTCCGCCTCCGTCTCCCGCCGCGCCAGCCCGAACCAGTGCAGCGGCAGGCAGAGGCAGAGATTGATGGCGGCGAACACGACAAGCGTGGTGCGCCAGCCGTAGCTGGCGTTGAGCTCATAGCCGATGGGCCAGAACACGGTCGAGGCAAAGCCGCCAAACAGCGTCAGGTAGGAGATGGCGCGGCGGCCGCGCGAGGGAGCGACCTGCACGAGCGCAGCGAAGGCCGCGTCGTAGAGGTTCATGCGCATGGCCAGGCCCAGGAAGGCCCAGGCGGCCCAGTAGGCGTAGACGTGCGTGACTTGTGAGAGCGCCAAGAGCCCGACGGCGATCAAGACAGAGCCGACCGACATGACGAGACGGCCGCCGCGGCTGTCGATCAGGTGGCCGACCGTGGTGGAGGCCGCGCTCGACACCAGCAGCGCGATGGTGAGCCCGCCGAACACGACGCCCTGGCTCCAGCCGGTGTCGGCGACGATGGGCTTGCCGAGCACGCCCAGCGCATAGAGCGTGGTGCCCCAGGCGATGATCTGCGTGAAACCGAGCGCGACCACGGCGTGCGTGGCGGGATCGCGCAGGAAACCGCTCCACGCCGAGGCAGCCTCGGTTGGTGTCTGATGCTTCAGCATAGTCCCGCGTGAATTGCCCTACACGGCGGTCTCGAGCGACCTTAGCGTGCTTTTGCCTCGGGCGCACCAAGAGCCCTGGACGCAGCCCGCCAGCGACCCGATATTCGTGGTGGCCAGGAGGGCCTGTCTTTGAACGACAAGAAGGACCAGGAAGAGAACCGCCTCTCCGCGCGTGCGGCCCGCTACGTCAGGGTCGGCACCAACGTGGGTGCGGTCGCGGCCCGCGTCGCGAGCCAGCGCTTTTTCGGCCTCGATGCCGACGATGCCGGCAACGCAGCGGCCCTTGCCGCGGCGCTCGGCGGGCTCAAGGGGCCCATCATGAAAGTGGCGCAGCTGTTGGCCACCATCCCCGAGGCACTGCCGCCCGAATACGCGCAGGAGCTGTCCCAGCTGCAATCGCAGGCGCCGCCCATGGGTCCGGCCTTCGTGCGGCGGCGCATGGTGGCGGAATTGGGCCCCGATTGGACCGCGCGCTTCAAGAGCTTCGAGCTGCAGCCGGCGGCCTCCGCCTCGCTCGGCCAAGTTCACCGCGCAGTGGCTCATGACGGCACCGCGCTCGCTGCCAAGCTGCAATATCCCGACATGCAGTCGGCGGTGGAGGCCGACCTCACCCAGCTCAAGGTCGTATTCGCGCTGCACGCGCGCATGAACCCCGCGGTGGAGACGGGCGAGATCCTCAAGGAGATCGCGGCGCGCCTGCGCGAGGAGCTCGACTACGACCTGGAGGCCCGCCACACCGCGCTCTACGGCGCCATCTTCGCCGACGGCAGCAACATCCGCGTGCCCAGCGTGCTGCCGGAGCTCTCCACCAGGCGGCTGCTCACCATGACCTGGCTCGAGGGCCGGCGGCTGATGGACTACAAGGCCGCCCCGCTCGAGCACCGCAACACCATCGCGCGGGCGATGTTCCGGGCATGGTGGTTTCCCTTCTCGCACTACGGCGTGATCCACGGCGACCCGCATCTGGGCAACTACACGATCTTCGAGGCGGGCGAGGGCGGCGCTGCGCCGGAAGGCGGCGGGCCTGGGGTCCCCGTCGGGATCAACCTCCTCGACTACGGCTGCATCCGCACTTTCCCCACGCGCTTCGTGCAGGGCGTGATCGATCTCTACACCGGCTTGCTGACGGGCAGGCGCGACCTCGTCGTTCACGCCTACGAGACGTGGGGCTTCACCGGGCTTTCCGCCGAGTTGATCGACACACTCAACATCTGGGCGCGGTTCATCTACGGGCCGCTGCTCGATGACCGCGAGCGCGAGATCGCCGACGGCACCACGCCCGGCCAATACGGCCGCAAGGAAGCCTTCACCGTCCACAAGGCCTTGAAGGAGAAGGGGCCGGTCAAGGTGCCGCGCGAGTTCGTGTTCATGGACCGTGCCGCGATCGGGCTCGGCGGCGTGTTCCTGCATCTGGGCGCCAAGCTCAACTGGCACGACATGTTCAACGACACGATCCGCGATTTCAGGCTCGAAGAGGTCGATGCGCGGCAGAAGACGGCGTTCGCGGCAGCCGGCGTCCCCTTGCCCACGTCGGGCGGGAGCTAGAGCCTATGATGTAGAGCAGGATTCACGCTTCGGCCGCCACGTCCCAATTGGGGCAAAGTGATTCCGTCCGAAGCGATCCGGCTCTACTGCCGAAATCACAACTCGCCAAGACGACGGCGGCCTTTGACGCGGCGCTGACGGACCTGCGCCTTGGTCCACGCGAACGGTTCGGCGTCGTCATTGGAGTGCGCTCCGCCTGAGCGCGCGTCCATCGCCCTCGCATCCTGCAACGATTGCCCATGTTGTATCACCCGTAACTGCGGGCAGACACCCCACCATGGCATCCTTGGTCCACTGAGGCGATTGGGCACGTCCTTCAGGACGACGGGAGCAAAGCCAGAACCGCCTCGCATGTGCACTCGGACGGGAGGAGACCAAGCCATGCATGCCGCAATCCTAGACATCGCCGCGCTGCTGCCGAGGGCCTTCTCGGTTCCGTTCTGGTCTGCCGCCAAGGCAGAGGCACCCAAGGCCAAGAAGCCCGTCGACTGGTGCGGGCAGTGGTACACGCTCGACGAGGAGCTCACCAAGGAGTTCATCGGCATCCGCTTCGGCAAGGCCATTCCCGGCCAGCGCGAGATTTCCTGGTCGTTCAAGTCACACGTTCATGTCGACGGGATGGGGGCACTTGCCCAGCTTGCGAAGGAGGACGGCTACGAGGGCGACGTGCCCCTGCCGTCGCTCAGGGAGAAGCACAAACCGGGTCTGCTGGCCGGCGCCGGCGCGCAGCTCCGCTTCCTCCTGAGGAAGTCCGCGCCGTCGGCCAACTGGAAGACCCTCGATAAGTCCTGGCAGATGCCGGCCAAGCCGCTGCCCGCCAGCACGGCGGTCGCCACCGGCGCGCTCGACGTCGAGCGCACCCGCCGTTTCGCGGAAAGGGCGCGCGCACTGGGCGTGTCGACCAACAGCCTGCTGCTCAGCGCCCTCGTGCGGGCCAGCCGTCCCTACGTCTGCGAAGGCTCCGCTCTCTGGCGGGTTCCCGTCAACATGCGCGGCCCAGTCAACACCATATCGGCGCTCGCCAATCATTGCTCGTTCATCGAGATCCCCGTCGGCAAGGATGACTTTGCCGTCCGGCTGCACCAGCAGATCAAGACCAGCTTCACCCGGCGCGAGCACTGGGCCGCCTGGTTCTTCTGCAGCATCGGAAACTTCGTCGGCCTCCGCGGCATGCATGTGATCCACAAGATCTACCATGCGATGACCAAGGGGCGCCCGTGGGTCGGGACCCTGTCGAACCTCGGCACCTGGAACGGCGTCGGCGAGTGGTACTTCTCCCCCGGCTGCCAGTACGCGAGCCCGGTCGGAGCCGGCGTCATCGTCTGCGACGGCAAGCTGCTCCTCGCCCTGGAGGCTCACCCTTCCATCGCCCGCGACAGCGCCTTGCCGCAGGCCCTCATGGACCGCTGGATCGCCGAGCTCGGCGTTTAGCGATCGATCTACTGTTAACGGAGCGAGCGCCAGAAATATTGCGGGCGGAAGGTGGCCCATCGAGCACGCGCGAACCCGCATGTCGGCCGCGTCGCCGTAGCTCGGCGGGACGCCGGAGCGTGGCAGGTTCTCAAGAGCATCGAGCCGTGGCGAGCAAACCGCCCCAGACACATGCCGGACCGTGGTATTGGTCGAGCGTCACTGCTTGGCCTCGGGCTTTGGCTTCGGCTTGGCCACGGCAACCGGCGGCGGCTTCACGCCTTTCGGTTTGGCCGCGGTCTTGAACTTGAAGGAGGCGACGAAACGGTCCACCGCCGACGTTCGTTTGTGCGGCTTGTTGGCGAAGGCCACGATCATGAATGTGCGCCGGCCATCCACCACAACGATGCCTTTCCCGACAAGCGCGACACTTTCGAATGTGAATTCCTCTGCGGGCAGCAGCTCACCAGGCGTTTTGGCAAATTTCTTCCTCCGCCGCAGCTGCGCAGGCGCACCGATCTGTTGGGTGAACTTCGTGATGTTGCCGTCCAGCTCCTCGTCGGCGCCCACGTCGTAGGCATGCTCCACGTGCACGACGGCGTAGTAGCCCTCGTCGTGATTGACTGCGTTGAGGACCGTGTGCGCGTTGTTCTCCTCGCTGACCTCTTGCTGCGGCTGCTCGGGGAAGGTGATCGAATAGCCTGCCTCATCGGACGTGAACTTGTAGGGAGCGGCAGCGACCGGCGATGCTGCCACCAGGAGCATGAAGCTCGCTGCGATTCCATAGCTCGCGCAACGCATGGACGATCCCCGAACCAGAAGCCCGGCAAGCCTATTGCATGGCTGCCCGTTGCAGCAACCGGGCGTTGCAAAATCTCATGTCGAGCGAACAATCTTGTGAGCGGCGCGGCGAAGCGCGATCATGCGTCGCAAGGTGCCGCGTGGAGTTGGGCGTGAACAGGACTGCGTCGATCCTCGTCATCGCGATATTGGCCTCTGCCTCGCGTGGCGAGGCCGGTTGCCAGATGTTCGAGCACAAGGGTTTTGGGGGTGATTCCGTGACGATCGACAGCAACCGCGGGCTGGCCCAGCTCGGCGCATTGAACGATCGCGTCTCCTCGATCAAAGTGTCGTCGCAGTGTTTGCTGGTAGCCTACGCCGATGCGCAGTTTGCGGGGGCCACGACCACCTTCAGCCCCGGCGAGCACGCCGCGCTGCCGGAGGGGTGGGACGACCAGATCTCATCGGCTCGCTGCAACTGCCGGTGACGCGCGCTTCGAGGACCCGCATGGCCAAGCAGGGCAAGATCAGGGTTGGGATCGGCGGGTGGACGTTCGAGCCGTGGCGCGGCGTGTTCTATCCCAAGGGGCTGCCGCACGCCAGGGAGCTCGAATACGCGAGCCGTCAGCTCACCACCATCGAGATCAACGGCACCTTCTATCGCACGCAGACGCCTGCGACGTTTGCCAAGTGGGCGGCCGAGGTGCCCGACGGCTTCGTCTTTTCCGTCAAAGGGCCGCGCTATGCGGTGAACCGGCGCGTGCTGGCGGAGGCTGGAGACTCCATCAAGCGGTTTCTCGAACTCCGGACCACTGGAGATGGGGGACAAGCTGGGCCCCTTCCTGTGGCAGTTCGCGCCGACCAAAAAGTTCGACTCGGCGGACTTCGGCAAGTTCCTCGAGCTGCTTCCCGCAAAGCTCGATGGGCGCAAGCTGCGGCATGTGGTGGAGGTGCGCCACGCCTCGTTCTGCACGGCAGAGTTCATCGCCCTGCTGCGCGCGTTTTCGATCCCTGTCGTCTATGCCGAGCACGAGACCTATCCGGGCATATCCGATGCGGTGGGAGATTTCGTCTACGCGCGCCTGCAGAAGGGCGAGGACGATGTTGCGACCGCCTATCCGCCAAAGCAGCTCGATGCCTGGGCCAAGCGCGCCGACACGTGGGCCAAGGGCGGCACCCCGTCAGACCTGGCGCCGATCAGTGCGGACAAGGGCAAGGCCGCACCGCGCGACGTGTTCATCTATTTCATCCACGAGGGCAAGGTGCGCGCGCCGGCGGCGGCCATGGCGCTGATCGAGCGCCTCCGCGGCTGACCCCACGCTGCGAACCTTCACGCGGCCGACATCCGGCGGAGGGGATGCGTCGGCGATCGGCGCACGCTCGCGCAAGGCTGTGACGCCAGCGATACACCGCACGCCCAATCTTGCGTCAATGAGTTGCAAATGCAAATGACTTGCAATAAGCCGGTGTGGAGACTCGTACAATTCCTCTCGCCACAAACGATTCGAGTGCACTGAGACATGGAATGCTCGCCATCGGCCCAACTCGGATGCGGTACGCGAGGCGCGCTTGTCTCCGGATGGGGGCTGCCGCGCGGCTCCAGGAGGCGTTGGCCAAGGCTTGCGGCGGCCCGTCCTGGCCGCTGGTCGCGAGGGTAGGCGCCCTTGCACCGCAATCGTGAGAGTACGTATGTCTGGGCCCTCGCCCCGGCACGCGTCGTGGCATGTGCGCGAACCCTGGCCCTATTGGGGCTTGGATGGATGGCGACTGCCGCCGCGGCGGGCGAGCGCGTTGACCACGAGCATGGCATCTCCGAGCCATCGACGGCCGGGAGCCGGCCAGATGATGGCGGTCCCGGAGGCGCCAGCAGCGGGCTCGCCGCTCGTGGCGTCACCTATAACCTCTATTACACCAATGACGTCCTCGCCAATGTGCAGGGCGGCAATCGGCGCGGCACCATCGATCAGGGCAAGCTCGAAGGCGCGCTGACGCTCGATTTCGAGAAGGCAGCTGGATGGCACGGGCTGAGCCTCTTCACCAACGGCTTTGCAGTCCACAACACGGGTCGTATCCGGCGCGACTACGTCGGCGGCATCAACACGATTGCAGCCATCGAGGCGGTCCCCGCCATCCGCCTCTCGGAGTTGTGGCTCGAGCAGAAGCTGTTTGACGGCAAGGCAAGCATCCGCTTCGGCCAGTTGGCGGCGGACGTGGAGTTCTTTTTCAGCAATCTCAGCACGATGTTCCTGCAGAGCGACTGGGCGACAATCTCGGCCGTCAACGCGCCGAGCGGCGGGCCCGCCTATCCCCTCTCGACGCCGGCGGTGCGGTTCAAGCTGGACCCGACGGCCAACACATCGTTGCTCTTCGCGGTTTTCAACGGCGATCCAGCCGGGCCTGGCGAAGGCGACGAACAGCTGCGCAACCGCTATGGGCTCAATTTCCGCGTCCGCGACCCGGCATTCGTCATCGGCGAGGTGCAGGTGCGCCGCAACACGGACAAGAAGGAAACGGGCCTCGCCACCACCTTGAAGGTCGGGGCCTGGGGGCACCTCGACACGTTCGACGACAAGCGTATCGCCAGCGACGGAACCTTGCTCGCCGATCCCGCGAATTCGGCAGAGCCCGCAAGGCACAAGGGCAACGGCGGCATCTACAGCGTGATCGAGCAGCAGCTCTATCGGCCCAGCGGGAAGGATGCAGAAAGCGGCATCTCCATCTATAGCCGGCTCTCCGCAAGTCCATCGGATCGCAATCTGATCGACTTCTATGTGGACGGCGGCATCATTTTTGCTGGTCTCATACCAGATCGCCCTAGTGACAAGTTCGGCGCCGGGCTCACCTATTCGCGATTCTCAGACAGCATTCGGGAGTTTGACCGAGACATGGCAAGCTTCAGCGGCGTGCCGGGATCCCAGCGCGACTTCGAGGCCAACCTCGAGCTCAACTATCAGATACAGATCAGCCGGAACTGGACGGTGCAGCCAAACGTGCAGTTCATCTGGCACCCCAGCGGCAATGCGGACCGCGATGCGATGGTCGTCGGAGCGCGGTCGTTCTGGCAGTATGGACAGTAGCCCCTCGAGACTTCCCAGTCGTCAACGCCGAGCAAGCGCTCAGCTAGGCTTTCGGGTCGGCGACAGCTACGCTATCCGAGGCGATCCACGCCCGCGGGCCAAACGCCCGTCCCGCCGAAACGGAGAGGCCCGATGCCCGCATGGCCGCATCACGCGCACCATATCGGCAGCTTTTTGCGGCCGCCGCACCTGCTCGAAGCGCGCCGCCAATTCGCCGACAGGGGCGATCAGTGCCGCCGCGCTGCGTGCGCGTGGAGGACGAGTGCATCGGCGCTGCGCTAAGGATGCAAGAGCGGCTGGGATTTGAATTTGTCACGGATGGCGAGTTCCGGCGCATGTCGTGGCGCTCCATCATTGTCGAGCGCGTGCCGGGCTTTTCCGCGGCCGAGGCAGTCGGCAACGTGGACCAGGCGCAGGATGAGGGAGGCGACGCCGTCACCATCGGCAACGCCCCCTACGTGACGCGGCGTATCGGGACGGACGCGCCCATCGCCATCGAGGATGCGCAGTTCCTGCGCGCCAACACACAGCGAGCGGCAAAGATCACGCTGCCGAGCCCCTCCTACATGCACTTCCTGCGCGGCGACGCCTCCTATGCGCCCGATGCCTATCCCGACTCTGAGGCCTATTTTGCCGATCTTGTCGAGCTCTACAGCAACGAAATCGCTCGGCTGGTCGAGCATGGCGTCCGCATGGTGCAGCTCGACGAGGTCGCCGTGACGGCGATGTGCGACCCCCGCATCCGCGACAAACTGCGCGCCCGCGGCGACGTGCCCGAACAACTCGTCGAGCAGTACGGCGGGATGGTGGGCGCCATCCTTGCGCGCAAGCCCGCCGGCCTGACCATCGGCATCCACATGTGCCGCGGCAATTTCAGCGGCAAGTGGCTGGCGAGCGGGGGCTACGGCTATCTTGGCTCGAGCTTCATGAGCGTACTGGCGCCGGACCTGTGGCTGCTCGAGTTCGATTCCGATCGCGCAGGCGACTTCGGCATCCTCGGCGCCATCAACAAGGCCTCGATGATCGTTCTTGGGCTCATCAGCACGAAGACTGCCGCAATGGAGGACCGCCGCGTGCTCCTCTCGCGCCTCTCCGACGCAGCCAAGCTGGTCCCTGTCGAGCGGCTCGGCATCTCGCCGCAATGCGGCTTCGCCAGCCACGTCGCCGGCAACCCGATCACCCCCGAGGTCCAGGAGCGCAAACTGGGGCTGGTAATGGGCATTGCGCGCGAAGTGTGGGGCGAGGGAACGCTCGGATAGGCCGATACCTGGGTTGGCTCACTCGGCGCGTCCAGAACAATAGAGGCAATTGTCGGCAGAATTTACAAGAGGGCCGCGACTGCCCTCGGCGAGTCGGCTGTCGTCGATCCGCCCGCTGCGCCCATCGCCGCTCGCCTGATGCGTTCCGTGCCAAGGCTCGCCCGGCAAATTCGGCCTGGACCGATCGCTGCGGCGCAAGAGGGACGCCTGGCCAGTCCGTCGACGCCTGCAAGCAGAAAATTGCAATCTCTGTAGATTTGACTCCGCGATGTAGATCACGCACATTTTTGCAGAGCAACGACCGCTGACCGCAACGCCGTCGGCGGCAACCCATCTCGAGGAGGAGCCATACCAATGAACCTCAGCAGCCTGAAGACGCTTGCCGGCGCCGTGGCATTGAGCCTCCTCGTGAGCCTTGCCCTCAAGGTTCCGGCGGTTGGCCAGTCCACCGGCAAATTCATCATCGTGCAGTCGACGACGTCGACGGAAAACTCCGGTCTCTTCAAGTACCTGCTACCGATCTTCACGGCCAAGACCGGCATAGAGGTACGCGTCGTGGCGGTCGGCACCGGCCAGGCCATTAAGAACGCGGCCAACGGCGACGGTGACGTCTTGTTCGTGCACGACAAGCCCTCCGAGGAGAAGTTCGTGGCCAGCGGCGGCGGCGTGAAGCGTTTCGACGTGATGTACAACGACTTCGTTGTCGTTGGTCCCGCCAAGGACCCCGCCAAGATCGCGGGCACCAAGGATGTGGTCGCAGCTTTCAAGAAGATCGCCGACGCCAAGGCGCCGTTCGTGTCGCGCGGCGACGACAGCGGCACGCACAAGGCGGAGCAGCGGCTCTGGAAGGCGGCTGGCGTCGACGCCAAGGCCGCCTCGGGCACCTGGTATCGCGAGGCCGGCTCCGGCATGGGCGCCACCATCAACACCGGCGTAGGCATGGGCGCCTATGTGTTCACCGATCGCGCCACGTGGTCGAGCTTCAAGAACCGCGGCGACTACAAGATCGCGGTCGAGGGCGACAAGAAGCTCTTCAATCAGTACGGCATCATGCTGGTGAACCCCGCCAAGCATCCCAAGGTGAAGAAGGCCGAGGGGCAAATCTTCATAGACTGGGTGCTGTCGCGTGAAGGCCAGGCCGCCATCAAAGCGTTCAAGATCAACGGCGAGCAGCAATTCTTCCCGAACGCCGCGCCGACGGGGTGACACCCGCGTGAGCCGACTGGCGCTGGCGATACTGATCACGCTGATACTGCCCGCCATGGCACGCGCCGAAACGATCAACCTCTACGCGGCGGGCAGTCTCAAGGCCGCGCTGGGTGAGATTGTGCGCGCGTTCGAAGCCAAGCATCAGGGGCTCAAGGTGGCCGAGGAGTTCGCTGCATCGGGATTGCTGCGCGAGCGGATCGAGAAGGGGGAGCCGGCACACGTCTTCGCCTCCGCCGACGTCGGTCACCCAGCCAGGCTCGAGGCGGAAGGGCGGACGACGGGCAAAGTTGCCGTCTTTGCCCGCAACCAGCTATGCGCGATTGTGCGCGAGGGTCTCCACGTGGCGCCGGCGCAGCTGCTTGACACCCTGCTGGACCCCGGCGTGCGCGTCGGCACGTCGACGCCCAAGGCCGACCCGTCCGGCGACTACGCCTTCGCCTTGTTCGCCAAGGCCGAAGCCATGAAAGCGGGCGCCCGCGCGGCGCTCGAGGCCAAGGCGCTGCAGCTGACGGGTGGACCGACCTCGCAGAAGGCCCCAGCTGGCAAGAACCAGTACGGGTGGGTCATGGCGAGCGGCAAGGCCGACGTGTTCCTCACCTACTGCACCAATGCGGTGCTGGCGCGGAAAGAGGTGGCGAGCCTGCGGATCGTCGACATCCCGGCCAATCTCAGCGTCGGCGCAGAATACGGCATGGTCGTGCTCAAGCATGCGCCTGACCCGGCAACGGCGCTGGTGCGGTATATTCTGAGCGAGGATGCTCAATCGATCCTGGTGAAACATGGCTTCGGGCGCGGCGATCCCGCAAAGATGTAACGGGCTCGGCGCGATGGCGCTGCTGGCCTTGTTGCTGGCGGCGGCCGGCGGCGCCGAAGCCCGCACCGTAACCAACTCGGCTGGGCGCAAGGTCGAGGTGCCCGACCGGATCGAGCGCGTGTTCGCGGCCGGGCCGCCGGCGTCGATCCTGCTCTACATGCTGGCGCCGGAGAAGATGACGGGCTGGCCCAATCCACCGACGCCGGAGGAGCGCCCCTACATCGCCCCGCAATATCGCGACCTGCCCGCGCTCGGCCGCCTCACAGGCCGCGGCGGCACCGCCAATCTCGAGGTCGTGCTCAAGACCCGGCCCGACCTGATCCTCGACTTCGGCTCCGTGCGCGACACCTACATCTCGCTCGCCGACAACGTGCAGGAGCAGACCAAGATCCCCTACATCCTGATCGACGGCCGCTTCGCGGCAACGCCAGCAGCCCTGCGGTTGCTCGGCGATATCCTGGGGCTCGAGGCGCGTGGCGAGCAGCTTGCCAAGTACGTGGAGGATACCTTTGCCGCCATCGACAGGGCGGTCGCGGCCACTCCAGAGGAGAAGCGCCCCCGCGTCTACCTAGCGCGCGGGCCGGACGGGCTGGAGACCGGGGTGGTCGGCTCCATCAACACCGAGATCATCGAGCGCGCGGGCGGCCGCAACGTGGCCGAAGCGGCAGGTCAGCGCGGGCTCGTGCGCGCCTCCATGGAGCAGGTGATCGTCGCCGATCCAGAGATCATCCTCACCTGGGATCGCAATTTCTTCGCGCGCGTGAACAAAGACCCGCTGTGGGCCGGCGTCCGCGCCGTGCGCGAGAAGCGGGTCTACCTGGCACCCACGGCGCCGTTCGGGTGGATCGATCGGCCGCCCTCGCTCAACCGCGTGATCGGTCTGAAATGGCTTGCAGGCCTGTTCTACCCCAAGGAGTTCGCCGAGGACCTGCGCGAGACCACGCGTGGCTTCTATCGGCTGTTCTACCACGTGGACATCAGCCAGGCGGAGCTGGACACGCTGATTGCCTGGTCGCAAGGCCGCGCGCCAGAGGGGCAAGGGCGCGACGATGAGCGCCTATTTCAGCGCGTCGAGGCGGATCTGCGCGTGGGCCACGCCGAGGCCGAGCGCCTTGCGGTAGAGAGAGCGCGCTTTGGCGACGTCGGACACGACGCCGCGCGAGCCCCAGGCCGCCAACATGTTGGGGTCGTAGGTCTCCGCAAGCGCGAATGCGACCGGCCCATTGGCGCCATCCTCGGCGCCGGCGAGGATCTCGCGCGCACCCATGACATCACCGCGCTCGACGCGCTGCGTGGCCTGCGCCACAGGGTTTTCCGAAAGCGCCTTGGGCTCGACCAGGCGCGCAGTCGAGGCGGCCGAGGCAGATGCGGTCACGGGCGCAGGTTGCGGCGCAGGCAGAGCCGGTTTGGCATCGATGCTGCCGGTGACGTATTGCGCGGCGCCAGGCGGCCCACCCTCGGCCTTCTCGGTCGAGCGGACCTGCACCTTGACGGGGCGGGTCTCCGGCGCGCCGGCCGAGGTCCTGGCGTCCGCATTAACTGCCGCCACGCGGCCGGGCGACGTGGTCTTGGCCTTGTTGGTTTCGAACACGCCGCTAAGCCACAGCACGGTCGGCACGACAATGGCCAGCCCCGCGAGCAGACCCACGAATGCCGCGCCCATCTGCGAGCGCAGCCATCCCTCTTCGTCATGGGCTGCCGGTTGGCGCCAGGTCGAGGGGATCGGCATCGGCTCGTCGTCATGGCCGAGCTCGAGCGAAGATTGTGGCGTGAGCTCCTGGGCGGAACGTGGCTGCGTCTGGGCGTAGGAGAGCGAGGACAGCCCATCCTTGAACACGGGCGCCAGCGTCCGTTGCCCGGACGCTGCGGAGACGAGCCTGGCGAGATTCGTCAGCTCCGCGTTGGTCGGGACGCCGCTGCCAGGACGCCCCCTGTCGGCCTGGTTCTGCGCGATGGAGGCCGCCAGCAACTGCGCCAGCTCCGCTAGGCTGTCGCCCGGCGGCTGGGCCTCATCTTGCGTCTGCAGGCTCGCGCTATGGGCCGCAGGCGGAAGCCTGCCACCGCTCTCCGACGACGCATCTTTCACCACAGCCCCCTCGTACGCTACACCACAAACACTCGCGAGGCAGTGGACCAACGAAAACCGAAGCCCGAGCCTCCGCCGTCAATGGCAGAGCGCCCGCCGTGATCCGGCTTGGGCAGATCGTCCCCGTTGATCCCGAAGGCCGCACCCATCCCTCGGCCCATTGTGTAAATAGACCGGCCGAATATGGTAAAAATTATGGCAAGACCTCACACGACAAGCCCGGCACGCTCCAACCTGCAGGAGCGCGCGAGGGCCAACATCGATCGGCGGTGCATGGCATGACGCTTCTCATCGGTGGCCTTGCCCTCTTCTTCATTGCCCATCTTCTGCCGACGGTGCCCACGCTGCGCGCCGGCCTGGTCGAGCGACTGGGCGCGGGCCCCTACCGGGGCCTCTTCTCGCTCGCCTCGATCTGCGGCTTCGTGCTGCTCGTGATGGGCTATGGGCAGATGCGGGGGCTGGGGCGCGGCAACCCCGAGCTGTGGATCCCGGCGCCGTGGGCCAAGCACGTGGTCATGCTGCTGATGATTCCGGCCATGGTACTGCTGGTGGCGGCCTACGTGCCCTCGCGCATACGGACCGCCGTCGGCCATCCGATGCTGACAGCCATCATGATCTGGGCGTCCGCGCACCTCCTCGCCAACGGCGATCTGGCCTCCGTGCTGCTGTTCGGCTCGTTCCTCGGCTACGCCATCATCGACCGCATCTCCGTGGCAGCCCGCGCCGCGCCGGGTCCGCTGGGCAACGCCACGGGTGGGATACGGCAAGACATCGTTGCCGTGACGATTGGCCTTGCGCTCTATGCGGTCATGCTTCTGTGGGGCCACAGCCTGCTGATCGGCGTACCACTATTGCCATGAGCGAGGGCCGCCTGATCGGGATCGCTCGCCGCGACCGGCGCCGCGTGCCAATGCAGGAGATTGCCGCAGGCGTGATCACGCTCGAGGCAGGCCTGGTTGGAGACTACAAAGGCCGCAAGTACCCCTACCGGCAGGTCACCTTGCTCGCTCGCGAGGCGTGGGAGGAGGCGCTGGCGGAGTTCAGCGTGCCCGGTCTGCCATGGACGGCCCGCCGCGCCAACCTGCTCGTCGCCGGAGTCGCCCTTCCGCGGGCGAAGGGCGGCATCCTGCGCATCGGGCCGGCACTGCTCGAGATCACCGGCCAGACCTATCCCTGCGTCCGCATGGACGAGGCACACCCCGGGCTCCTCAAGGCGCTCGGCAAGACCTGGCGCGGCGGCGTGACCTGCCGCGTGCGGGAGGGTGGGCCGATCGCCCTCGGCAATGCGGTAGAGGTGCTGCTGCGTCCGCCTCCCGAGCCGATCCCTCGGCTGCCGGGCTAGGCCAACCTTCACCGGGGCCGCAAAAAAGCCGGAAACGGGCCAACAACATGGCCGGCGTCCGAATCACCGCGCTTTGCCGCGTGCGGCCGCCCTTTCGGGCGCCGCACCGGCGCGCTATGTAGGCGGTCGGACAGCTAGAGGCGCACGGGCCGCGTATGGTCGACCAGAGAGACAGCCTGGCCAGGGAGATCGACGAGGAGCTGCGGCGCGAGCAGCTGCTCAAGCTATGGGAGCGGTATGGTCTCTACGCCGTTGCGGCCGCTGTCCTCGTCATCGCCGGCATTGGCGGGTACAAGTACTACGAGTACCGGCGGGTCATGGCCGCGCAGGCTGCCGGCGCCAAGCTGGTGTTGGCCACGCGCGAGACCGTCGAGAGCAAGAAATCCGAGGCGCAGAAGACGCTGGAGGAGATTGCCGCGACGGCCCCCAAGAACTATGCGGTGCTGGCGCGGCTGCGGCTGGCCGCCGCGCAACGCGAGGCCGGCAAGACGGTCCAGGCCGCAGCGGCCTACGAGGCCATCGCCAAGGAGAGCGGTATCGATCCCCTGCTCGGCGACTACGCGCAGCTGCAGGCTGCAGTGTTGAGCGCTGATAGCGCCAGCTGGACGGACATGCAGAATCGGCTCTACGGTCTGGCGGCGGACGGCAACGCGTGGCGTTTCAGTGCCCGTGAGTTGCTCGGGCTCGCGGCCCAGAAGGCCGGCAAGCTCGACGAAGCGCGCAGCGAGTATCAGCGTCTATTGAATGACCGCGGCACGCCGCCCAGCATCGCCGAGCGGGCACGTACCATGCTGGCCATCTTGACCGAGGCGGAGCTGGCCGGCGTGCCGGCGGCCGCGCAGGCGGGACAGCCGCGGGAGCAGGACAAGGCACAGGCAAAGTCCGCGGACAAGAAGTCCAAGTAGGCGCATAAGCACGGGATGGGGACGACGAGCATGCGCGGCAGCGCGAGGGACGCAAACGCCAGGGGGCTTACCGCTGCCGGCGCCGTGCTTGCTGGCGCGCTGGCGCTCGCAGGGTGCGCGGACAGCCTGGCCGGCATGAGCCTGCCCAGCATGCCCAAGCTCGACGACATCAACCCATTCGCCGAGAAGCAGGTGCCACTGCCCGGCAAGCGCATTGCGGTAATCCAGCAAGAGAACATCGCCAGCAATCTCGCCGGAGCGGAGAAGCCCATCACGCTGCCGCCACCGCGCGAGAACGACTTCTGGCCCCAGCCCGGCGGCGCCGCCAACAACGCCCCCGGCCACTTGGCCTTCACCGGGGCGAGCAAGAGCGCATGGAGCGCCGATGCCGGCCAGGGCTCCAGCTTCTTCGGCCGGATGACGTCGAGCCCGATCGTCTATGACGGCAAGGTCTATACGCTCGACGCCGCCGGCACGGTCTCGGCCTTCAACCTGTCGGGCGGATCGGTGTGGCGGGTGTCAGTGACACCGCAGGGTGAGAAGGACCGGGAAGGCTTCGGTGGCGGGCTCGCTGCCGACTCGGGCCGCATCTATGTCGCCAGTGGCTACGGCTACGTGTTTGCACTCGACGCACGCAGCGGCCAGAAGCTGTGGGAGAAGAACGTCGGGGCGCCGATCCGCATCTCGCCGACGGCTGCGGCCGAACGCGTGTTTGCCGTCAACACGGAAGGCCAGGTGTTCTGCCTGTCGGGCTCGGACGGCACGGAGCTCTGGAAATTCCGCGGCATGTCCGAGCGCGCCAGCCTCCTCTCCAACTCGAGCCCGGCGGTCGAGGGCGACGTGGTCGTCGTGCCCTATCCGAGCGGCGACGTCGTGGCACTGCGCGTGTCCGACGGCCAGGCGATCTGGTCGGAATCGCTGGCGCGCGCACGTACGGCCTCATCGATGGCGGCCATGAGCGACGCGGCCCGCCCGGTCATCGACGGCGGCACGGTGTTCGCGGTCGGACATGCCGGGCGCATGGTGGCAACCGTCCAGAAGACGGGCGAGCGGCTGTGGTCGCTGACGGTGCCGAGCATCCAGGCGCCATGGGTTGCTGGCGACTCCATTTTCGTCGTCGACACCACCGGGCAGCTGATGGCCATCACGCGCAGAGACGGCAAGATCCAGTGGACCACCAAGCTGCCGGGCTCCAAGACCTGGTCCGGGCCGGTGCTGGCGAGCAACCGACTGTGGCTCGCCTCCGACAAGGGCCAACTCGTTGCCGTCGATGCTGTCACCGGCCGATTGGAGACGACGCAGGATCTGGGTCAGCCGGTCTTTATCGCCCCGGTCGTGGCCAGCGGGCGCATGTTCGTCCTCACCGACAAGGCTAGGCTGATCGCGCTCAATTGAGTGCGATTGAACTGGCAGGCATTTCGCGCTAGCGATCGGCCGCGAATGCGCAGGCGTGCCGGCGGGTCCCCATGTCTCCCACCATTGCCATCGTCGGCCGGCCCAATGTCGGCAAATCCACGCTCTTCAACCGCCTGACCGCCACGCGCGCGGCGCTGGTGTCGGATATGCCGGGGCTGACGCGCGACCGGCGAGAAGGTGACGCCGAGATCGGCGGCCACAAGGTGCGGCTAGTGGATACTGCGGGATTGGAGGAGGCGGCGCCCGGCAGCATCGCGGCGCGCATGCGGGCCCAGAGCGAGGCGGCGATCTCGCAGGCCGACCTGGTGCTGTTCCTGCTCGATGCACGCGACGGCGTGGTGCCGACGGACGCCGCATTCGCGCGCGTCGTGCGCCAATCCGGCCGGCCGGTGGTGCTGGTCGCCAACAAGTGCGAGGGCCGTGCCGGCGCGGACGGTTTCTACGAGGCCTTCCAGCTCGGGCTCGGCGAGCCGATCGCCATCTCGGCCGAGCATGGCGAGGGTATCGGTGACCTCGCCGAGGTCGTGCTGGCGGCGCTCGGCCTGAAGCCGGTCAGGCGGCCGAGGCAGAAGGGTGCGCCGGAGCCGGAGGAGGAGCCGCAGCCGGCGGCCGAGAGGCGTCCGATCCGCATGGCCATCGTCGGGCGCCCCAATGTCGGCAAGTCGACGCTCGTCAATGCGCTGCTTGGCGAGGAGCGCATGATCACGGGCCCGGAGCCGGGGCTGACGCGCGACGCGGTCGCCACCGATCTTGCCTGGCGCGGCCGGGCGCTGCGCCTGTTCGATACGGCCGGCTTGCGCCGCAAGGCGCGCATCACCGAGGCAGCCGAGAAGCTCGCCGCCAGCGATGCCGTGCGCGCCATCCGCTTTGCCGAGGTGGTGGTGGTGCTGGTCGATGCCGAGCACCCCTTCGAGCACCAGGACCTCATCATCGCTGATCTGGCCGCGGAGGAGGGTCGCGCAATGGTGATCGCGGTCAACAAATGGGACCTCGTTCCCGATCGGCAGAGGAAGCTTGAAGGAGTTGAGGGAGGAGGTCGACGAACGGCTGGCGCAGGTTGCAGGCGTGCCGATTGTGGCTGTCTCAGCGTTGGCCGGCCAGGGCCTCGACAAGCTCATGACGCAGGTCTTCCGCAGCTACGAGATCTGGAACCGCAGGGTGCCGACGCCGGACCTCAACCGGTGGCTCGGCGAGGCTCTGGAGCGGCACGCACCGCCTCAATCGAGGGGTCGCCGCGTGAAGATCCGCTTCATCACGCAGCCATCCTCTCGGCCGCCGACTTTCGTGGCCTTCTCCTCGCGGCCGGGCTCGCTGTCGAAGGCCTACCTGCGCTATCTCACCAATAGCCTGCGCCAGACCTTCGACCTGCCGGGCGTGCCCATCCGAATCAAGTTGCGCAAGGGCGAAAACCCCTTCGCGAAGCGCTGAGCCGCGACGCCTGGCCCGTCGCGTAGGGCGTCAGCTCTCGGGCGAGGTCTTGCGTGCGCCGTGCTTCGTGGGAGCGCCGCCAGTGTCGTCAGGCTGGGCAGCAAGACCCAGATCGACGCGAGCCTGCACAACCTCCTCGAGCAGGCTTGGCTCGCCACCGGCCATGTTCTCCTCGCTGGCCACGGACAGCTCGCGGGCCTCGAACTCCCAGGCTTCGAGTATGGCGAGCTTCTCCTGGCGAGTGAGCCGACGGTCGCGGATCACTTCGCCCGGGCGACGATAGTAGCGGGTGGGGTTGGCCTTCGCCTCCGCTGCGAACCCAACTGCGCTGATCATGGCGAGCCTCGTCTATCGTTCGGGGCAATGCGCCCAACGTTGCCGATCGGGGCTAGAGCAGGATCGCCTCGGATGGAATCACCTTGCCACAAACGCGACGTCGCGGCCGATCTTGCTCTAAGTCTCACGTGAAGCAACTCTGCCGTCGCCTTGCGCGCCGGCGCTGGGCGCTTCTTTCCCGGCGGCGTCCTCCTTGATGGCAGATGCATCATCGTCAGGGTGATGCGCATGCCGGCGGCTTTGCGACGTCTGTCCGCCCTTGCGACCAGCCGCCGCGGCAAGCGAGCGGTCCTGCGCGAAGCTCCTGTGCTGTGGCGCCACCGCGCGCCCTCCCTTGCGGCCCGCCTCGGAGGCGAGCGTGCGGTCCTGGGCGAAGCTGCGTTTGTCGTGCGGCACGTTGGCGCCGCCCTTGCGGGCGATCTCACGCTGCTTCTCTTGCTCCATGCTGGCAAAGCCGCGCAAGGTCTTGTTGCCTTGGCCACTGCTCTCTCGAGCCATGCCCTGGTCTCCTGCTCTCATTGCGATCGGCCAAACGGGTCCACGTCAACGGATTGGACGGGCCAGGGTTCCCGATGTGGCGAGGATGCGACGCAGGGCCGCCCCAAGCTTGGAGCGTTGCCGTTAAGCGGGCAGGCGCCGGGCCGCCTTGAGCACGTCCCGCCAGGGGTCCTCGACGCTGGCGAGCCGATGCAGGAGGTTGGTGACCGTGAACCGGTCCGGACGCATCTCGGGGCCCAGCTCGTCCCAGGCCAGCGGCGTGGATACCGCCGCACCGGCCCGCGCCCGGGCCGAATAGGCGGCCACCGCGGTGGCCCCGCGCCCGTTGCGCAGGTAGTCGATGAAGATGCGGCCGCGGCGAGCCGATTTCGACGCGATGGCGAGGTAGCGCCTCGGGTTGTCCTTGGCCATGGCGAGGGCGAGCCTGTGCGCGAAGTCCTTCACATCGGCCCAACCGGCGTGGGGCTTGAGCGGCGCGTAGACGTGCAGCCCCTTGCCGCCCGTGGTCTTCACGAAAGACGTGAGCCCCACGCCCTCGAGCCGCTCGCGCACTTCGACGGCGGCGGCGATCACATCGGGCCACTCCACCTCGGGGTCGGGATCGAGATCGAACGTGATGCCGTCGGGCTTCTCGATGCTGGCGAGCTTGGCGCCCCAAACGTGGATCTCGAGCACGGAGGCCTGCACCAAGGCGAGCAGGCCATCGAGACTAGCGATGGTGAGCAGCTCCTCGCCTCCATCCGGGTCGCGGCTCCTGTGGATGTGCTCACCGATTCCGGCCCAGGCGTGCTTTTGGAAGAAGCAGCCGTCCTCGACGCCGCCGGGGCAGCGCACCAGTGCCAGCGGCCGGTCCACCACGTAGGGGCCGATGGCCGGCCAGATCTCGCTGTAGAACTCGGCGAGACCCTGTTTGGTGACGCCGACATCGGGCCACAGCACGCGGTCGGGATGGGTCAGGGGAACCGCAAGCGCGCTCGTGGCCTTGGCCTTGCTCGCTGGCTTTCGCGGCGCGACATCGGCCGCCTCCTTGTCTTGGCGCAGGCCCTTGAACACGGCGTGGCGCAGGATGCCGTCGGCGGTCCAGCCGCGCATCTCGACTTCCGCCACAAGCTGAGGCTTCACCCAGCGCACGTTGCGGCGCGCCTCCGCGGGCGGCAACGGGTCGAGCGCGGGGGCGTCGATGCGGATGTCCTCGAGCCGTCGCCACAAATCGTCGGCCGTCGCCGCCGAGAAGCCCGAGCCGACGCGGCCGGCGTAGACGAGCTTGCCCTTCTCGAAATAACCGAGCGCGAGCGAGCCCACCGTGCGCCGCTGCGTGGTGGAGGGCACGTACCCGATGACGACGAACTCGTCGCTATCGATGCATTTCGACTTGAGCCAAGCCTTGCTGCGGCCCGAGTGGTAGGGAGCCGACTTGAGCTTGGACACGATACCTTCAAGGCCCAGGCGGCAGGCATGCTTGAGGACGATGTCACCGTCCTCCAGGAAATGCTCGCTGAGCTTGAGCACATCGTCGGCGTGGCCGGCGAGCAGCCGGGCCAGCGCCGCCTTGCGATCGAGCAGGGTGGCGCGCGAAAGGTCGACGCCGTCGAGATGCAGGAGATCGAACAGGTAGTAGCAGAGGCGGTCGCTGCGCCCCTCGCTCAGATCCTGTTGCAGGGCGCCGAAGTCCGGAGTGCCGCGCTCCGTCTCGACGATCACCTCGCCGTCGAGATAGGCCGTGACCGCCGCCAGCCGCTCGAGTGCCTTCTGCACGGACGAAAACTTGGCCGTCCAGTCGAGCCCGGTTCGCGTCTTGAGCCGCACTTTGCCGCTGTCGATGCGGGCAAGCAGGCGATAGCCGTCGAACTTGATCTCATGCAGCCACCCATCGCCGGTCGGCGGCTTGCTTGCAAGCGAGGCGAGCTGTGGGGCGATGAAGCTGGGTAGGGGCCCCGGCTTGGCGCCATGAATTTTCCCTGGAGCGACGGCAGCGGGATCGGGCTCCTCGCCGCCGGCACGTATTCTATCGCGAGCCGGTCTCGCGAGGGCTCCCTTTCCACTTCGAGCTACCTTGCGCTCGATCTTCACTTCGCTCCTGCCGACGGCCTCGATCGTGCGCCCGGTCTTCACCGAGCGCGGCTTGGCGTCCAGCAGGTCCTCGCCGGCATCCTCGCGGGCATACTCATCGTCGGCTTTGATGAGAAGCCAGTTCTCCTTGCCGCTGCGCTCGCGCCCCTTCATGCGCACGAGATGCCATCGCCCCTTCAGCTTGCTGCCGTCCAGCTCGAACTCGAGATGACCTTTGGCGAGCTGCCGGTGCGGGTCGCCTTCGGTTGACCAGCGCCCGCGGTCCCAGACAATGACGCTGCCGGCGCCGTACTCGCCTTCGGGGATGCGTCCCTCGAACTCTGCATAGTCGAGCGGGTGGTCCTCGACATGGACCGCGAGGCGCTTGTCCTTGGGCGACAGGCTCGGGCCGCGGGTGACGGCCCAGCTCTTGAGCACGCCATCGAGCTCGAGCCGCAGATCATAGTGCAAGCGGCGGGCGGCGTGCTTGTGGACGACGAAAAGGCTGCTGGCCTGGCGCCGAAGCTTGCCGCGCGGCTCCGCGGTGCGCGTGAAGTTGCGCTTGCGGTGGTAATCGCGGAGCGACGACGTCGCCATGGCCCTCGCCGTCACCCCGCCTTTTTGACGCGTGCCTTGGTCTTCCGCGCGCCGCGCCCCGACCCGCTCGGCTCCTTGACAGCCTTCTCCTTCTTGGAGCTGGCTGCGGCGGCCGCCTTGTCGCCTTCGACGCTGCGGCGCAATGCCTCCATCAGGTTGATGACGTTGGTCTGGCGGTGCGTCGGCTGCGGCGTTACGGGCATGCCCTTCTGCTTGGAACGGATAAGCTCGATCAGGGCCTTCTCGTAGCGATCCTCGAACTCCTCGGGCTGGAACTTGCCGCGCATCTTCTCGATGATGTGCTTGGCGAGCTCGAGCATCTCCTTGGGCAGCTCGAGGTCGGGAATCTCCTCGAAGTAGGTGTTGGCCGGGTGCACCTCGTTGGCGTAGTGCAGGGTAGTCGACACGATGCCCTTGTCGCGCGGCTCGAGCATCATCAGGCGCTCGCGGCGGAACAGCACCACACGCGCCAGGCCCACCATCTTTTCCGAGCGCATCGCATCGCGGATGACGGCGAACGCCTCCTCGCCTACCCGATCCGTGGGGGCGAGAAAGTAGGGCGTGTCGAGGTAAAGCTCATCGATGTCGGCGCGCGGCACGAACCGCTCGATGTCGATCGTGTGATTGCTCTCGATCTGGACTGCCTTGAGCTCGTCGTCGTCGAGGAGGATGTACTCGCCCTTGCCGACCTCGTAGCCCTTGGCCTGGTTCTCGCTCTCGACCGGCTCGCCAGACTGCTCGTCGACCATTTGCCGGCGCAGCCGGTTGCCAGTCTCCCGGTTGAGGGTGCGGAACGAGACGCGCTCGGAGGTCGTGGTCGCGGGATAGAGCGCCACCGGACAAGACACCAGCGACAGCTTGAGATAGCCTTTCCAGTTGGGCCTGGGCGCCATATGGGGCTCCGATACGCAGCTACATTCCCGCGCGCCGATGATAGCGCAAGACGCGGAGAGCGTCGCGTTCCCGCTGGTCCTGCCGGCAACTTGGCATTAGCACTTAATGCTTAACCGCCAATTTCAGTGCGTGCCGTCGGCGCAACGCGGAGGCGGGCGCCGGCGTTCCAGTCACGCCAGAGGCAGAGACAAAAGAATGACCCGCGGCTTGGGGGGACCGCGGGTCAAAACACGACTGGCGCGTGAGGGAAGCAGAAGGGGGGTTCTGCGCGCCAAGTCTGACCTAATAATTCGCGAGGCGGCCCGAGAGTTCCGCGAGGTCCAAAAAATTTCTGCGTCCAGCTCGGAAAATTGCCACAAGCGTTCGCGGTAGCGGCGAACCCCCCGGCTTCTCTCTAGAGTTAACCCATTGAAAGATAACATAAAATATCTGTTATGATTTGTCCTCTACCGCAGACTGCTCCGTCGGCTCAGCCTCCGGCTCGAGTACACCTCGAAAGCCTCTTCGTCGGTTGACGCTCAATCCTGCGAGCGCTTGTGCTCGAGCCGCTCGAGCAGTTTGCGGATGCGCTCGGGTAGCGGCTGTCCCGCCACGTCGTCGAACATGGCCCTGAGTTGGCGACCAATATACTCATGCATCGGGAACGACGGCCTCGGCAGGTCTGCGTCTCGAGAACCGCCTGACTCGTCCGGCCCTGGCGGCCTCGGGGTGCCACGCTTGCTCATATCGCTCTTTGCAACGTGCGCGGATACCTAGATATTAGCCGACATCGGCCAAACCCCAAGGTAGTCAGTTCGAGAACAAAGGTCACGGGTCGTGGCAGCCGACGTGCAGACCCGGGTCAAGCAACCAGAGCGAGCTATCTTGCGCCATGCCACTTGCAGCTAAAATTGCCCCGCATTTACCCGACCTGCGCCGCTTCGCCCGACTGCTGGCGGGCAGCCAGCGCAGCGGCGACGCTGCCGTGGCCCGCGTGCTGGAGGCCATCGCGGCAGACCCCTCCTCTTTCCCGGACCTGCCCCCGCGCATCGGCCTTTACCAGTGCTTTCTCAATGCCTTCACGGCAAGGTTGACAGATCCAGTCGCACAGGCCGACGAGCTCGGCATCACCGCCGCACGGTCGCTGGCGGCGCTGCCGGCCAAGGCGCGCCAGGCGTTCTTGCTGGTGTCGGTTGAGGGATTCGAGCGCAGCGAAGCGGCGCAGATCCTCGAGGTCTCCGACGGCAGAATCGACGAGCTCTTGAGGCAGGCCAACAGCGAGATTGGCCGGCAGATCGCCACCGACGTGCTGATCATCGAGGACGAGACTCTTATTGCCGCTGACCTCTCGCGGATCCTGATGGACCTCGGTCACCGCGTTACATCGGTCGCCCGTACGCGCGATGACGCAATGAAGGCAGCCGCCCTGCGCAAGCCGGGACTGGTGCTGGCCGACATCCGCCTGGCCGACGGCAGCTCCGGCCTCGATACGGTGAACGACATTCTTGGCAGCTTCGCGGTGCCCATCATATTCATCACCGCCTACCCCGAAAGGCTCGTGACCGGTGAGCGGCCGGAGCCCACGTTCCTTATCTCCAAGCCGTTTCGCGAGGAAGCGGTGAAGGCGATCGTGAGCCAGGTGTTGTTCTTCGATCAGCAGGCGGTGCGGCGCACCTGAGCCGCGCCGCCAGTGCCGCTGCGCGTACGGCGCGCGTCAGTCGAGCTCGAAGGCGCCCTTGTAGTCGCGCTTGAGGCGCGCGTCCTGCTCCTCTTTGCGCAGCAGGCAATTGCCAACCACCAGGCGCTCGATGTCCGTGCCCATGAAGCAGCGGAAGGCGTCCTCCGGCGTGCACACGATCGGCTCGCCGCGCACGTTGAAGGACGTGTTGACGATCACCGGGCAACCCGTGAGGCCTTGGAAGGCCGAGATCAGCGCATGGTAGGCGGGGTTTGTCTGCCGGTGCACGGTCTGGATGCGCGCCGAATAGTCGACGTGCGTCACGGCCGGAATGTCCGAGCGCACGATGTTGAGCTTGTCGATGCCAAACAGTGCGTGCTCCTCGGCAGTCATTGTCCGCCGGCGCTTGCCGTCGACATTGGCCACCAGCAGCATGTAGGGCGAGTCCGCGTCGAGGTCGAACCAGTTGCCGACCTCCTCGCGCAATACCGAAGGAGCAAACGGGCGGAACGATTCGCGATACTTGACGCGCAGGTTCAAGGTCTTCTGCATGGTGGGCGAGCGGGCATCGCCCAGGATCGAGCGTGCGCCCAGCGCGCGGGGCCCGAACTCCATACGGCCCTGGAACCAACCGACCGCGCGGCCCGCAGCAAGGTCGCGCGCAGTGCGCTCGATCATCACGGGCTCCGACACCGTCTCGAAGCGTGCGCCCGCCGCCTCCAGCCGCCGCTCGATCTCGTCTTGCGAGAAGCCGGGGCCGAGATAAGCCCCGCTCATGCCGTCGCCAGACTCCATTGCAAGTCGCGGCCGGCCCGCATGCAGGTGGTAGGCGCCGAGCGCCGCGCCAAGCGCCCCACCGGCATCGCCTGCCGCGGGCTGAATCCATAGCTTCTCGAACCGGCCGTCGCGCAGCACTCTACCGTTGGCCACGCAGTTCAAGGCGACGCCGCCGGCAAGGCACAGGTTGCGGGCCCCGGTCTCGGCAGCCAGCGACCGCGTCAGGCGCAGCATCACTTCCTCGGTCACCGCCTGCACGGAGGCGGCAATGTCCATGTGAAACTGCGTCAGCTGCTGGTCGGGCGTGCGCACGGGCTTGCCCAGCAGACCGGCGAACCGATCGTTGGTCATGGTCAGACCGGTGCAGTAGTCGAAATAGTCGAGGTCTAGCCGGAAGGTGCCGTCCTGCTTGAGGTCCATCAGCTTGTCGAGGATCAGCCCGGCGTATTTCGGCTCGCCATAGGGCGCAAGCCCCATCACCTTGTACTCGCCCGAGTTGACCTTGAAGCCGGTGTAGTAGGTGAAGGCGGAGTAGAGCAGACCGAGCGAGTGGGGGAAGTGCAGCTCGCGGTGAATGGCGAGATCCGATCCTGAGCCGAGGCCGGCCGACGTCGTGCACCATTCACCAACCCCATCGAGCGTCAGCACCACCGCCTCCTCGAAAGGAGAGGGATAGAAGGCCGAAGCGGCATGGCTCAGGTGGTGCTCGGCGAACAGCAGCTTGCTTGCCCAATCGCCGCCGGGCTCGATGGCGGCGAGCTCCTTGCTCAGGTGGTCCTTCTGGAACAGCTTCTCCTTGATCCACACCGGCAGCGCCACCCGGAAGGAGCTGAAGCCGCGGGGCGCGAGCGCTACGTACGTCTCGAGCAGCCGCTCGAACTTCAGGAACGGCTTGTCGTAGAAGGCGATGTGGTCGAGCTCGGAGAGCTTCACGCGGCCTTCGGCGAGGCAATAGTTGACCGCGTTGCTGGGAAATCCCGCATCGTGCTTGCGGCGGGTGAAGCGCTCCTCCTGGGCGGCCGCGACGATGCGGCCGTCAACGACCAGGGCCGCGGCACTGTCGTGATAAAATGCTGAGATGCCGAGGATGCGCACGGGGTCTTCCTCTCGCTCTACGAGTCTAGGGCGGCAGCGGTCAGAACTGGTTCGTCATGCTGCCCCGGGCCGGGCCCGGCGGCTCGCGCACGATCCAGTAGGACTTGACATCGCGATCGAGCTTCAGCCGCAGCAGGTCATGGCCGCGCAGGCGCATGATGAAGGCGGTCGGCACGATGGCCAGAACGTAGAGGAGCCCCATGACGATCGGCGTCATGACCTTGCTCAGCAGATGGCCAAAGGCAAACCACAGCCGGTTGAGAGGATGAAGCACCGAGGGGCTCAGCAAGGCGGCAGCCGAGAATGCGGCCGCGACCACGAGCGCCCACAGCCGCAGCGCCCCCGGATCGAGTTCGCGGCTTCCAGCCCAAAGAGAGCGCTGGCCAGACCGTTACCAGCCCGAACACGCCGGCAAACACCAACCCGAAGCTTCGGTCGGAGCCCAGTTTGCCAGCATGGTCCTGTGTCGAGGGCTCGAGTGGGTTGCCACCACGCATCCGTGCACTCCGATTGGCAAAGTGGTGTTGCGGCGGCTGGGAAAATGCGGTGTCTGAGCACCGCACCTGGGACCACACGCGACCCCAATGTCACGGGCAGTCTCGCAGATGGTGTCCTGCAGGAGAGTTAACTCCTTAGCGACGAACCAGAATTATCGATGCATACTTCCGCCGCACAGGCATGGTAACCGGGACCAAACTGGATGGAGACGCCCATGAACACGCGCATTTGCATGGTCGGCCTAGTCGGAGCCATTGCCTTGAGCATTCTCGGGGCGACTGCGCACGCGGCCCCGGCTGGCAATGCCATGCATGGGGCCCGCGCCGCTGGTGTGCCCCTGCTGGCCGTGGAAAAGATTGCGTACAGGCGCTGTGTGCGCCGTAGGGGATATCGCTACTGCCACTGGCGTAGCACCTACTCGTCCTACTACCGGGAAATAACGCGGTCGGTGCCGCGCCTCATGCTCGGCATTGCGTTCTGACCGCCCGCCTCGTGACCTGGATCTGGCGGCAATCTCTCAGTCGAAACCGTGAAGATGCTGGCCGAGAACCTGTCGGTCTCGGGGTAAAGCGGCCGTCGAGCGGCATCGCCCGCCAAGTCAGGTTAGCGGTTTGGCGACGTGCTTCTGGAACGCAGGGCGCTGCTTCAGACGCTCGTGATAGGCCTCGATGCGCGGCATCTTCGGGTGCTTCACGGGAAGCGCATACCAGCGCCACACGAACACACCCACGGCGATGTCGCCCATGGTGAAGGTCTTGCCCGCGACGTAGTCCTTGCCTTCGAGGCCCTGCTCGAGAACCTTGAGCTGCCCGCCGACCTTCTCCGCCTCCGTCTCGATCTGCGCCATGTTGCGCTTCTCGGGTGGGGTGCGCACGAGACCCCAGAATACCGGCGTGATGGGGGGATTGAGGTGGTTCGCCGTCCAGTCCATCCAGCGGTCGGAATCGGCACGCTGCTTGAGGTCGGTCGGGCACAGCGTGCCAAGCCCGTGCTTGGCCGCCAGGTAGCGAACGATGGCGTTGGATTCCCACAGCACGAAGCCGTCGTCCTCGATCGTCGGCACGCGCGAGTTGGGATTCATCTTCTTGTAGAAGGGCTCGTTCACCACCCCGAACGCCATGCCGGCCTCGACGCGCTCGTAGGGAACCTCGAGCTCCTCGAGCGCCCACAGCACCTTCTGCACGTTGATCGAGTTGACGCGTCCCCAAAGCTTCAACATGGCCCACTCCCGGTTCCAGCTCGCCGTCCGAAGGGCCGCATCCTCGCCTCCGCCCGCGGCGAACGCAATGCCCCGTCCGCGTAGCAGCAAAGCGCCGGCACGCGCTTTCGGCTGCCGCGGCCAGGTGCTATCGATGAAGGCCTCGAACAAGATTGGGGGGAAAGATGCCCGTGCTGTGTAGCGATGTCCTCAAGAAGATCCGCGGCGGCGCCATGTCGCTGGGCCTCGGCGTACACCATCTGCGCGGTTCTGCCGTGCCCATGCTGGCCAAGGCCGCCGGCTACGACTGGCTGTTCATCGATTCCGAGCACGGCACCATATCCACCCAGGAGATCTCGCAGATCTCGTTCGCCGCACTCGCCAACGGCGTGGCGCCGATCGTGCGCGTGTGCGCCGGCGCGCTGGACGAGGCCACCCGCGCGCTCGACAACGGTGCGCTCGGCATCGTTGTCCCGCACGTCGACACGGTGGAGCAGGCGCGCCGCCTCGTCGACGCCTTCCGTTTCCATCCCATGGGCCACCGCAGCACCGGCGGGCCACCGGCCCAGTTCGGCTACCGGCCCCCGGCCGCGCTCGAGACGCAAAAGACGCTCAACGCCGAGATCCTGGTGATCCCCATGATCGAGACGCCCGAAGCCGTCGAGAATGCCGACAAGATCGCCGCCATCGACGGGATCGACGTGCTGCTGATCGGCACCAATGACCTCTGCCTGGAGATGGGCATTGCCGGTCAAGTCGGGCACGAGCGCGTCCGCGCGGCCTACCAGAAGGTCGCCGACGCCTGCCGCCGCCACAACAAAGTGCTGGGCATGGGCGGGGTTTACGACCAGGAGGTGGCGAGCCGCTACATCGACATGGGCGCGCGTCTGATCCTTGCCGGCAGCGACCACAACCTGCTGCTCGACGCCGCCACGCGCCGCGCCGAGTTCCTGCGCGGCCTGGCCAAGGCCTAGGATTGCGCCTCTCGCCGCGACCAATCCTCCGCAGCAAGGACATCGACGCACATGGAAAAGATCGCACACCGCAAGCTCGGCACTCAGGGTCTGTCCGTTTCCACGATCGGCCTCGGGTGCATGTCGCCTGTCGGGCATCTACGGGGCCGCCGTCGATGCCGAATCCGAGGACCTGATCCGCAGCGCCATCGATCGCGGGGTGGATCATCTCAATTCCTCGGATATGTACGGCTGGGGCCACAACGAGGAGGTACTCGGGCGCGCCATCAAAGGTCGGCGCGACCGAGTGGTGCTGGTGACGAAATTCGGCCAGACGCGGCGCGAGGGGGGTGCCAATGGCGTCGACGGCAGCGCCGGGTACGTCATGCAGGCGTGCGAGGCGAGCCTCAAGCGGCTCGGCGTGGAGGTCATCGATCTCTACTACCAGCATCGCGTCGACCCCAACGTGCCTATCGAGGAGACGGTCGGCGCCATGGCCCGCCTCGTCGAGCAGGGCAAGGTCCGCTTCCTGGGTCTGTCGGAGGCCCATCCCGGAGACGATCCGCCGCGCCCACAAGGTGCATCCGATCTCGGCCGTGCAGACCGAATACTCCCTGCTCTACCGCAAGGAAGCCGAGGAGACTCGCGAGACCACGCGGCAACTCGGCATCGGGTTCGTCGCCTACTCGCCGCTGGGACGCGGCTTTTTGACCGGCGCCATCCAAACCTTGGCCGACGTCGACGGTCGGCGCTCGGCTCATCCCCGCTTCCAGGCCGAGAATTTCGCCCGCAACCGCGAGCTGGTGGCCAAGATCGAGGCCATGGCCAAGGACAAGGGATGCACGCCGGCCCAGCTCACGCTGGCTTGGCTCCTGGCGCAGGGACCAGACGTCGTTGCCATTCCCGGCACGCGCTATATCAAGCGGCTCGAGGAAAACCTGGGCGCCCTGCAGGTGACCCTCTCACCCGAGGAGGTGGCGCGCATCTCGGCCGCGGTGCCGGCCGGAGCGGCGTCCGGCACCCGCTATCCCGCAGGCGGCATGCAGGCCGTCTATCTCTGAGCGACTTCTCGCCCGCATCACATCGCCAGGAAGCCGCCGTCGACCGGCACCTCGATGCCCGTGATGTAGGATGCCTCGTCGGAGGCGAGGAACAGGTTGGCGTTGGCCACCTCCTCCACGCGCCCCTCGCGCCCCATCGGCACGGCTTTCAGCATGCCCGCGCGCACCTTGGGGTCGGCCGACAGCATCGAGGTGCGCATGGCCGGCAGCAGCCCCGGATGCACCGAGTTGACGCGGATGCCGTCGCGCGCGAACTGCACGGCCGCAGCCTTGGTCATGGTGCGCACGGCGCCCTTGGCGGCGTTGTAGCCCATATGCACGAACACCTGGCCCGTGACGCCCGAGATCGAGGAGGTGTTGACGATCGACCCGCTCTTGGCCTTCTGCATGACGGGGATGACCGCGCGCATGCCCAGGAACACGCCCTTGGCGTTGATGCTCATCTGCCGGTCCCAGGTGGCGAAGACTCAGCCGGTCGGGGTCGCTGCCGCTGACGCCCGCGTTGTTGATGAGGATGTCGATCCTGCCGTAGGCCGCCAGCGTCGCGGCGACGATGGCGTCCCAGTCCTCGACGCTGCTCACGTCGAGGCGCAGGAAGCGCGCCTCCCCGCTGTTGGATTTGATGGATTGTGCGACGGCTTGACCCTCGGCCTCGAGCACGTCGGCCAAAATGACCTTTGCGCCCTCGCGCGCGAACAGCTTTGCCGTGGCCGCGCCCATGCCCGAGGCCGCGCCCGTGACGATGGCAACCTTGTCCTGCAAGCGCATCTGCGTCTCCCTCCCTGGTCTCAGGTTGTGTCGGCACAACCTGGTTTTCTTCATCCTGGCGCACCGCCACGTCGAGCGCTAGAGCAAGATCGTTTCTGATCGAAGCGCTCCGCTTCGATCATGGAACGTGAATCTTCTCTAGTCTATGATGTAGAGCAGGATTCACGCTTCGGCCGCCACGTCCCAATTGGGGCAAAGTGATTCCGGCCGAAGCGATCCTGCTCTAGCGGCGACGGACCTGCTGCTCGATATTGAGCGTATTGCGCAGGCACCTGCGCCGCTGCAGGCCGTTGTCGAGGCATTGCTGCAGCCGGTCGAGAAAGCGCGCTTGTGCCCGGTAGCTCGCGGTGAGACACGCGCGATCGATCAAGCAGTTTTCGCGACGCTCCATCCAGCCGTGATGCCAGTGCAGCAGCCCGAGGTATTGGCCGTAGCCCATGCGGCGCGCGAGGCCGATGAGCCTGCGCTCCGTCTGCGAGTCGGCGCGCGACAGCTGCGGATCCTGGCAGATCGCGATCTGTGCCTGACTGAGGGGGTTGGCGTTGCAGTCGAAGCTCGCGGCCAGGCTGGTCGCGGGCGCCCGCAGAAGAAAGAGGACCAGGAGCACCGCAAAGCCCGCAACTCTCGCATTCCTCATCGTGGCCGCCCGCGCCTCCTGGTGCCTGCCCGCATGCACGGCAGAGCATAGGCGGGGCGGGCGCGTCACAGCAATCGACAGATGCATTTGTGGTCACGTCTATGGCAAGGCCGGCACGCGTTCCGCCCCGTCGCAGGCGGCTGGTTGCGGCCACATGCCCCAGCCATTATGGTCCGGCCACCTCGCTGCCCGCCGGCAGCGGCGTTGGGGCGTAGCCAAGCGGTAAGGCAGCGGATTTTGATTCCGCCATGCGAAGGTTCGATTCCTTCCGCCCCAGCCAGTACCGCCCACTGGCACCAGGCGCCAGTCGTGCGCGGCAAGCTGTAGTCTGCCCGGTGATCACAAGATCCGCCAACGCGGCCGATCACGGTCGATACGCGGATATTCCCGTCAGCTCGCGCCCTTCGATCAGGGCCAGGATCTGGTTGGTGCCGTCCGGGATCGGCAGCATCCGGCAGTCGCGGTAGAGCTGCTCGAGCCCGGCCTCGCGGCTGATGCCCATGGCGCCGTGCACCTCCATGGCCAGCGAGATGGCACGCTGGCAGGCGTCGAGCGCGTAGCGTTTGGCCATGGCGGACACGCCGTTGGCGCGATCGCCATTGTCGATCGAGTTGAGCGCGTAGTAGCACACGAGCCGGCTGGTCGTGACCGCCGTGGAGATGTCGGCGAGCAGCTGCTGCACGAGCTGATAGCTTGCGATCGCGCGACCAAACTGGCTGCGGTCGGCGGCATATTTCAGCGCCGCGTCGAGCGCACGCTGCGCCATGTTGGTCGCCATCAGGCCGAACAGCGGGCGGTTGGCGAGCCACGTGAGCGTGAGCACACGCGCCGCGTCGCCCTCTCGCCCGAGGATATTGCGCTTGGGCACCCGGCAGCTCTCGAACAGCACCTCGCCCAGGTGGCCCTGGGAGAAGCCCAGACATGGCGTCCTGGAGGTCTCGAACGGGGACTTCCTCACGGTCGACGACGATGCAAATCATGCGGTTCTTGCCGTCGTTCGCCTGCCCGAGCGTCGCCGTAATGTTGATCACGTCGCAGATGCTGGCATTCGTGATCCACATCTTGCGGCCGTTGAGGACCACGTGCTCGCCGTCGATGCGCGCCTGGGTCTTGATGCCGCGATGATCGGAGCCGGCATCGGGCTCGGTCGAACCCGTGCAGGTAATCTTGCGCGCGGCGATGATGTCCGGCAACAGTCGCTCGCGCTGCTCGGGCGAGCTGTCGTAGGCGATGCGGGTCGCGGTCGCCTCCTGGCCGACGATGGCGAACGCCACGACCGGGGGCAGCAGCTCGAACATCAAGCCATAGGTCAGCGTCGGCAAGGCCGCGCCGCCCGCCAACTCGGGGACCCGCGCACAGGTGAGGCCCTGCCCGGCGCACACCTGCAGCAGCTTGCGCATCACCTCCTTGGGGAGCGGGCGATCCGCCTCTTGCGCGTCGAGCACCGGCTGGATGTCACGCTCGACCATGCGCCTGATCGAGTCCTGGATCATGCGCTGCTCGCTGTTGAGCTGAAAGTCCATGGGCGCTCGTTCCTCGATCTCTTCTCGATCCGTGCCCGTGCTAGTCCCCACGCCCGCGACGCCAGTCGCCGCTTCTTGCGGGATGCGTCTCCGGCACTGGCGATGCTCGCACTATTCTCCCCTGAACTCGGCCTTGCGCTTCTCCAGGAAAGCGGAGATGCCCTCCTGCTTGTCGCCGGTGCCGTAGATGCAGGCCGCTATGAACGCCTCGAGGTCGAGGCCGGAGGCGAGGTCCATCTCCATCCCCCGCCGCGCCGCCCGCTTGGCGAACGCGAGGCTCAGGGGCGCGCGTTCGGCATGAACGGCGGCCATCGCCAGGGCCCGTCGCAACGCTCCGCCGCGCTCGGTCTTGCGGTTGACGAGGCCGATGCGGAATGCCTCGTCGGTGTCGATCGACTCGGCGGAGAACAACAGCTCCAGCGCGTTGGCGAGACCGACGATGCGCGGCAGGCGCTGCGTGCCGCCCGCGCCCGCCACAGTGCCGATGCGGGCGCTGGTGATGGCAAAGGTGGCTCCAGCGCCGGCGACCCTCAGGTCGCAGGCCAGTGCAAGCTCGCATCCGCCCGTCATGCAGAAGCCCTCGATGGCGGCGATCACCGGCTTGGAGAGCGACTCGAGCGTCGTCGTGAGCTTATGCAAGCTGCGGAAATAGCTGAGGCCGTCGGCCGCGCCTTTGACCTCGATTGCTTCATTGAGGTCGGCCCCCGCGGAGAAGAATTCGCCTCCGCCGGTGAGGATCAGCGAGCGAACGGCCGGATCAGAATCCGCATCTTGCGTCGCAGCCATGATCTCGCTCATCATTTGCCGGCTGATGGCGTTGCGGCGGTCCGGCCGGTTGAGAGTGATGATTGCCGCCGGCCCTTCGCGGTGCATCAGGATCGATGCATGGCTCATCGCTTCCTCGCTGGTGGTTGGTCTTTGGCTTCGGTTGAAGTTCCACAGCATAGCCCGGTGCGGGTCCGCGTCCACGACATCGGAACAGCCGGCATCCGCTTCGCCAGGCGGGCGTTGCGATGGGCGGGATTGCAGTGAGGCCGCGGCCAATTCAGGATCGCGACTCGGCGGACCGAAGGGCCTCGAGGATGGCGGCCGTGTCGCGCCCGAGCGCCGGCATCGGCTTGCGCACTGTCGGGGGCGTACCCGTCAGCTGAAGGGGGCTCGCCATCAGAGGCCACGTCTCCCCTGCCTCGCTCACCGGGAACCATAACTGCCGCGTGACCGTCTGTGGCTGCGCCAGCATCTCGTGCACGGTGAGCACGGGCGCGGCCTTCACGCCGCGAGCCGCAAGCCGCGCCACGACGTCACATCGCGGCTGATCTGCCAGCCCCTCTCGTTCTTCCGTGTTGCCTTCGGCGACCACATGGCCGTCGCGACAGGCGATTAGACGAACGGGCGGGCGGCTGGGTGTTTGCGTGTTCCACGCCGTCTGCGTGAGCCACGCAGCAATGTCCTGCATCGACAGGTCGACGAATTGACCGGCCGCCGTGCGGTCACGATGGGCAAGTGCGGCGAGAACGGCGAGCACGCCCATCTCCGCGCCCAGCAAATCGGCGGAAGAGATGCCCGTCTTCACCGGGATGTCGCCGGCGCGCACGACGTCCATGAGGCCCGACATCGCCTGCACGACGCTGTCGTAGGCCGGCCGTCCCGCGTAGAGCGAGTACGCGCCGAAACCCGAGATGCTGCAATAGATGAGGGAAGGGTTGAGCGTCGCAAGCGCGGCGGCGGAGAAGCCCCGGCGCGCCAGTGCACCGGGCTTCAGGTTCTCGATCAGCACGTCGGCGCCCCTGACCAGATCGCGCAGCACCGCGGCGTCGGCATCCTTGCGCAGGTCGAGCACGAGGCTCTTCTTGTCGGAGTTCGTGAAAGTGAAGAAATAACCCTGGCCGTGCTGCGTCGGCGGCCAGTCGCGCGTCGCCTCGCCCTCCGGCGGCTCGATCTTGATCACCTCCGCGCCGAGGCTGGCAAGCAGGCGGGTGCAGAGCGGAACTGTGGTGTAGTGACCGATCTCGAGGATGCGGATGCCGGCCAGAGGCGCGGTTCGGCGCTCCGGCCGACGAGTACATGCAGATGATGGGTCCTCGCCGGTCGCGAGCCTGCGGACTTGCTCGCGGTCGGCATCGGGCGGTGGGATGCGCTCGGGCGCCCGCCCGCCGGACGCGCTCATGCGCAAGGGAGAGCCTGGCACGACAACGTCACGGCCCGTCGCCGGGTCGTGCAGGCGGCAGATCATGCCGCGATGCTCGAGGTTTGCCTCCCGCGGATAGCCGTCGATGCGCACGATCGGCCCGCACGCGATCTGCGCCTCGTTGAGCGCGTCGACGCAGGCCTCGATGGTAAGCGGACCAACCCAGGCCTGAACGATGGCATCGAGCTCGACGGCATGCGCGAGCCGGCCAGGCATCCTCTCGAATTCGGCACTGCGCCGCAGCTCCGCCCGACCCATGATCTCGCATAGGCGCTGCCACTGCGCGTCGCTGCCAACGCAGATCAGAATCCACCCGTCGCGCGCCTTGTAGACGTTCCAGGGCGCGATCATGGGGTGGCGGTTGCCGGCGCGCCGGATTGGCTCGGTGCTGCCGGCGAGCGGACGCGGCAGGAATGTCGCCATCGCCGAGAACGCGCAGTCGTAGAGCGCCATGTCGATCAGCTGGCCGCCTCCGCCCTTGCGCGCAACGCGCAGCGCCGCGATCGTCGCCGCGGCGGCGTAGACGCCCGTCATGACCTCCACGACCGGCAGCGGGATCGGCACCGGCGCGCCGTCGACCATTCCGGTGGTCTCTATGATCCCCGACAATGCCTGGATTTGCCATTCCGCGTCGGGGCGGCAGGCCAGCGTCCCCGTGCGGCCAAAGGCGGTCACGTCGCAAACGACCTTCTTGGCTTGGGTGCTTGCCGGCACGACAGATGCGAGGATGCCATCGACGTCGCTCGAGAGGATGAGCGCATCGCAGCGGGCAACGAGGTTGCGCAGGAGGTCGCGATCGGATGGATCTTCTCGTTCGGCGCAGATGTTCAGCTTGCCGGCCGTGAACTGCGCGCGATGGCGCCATTTGCCTGCAGGCGGCTCCGCCCCGGAGGACTCCACCACTACGACGCTCGCGCCGAGCTGGGCCAGCAGCGAGCCGCACACGCCAGCGCCAATGCGACTGCCAAGCTCCAGCACCAGCGTGTCGGCGAGCGCGCCCGCCGCCGATGCTTGCTTCTCGCGCGCAGCGCCCGGCATAGACTCAGCCTCTTCGGCGCTGGATCGGCGGGCGAGCGCGTTGCAGCTCGCACCGCAGGTCTGCACGCACCAAGGCTCCGGTCGCAATTTGTAGGCGCCGGTGCGCTCTAGTCAACTCCGCATCGGGCGACTGCGCCGCCCGGAGAGGGCGCCTTGGTGGTGCCTAGCTGGCACCTCAAGCTCCCGATCCGCGATCAGCCCCCGGGCACGGCACGTTGGAGGATGGAAGATGCGCATCTCGAGGTGTCTTGCGGTTGCCCTGCTGCTAGCGGTGGCAGCTTGGCAGGCACCCCACGCCACCGCACAGCAGGCGCAGACCGTGCCGCAGGCCAAGGAGGGCGAATTCCCCGCTCTCCTGCAGCGCTGGCGGCAGATCGAGGACCCGGAGCAGAAGACGGCACTCGGGGAGGAGCTGCTCGCCCGCGAGGCGGCACTGTCGTCGTGGCCGCTGGCGGCGGCGCGAGCGAGCGTCAGGGCCGAGATCCGCTTTGCCGTCGGCAGCGCCTATATCGCCCGTGCGCTGGGCGTGCGAGCCGACAATCTGGAGAAGGCGATTGCGCATCTGGAGGCCGCGCTGACCACCTCGATCCGCGACAGCGTTCCGCAAGACTGGGCCAGGACCCACAACAACCTCGGCATCGCCTATTGGAACCGCATCCGCGGCGAGCGCGCAGACAATCAGGAGCGGGCGATCGCGCATTTCGAGGCGGCGCTCACCGTCTTGTCGCGCCAGGCCAACGCGGAGGAATGGGCGCAGCTGCAGAACAACCTCGCCGTGGTCTACTGGAACCGCGTACAGGGAGAGCGCGCCGAGAACCTGGAGAACGCCATCGCACACTTCGAGGCCGCGCTGACCGTGTTCACGCTGGCGAGCCATCCCCATCTCTGGGCGATGGCCGAGAACAATCTGGGTAGCGCCTATCGCAGTCGCATCCGCGGCGACCGCGCCGACAATCGCGATACGGCGATCACCCACCTGGAGGCTGCCCTCGGCGTCTTCACGCGCGAAGCCTACCCGCACGACTGGGCGCTCGCGCACAACAACCTCGCCATCGCCCACCTCGACCGCATCCACGGCGATGCAGCGGACAACCGAGAGAAGGCGATCGGGTATTTCGAGGACGCTCTCAAAGTGTTCACGCGCGAGGCCTACCCGCAGGAATGGGCGCAGGCGCAGCACAACATCGCCATTGCCTACGCCGGCCGCACCCGCGGCGAGCGCGCCGACAACCTGCGCAAGGCGGCCGCGGCCTACGAGGCGGCACTCTCCGTCTTCACCCTGCAAGCCTCGCCGCGCGACCACCTGCGCACGTCGCGGCTTCTCGCCCGCGTCTACCTCGATGAGAAGGAGTGGCAGAAGGCGGCGCCACACCACGCCAGCGCGCGCGAAGCCTTCCAGCTGTTGTTCGGCCAGGGCCTGCAGGAAGCCGATACACGCGCGCTGATCGGCGAGGCAGGGCCGCTGTTTGCCGAGGCGGCTTTCGCGGCAATCCAGCGCGGAGAACCCGAAGCCGCATTCGAGCTGGCAAGCGAGGGACGTGCGCGGCTGCTCGCCGTCTCGTTACGGCTGCAGACGCTCGACCTTACCCCGGACCAGCGCCGGCGCTTCGAGGAGCTGCGCGCCGGTATCCGCACAGCGCAACCGGCCGTCGAGGCCGCGCACGGGATTGAGCGGACCGCGGCGCTCGAGCGGCTGATCGCCTTGCGGCAGGAGCTGCTCGACATGGTCAGGATTGGCGAGCGAGGCGAGGGCGGAGCTGGATCGGCGCTCATGAAGGCCCGCGACCTCGTTGCCGGCGGGGGCGCCGTTGCCGTGCCGGTCCTCACGGGGTTGGGAGCGCGACTGCTGGTCGTGACCAAGGCGGGGGACAAGCCCGCGATCAGCGTCGTCGACCTGCCGGAGTCCACCAGCGATCGTGTGCTCGAGCTGCTCAACGGCGCCGAAGGCAGCCCGGCGCCGGCCGGCTGGCTCGCGGCCTACTTCATCAACTATCTGCAAGGCGCCGAGCAGGAGCAGCGCTGGCCCGAGTGGCTCGCCGCCATCGATCGGCTTGGCCCCGATCTGTGGCGCGTGTTTGCCGGCAGGCTCGATGCCGCCCTGAAGGCGCATGGTGTGCCACGCGGGGCGCGGCTGGTGTGGCTGCCCTCGGGCGGGCTCGGCATCTGGCCGTTGGGCCTGGCGCAAGACCCCGTCAGCAAACGCCGCCTGGCCGACGACTACGAGATCGTCTACGCGCCGAGCCTGGATGCCCTGACGCTCGCCCAGAAACACGCCGCCAAGGCCGGTCCGGCGACGCTCGCCGCCATCATCAATCCAACCGGTGATCTCGCCGGCACCGAGAAGGAGGGGGCCATCGTCGCCTCCTACTTCGCCGGCAACGCGCGCACGCTGCTGCAGGGAGAGGGTGCCACATCGCAAGCCGTGCTCGCCGCGCTCAAGGGCAAGAGCCATTGGCACTTCGCCTCGCACGGCGCCTTCTCATGGCAGGATGCGCGCCAATCCGCACTCTTGATGCATGGCCCCGAGCGGCTCACGGTCGGCCGCCTGCTCGCGACGGAGGGGTTGGGCCACCCGCGGCTCGTGGTGCTGTCGGCCTGCGAAACGGGGCTCTACGACATCACGGGCAACCCCGACGAGTTCATCGGCCTTCCCGGCACGTTCACCGCGCTCGGTGCCGACGGGGTGCTGGGCACGCTGTGGCCGGTTTCGGATGCGGCGACGGCACTTCTGATAGCCAAGTTCTACGAGCTGCACATGGGGGCGGGGATGCCGCCTCCGGCGGCACTCAGTCGCGCGCAGGCATGGCTGCGCGAGGCCACCGACGCCGACCTCAAGACCTATGCCACCAGCGTCGCCGCGCAAGGACGGCTGGCTAGGCGCCAGCTTGCGCAGATCCGGCGCGACCTGAGCGCGGAGGGGCTGACGCGGTCACACAACAGGTCGGTGATCGATTGGATCAAGCCGATCGTCGGCCGAGCCGGCGGAAAGAAGAAGGCGAGCACCGCGCCGGAAGTGGCCCGACCGTATGCGCACCCCTTCTTCTGGGGCGGCTTCATCTACACGGGGCTCTAGAGCGAGATCGCGCCGCCGCGCCGACCATTCCCGCTTTGGTCCAAGAGTTGACAGATGGCGGACGGACGCAACGCGCCTTTCAAAAGTCATCCGTGAGCAAAGCGAGTTTTGTTGTGACCGGTGCGCCACATGCCGGCTCAGACCGATTAGCTATCCCCCTTGCGACCGTGCGAACTTTGACATTTGGTCGTCAAGAAGCAAATTTATGTTGCTCAGTTCCCGCTCTAGCGCGGGCGTATCTTGAGCATGGTGCGAGGGGAGTGTCGTGTCGTCGATCGCGTTGGCGCCTCTGAGAGAGGCGCGCATTCAGCTGAGCTTCCGCAAGGGTTCTCGGCTCATCCCAATCTTGCTGTTGCTGTTGAGCGTAACTCTCTTCGTTGGTTACGGACTGCCGGCCGGTCACAAGCAGCTCGGGGTCTCGCTGGGACTCATCAAGGATGTCAACGAGCCCCTGACGCTCGACGCACTCCAGAAGCAGCTGAGCGACAAGGATGCGCTCAAGAGGCTCTGGAAGGAGATCCAGGACAAGAAATGGGGCGTCTGGGGCTATGTCGAGAACCTCGTCCGCCCGCTGTTCAAGATGTTCGTGGATCAGTTGGGCCGGGACTTCATCACCATTGCCAAGAGCAGCCTCGTCACCATCTTTCAGCTCAGCCTGTTCTCGCTGCTTCCGGGCTTGGCCGGCCTCATCTATCGGCGCAACTTCTGGGTCTGGTTCCTCGCGTCCCTGCTGATCCTCCTCGGCATCAATGCGTCGGGGTTTTTCGGCAAGCTGACATCGGCGCAGGTGATGCCGGGGTCCGGCGCGATATTCTTCTTCCTGCTGTTCCAGCTCGGCCTGCTGCTCCTTGCCTATCGGCTGAGGCGCCACGTTCAGAGCGCGTCCTTCTGGCTTCCGCCGAAGGTCCACAACTGGGGCCTCACCGCGCTGCTGGTCCTCGTCGGCATCGCCTGCTGGCAGGGTTGGGGACCCGGCTATTCCAGCGGCGGCGACGCCAAGATGGCAGCCAGCGACCAGCGCATGAAGGAAGTCCCGAAGGTCAGCCCCCCAAGCCGCACGAGCGCAAGTGAGGCTGCCCCCAATACCGCCGCGCCCACGCCAACAGTGCCAACCAAAGGAGCCGACGGCGCATCACCGGTGCCGGCGGCCCAGCCCACCTCACCTCAAGCCAGCGCCCCACCAAGCGGCGCGGAGCAGAAGCCTGCCAGCAAGGGCGTAACGCGCAGCTGGATCTGGAAGTTCCTCGGCACTGGCTTCCCCGGCTGGTTCTACAAGTGGGAGTTCATCCTGATCGGCTTGCCGCTGATCCACACGCTTCTGCGCAACTCTGCAAACTGGACGGCGCGCACCAACAAGAACATCGTCATCTGCCTCGACGGCACCAGCAACACACCCGATCAGATCGAGATGGGCTTCGCCGCCCAGACCAACGTGTTCAAGCTGTTCAGGATGCTAAAGGGGGACGACGGCGCGGGCTTCTCGGCCGACGGCCACTTCGACGCCTCGCTCTGCAAGAAGTACAAGGACAAGCAGATCGCCTTCTACTATGCGGGCGTCGGCAACAAGTATGACAACGACGCGATCCTGCAGACGTTCGGCATGGCCACCGGCATGGGCGCCGGCGAGATCATCGAGCGGGCCTACCTCGACCTCGTGCGCGTCTATCGGCCGGGCGACCGGGTGTTCATCACCGGCTTCAGCCGCGGTGCTGCCATCTCGCGGCTGCTCGCTCGAACAATCGATGCCCGCGGCGCGCCTCGAACGGTGTGGACGCTGCGGCTGCTCGGTAAGCACCGCGTGATCTGGAGCTCGCCGAGGAAGGTGCCGGTCAAGATCGACGTCCTTGGATGCTGGGACACGGTCGGCTCCTTCGGCGTGGCCAAGACCATCCTCGGCATCAACTTCCAGCAGCTCAACCTGTTCAAGGACCTGACCATCCCCGACAACGTCGCGCAGGCCTACCACATGCTCGCGCTCGACGAGCAGCGCGACAGCTTCGAGCCGACGCTGATGGACCCCGACCCGATCCGCCCCGAGCGCATCGTCGAGGTGTGGTTCGCCGGCGACCACGCCAACATCGGCGGCGGCTGGGCCACCGACAGCCTGTCCGACGTAACGCTGGACTTCCTGCTACGCCGCATTTCCAGCGGATACGCCACGGACCCAGATCCGGAGGTGAGAAAAAAGAAGGCCGGCGACGAAACCTGGGGGATCTTTCTCACGGCCGAGAAGACCGACAAGGCCGAGCTGACCGAGCGGCAGGTCGATGATCCAGGCTGGGTCGACCCCGACCCGCTCGGCCAAGTACGGCAGTGGTTCAGCAACCTCTACGAATACCGACCGCGCAAGCTTCCGCTGCACGCGGTGATCTCGGAAACGGTGTTCGACCGCATGACACAGTCGCTGCCGGTCTATGCGCCGCAGGCGCTGTTCAACCTCAACGACGATCTCGACAAGAAGCGCGATCTGATCGACGAGAAGGTCGCCAAGCTGGTGGAGACCCAGTCGCTTACGGAGGACGAGCGCCAGAAGATCATCGACTACAAGAACAAGCTGCGCTTGCGGCGTTGGCCCGAGTATTGGGCCGAGTTGGTCAACAACCGCAAGGGCCGGCTCAGGTTGCCGGAGGTTGCGCTGTACAATCGCGTCCTCGATCAGCCAGCGCGGTCGAGCGGACGCTCTCTCCAAAGTCCTCCGGCGACCGAAGGCGCGGTTCCTGCCTCGGCCTGAACCGCGTGGAGCCCGCGTCAATTCAGCAGCGTGCTCCGTGTCGCGTCTGGGAATGAACAGGGTCAAATGCCCTTCCCGGCCGCGGCGATGCCGAAGCTGTTGCGAATGAGGGCCTACGCCTCAGCCCGGCGGCGGGTTCTCGTTGTCTGGAGGTGGCGGGGCAGCGCCGCCGGCGTCCGAGGCCTGATTCGGCTTGGGCCCACCCTTGGAGACAGCCACCATGGCCGGGCGCAACACCCGATCCTCGATGGTGAAGCCCGCCTGGAACACCTGCACGACGGTGCCGGCGGGCACGTCGGTGCGCTGGATCTCCATGACCGCCTGGTGCAGATGCGGATTGAAGGACTCGCCCAGCGGCTGCACACGCTTGATGCCGTGGCGCTCGAGCGCGTTGAGGAGCTCGCGCTCGGTCATGGTGACGCCTTCGAGGAAGCTCTTGAGCGCGCTGTCCTGCTCGGCGGCGCCTGCGGGGACCGCGTCGATGGCACGCTGGAAGTTGTCGCCGACGCTGACCACGTCCCTGGCAAAGCGCGTGACCGCGTACTTGGCAGTCTCCTCCCTCTCGCGCTCTGCGCGCTTGCGGATGTTCTCCACCTCCGCGTGCGCCCTGAGCAGCCGGTCCTTCAGGTCGGCCGCCTCGGCGCGCAGCTGGGCGATGAGGTCGTCGGGATGGGAGGGGGCGCGCTCCCCTTGCGCGGGCGTCGCGCCGGCTGTCTCCTCGCCGGGACCGGCCGGGTTGCCGCCCGTCTCGCCAGAATTGTCCTGCGGTGCATTGACCATGGTGCTCGTTGTCCCGCGATCTCGAGAGCCGTGCCGGTCGAGGAAAAATTGCGCCGCGATCAGCGACCGGTCCGGGGCGTTTCGCTGGTGCGGGATATCATGCAAAGGGCTGAAAAAATCAAGTGAGCAGACGCCCGACCAGCTTGGCCGTGTAGTCCACCATCGGAATGATGCGGGCGTAGTTGAGACGGGTGGGCCCGATCACGCCCAGGACGCCGACCACCTTGTGCCGCTGGTCCTCGAAGGGAGCCACGATCAGGGAGGAGCCCGACAGCGAGAACAGCTTGTTCTCCGAGCCGATGAAAATGTGCACGCCGTCGCCGCGCTCGGACAGGCCCAGCAGCTGCACCAGGTCGCTCTTGGTCTCGAGGTCGGCGAACAGCTGGCGGATGCGCTCCAGGTTCTCGAGCCCGTCGATATCCTTGAGCAGGTTCGACTGGCCGCGCACGATCAGGCTCTTGTGGTCGCCGAGCGCGCCTGACCAGGTTGCAAGCCCCGCCTCGATCACCTTCTGGGTGAGCTGGTCGAGCTCGGCCTTGGCGGAGGCGAGCTCCTTCTCGGTCTTGGCGATGGCCTCCTCGAGCGTGAGCCCGCGGATGTGGGCGTTGAGGTAGTTGGCGGCCTCCGTGAGGCTCGAGGGCGTGAGGCCGGCCGGCAGGTCGATCACCCGGTTCTCGACGCTCTGGTCGTCGCCGATGAGCACCACCAGCGCCTTGCCCGGCTCGAGCTGGACGAAGTCGATGTGCTTGAGCCGGCTCACCTGCTTCTCGGCCAGCACCAAGCCGGCGCAGTGCGACAGGCCGGAAATCATGTCGCCGGCATCGTTGAGCACCTGGTCCACCGACTTGTCACGCCGGACGCGGAGCTGGGCCTCGATCTGGCGGCGCTCCGTATCGGTCAGGTCGCCGACCTCGAGCAGGCCGTCGACGAACATACGCAAGCCGATCTCGGTCGGCAGCCGGCCCGCCGACGTGTGCGGCGCATAGATCAGCCCCAAGTGCTCCAGGTCCGACATCACGTTGCGGATGGAGGCCGGCGACAGCGACATCGGCAGCTGACGCGCCAGGTTGCGCGAGCCCACTGGGTCGCCAGTGGCAAGGTAGGTCTCCACGATCTGGCGGAAGATGGCGCGGGAGCGCTCGTTGAGCTTCTGCAGCTCGGAGAGGCTTTCGCCCGCGCCCGCACGTCCGAAAGGCCTGTCTGCGGTCATGAGTGCGAGTCTAGGGGCAAGCCGCTGCAGCCGTCAAACCAACGCCATTTCTTTCGCCACGGCCGTGTCCTTCGAGGGGTGGAACGGAAGCCTGATCGGCACCCCCCGGCCGGTATGAGCCTGCGGTTGAGGCCCATGAAATGGAGCTGACGAGCGGCTCGAGGTTAGGTAGGCGGGGCAGCTTCTCACCGCCAATCTACTGCTTTCCATCTCTTCCCGAGCGCAAATCCACTCGCAGCGGTCGCGGCCCGCGTGGTCATCGGCTAACCCTTCGGCGACCTCCTGGCGAACGGCTTGAAGTTCTCGGCGGCTTTCCGCGCCTTCTCGGCCAAGTCTTGGGCGTTCTCGGCAACGTTTCCCAATTTATCGGCGATGCTGTCCACTCATGCGCAGCCATTTCTCGATGGTGCTCGCCCGGCCTCGTTCCATGGTCGAGGGCCACGCGGCGGCAGCGCCGCTCTGCAATCGTCGCGGCGCCCAAGTCGCGCGGGATCGCCATGTGCAAGCAAGTTGCCTTTTGCTGTTGAAGGCAAGCCTGTGCTCCCCTAGGGTGGCGCGCAATCCGACAACCCGAGCCGCCGCACGCCACCCCATGCGTCCCTCCAAGCGCAACCCCGACGAGCTTCGCCGCGTCTCCATCGAGCGCGCGGTGTCGATCCATGCCGAAGGCTCCTGCCTCATCAAGTTCGGCAATACGCATGTCAACTGCACGGCGAGCCTGGAGGAGCGCATGCCGCCCTGGCTCAAAGGCCAGGGACGCGGCTGGGTGACGGCGGAGTATGGCATGCTGCCGCGCGCCACCACCGAGCGCACGCGGCGCGAGGCAACCGTCGGCCACCCCTCCGGGCGAACGCAGGAAATCCAGCGGTTGATCGGCCGCTCGCTGCGCGCGGTTGTCGATCTGCCCAAGCTGGGCGAGCGCCAGATCTCCGTCGACTGCGACGTCATCCAGGCCGACGGCGGCACGCGCACGGCCGCCATCACCGGCGCGTGGGTGGCGCTGCACGATTGCCTCAAGTGGATGCAGGCGCGCGATATGATCCGCGATGGTGTGCTGCGCGACCACGTGGCCGCCGTGTCCTGCGGCCTCTACAAGGGCGCGCCCGTGCTCGACCTCGACTACGCCGAGGATTCCTCCGCCGACGCCGACGCCAACTTCGTCATGACCGGCACGGGCGGCATCGTCGAGGTGCAGGGCACGGCCGAGAAGGAACCCTTCAGCCAGGAGAGCTTCGACCAGCTGATGGCGCTCGCCAAGAAGGGCATTGCCGAGCTGGTGTCGCTGCAGAAACTGACCGTCGCGTGAGGCATTGCGACAAGGGGGCGATATGACCCCGTCCGGCGTGCTCGAGACTGTGATCTACGCCAAGGATCTCGCAGCAGCGGAGGCCTTCTACCGCGACGCGTTGGGCATGACGCCGTTCGCCACGATGGCCGGCCGGCATCTCTTCTACCGCTGTGGCGAGCAGGTGCTCCTGGTCTTCAACCCAAATGCCACCACGGTGCCGCCGAGCCCCGACGCGCTGCCCGTCCCGCCGCACGGGATGGAGGGCGAGGGGCACGTCTGCTTTCGCGCCTCGGGCGAGGAGATCGACGCGTGGCGGCAGCGCCTAGAGGGGAAGGGCATCGCCATCGAGGCCGACTTCGAGTGGCCAAAGGGCGGCCGTTCGATCTACTTCCGCGATCCCGCCGGCAACTGTCTGGAGTTCGCGGAGCCGCGCATCTGGGGGCTGGCATGATGGCTTTCCGGCCGCTCCACACACGTTCGGCCCCAACAGCGTCATCCCGGCGCCGCGAGTGCCCGCCAGGGCGCGAGCGGGGCCAGGCCGGGACCCATGCAAGCGTCGGCGGACACTCTGTCGGCACAGCCATCGCCCGTTCAGCAATGCGGAGGGGAGCAGATGGTTGCGTGACTGGGTCCCGGCCGGGTCCCGCTTGCTCGCTTCGCTCGCAGGCGGCGCCGGGATGACGTCGGTGGTCCGTAAATTGCGTCCCGGCACCCGTCTCGTGGTTGCGAGCCACAATCCGGGTAAGGTGCGCGAGATCTTCGACCTGGTGGCGCCGCATCGGCTCGAGGTCGTCTCGGCGGCGGACCTGGGTTTGCCGGAGCCCGAGGAGACCGGTACGACCTTTGCCGCGAATGCCGCACTCAAAGCGGTGGCGGCTGCACAGGCTTCCGCTCTGCCGGCCCTGGCTGACGATTCCGGAATAGAGGTCGAGGCGCTGGGTGGCGCGCCCGGCATCTATTCGGCGCGCTGGGCGGGGCCGTCCAAGGACTTTGCGGTTGCCATGCGGCGGGTGGCCGACGAGCTCGAGGCCCGCGGCGCCTGGAGCGTGCCTCATGGCCCGAAGGCAAACTTCACCGCCGTCCTTTGCCTGGCCTGGCCCGGAGGCGAGACGGTGCTGTTCGAAGGCAAGGTTTTCGGCCATCTCGTTTGGCCGCCCCGCGGATCGAGGGGATTCGGCTATGATCCGATGTTCGTGCCCGACGGCCACACGCTGACCTTCGGCGAGATGGAGCCTGATGCCAAGCATGCAATCTCTCACCGCGCCCGCGCGTTCCGGCAGTTCGCCGATGCCTGCCTTGGCGGCGCGGCGTCCTGAGTTCGATGCCGGGTTCGGCGTCTACGTGCACTGGCCGTTCTGCGCCTCCAAATGCCCCTATTGCGACTTCAACAGCCACGTGCGCTCGGGCGGAATCGACGAGGCGCGCTTCCTTGCGGCCTACCTGCGCGAGCTGCGGCATTGGGCCGAGCTGGCGCCGGCGCGGCGCGTGCGCAGCATCTTCTTTGGCGGCGGCACGCCATCGCTCATGTCAGCGGCAGTGGCGGGTGCGATCCTCGATGCGATCGCGCAAGCCTGGCCGCTCGAGCCCGACGCCGAGATCACGATCGAGGCCAATCCTTCGAGTGTCGAGGCCACGCGCTTTCGCGACTACGCCCGAGGCGGCATCAACCGCGTCTCGCTTGGCGTGCAATCCCTCGAGGAGGGGGACCTGCGGGCATTGGGTCGCCTGCACAGCGTGCGGGAGGCGCTGGCCGCGATCGACGTTTCACGTGAAACATTCGCCCGCACTTCCTTCGATCTGATCTATGCGCGGCCCGGCCAGACGCTGCAATCCTGGAAGGCGGAGCTGGCACGCGCCCTTGCGCTGGCCGGCCGCCACCTCTCCCTTTACCAGCTCACCATCGAGGCCGGTACGCCATTCGCCGAGCTGCATGCCCGCGGCAGGCTGCGCATCCCCGAGGCAGAGGCGGCGCACGACTTCTATGCGTTGACCCAGGAAATGACCGAGGCAGCAGGGCTGCCCGCATACGAGATCTCCAATCACGCGGCTCCCGGTGACGAGAGCCGCCACAACCTCCTCTATTGGCGCTACGGGGAATATGTCGGCATCGGCGCCGGCGCGCACGGCCGCATTGTCGTCGACGGCATCCGCCGCGCCACGGCGACCGAGCGCCAGCCCGAGGCATGGGCGGCCCGTGTCGAGGCCTACGGCCACGGCATTGTGGAGGACACAGCCCTGGAACCGGCGGAGCAGGCCGATGAAGCCTTGCTGATGGGCCTGCGGCTCACTGAAGGCCTCGATCTCGACCACCTAGCTGCGCTGAGTGGTCTGAGGCCCTCGTCAGGTACCGTCGGCGACTTGATCGGGCACGGTCTCGTCGAGCTCTTGGGGCCGGGCCGGCTGCGGGCGACGCGCGAGGGGCGCATTGTGCTCAACGAAGTCGTGTTGCGGCTTGCCTCGACACTGGAGCCCGCAGCCGGGCGTTCAGCCTGACGTCAGGGCGATGTCCGCCATCCCGCGATGATCGACCCGATGGCCTGCTCGGCAGCCCTGCGCGACTTCGACGGATTTGGAGATCGCGCAACGAGCATGGCTGCCTCGGTCAACGCGCCCAAGAGCACGTGGGCCATGACGTCGATATCGTAGCGGTGGAGCAGGCCACCTTTCGTTGCTGCCGAGAGCGCCCGTTTGACGAGGCCCAGCCCGTATCGGGCGTCCATCTCACGCCATTTGGGCCAGCCCAGCACCGCCGGAGCGTCGATCAAGAGTATGCGCTGCACCGCCGGCTCCGTGCAGACCTCGAGGAAGACGCGTATGCCCCGCTCGAGGGCTTGCAGGGGATCCGGCAGGGCAGCTGCTTCTGCGCTCAGCTTGTCATGCACTTCCCGCATGAGGGTGTCGACGACGGCTTCGAACAGGCCCTCCTTGCCGTCATAGTGATGATAGAGAGCGCCGCGGGTCACGTCGGCCTCGGCAACGAGCTCCTCCGCGCTGACGCCGGCAAATCCGCGCTCGGCGAACAGCCGGCGAGCGATCCGCTCCAACTTCTCCTTGGTGGCAAGAGATTGTGCGCTCTTGGTCCGACGCATGCAACGTGTATGCGACATCCCGGGATCAGGATCAACGCGGTTGACGCAAATACATACAGTCTGTATGTTTCCGTCTCGACGAGGAGACATCCATGGCCCAGATCCCCGCCTACGATTCCGCGATCGTTATTCTGTTCTCCGTGCTCCTGCCCGCCGCCTGCTGGCTCGGAGTGCATATGGCGGCACCTGCCGGCGACCGGCGATTGGCCAGCGGCACGACAGCGTTGCTGATGGGCATGTGGACGTTTGCGGCGATCGCCATTTGCATCGGGGGTATCATTCAGCCCGGCGCGGCCAAGCTCGTTCCCGGCAGGTCGAACGCCGCCCCGTTCGTCGGCACGGCATTGTCGGTCGCTCTTGTCTTGTTTCTCGCCGCAGCGCCGTTCCGCAGGACGCTCGACGCTGTCCCGCAGTCCTGGATCGTTGCCGTCCAGGTCGGGCGGCTGATGGGGTTCATGGTGCTGTCGCTGGGCCTGTCAGGTGTGCTGCCGATGGCGTTCGCCGGCCCCGCCGGCTGGGGGGACGCGATCACAGGTCTTACCGCGCCGTTCGTGGCCTACGCCGTGCATCGACGGGTGACCGGCGCGCTGCTGGCGGCGGGCATCTGGAATGTCTTTGGCCTGGGTGACCTGATCAATGTCACCGTTCTGCTGGCGCAGACTACGCCCGGCACGTCGGCCTACAATCCCGCCTTGGGGGACAATTCGCCGTTCTCGATGTTTCCCCTCGGTCTGCTCCAGATCGTGTACGCGCCGCTGTTCATCCTCCTCCACCTCTTCTCGATGCGAGCGGTCATCCGTGCAATGTTTGGCCGCACGGTCACTCCCGGCTCCAGCGTCTTGCGGGCCTGACGAAATGCCGGGGCGGAAGCGCCGAGCAGGGGTATCAGTTGAAGTTGAGGGCGGGCGGCAGCGCGGAGGTCGCTGCCGGCGCACCGGAGGCCAGGCTCGGGGGCGCGTCGACAACGCCGGTGCCGAACTTCTGCACCTCGAGCACGGCAAGCGGACGGTCGATGCTGCCGTCAGGCAGCAGACGGAAGGCGCCATCGACGCCGCTGAACCCGCCGCTACGCGTCAGCTGCGCAGATTCGATAGCGCGGGCCCTCGCCGTTGCCGGAGAGGACAACCGCGAGGCTCACAGCGTCGTAAGCAAGGCTGGCGATCCGTGGTGGGGCGGAGCCATAGCTCTTGGCATATTTCTGAGAGAAGTCGCTCCAGCCGCGCGGATCGGGGGCCGGATACCAGGCGCCGACCAGCTTGGCGTCGCGGCCGACGTTGGCGTAGTCCATGCCGCCGGTGCCCAGCACCTTCACCTTCTCGGTGTCGATCTCCGCCTGCGGTAGAAGGCGGGCGATAATCTCCAGGTTCTCCTGGCCGCCGGGCAGGAACAGCGCGTCGACGGGCGCACCGGCGGCCTCGGCCGCCTGGATCACGGCACTGATTTTGCGCATGGGCTCGAGCAGCCCGCTGGCCGATGCAGGATGCGGATAGGTGTGCTGGGCGACCACCGTGCCGCCCGCCCGGCTGACGGCTTCGCTGAAGGTTGCCGCAACGATCCTGCCGAAGGCGTCATCCGGGATCAGGGCGACAAAGCGGCGCTTTCCCTGCTGGGCGGCATAGGAAACGATGCGGACAACCTCAGGTGCCGGCTGGAAGCTCAGGAGATAGACGCCGCTGCGCGCCACTTGGCGATCGGTGGAGAAGGCCACGACCGCGAGACCGGCCTGATGCGCCACCGGCGTCACGGCGGAGACGGACTTGGCAAACAGCGGCCCCAGAATGAGCCCGGCGCCGTCCTTGATCGCTTCTTCGGCTGCAGCCTTGGCGCCCTCGGGCGTGCCCTTGTCGTCCTTGACGATCAGCTGCGCGCTCGGATTGTCGCGTTCAAACAGCGCCATCTCGCCGGCTTGCTTCAGGCTCTTGCCGATGATGCCGGACGGGCCGCGCGTCGACAGCGGCAGGAGAAGGGCTACCTTGACCTGAGCCTTCTTGACTGGTGCTGCCTCGCTGGACGGGGGGGCGGGTGACGTCAATGCCAAAGGGCCGGGCAGCTCGGCTGGACCGTTGGCCGAGCAGGCCGCAACCAAGAGCGCACACAAAATCGCCGCTGACAGGCGACCGAGCGCCCGCCGCACCTTCGGCTTCCTGGCCTTGCTCGCCATTGTCCCCCAGGCGACAACCATGCCAGTCGTAAGTACCCTGCTAGCCGCAGCGGGGCCAGCGGAATTGCACACTTGCAAACCGAATTCGGGGCCCGGCCCATGAGAGCCGACGTGAGGTAAGGGGCAGCAAAGTGGCACGGGAGGAGCAAGCTCCAGCGTCGCAACAATCAGGCGTAGCCGAACGCGCGCGCGAGGTGCTGCGCGGGCTCCTGGAGGGGCCGCTGGCGCCGGGGCTCTATCTGGTCGCCACCCCCATCGGCAACCTCGCCGACATCACGCTGCGGGCGCTCGCCGCGCTGGCCTGCGCCGACGTGCTCTATTGCGAGGACACGCGCCACAGCCGCGTGCTGCTGGCCCACTATGGGATCTCGCGCGCAACCCGCGCCTACCACGAGCACAACGCCGAGCGCGAGCGCCCGCGGGCTCTGGCCGACTTGGCGGCGGGAAAGTCGGTCGCCATCATCTCCGATGCCGGCACGCCGCTGATCTCCGATCCCGGCTACAAGCTGGTGCGCGGCGGCGATCTCCGCCGGCCACACGGTGATCAGCCTGCCAGGGCCTTCGGCGTTGCTGGGCGCGGTGGCGTCGTCGGGTCTGGCGACCGACGCCTTCCTGTTCGCAGGCTTCCTGCCGCCGCGGCAGAAGGCGCGCCAGGCGCGGCTCGCGGAGTTGAAATCTGCGGCGGCGACGCTCGTCTTCTTCGAGGCGCCGTCGCGCCTCGCCGACACCCTCGCCGATATCGGCAGCGTGCTCGGCGCGCGGGAGACGGCGGTGGCGCGCGAGCTCACCAAGCTGCACGAGGAGGTGCGGCGCGGTGCGCCGGCCGAGCTGGCGCAATGGGCGGCCGAAGCCGCACCGAGGGGCGAGATGGTGGTGCTGGTCGGCCCGCCGGTCGCCGAAGCCGTGACGGACGAGGCGGTCGTTGCCCGGCTCGAGATGCTGCTTGCGACCGCGAGCCTGCGCGATGCGGCGAAAGCCGTAGCGGCGGAGCTCGGTGTAACGCGTTCGCGCGCCTACGAGCTGGCGCTGGGTCTCAAGCGAGACGATGCCGGATAGACCTGGGCCATCGGCTTTCAAGTCGAGTATGTTGCAGACATGCGCACCACTCCACCCAGTGCCGAGCGCCTAGCCCGCTACCGCCGCGGCCGGTTGTCGGAGTGGCTGGCTGCGGCCGCGCTGCTGGCGAAGGGCTACCGCATCCTTGGCCGGCGCGTGCGCACGCCCCATGGCGAGATCGACCTGATCGCCGTGCGCGGCCGGCGCCTGGCCTTCGTGGAGGTGAAGCGACGGGCGACGCGTGAGGAGGCCGAGGCCGCAATCACACGGCGCCAGGCCGGCCGCATCGCCAGGGCGGCCGAGTTCTGGGTGAGCCGCCACACCGCCTTCAGCGACCACGATCGCGGGCTCGATGCCGTGCTGGTGATCGCCGGGCCGCCTGCCTGTGCACGTGGCCGATGCGCTGCAGGCGACGCCGGCCATACAACGCTGACGCCGCGTTGACACTTCTGGCCGGAAACAGCTTGCAAATTGACGGCGGCCGTGGCGCCGTAGCCCTGCTCTCGCCTGCAAGACGCTCGAGGACCAAGGCCGATGCCGCTCACCGTTGCCTGCCAGATGGATCCCATCGACCGCATCGACATCCACGGCGATTCGACCTTCGCCCTGCTGCTGGAGGCGCAGCAGCGCGGCCACAAGCTGTTCTACTACACGCCGCCCAATCTCTCGCTGCTTGCCGGTCGGCTGATCGCGCGCGGCATCGACGCTTCAGGTCGAGGACAAGGTCGGCGCCCACTATCGCGTGTCGGAGCCGCGCACCGAGAACCTCGCCGACCTGGACGTGGTGCTGCTGCGCCAGGACCCGCCGTTCGACATGTCCTACATCACCACCACGCACCTGCTCGAGCGCATCCACCCCAAGACGCTCGTCGTCAACGATCCCGCGCACGTGCGCAATGCGCCCGAGAAGGTGTTCGTGCTCGATTTCCTCGACCTGATGCCGCCGACGCTGGTGACGCGCAACCTCGAGGACGTGAAGGCCTTCCGCGCCGAGCACAAGGACATCATCATCAAGCCGCTCTACGGCAACGGCGGCTCCTCGGTGTTCCGCGTCTGCCGAGAGCGACACCAACCTCAACTCGCTGGTCGAGCTGTTCCAGACCGTATTCCGCGAGCCGTTCATGGTGCAGCAGTACCGCCCGGAGGTGCGCGGCGGCGACAAGCGCATCATTCTGGTGGACGGCGAGGTGGCGGGCGCCGTCAACCGCGTACCGGCCGCCGATGAGACGCGCTCCAACCTGCACGTGGGCGGTACGGCGCTGGCGACCGATCTCACCCCGCGCGACCTGGAGATCTGCATGCGGCTGGGACCCGAGCTCAAGCGGCGCGGGCTGCTGTTCACCGGCATCGACGTGATCGGCCCCTACCTCACCGAGATCAACGTCACCTCGCCCACCGGCATCCGCCAGATCAGGGCCTTCGGCGGCGCCGACATCGCCGTTCTGATCTGGGATGCCATTGAACGGAAAGTGAAACGCTAGAGACTGGTACCTTTGCTCGCGCCGCCATTCTGGCAAAAGACACCCCACACGCTTCGGAGCAATGATCATGACCAAGATCCTCGGCATAGCCGGCAGCCTGCGCAAAGCCTCGTTCAACAAGGCGGCGCTGAAGGCGGCGCAAGGCCTCGTGCCGGCTGGCGCCACGCTCGACATTCTCGACTTGCCCGATCTGCCGGGCTTCAACCAGGATCTGGAGAAGACCCCGCCGGCGGCGGTGACGGAGATGAAGGCCAAGATCCGCGCGGCGAACGCGATCCTGCTGGTCACGCCCGAGTACAACTACTCGATCCCCGGCGTGCTCAAGAACGCCATCGACTGGTGCGCACGGCCCTATGGCGACAGCGCCTGGAAGGGCAAGCCGGTAGCGATCATGGGGGCGTCCACCGGCGTGCTCGGCACGGCGCGCGCGCAATACGACTTGCGCAAGTGTTTCGTGTTCCTGGACATGCCCACAGTGAACCTGCCCGAGGTCATGATCTCCGCCGCGGCGAGCAAGTTCGACCAGGCGGCAACCTGACGGACGAGACGGCGAAGAAGCTGATCGGCCAGCTGCTGATCAACCTGTGCGACCTCGCCAGACGCTACGCTGCGAGCTGACCGTTCTCAATTTGTTCTTGACGCGAGTCACCCGGTTCGCCTAGGGTTGCGGCAGCAATTGGGTGGGTCGGGGGACTGCAATGTACGGGCAGATCGCCACCGTCGCCTTTGTCGGCATCGAAGCCAGGCCGGTCGAGGTGCAGGTGCGCATTTCCGGCGGCCAGCACGTGTTCGCCATTGTCGGGCTGCCGGACAAGGCCGTGGCCGAGAGCCGCGAGCGCGTCAGGAACGCGCTGCACGCCGTGGGTCTGGGCCTCCCCTACAAGCACATCACCGTCAACCTGGCCCCCGCCGACCTGCCCAAGGAGGGAAGCCACTTCGATCTACCGATCGCTCTGGCGATGATGGTGGCCATGGGCGCCGTCTCGCCCGACGCCATCGAGGGCTTTGCCGCCATCGGCGAGCTGGCGCTCGACGCCTCGATCCGCGCCGTCCCCGGCGCATTGCCGGCCGCGATCGGCGCCAATGCGCTGGGCAAGGGACTGATCTGCCCAGCCGCCGGTGGCCCCGAGGCGGCCTGGGCCGACGAGGACATGCCCGTGCTGGCGGCGCCGCACCTGTTGTCACTCGTCAATCATTTCGCAGGGCTGCAGACGCTCGCCCGGCCCAAACCCAACGTCGAGGCCGATGCGACGCCGCTCCCCGATCTCAGGGACGTCAAAGGCCAGGAGAGCGCCAAGCGCGTGCTCGAGGTCGCCGCAGCTGGTGGCCACAATCTTTTGATGATCGGTGCGCCGGGCTCGGGCAAGTCGATGCTGGCGGCGCGGCTGCCCTCGATCCTGCCGCCGCTGACGCCCGAGGAGATGCTCGGCATCGGGCGCATCGGCACCAAACCTACGGTAGCACAGGGTAACGGGGCTCCGCCTACCATTCGGCCATGGCCGAACCCCATGTGATCTCGGCGTTGGTACGCAAGCGTAGCGAATTGGCGGGCGACATTGAGCGCACCCACGAGCAGCTACGCCAGATGATCCTCGCCCTCGAAAACCTCGACGCCACGCTGCTGATGTTTGATCCCGGCTACCGGGTCGAGAGCATCAAGCCCAAGGCATTCCGCCCGCCCAAGGACTGGAGCAACCGGGGCCAGATGACGCGCATCTGCCTGTCGGTGCTGCGGCAAGCATCAGAACCGCTCACGGCCCGCGACATTGCTGTGCAGCTCCTGATCGAGCGGGCGCTCGACAGGGATGACCAGCGCCTCCTACGGCTGATGACCAAGCGGGTCGGCGTCGCCTTGCGCGGACAGCGCGAGAAAGGCGTCGTGCGCGCCGAGCAGGGACCGGGGCAATACGTCTTGTGGGCGCTGGCCCGCTAACCTCTGCGCAAGTTGTGGACAAGCGGTTGCCGCCGCCCTTGATCCGCCGTAGCCCGGAAATGCGAACGCCCCGCCAATTCGACGGGGCGTCCATATGACGGGGTGGCAGAATGGCTATGCGCTAGGCCTGGCAGGTCAAGAGACGTCGGTTCGATTCCGACCCCCGTCTTCCTCTGAGGGCTCACCCCATCCGGTGGGCCCTTTCTTTTATCTAGCACCCATCCATGGCTGATTCGAGTCGCCTCGACTAGCCTTTTAATGCACTTATAAGGCCAGTTGTTAGGCGTGGGCCATGGCTGGTCGCAATCCGAACCGATCCAAACCAGTAACGCTTAAGATCACGTTGCCGGCGCAGACTCATGCCTATCTGATCAAGCTCGCGGAAGCTGGCGCGCTTGGGCAGAACGAGGCGCTGATCGCTGCCAAACTCGTGATCGATGCCGTCGAGGAACTGATCGAAACCGGGCGAGCCGAGAAGCGCCCCTAACGGCGGCTCACTCTCCCTAATTCGTAAGCTTTGGTAGGTCGCGTCCCTTCGTTACTATCGGCCGTCGTGTCTGTTGCTCAATACCCTTCCTCGCGGTTCCAGCAATTTTGGCGCCTTCCATTGCCGCGTCCCGAGTGTCCTTATGTTGCTTAGTGTCCCGCGCCCGCATGATCTCGCTCCCGGCCGTCTTGGCAAGGCGATCAATCAGGAGTTCAACCTTGTTCATCACGTCTGGTAGTTCGGCACTGTCTTTGACGCCCTTCATCTTGCGGTGATCCTTGAGCGTCACCCCCATCGCCTCCTTGTGCACAGCAGATCGGATATTGACCTTTCCCGGCTCGTTGACGCCACGGACGCCCAACTCATCATCCCATTGTGCGTCGGCAACGGCTTGTTGAAGACGTTCATCGATCCAGTCGTCCGGATAGCCGAGATCGCGATAGGCCTGCACCATCCGTCGCGCCATGCGCGACGGCTCAGCCGTCTCTTGGATGCGCTCAAACCCCTACTTGCGCCAGCCAGCGCTTGAACGGTTCCGCCTTCTTGGATGGGATCGATTGGATGATGCGCAACAGCGTCTCTATGTTGGCGCAATCCGTGCGATAGTTTTTCCCGTCCGCACTCGGCAACTTCGAGTTGCTGACAGTTTGTCAGCAACTGCTCGGCGCCCTCGTTCTCAATCATCCGCTTCTTGGTTTGGGCCCAGTAGTCGCTCGACTTTCTGGCGCTTGGGTTCTCTGTGAGGGCACCTACAGCGTCCACGACCGAGTAGAACGGCTCTCCATTGTGGATGAGCCTGCGAACGTCCACTCCTTCGAAGTTCAGGACGGTCACCAGCCCTTCTTTGGCAGATGCCGCATCATGCTCCGCGAGCGATTCGAAGTCCTTCAGCTTTTCGGATGCCTTGGTGGTCTTTCGTGTCATGACGGATGATTTTTCTTTCCTGGAGATGGCCGCGGGGAGAATTGCAGCCTGCGGCATTTGGACGGCCCGATACTCCTGGCGCCCTACGCCGTCAAGCCAAGGGTCGCCGTCGCTGCCATCGACCTTTCCATTTCCGCGACACAGGATGCAGAAGCGCGAGGCGCAAGGCGCGATCCGTCAAGGCCCCGTTGTCGGTGCGGCGATGATCCTCCAGCCATGCGGCGTGCGCGGCATAGGCGTGTAGGTGCTGGGGGCTGACGTGATGGTGCTGCCCGCCGACCATGCGACGCAACCGCGCGAAATAGCTCTCGGCCTGATTGGTGCAGGCGCCGTTGAAGCTATAAGCCTCGCTGTGATTGATCCGATGTGCCTTGAAGTAGGCGTCAAGCGCATCCCAATGACTGGCTTCGTCGGCGTGTACCTCGGCCCGCGCGTCCACGCGCTCTTTGACAAACGCGACGCCTTCGCTCTCGTGGCGCACGACGAATGAGAGCGTGCGACCTTTGCGGGCGCGCGTCGACGACTACGACGCGGCGCTTGCCAGTCTGGTGCTCGGCGAGGCGACGGTCGATGCGGTCGGCTAGCCTTGTTCGCGGGCCGGATCGCGCCGCCAAAAACGGCGCCGTCAACCTCGACGGTTCCCTCCAAGCTTCATGCCGTTGGTCTCGGCGGCGAGGCCTTCGCGAATTTTGTGCGCGAGTATCCAAGCACTTTTGGCGTGGCAGCCAAGCTCACGGGCGAGCTGGAGGGCTGATAGACCCTTGGCCGCGCTGGCGATGATGCAGATCGCGGCGAGCAGATCGACGTAGCTCATCTTGCGCGACGCAAGCACGGTGCCAGAGGTTGGCGAGAACTGAGCGTAGCAACCAGCGGCCTTGCACTTGAATTTGCGGCGCGTGGTGATCGCGTAGGCGCCGAGGCATCCGCACTTGGGGCACACGGGCTCGCCATCTGTGTCTGCCCACCGCAGCTTGCAGAACGCGGCAAAGGCCTTGTCCTCACCCATCGCGTACACGTCGCGGATCGAGAGGGTTCGGCTGGCGGCACTGAGCAAGAAGTGTTGCGACACGTCACTGCATCCGATGGCGTACAACATCGGATATAGAGGTTCACAACGGCGAATGCAAGGGTTATTATCATCGCAAGCGATGATTTTTGAGGCCCGTATGCCAGCGAACCCCTACAAGGCCGATCCGGCCACCCAGACCTATGAGGCCATGGCCAAGAACCTGCTGAAGGCAGAGTTGAAGCGACGGGGCTTGACCTACGCGCAGCTCGCAGAAAAGCTCGCCGCCATCGGGGTCAGCGAGACCGAGCGCAACCTCAACAACAAGATATCTCGGGGCGGTTTTACAGCGGCGTTTTTCTTGCAATGTCTCAGCGCAATTGGAGTTCAAACCTTAAGATTGCAGGAGGAGTAATCGCTATCCTTTTGGGCTTCGCAGTGCCGTTCGGGATTACAGTTTCGGAATTGCTGGTCAGCGAAGGGGGCCACGAGATACAAAGCCGGCCCCAGAAGCAAAAACACAATCCCGAGCCAGCGCCGGCCGCCACACCATCCCTCACTCAGAACCAAGAAGCCGATTACTACCGACCCGACTGCACTCGCCCCCAAAAGCAGGAAGACGCCCTTTATTGCGAACTGCGGCGCTTGGCGGAGGGCACGAAAGAGCTGGTGGCATTGGCAGGTGAGCCGAATTTGTCTGGCTGGGCTCAGGCCGGTGCCGCTTTTGCCGCACTCATAGTGGCTGCGATTGCGGCGATCTATGCCGGGCGCGGTGCTACAGCTGCGCACAAAACTGTCGCAACGATGCAGGACATCGCGCGTCGCGAACTGCGGGCCTATGTCACGCTCCATAGCGGTAGCATCGAGTGGGACGGCTTTTGCGGATCTTGCCGCAAACGCCACGTTCAAGAATTCTGGCGCGACGCCAGGCTTCAAGTTCACGACGCGGGCTCAAGTGAAGGTCGATGGCGCATCGGTCATACCCTTCAGCACGATCCAGGATCACACGCTGAAAGGGCAGTCGATCATCGGCCCTAACAGCGATGCCCACATACGGCGCCGACCATTTCCAGCGCCACGCATGGGTAGTTTCGACCACGTAAGAGCGGGCACGTCGGCGATCTTCTTCTGGGGACGCATTGAGTACGTCGATGCTTCGGATGAGGATCGGTACTTTGAGTTCCGATGCTGCATCTCTGGAGAGCCAGACAAGATCGCAACGCCCCAAGGCGTCATCTACCGTTGGCCCTTGGCGCCACACCCCTTGGGCTATGACGCCAACTAGCCCCGCCAAGAGGCAAAGGCAAAGCGCCACTCCCGCTAGAAGTAGTGACTGGGCAAAGCCCGCAATCCTGCTTTTCGACACCGAGAGACCTCTCTCGGCATCCGCGACACAAGAGCAACAAACTCAGCTACTTAGCCGGTCTTGGTGCTCTTGCGCCCGAATGCCGGAGATGCTGGAAGTCTCGATGGTGCACTCGCTGGCCGGCGAGTTGATGGGTGGCAAGCTCGCCACGCGCCGCCCGTTCCGCGCACCGCACCACTCGGCCAGCATGGCCGCGCTCGTCGGCGGCGGCTCCAAGCCGCGTCCCGGCGAGGTGTCGCTGGCGCATCTGGGCGTCCTCTTCCTCGACGAGCTACCCGAGTTCCTGCCCAACGTGCTCGATGCCCTGCGCCAGCCGCTCGAGACCGGCGAGACCGTCATCGCGCGCGCCAACCACCGCATCGCCTACCCCTCGCGCATCCAGCTGATCGCCGCCATGAACCCCTGCAAGTGCGGCGGCGCGTCACCGGGCCAGGCCTGCCGGCGCGGCCAGCGCTGCACCTCCGACTACATGGGGCGCATCTCGGGGCCGCTGCTCGACCGCATCGATCTGCAGATCGAGGTGCCCGCGGTGTCCGCCGCCGACCTCGTCCTTCCGCCGCCTGCTGAAGGCAGCGCCGAGGTTGCCGCCCGAGTCATGGCCGCACGCCAGCGCCAACGCGCGCGCTTTGCTGCGCTCGGCGCCAAGGGCGTGCGCACCAATGCGGACTGCTCGGGAGCCCTGCTCGAAGAGATCGCCATGCCTGACGAGGCGGGCGTGGCGCTGCTGCGCCAAGCCTCCGAGAGGCTCCAGCTCTCCGCGCGCGGCTTCCATCGCACGCTGCGCGTGGCGCGCACGCTGGCCGACCTCGACGGCGCCGAAAAGGTAGCCCGCCTGCATGTCGCCGAGGCGCTGAGCTACCGCGGCGAGACCCTGCGCCAGCAGATGGCGGCATGAGCTCCCACGCTTCGGGAGGCCTTGCCCCTGCGCCGGCAGGCGCTGCGCGGCCATGCGGCTGTGCACCACATCGCCGTTGCATGACGCACCCCGATGCGTGAAACTCCGGACCGGGATCAGCCGCGGCGGCGAGCATGCGCATCGACTGCGACATCCATCCCGCGGTCGGAGGCACCCGGACCACCCTGCTGCCCTATCTCGACGATCACTGGAAGGAGCAGGTGGTCAGCCGCGCCATCGACGGTCTCGATCTCAACAGCTATCCCCCGAACATGCCGCTGTCCGGCCGCGCCGATTGGCGGCCCACAAGAAGGGCAAGCCCGGCAGCGAGCTTCGACGATGGTGCAGCGCGGCGCGTTCGACCAGCTCTGGCGCCAGCCACGCGATCTGCAACGTGCTCTACGGCGCGCAGGCGGTGTTCGATCCCTACATGGCGGCAGGCTTCTGCAAGGCGATCAACGACTGGATCGCGGCCGAATGGCTGGCGCGCGATGCACGGCTGCGCGCCTCGATCGTGGTGCCGATGCAGGCGCCGGATCTGGCGGTGGAGGAGATCGAGCGGCTGCGCCGGCGATCAGCGCTTCGTCTCCGTCCTGGTGCTGGCGCAGGGCGAGAGCCTGCTCGGGCGGCGGCAGCTACTGGCCGGTCTGGCAGGCCGCCGAGAACCACAAGCTGCCGCTCGCCATCCATGCCGGCAGCCAGTACCGCATGGCGCCGAGCTCGATCGGCTGGCCGTCCTATCGCTACGAATATTATCTCGCCGAGGCGCAGGCGCTTCAGGCGCAGATTCTGAGCCTGATCTATGAAGGCGTGTTCGGCAAGTTCCCCGGTCTCAAGGTCGTGCTGATGGAATCCGGCGTCAGCTGGCTGCCCGCCTTCATGTGGCGCGCCAACAAGACCTGGCGCGGCGTGCGCGTCGAGGTGCCCTGGGTCGACCGCAGAGCCGGCCGTCGATCATGCGCGACCATGTCCGCCTCACCATGCAGCCGTTCGACAGCCCGCCGGATGCGGCCGGCGTCGCCGACGATGATCGAGCAGATCGGCTCGGACAAGATGTTCCTGTTCTCGTCGCGACTATCCGCACTGGCAGTTCGACGGCGACGATCCGATGCCCGCCGCATCTGCCGGCGAGCCTGGTGTCGCGGATGTGCGCCGACAATCCGCTGGAAACCTTTCCGCGGCTGAAGCTGGCCGCGAACGACCTGAAGGAGGACGCGCATGAGCGACGTCATCGACCGCCCGCATCCTCGACCGAGGAAGTCAGGCCGCCAAACGCCGGCTGCGCATCATCGACTGCGACATGCATCCGAGCCTCAATTCGCAGGCCGACATCGATCCGTTCCTGCCCAAGCGCTGGCAGGAGCATATGAAGACCTACGGCAGATCATCTGCGCACGCCCTATATCGGCACCACGCCCTATCCGCGCTCCTCGCCGCTGATCGCGCGCCGCGATGCCTGGCCGCCGACCGGCGGACCGCCGGGCTCCGATCTCGACTTTCATGCGCCAGCAGCACCTCGATCCGCTCGACGTCGAGTTCGGCATCCTGCAGGTGCTCGACCTCTTCATCTTCTCGCAGCAGAATCTCGAGTTCGGCGCCGCGATCCAGCGCGCCATCAACGACTGGCAGCTCGCGTTCTGGTCCGAGCCGCGAGCCGCGCCTGAAGGCCTCGATCCTGGTCGGCCAGGACGACACCGCAGCTCGCGATCGCCGAGATCGAGCGCTGCGCCAAGATCGGCCAATATGTGCAGATCAACGTCTGCCCGCGCGCCAACGAGCCGCTCGGCCGTCGCCGCTATTGGCCGATCTACGACGCGCGCGCAGGAGCTCGGCCTGCCGCTCGGCATTCACGTCGGCGGCTATGGCGGCCACGCGCCGACCGGCAGCGGCTGGCCGTCCTACTATGTCGAGGAGCACCAGTCGCAACGCCCACACCATGGCGGCGCAGCTCACCAGCCTCGTGCATCGAAGGCGTTCCCGAGCGCTTCCCGAACCTCAAGATCGTGTTCATCGAGGGCGGCTTCGGCTGGATGCGTCGGCCATCGCTGGCGCATGGACCAGCATTTCGAGGCGCTTCCGCAGCGAGGTGCCGCATCTCAAGCGCCGGCCATCGGAATATGTGCGAGAGCATTTCTGGTTCACGACGCAGCCGATCGACGAGCCGGATGAAGGCAGAGCATCTGCGCTCGCTGATCGAATGGGTCGGCGTCGACCGGCTGCTGTTCTCGTCGGATTATCCGCACTGGGATTTCGACGATCCGCGCTTTGCCTTCAAGACGCCGCTGACCGAAGCCGAGCGCGCGCAAGATCTTCAACGCCAACGCGCGTGCGCTCTACAAGCTCGGCTGATAGCGCATGGCCCGCCACATCGTCGCCCGCACGTCGGACATTCCCGCCCGGCGGCAACAAGGTCGTCGACATCGACGGGCCGCGACATCGTCGTGTTTCACGTCAACGGCGAGTTCTTCGCGCTGCTCAATCGCTGCCCGCACGAGGGCGCGCCGCTGGCCAAGGCGGCTTGCGTGGCGCGGCTGACGTCGACGGAGCCCGGCGTATACCGAGCGCTCGCGCGTCGGCGAGATTGCTGCGCTGCGCCTGGCACGGCTGGGAATTCGACATGCGCACGGGCCAATCCTATTTCGATCCCAGCACGCGCGTCAAGATGCGCTCCTATCCGGTCGAGGTCGAAGAGGGCGAGGCGCTGGCCAAGGGCCCCTACGTCGCCGAGACGTTTCCGGTCACAGTCGAGGAAAGCTATGTGCTGGTCGAAATATAGCTGTGCGAACGGCGCGCGGCGCCGCCGACCTCGCAGCCTGCGCTAGGCCGATCTCGGCCCACCCGGCGATCCTCCGCACTCCTAGGATGCTCATCTCACGCGACCGCCTTTGGCCTTCTAGCCTTTTGAATCGAAGCGCTTATTTGACGGTCGGGCGCACGGCGCGCATCACTGGCAGCAACATACCCTGGTGTTGCCGATCGCATGCGCGGCCGACCCCTGCCGCGGAGCTGGCCCTTGCCTGCATTTATCTCGCCGCAATAGTCGGCGAAGCCAACCGCGCTCGTCCTTGCCACGAGCATCCGTTACCTGCACTGTTACGAGCAGGAGCATGGGGTCCGAACGCGCCAACCCATCCGGGGCCGGCAGCCGGCCACCGTGATCCCGCCTGCGCTGCAACGAAACGTCAATTGGGAGGAAGTCGGATGATGAACCAGAAGCTTGCCGCCGCGAGTGCGGCCGCAGCTGCATTGGTCCTGAGCGCTGGCCAGGCCGGTGCGCAGCAGACCATACGAACCGCAACTTCGTGGCCGGGCGGCGTGCACCTCGAGCAGTTTGCCCAGGGCTTCTCCAAGCAGGCCGAAGCGCTAACCGGCGGCAAAGTGAAATTCCAGATCTTTCCGGCCGGCACCATCGGCAGCCCGCTCAAGATCACGGAGTCGGTCCAGAAGAAGGTGGCCCAGGCCGGTCATACATGGCCCGGCTACGACTGGGGTATCGACAAGGCCGCGGCGATCTTCGGCGGCTATGTCGGCTCGCCGCCGGCTGAGGAACTGCTGCACTGGATCTACGCCGGCGGCGGCATAGATCTGTGGAGGCAGTGGCGCATGGAGAAGTTCGGGGTGGTCGGCATCCCGTGCGGCGCCCACTCGGATGAGATCCACATGCATTCGAGGAAGCCCATTCGCACACTCGAGGATTTGAAGGGACTCAAGCTGCGCACGGCTGGCGCGTGGGCCGAGGTCGCCAACTCGCTAGGTGCATCGACCGTCATCCTGCCTGGTAGCGAGGTCTATCCCGCGCTCGAGCGCGGCGTCGTCGATGCCATCGAGTGGGCCACCCCCGGCATCAACATCGGGCTCGGCTTCCACAAGGTCGCCAAGTACATCATCCTGCCCGGCGTGCACCAGCCTGGCGCTGTGCTCGAATGCGTGTTCGACAAGGCGCTGTGGGACAGCTTCGATGCCACCACCAAGGCGCAGATCGAGGCCGCAGCCAAAATGACGACGATCGGATCGTGGATGAACATCGACGTCATGGATGTCGACGCAATGACCAAGCTGAAGGGCGAGGGCGTCGAGTTCATCCGCGTCGATCAGTCCTATATCGACGGCGTTGCCAAGGCCACCCACGCCTGGGAGGACAAGTACATTGCCGCCGAGGGCGGCTGGTTCAAGAAGGTGGTCGAGCATCAGCGCGCCTTCGTCGAGCGCTGGAAGCCGGCGCATCTGTATCGCTCCGAGCTCAAGTAGACCCGGCGCACCGCATCCGGCCCTTCATGCTTGGAGGGGTCGGGCGCGGGCTGCAGAGACGAGTCGGAGAGACTGTCCGCGGCGCGAGATCGTGGATCTTACGGGGGAATTGCCAAGGCATGCGAGGATTGGTTCGGGCCATTGATGGCCTCAGTCGCTTCTTCGGCGCCCTCGCGGCGCTGATCATAGGCGTGCTGGTCGTCCTGATGCTCTACGACGTCGTGATGCGCTACGTTTTCAACGCGCCTACGCGATGGGGCAATGACCTCAACGCGTTTCTCATGGGCGGGTCTTTCGTGCTCTCGATCGCCTATGCCATGGCGACCGACAGCCACGTGCGCGTCGACCTCCTCTACAGCGAGCGCACACGGCCGCGCATACGCTATTTCGACCTGCTCGGGTTCATCCTGATCGTGCTCCCGGTCGTCGCCTTGATCACGTGGGGCCTCTGGGATCACCTCATGGACGGCATCCGGACCGGCGAGCGCACCGGCTCGGGAGGATGGAATCCCGTGGTGTGGCCGTTCCGGGCCGTGATGTTCGCCGGATTCTTGATCTTTTCGTTGCAGATCATCGCCGAGATCCTGAAACGGCTCGCCTGGCTCGTCGGGCGGCCTATCGAAGCCGAGGCGATCAAAGACCATGGCGTTTGAACCGCCGGGTCGAGAATGCACCCGAGGCGCGCGGCCCGGTAGCGCGCGAGCCGATCTGGCGTCATCGCGCCGGCGCCGCGGCGAGGGGCGCGGGCGCAAGCCGCCCGACGGCTCAATCCCAAGGACCGGATGATGTCACCACTCTGGATGTTCCCCGCGCTGCTGCTCGCCATCCTGACGGGCTTCCCCGTTGCGCTCACCATGTTGGCGCTGGCGACGGTCTTCGGCATCCACTCGTTCGGTGTCGAAGGCCTACTGTACCAATTCATCCAGAAGATCGAGGAGACGGCGACGGCGCAGGTGTTGGCGGCGGTGCCGTTGTTCATCTTCATGGGCGCCATGTTCGAGCAGTCCGGCATTGCCAATCGGCTGTTCGATGCCATTCAGATGTGGATCAGGCGCCTGCCGGGAGGCATGGCCGTCGGCACCATCCTGATGTGCGTGATCTTTGCGGCAACGAGCGGGGTGGTCGGAGCCACCGAGACCGTTGTTGGGCTGCTGGCGATACCACCCATGCTGCGCTACGGCTACAACAAGGGCCTCATTTCTGGGGTCATCTGCGCCGGTGGCGCGCTCGGCACCGTCATTCCGCCGTCGGTGCTCGCCGTGGTCATCGGCCCGACCGCCCAGGCCGACGTCGGCAGGGTGCTGGTCGGCATGTTCATCCCCGGCCTGATACTTGCCGGGTCCTACATCGTCTATATTGTGGTCCGCTGCCTCATCCGCCCCGAGGACGGGCCGCGTGTTCTGCTCGTGGACAACGAGCCGACATTGGGCCAGAAGCTGGCGCTCACGGGCGCCGTGCTCGTTCCCCCGCTCGCTGTCATCGTGGCCGTTCTTGGCTCCATGATCGCCGGCATCGCCACCCCGACCGAGGCCTCGGCAACGGGCGCGCTTGGCACCGTGCTGCTGGCCATCATCTATCGGCGCTTCTCGTGGCCGGTGCTGGCCGATGCAGCCATGCGCACCGTGCGCATCACAGCGATGATCCTGACCATAGTTACCTGCGGTCAGATGTTCGCCGCCGTCTTTGTCGGCTCCGGCGGGCTGCAAATCGTGCAGGATTTTCTGCTCAATGCGGGCGTCGGCAAGTACGCGCTGTTGCTCGCTGTGATGGCCATCGTGTTCGTTGCCGGCTTCATGCTGGATCCGCTGGTCATTATTCTGATGGTGGCGCCGATCGTAACCCCACTCATCGTCAATGTCGGCTTCGACCGTGAATGGTTCTGCGTGCTGTTTCTCATCATGCTGCAGACTGGTTACCTGACGCCGCCGATGGCACCGTCGATCTTCTACCTGCGCGGCATTGCGCCACCGGAGATCAAGCTGCACCACATGTACACCGGCATTTGGCCGTTCATCGCCCTGCAAGTCATGGTTGTGGGGCTACTTGTCGCCTATCCCAAATTCGTGACGTGGCTGCCGGACGCCGTCCTGACGGGCTTTCATTGACCCTCGGGGCGATGGAGCGGGAATATCTTCGCGGCGACCGGCACGGCGCTATTTGCGGGCGGCCAGCTTGGCGAGTTCGGGCGTCGCCGCATCAAGCGCTCTGCCGTAGCGCTCGACGGCCTCCTCCGCCTCGCTGCGGGTCATCGACAGCGGCGGCGAGAAGGAGGTCACCTCGATGAACGGCAGCGCCCGGGTCAGCACGCCCTCCTCCAGCGCCTTGGCAGCGACGATGCGGTGAGCGCCGGCCTTCGGATCGAAGAAGCGCCGCTTCGCCTTGTCGGCCACGAACTCGACCGCGATCATCTGGCCGGCCCCGCGCACCTCGCCCACGTGCGGGTGCGTGCCGACGCGCTCGGCCAGCAGCTTCCTGAGGTAACCCCCCACTGCCGCCGATTGCTCCACCAACCCCTCGCGCTCCATGATGTCGATGTTGACGAGCCCGAGCGCCCCGCCGACCGGATGGCCCGAGTAGGTGAAGCCGTGCATCACCGGCCCGAACTCGGGCGAGGCATCCTTGAGCACGTTCCAGATCTTCTCCGAGATCACGCACGCCGACACCGGGAAGTAGGCCGAGGTGATGCCTTTGGCGAGCGTCACGATGTCGGGCTTGAGCTTCATGCCGCCGGTCGCGAACCAGTGGCCCGTGCGGCCGAAGCCGGTGATCACCTCGTCGGCGATGAACAGGATGTCGTGCTTGTCGAGCAGCTTCTGCAGCTTCTCGAAATAGCCTTTTGGTGGCAGCAGCACGCCGCCGGTGCCCATGATCGGCTCGGCGATGAAGGCCGCAATGGTTTCGGCGCCCTCCCTGGCGATCATGGCCTCGATCTCGGCGATCATGCGCTTGGTGAAGGCTGCCTCGCTCTCGCCCGTCTCGCCGTAGCGGAAATAATGCGGGCAGGAGGTGTGCAGCACACCCGGCACCGGTAGGTCGAAGGCCTTGTGATAGACAGGGATGCCGGTCAGGCTGGCGGCCGCGTAGGTGAGGCCGTGATAGGCGCCGAGCCGCGAGATGATCTTCTTCTTGGCCGGCTTGCCGCGCAGGTTGTTGTAGTAGCGCACCAGCTTGAAGTTGGTGTCGTTGGCGTCGGAGCCGCCCGAGCCGAAGAACACCTTCGAGAGATGGGTGGCGCCGGCCTTGTCGTGGAACAGCCCCAGCACGCGTTCCGCCAGGCGAATGATGGGCTCGTTCGAGGTGCCGCCGAAGATGTGGTAGTAGGCCAAGTTCTCGATTGCCTTCTTGGCTGCTTCCCCCATCTCCTTGCGGCCATAGCCGATGTTGACGCACCACAGGCCGGCGCCGCAGTCGATGAGGTCGCGGCCCTTGTGGTCCTTGACCCGCACACCGCGCGCCTCCGCCACGATGTGGGGACCCTTCTTGAGGTGGTCGGCGATGGACGTGTTGGGGTGGAACATGGTCTCGCGGTCGATGTCCTCGAGTGGGTAGTTGCGAGCCGCCTTGTCCATCTGGGCCTCTGGAGTTCTGGGATGTGGTCGCACAACCATAGACCCTGGCGGTCACGGGCGAAACGGGGCACGCGTGCGCAGGCGAACCTACGGGCTGGGCGCATGCTCCACCATGCGCGTATGATCGCCCGCCCCGTCACGAGAGCGCCGGCAAACGTCAGCGGAGCCAGCAGCCAGCCATGCCCAAGACCCTGTTCATCGATTCGACCCCGGACATCGACCGGCTGTGGAAGCGCGTGCACGGGCCGCGCGACATTCCCATCGCCGTCAACATGGGGCCGGTGGCGGAGGCCGACATCCCCAGGGTGCTCGCCGGCTATGACACCTGCATCGACGATGCGACCTATTTCAACGAGGCCACACTCGCGCGCTGCACCGGGCTCAAGCACATCGTCTTCCTCGGTACCGGGGCCGGCAGCTTCATCGATCTCGCGGCCGCCGGGCGGTCCGGCATCAAAGTCTCCACCATCAAGGGTTACGGCGACACGGCCGTGGCCGAGCACGCCATGGGCCTCGTGTTCGCCGCGGCCCGTCACATCGCCACCATGCACAGTATCCTGCGCGACGGCGGCTGGAGGGTCATGCAGGGCATGGAGCTCAAGGGCAAGACGCTGGGGCTCGTGGGGCTCGGCGGCATCGGCCGCGAGATGGCGCGGCTCGGCAAGGGTATCGGGCTGGAGGTGATCGCCTACAACCGTTCGGCTGTGAGGGATGCCCCTGTGCCCCTGCTGGCAATTGACGAGCTGTTGGCGCGGTCGGACGTCGTGAGCCTGCATCTGGCCCTCAATGACGGCACGCGCGGGTTCCTTGACCGGGAGCGGCTTGGCAAGCTCAAGCGCGGCGCCATCCTCGTCAATACGGCCAGGGCGGGTGTGGTGGACGAGGGGGCGCTGATCGAGCTGCTGGGCTCGGGCCGGATCGGCCACTACGCTACCGACGTCTACGGCAAGGAACCGCCCAAGCCCGAGGAGCCGCTGCGAAGCCTGGAGAATGTGACGCTCACCGCGCATGCCGGCTACAACACGCCCGAGGCCGCCATGACCATGTACCGCCGCGCCATCGATCTGGCCGCCGCTGGGGGTTGAGGACCTTCGATCAGAGAGGGCCCGCCCGAGCTTGGCGTGCCTGGAACACCACCGGCCCGCTCCCTTCGGCAACCGGGTCATCTGCTGTGGGATGATTTTGCCGCCGGAACGTCGTAAGCTGTGCTGCAACCGTAGGGAAGCTCATCACTTTTGGGGAAGCAAGCAATGCCCGAGCTGCGCGATCATTCGATCCTGATCGTCGTGGAGAGTGAGGTCACTCAACTCATCAACGCGCTTCAGGAGGCCATAGAAAAAGAGGGAGGAGAGGCTTTGGTGGTGGGAGACCACCCCGACGCGGTCGCCGACACCCTCACGAGGTTCGATTTCACGGCCGCCGCGGTCAACGGTGAGAACCAAGACCTTGTTGCCCAGCTGAACTTGCCGACCGTCATTTTCTACGACAACGACGCGCCCGATCAGATCATTGCGCGATTGCGGCGCGCGCTCGCATCGACTTGATCCTCGAGCGGCTCACCGCGAAAGGCTGGCTGCGCTGGTTCGGCGCAGCAATGTCGCGTGATCGCTCCTACAGCGTGTGAGGGCTCGTGCGCCGACAATGGGGTCACGCTATCAGCATGGCCACACCGCTTCCGATACCGAAGCCGATGAGGAACGCTGGAACCAACACGGACCAGACGGTGGGTTTCCTGGGGACGCGCATGTGGACAGAACGCGGTTGCGGGAAGACGCGTTCCGGAGACTACCCTCCGCATCCCAATTCTTCGGAAACCAGATCAAGAAATTTTGCTCAGTGATTGAGCAAAAATTGCGCTCCTTGGCTCGCCAACCGGAATGTGCCTGTTGCCATTGCGCTCATCTACCCTGAGCTGAACGGCCATGCGGTCAGAGCGCCGGCGCTCGACACCAGTTTGACGGTCCGTGTCCTCGAGTTGAAGCGGGCGACGACCGAGGAGGAAGTGAACGAGCTGTTTTCAGCCGCTGCGCGAGGGGGAGGGCACGCCTATCGGAGGAATTCTCGAGCATCCCGTTTCGAGACCATCCTTGGCGGAACGCAGCTGCGCCTCCGGCATATGGGACCGCTCAAGGCATTGAAGTCGTTTGCTTTCCGCTGGGGGCTGCACTCATCATCAAGTCGGGGGGCCGAAGATATCCCCAACCGCCCCAGAGCCTTATTGCCGCACCGCCCCGAATGGACAAAGTGGTAGCCTGCTGAGCAAGTCTCTGGACTGGGGAGTGTCGATGCGTGAGGCCCTGAAGCCTGCTGGTCGCGATGCAAAACCCCAGGCTCGACAGGTGTATTGCCCGCGTTGCGGCTTGCGCCTTCAGCTCGTCTCCTCCGGCGGCGGCCAGTATTCCGTCGCGTATTCGGTCGAGACATGGTCGGAGCGGTGCACGAGGCCCCTGCTCGAGAGCCCACTCGCGTGCCTGATGGCAGTACCGGCAGACCAGGATCGTTGCTAGCTGGCGTTGCCTCCAGTGCGCGAAAGCGCCGACACGTGCTCCTCGGTGAGATTGCATTCGGCAACGCGCCACTCGGCGAGGCGCCCGTCGAGCGTCATCACGACACGATCGAGCACGAGAACCCGCGCGCCTTCTTCGAGGCCCAGCGCCTCGGCCGCCGGCGCAGAGGCGATGCCGATCGAGACACGCTCCCGGGCGATGCCAAGTCGCACGCCATGCGCCTTCGCCAGATCGACAATGCGATGAGCGAGAAAGGCCTTCTCGGTCAGCCCAGGAAACAGAGCCGCCGGCACGCTCGCCCTCTCCGCCATGAACGCCTTCCCGTTCGATGCGCAAGTGCGGTGGATGCGAAAGACGCGGTCGATGGGCTGCAAGCACAATCGGACGCGCTCGGCCTCGTCGGCCCAGGCCTCGACGAGCACGACCGACTCCACGTTCGGCGAAACGGTGAAGTCTTCACCCTCTGCGCCGAACTGGCGCGTCGCATGACGATCCGCGACGAAGGTGTCGCCGCCTTGGCTGCGAACAACTGCCCGCTCTCGCTCGAGCACATCGAGAGCCGTGCGCACCGTGCGACAGCTCACACCGAATTCCCGCGCCAGCGCGCTCTCGCTCGGCAACGGCTTGCCGGCGTCCCACTCGCCCGCTGCAATCCTCTGCGCAATTGCATCCCGGAGCTGCAGATGAACAGGCCGCTTGGGCAAACGCTCGCAACTCATTGTCCCTGTGTTCCCGCTGTCGTCCCGGCTCTGTGATTTTGTTGACGGCCGGGCACGCGTGGCTCGAGGGTTTCTGCGGCGCCTAGCGTCCGTCTCGGATTTCCGTCCACAAGACGTAGGCCCGAAGCACGAAATTGTCGCTTAACCGACATAAAGGCAGTCGTCTGTTGTCGATCTAACACAACAATCGTCTCATGCCCGGAACAGGCGGCGGATGCGGTCCCTGATGGCGCGATAGCATCGCATGACGCTTCCTCCAAACCGCCCCGATCCCCGATCGACACCATGCCGCGCCGATAGGTTATGAGCCCGGCGCGCTGTAGCGCCGCTGCAGCTAAGGTCACGCTCGTCCTATTCGCGCCGAGATGGTCGGCGACGAACTCGTGCGTAAAAAGCATCGAGTTCGCCAGGCGAACGATCGTGGATAGCGAGCAGCCAGCGTGACAGCCGCGCCTCGATTGGATGGCGCGCCACACAGACCGCCGACTGCTGGATCTGGAACAGCAGGTTCTCGAAATGCCGGATGACGACGGACCGGAAGTGCCGGCTGCGCTCAAATTCGGTCCGCACCTGCCTGATCTGCGCGCGCACGGCCGTCCCGCCCACCAGCACATCGACCCTGGCAGCGGCCTCGTGGCTGCCCACGCCCCCGACGATGCCGTAGGCACCCTCGGAGCCAATGATGTTCACCTGCAGAGCGGAGCCGTCGGAAAGCGTTGCCAGTGTCGAAAGCACGCAGTCGATCGGAAAATACACATAGCGCAAGCGGTCGCCTGCGTTGCACAGGACTGTCCCGCGCTCCAGCTCGAACTCTCTTCAGTTGCGAATCGAGGCCAATCGCGCTCTGCGCTGCAAAGGCATCCAACATGATGTTTGCTTGCGGGCGCTTATTCGCCGACGGCATTTCCGCAGCCCCAATTTGCAGTCGAAGATCGTAATGTCTGATATTAGGCCGCAGCATGTTAGCGCAGACCTCGCCGATCTAGAGGGCACTCGAAGCGGAAAACCGGTTGTACATGTCTTCACGAACGCGTGAACGAGATGCGGAAATATGCCGTTTCAGCACATGCGTCCCTGGTGACGCATCCGATGCCACGTTGCGGGCAGGTGGCATCCACTGGCCGTCTTCAGTCCGCGACACTTGATCCGTCGCAGCCCGCCCGCCTTGCCACTCGTCCTCCCCGGTCATATTGCAGGTTGCGGTCGCCACCTCCTCGGGTTGCGACCCCTCGCGCAGCGATTGGCAGCCCATGCTCTTGTGGATCGCCTTTGCTCTGATGACAGCGCTCGCGCTCGGCGTCGTGCTGGCGCCGCTGGCGCGCTCGGCGCGCAATGTGGAGGCCGATGCCGGCACGCTCGCCGTCTACCGCCATCAGCTCGATGAGATCGAGGCAGAGCGACTGCGCGGGCTCGTCGACGACAAGGAGGCTGCCGATGCACGCATCGAAATCTCCCGCCGCCTGCTGACGAGCGCGGACAGGGTCGAGCAGCCTCCGCACGCGTCTCCGCTCCCGGAATCGCGGCGCACGGTCGTGGCGCTCGTGACAGCCGCCGCCATCCCGGTGCTCACGCTCGCCCTCTATCTCACCCATGGATCGCCCGGTCTGCCCGCATTTCCCATTGCGGCCCGCACGCAGCTTCCCCTCGAACGAGCGCAGGTCGGCGAGCTTCTCGCCAAGGTCGAGGGGCGCCTGCGCGAGCATCCCGAGGACGGTGACGGCTGGGACGTGATCGCGCCGGTCTACTACAAGCTCGAGCGCTTCCGCGATGCCGCCAACGCCTATGCGCACGCCGTGCGGCTCAAGGGCGAGAACGTGCGCCGGCTGGCGGGCTTCGCCGAAGCGACCGTGCTCGCCGCCGACGGCATTGTCACCGAGGAGGCGCGCGCCGCCTACGAGAAGATCCTCGCGATCGAGCCTGGCCGCGTCGAGCCGCGCTTCTGGCTGGCGCTCGCCAAGGAGCAGGACGGCAAGCTCGCAACGGCGCTGGCCGAATACCGGGCGCTGTTGTCGGATGCGCCTGCCGGGGCGCCGTGGCGGGCGGCCGTGGAAAGCCGGGCCGCCGATGTTGCGCGCCGCCTGGCGGGCGGCGACAAAGCCGCGCCCCGGGCCCCGGGCCCAACCGCCGAGGACGTCGCAGCGGCCGAGAAGCTCGCGCCAAAGGACCGCGCCAATATGATTGCTGGCATGGTGGCGGGCTTGGCCGAGCGCCTCAAGCATGACGGCCGCGACCTCGCGGGCTGGCAGCGCCTCATCAATGCCTATGCCGTCCTCGGCCGCGGGCAGGACGCACGCGCCGCCCTCGCCGAGGCGCGCAAGAACTTCCCCACCGATGCAGCGGCTCAGGCCACGCTCGCCCAGCTCGCCAAGAGCCTTGGACTCGAACTCATGAGCGCAACGCGACGATACGTCCAGCCATGACCCGCAAGCAGCGTCGCGCCACCTACATTGCTGTCGGCGTCGGCATCCTCTCCGCCGCCGCCCTGCTGGTGGCCGTCGCCTTGCGCGACACCATCGTCTTCTTTCACACGCCCTCGGAGGTGGTGGAGAAGCACATTGCGGCTGGCAAGCGCATTCGCCTCGGTGGCCTCGTGGCCAACGGCAGTGTGAAGCGTGGCGCCGGTACGTCGGTCGAATTTGCCATCACCGACACCATCAAGACCATTTCGGTCAGCTATACCGGCCTCCTGCCCGATCTCTTCAGGGAGGGCCAGGGTGTGGTAGCGGAAGGCAAGCTCGATCCCGCCGGCCACTTTCTCGCCGACACCGTCCTTGCCAAGCACGACGAGAACTACATGCCGCCGGAGGTCGCCAAGGCACTCAAGGAGCGTGGCGTATGGAAAGAGTCCGGCAAGCCCAAAGGCAGCTTGAAATGATGCCGGTTGCGCCAACTCGCCGACGCGGGGCATGGCTCCGATGATCCGACCTTGGGATGAGATCAAGCGCGGGTATCGTGAGGTCGTCGACGCTGGCTCGAATCTCGGCGGAATGCTGAGGCTTGTCGAGCAGATCGAAGCATCTCAATACGCGCGCGGGCTCCATGCGTGGACTTCGATGCTCGATCTGTGCATTGTGCAAGTGCCCTGCACCTATCCTTACGATGGTCCCTATCTGCTTGTTCGGCCTCTCTCCGATGGGACGATGGAATTCCGCTACGTCGACACGCATATCGCGTCGAGGCAGTGGCATCGCGTCGTGAAGGAGGAGGATGCATTCCGCAGGCTGGAGCGCTTCATCGATCAGTTGCACTGGGTTGTTCGGGAAGAGGTGAGTGATCCGCGGAGCTGCAAGGCCGTTTCATGATCATAGAGCTCGGCCACTTCGCGCTGATCCTGGCCCTCGGCGTCGCCATCGCGCAGGCAGCTCTGCCCGCCTGGGGCGCGCGGCAGCGCGATGGGCGCCTGATGGCTGTCGCCGAACCGGCCGCGCTCGCCCAGCTCGCTCTCGTTGCATTCGCCTTCCTCGCCCTCATGCACGCCTACGTCACATCCGATTTCTCGGTCGAGACCGTATGGGCAAACTCGCATTCGACGAAACCGCTCATTTACAAGATCTCCGGCGTGTGGGGGAACCATGAAGGCTCGATGCTGCTGTGGGTGCTGATTCTGGCCGTCTTCGGCGCCGCGGTCGCCGCGTTCGGCAGTAATCTGCCCACCACCCTGCGCGCCAACGTGCTGTCGGTTCAGGCCGGCATCGCCGTGGCGTTCCTCGCTTTCATCGTGCTGGCCTCCAACCCCTTCACGCGCATCCCGCCGCAACCCGAGGGCCGCGGCCTCAATCCAATCCTGCAAGACCCCGCGCTCGCGTTCCACCCACCGTTCCTCTACGCCGGCTACGTCGGCCTTTCGATTGCCTTCTCGTTTGCAGTGGCCGCACTGATCGAAGGCCGCACCGATGCCGCCTGGGCGCGTTGGGTGCGGCCGTGGACGCTCGCCGCCTGGGTCTGCCTCACGCTCGGCATCGCCATGGGCTCGTGGTGGGCCTACTACGAGCTGGGATGGGGCGGCTGGTGGTTCTGGGATCCCGTGGAGAACGCCTCCTTCATGCCCTGGCTCGCCGCCACGGCGCTGCTGCATTCGGCCCTCGTCATGGAGAAACGCGAGGCGCTGAAGGTGTGGACCATCCTGCTCGCGATCCTCGCGTTCTCGCTGTCGCTGATGGGCACCTTCCTGGTGCGCTCGGGAGTGCTCACCTCAGTGCACGCTTTCGCCGTCGATCCCAGACGCGGCATCTTCATTCTGACCATCATGGGTCTGCTGATCGGCGGCTCGCTGGCACTCTATGCGTGGCGCGCCCCGCGACTCGAGCAGGGCGGCCTGTTCGCGCCGATCAGCCGCGAGGGGGCGCTGGTCCTCAACAACATCCTGCTCACCACCGGCTGCGCCACCGTCTTCATCGGCACGCTCTATCCGCTGCTGCTCGAGTTGCTCACCGGCGCCAAAATCTCCGTAGGCCCGCCCTATTTCAATCTGACGTTCGTGCCCGTGATGGTGCCGCTGCTGGTGGCAATACCCGTTGGGCCGTTTCTCGCCTGGAAGCGTGGTGACCTACCGGGCGCGCTGCAGCGCCTGTTCTTTGCCGCCCTCGCGGCACTGCTCCTGCTCGTAGCGGCATTCGCTCTCGCCTGGCGCGGCCCGTGGCTCGCCCCCTTCGGCATTGCCCTCGGCGTCTGGATCGTCGCCGGCACGCTCGTGGAATGGGGCACGCGTGTGAAGCTCTTTGCCGCCACTGGCGAGGAGGTCCTTCGCCGTGCCCGCTCGCTGCCGCGCTCGGCCTACGGCACGACGCTGGCGCACGCCGGCATGGGCCTCACCATCCTCGGCATCGTCGCTACGTCGGCCTGGCAGAGCGAGCGCGTCGTCGCCATGAAGGCGGGCGAGACAACCCAGATCGCCGGCTACGCTCTCACCTTCCGCGGCGTCGCCCCCGCCGAGGGCCCCAATTACAAGGCGCAGGTCGGCCTCATCACCGTCGCGCGCGACGGCACCACCGTGACCGAGCTCACCCCGTCCAAGCGCCTCTACGACGCCCCGCGCCAAGCCACCACGGAGGCTGCCATCCACGTCTCTCTTACCGGCGACCTCTATGCCGTGCTGGGTGACGCGATGAAGGACGGCGGCTTCGTCGTGCGCCTTTACTTCAATCCGCTGGTGCGGCTGATCTGGATTGGCGCCGTGGTGATGGCGCTGGGCGGTGCGCTCTCGCTCTCCGACCGCCGGCTGCGCATCGGTGCCCCCCGCCGCGCGCGCCGCACCACTGCCGTGCCCGCGGAGTGAGGCCGTGCCCGCGCGACATCCTTCCCAAAGGCGTCGTTCCCGCGCGGACGGGAAGCCCGTCTACGTCTCAGCGGCGTCAGGACTGATGGTGTGTCTGTTGCTTTTGTTTGCCGTCTTCGCCCCTGCGCACGCGGTCGAGCCGGGCGAGATGCTGAAAGACCCCGCGCTCGAGGCCCGCGCCCGCAAGATCAGTCAGGAGCTGCGCTGCCTCGTCTGTCAGAACCAATCGATCGACGACAGCAACGCCGATCTCGCCCGCGACCTTCGTGTGCTCGTGCGCGAGCGCCTCACTGCCGGCGACAGCGACGCGGCCGTGCTGGCCTTCGTCGAGGCTCGCTACGGCGAGTTCGTCTTGCTGCGCCCGCGCCTCAGCCTGCACACAGCCCTGCTCTGGTCGGCGCCGATCCTCCTCCTTCTCGGGGCCGCCATCTATATCCTCCGCCGCACGCGCGCCCAGCGCCAGTCCGCCGCGGGCGCACGCCGCCGAGCCACGCCACTCTCGCCGGCCGAGCAACAGCGACTCGAGGCGCTGCTCGGCTCCGACAATGCGACACAGCGAAGGTCCTGATCCGCGCGCCATCACCGATGTGGGTGGGCGACCCGCAACCCGCGCTCAACTGCTTGCCGATTAGGGCGGCCTCAGAGCTTCACCCGCCGCACGGTCCTGCGGTGTCGCGGCTTCTCCGGCGCCACCCCGTTGCCGCCACCCAGCCGCTTCAAAATCGTCAGCGTCGCCAGTCCCGTCACCGGCAACCCCTCGCCCTTCTCGTAGGTCTCGATCGCCGTGCGCAGTTCCGCTCCATAGGCGCCATCTGCCTTGCCGGCGAACAGTTGCCGCGCGTGCAGCAGCGACTGCAGCTCGCGCACCTGCGCTTTGCTCGTCAGCAGCTGAGCCTCGCGGAAGGTCTCGAGCTTATCGGCAAACGCCCCGCTCGCCACCCCAGTGTTGGCCACCGCATCGGCCTTCAGGCGCTTCATCACCTTGCCGTCCTGCATCAGCACTTTGGACTGCACGTATGTGCCCACGTTGATACCGATCACCTCGGGACCGCTTTCGGTGTCGAGCAGCAACGGCGATCCCGAGGAAGCTCCCCCCGTGTCGCAGGTGTGCAGGATCAGCGTCTCGGGCGCGGCGAAGTCCTGCGCGATCGTGCTCCAGTCCGCAGTCTCGAACTTCTTGGCCACGTTGCACGGTTTTCCGTAGGCGAGCTTCCACGGTGCATAGTCGCGATGATAGGAGAGCTGGAACACGCGCTTGGCTGCGGCTTCCTTCACGATCTCGTCGACGGTCAAGACGCGCACCGGCAACACGCCCTTCTTGCAAGCCGGTCGGGCCAGCCGCACCAGCGCCCAATCGCTGGTCGCCTGGATCGGCGGACGCACGCTCAGCGTCATCGCTCCCGACATCACGTTGACAGCCGCCGTGCCGTTGCTGTGGCCGGCGATATGGGCAATGTCGCGCACCGTGTCGTAGTTGCGCAGGAACCAGAAGTCGCCGATGCGCGGCGTCCGCTCGCCCGCGATCTTGAGCAGGCAGTGGCCGGCAGTCGCCACCACGTCATTGGCCACGCAAAAGGCGGTGCACACCGAGTGCCCACGCACACTGAACAGCAGCCCGATCTTCTCGCGCACCTCCCTGTATTTCGCCGGCGGAGGGCCGCGGTCGTCGGTGCCGAAAACCGCCGCGGGCTGGACCACCATGGCGCCCATGTTGCTCGGCCTTGCTTGCCAGGCGAGCAAGGACGGCGATCCAGCCACCACGCATCCGAGCGCGACAACAGCCACCACGGTACAGCGCCCTGCCGCTCGCGGCATTGCGATCAGCCCTCCCAACCTTGTGACCATGGTCGCGAGTATTACCAACTTTTAATGCGACCGAAAGGCCGCGGTAAGGCCGAACCGCCTATATGCACACTGGCGGGCAAAACCCTGGTGTCACACTCCCACCTCGAGGTCGATCGCATGCAGCTCCCTCTTCCCAACGATGACACGGCGCGCCTCGGGACGCGACGCTTGGCCTTTGCCTCCGTGGTGGCCGGTGCGGCCATGGCAGGTGCAGTCGGGCTCGGGCTCCCATATTCGGCCGTGCTAGCGCAGAAGGCCGACCCCGGCGTGCAAATGCCGTTCGGCCGCGCGCCGCTCTCATTTGCCGACATTGTCGAGCGGGTGAAACCGGCAGTCGTCAGCATCTCCGTCACCAATGGCGGACCCAAGATCGCCCGGGGACCCGGGGGAACGCCGAAAGGCGGCAGCCCCAAAGGCTTCAACCCGAAGGATTTTCTGCCCGATCTTCCCGACGATCACCCCTTCAGCGAGTTTTTCAAGAACCTGCCCAAGGAGTGGCGCGGCCAGCCCGGCCCCTCGCGGCCTTCGCTGGCACAAGGCTCGGGCTTCGTCATCTCCCCTGACGGCTACGTCGTCACCAACAACCATGTGATCGACAACGCCAGCAAGATCCAGATCAGCTTCGACAAGGACAACAAGTACGACGCCGAGCTGGTCGGCACCGATCCGCGCACCGACATCGCGCTCCTGAAGATCAAGGCGCCGCAGGCCTTCCCGTTCGTGAAGTTTTCAGACAAGCAGCCGCGCGTCGGCGACTGGGTGATCGCCGTCGGCAACCCGTTTGGTCTCGGCGGCACGGTGACGGCCGGTATCGTCTCAGCGCAGGGGCGCGACATCGGCTCTGGCCCCTATGACTACATGCAGATCGACGCAGCCGTGAACCGCGGCAACTCCGGCGGGCCCACGTTCAACCTCGACGGCGATGTGGTCGGCGTCAACACCGCCATCTACAGCCCGTCCGGCGGCAATGTCGGCATCGCCTTCGCCATTCCGGCCAAAACGGTCACGGATGTCGTCACCCAGCTCAAGTCCTCGGGCTCCGTCAGCCGCGGCTGGCTCGGCGTCAAGATCCAGAACGTCGATGAGGACACCGCCGCCAGCCTGGGCCTGAAAGAACCCAAGGGAGCACTGGTCACCGAGGTCACGCCCGCCGGCCCTGCCGAGGAGGCCGGCCTCAAGAACGGCGATGCGATCCTGTCGGTCGACGGCCACAAAGTCGACGACAGCCGCGACCTCGCCCGGCAGATCGCAGGCTTCGCTCCCAACTCCAAGGTCGATGTGCGCGTCCTGCGCGGCCAGAAGGAGCAGTCCATCCCCGTCAAGCTCGGCAAGTTCCCCTCCGGCAAGGAGCTCGCCAAGGTCGAGACGGGCAAGCCCGACCCAACGGAGCCCAAAGGCACCGAGATGGACCAGCTCGGGCTGACGGTGGCGCCCGGCACCGACAATGACGGTGTCGTCATCACCGACGTCGACAACGCCTCCGACGCGGCCCAGAAGGGTCTCAAGTCGGGCGACGTGATCCTGGAGGTCGGCGGCCTCAGCGTGAAGAAGCCCGAGGACCTCGCTAGCGGCATCAAGGAGGCCTCCAAGCTCGGGCGCAAGGCGGTGCTGATCCGGCTCAAGTCCGGCGACCAGACGCGCTTCGTCGCAGTCCAGCTGAAGAAGGGCTGAAGCACCTTCTCCAAAGGTGTGCAAATGCGAGGCGGCTTGTTCGCGACGTTCGAGCAAGTCGCCTCGCTTCGCTTTTTGGGACTAGATTGGTGGACCTCGGCGTGATCCCGTTATTGAAGAGCCAACATTCGGTCCGTCCCATGCGCGTGCTCGTGATCGAAGACGACCGTGAGACAGCCCAGTTCCTGCAGCGGTCGCTGCGCGAGAGCGGCCATGCGAGCGACATCGCCGGCGACGGCGAGACCGGCCTCGCGCTCGCCCGTGACGGTGGCTATGACGTGCTGATCGTCGACCGCATGCTGCCGCGCCGCGACGGGCTCTCGGTGGTGCAGACGCTACGCGCGGAGGGCGCGCGCACGCCGGTTCTCATTCTCTCGGCCCTGAGCGAGGTCGACGATCGCGTCAAGGGCCTGCGCGCCGGCGGCGACGACTATCTCACCAAGCCCTATGCCTACACCGAGCTGCTCGCTCGCATCGAGGCGCTGGTCCGCCGTCCCGCGCCGGAGGAGCAGACCACCCGCTACAGCGTTGGCGATCTCCTGCTCGATCGCCTCTCGCACAAGGTGACGCGCGCGGGCACGCCGATTCCTCTGCAGCCGCGCGAGTTCCGTCTGCTCGAGTACCTGATGAAGCATGCCGGGCAGGTCGTGACCCGCACCATGCTGCTCGAGAACGTGTGGGACTACCACTTCGATCCGCAGACCAACGTCATCGACGTGCACATCTCGCGGCTCAGGGGCAAGATCGACAAGGGCTTCGCCAAGCCGCTGCTGCATACCGTGCGCGGCGCCGGGTACATGATCCGTGACGGCACTGACTAGGCTGCTGAGCTCAACCCCGTTTCGCCTGACGCTGGCCTACATGGGCGCCTTCGTCGTGGCGGCGGGGGTGATCGTCGGCTTCGTGGCCTGGCGCGCCAACGATCTCCTCACCAACAAGGTGATCGAAACGCTCGGGGCCGAGGTGACCGGGTTGCGCGAGCAGTTCCAGGCCGGCGGGCCGGAGCGGCTGGCTGCCATAATCGCCCAGCGCTCCAGCCAACCGGGCTCGAGCCTCTATCTCCTGGTCGATGCCGCGGGCCGCAAGGTGGCCGGCAACCTCAATCGTATTCCGCCCGAGTTCGAGGCCGCACGCGGCGGCACGCTGTTTCGCTATGCACGAGCGGGAGAAGAGGGCACGGGCCCCCCCCGTCATGCCGTCGGCGTACCGCTCCCCGTGCCGGGCGGCCTGGTGCTGATCGTGGGCCGCGACATCGAAGACCTGCATCGCTTCGCCAACACCATGGGCCAGCTCGGGCTATGGAGCATCGTCCTGCTCTCGCTGCTGGGCGTCGGCGCCGGCCTTGCCGTCAGCCGCAGCGTTCTGCGGCGCATCGAAGCCGTGACCGACACGAGCCGCACCATCATGGCCGGCGATCTCTCCAAGCGCATTCCGCTCGACGGCTCCGGCGACGAGCTCGACCGCCTGTCCGAAAGCCTCAACGCCATGCTCGGGCGCATCGAGGAGCTGATGGTGGCCCTGCGCGAGGTGTCCGACAACATCGCCCACGACCTCAAGACGCCGCTCAACCGACTGCGCAATCGGGCAGAGGCGGCGCTGCGGCATCCCGACGGCCCCACCTCCTACCGCGACGGCCTGGTCAAGACCATTGAGGAGGCCGACGACCTCATCAAGACGTTCAACTCCCTCTTGCTGATCGCGCGGCTCGAGGCGGGCGCGGTCGCCGAGAGCATGGCGTTCGTGGACCCTGCCTCCATCATCGCCGACGTCGCCGAGCTGTACGAGCCTGTCGCCGAGGAAGCCGGCCTTGCCCTGGACGTTCACTGCGACAAGGGACTAACCGTGGTCGCCAACCGCGAGCTCGTGGGCCAGGCTGTCGCCAACCTCGTCGACAACGCCATCAAATATTCCGTCGACGACAGTGGGGGCAGCTCCAGCCCAGCTTCCCACGGCAGCATCGCCATCTCGCTGGCTCGCGCTGGCGACATGGTGGAGATCGCCGTTGCCGACCGCGGGCCAGGGGTGGCCGCGCAGGATCGCGAGCGTGCGCTGCAGCGCTTCGTGCGTCTGGAGAAGAGCCGCTCGCGCCCCGGCAGCGGTTTGGGCCTCAGCCTCGTCGCGGCGGTGGCGCGCCTGCATGGCGGCGCGATACGCCTGGAGGACAATGCGCCCGGTCTCCGGGCCGTGCTCGTCCTGCCCATCCGCAGCACCCTGATCGGACGCGCGGCGCTATAGGCGCGGATTGATCAGCCGGTTGCGGATGTAGTCGAGCTGATCGAAATTGCCGTAGCTGATCGTGAGCTGCCCGCTCTCGCCCGATCCAGGCCTGATCTCTACCCTGAGGCCGAGCGCATCCGTCAAGTCCTTCTCGAAGGCGCGCGTATCGGCGCCCTTGTCCCTCGCCGGCGGCGACTTGCCGCCGCCGTCATTGCCGACAGGCGCCTTGTCGAGACCCTGCATCAGCCCCTCGACGGCGCGCACGTTGAGGTCCTCTTCGACGATCCGCCGAGCCAAGCCCTCCGCGTCCACACGACCGATCAGCGCGCGGGCGTGGCCGGCGGTGAGCTTTCCCTCCTGCAGCAAAGTCTGCACGGACGCCGGCAGACGCAGCAACCGCAGCATGTTGGCGACGTGGCTGCGGCTCTTGCCCACCACCTCCGCGACCTGCTCCTGGGTGTAGCCGAAGCGCTCCAGAAGCTCGTTGTAGCCGGAGGATTCCTCGATCGGGTTGAGGTCGGTGCGCTGCACGTTCTCGATGAGCGCGAACTCGGCCATCTCGGAATCGGACAGCTCGCGCACGATCACCGGCACAGTATGGATCGCCGCCTTCTGCGCCGCGCGCCAGCGGCGCTCGCCGGCGACAATCTCGTATCCGCCCTGGCCATCGGGCCTGGCGATGATGGGTTGCAGCAATCCCCTGCTGCGGATCGACTCGGCGAGCTCCGCCAGCTCGGTCTCGGCGAAAGTCCGGCGCGGATTGAACTTGCCGGGGCGCAGCTGGTCGATAGACACCAGCCGCTGCTCGCCCTGTGCCGGCAGGTGTGGTGCAGCCTCGGGGGTCTCCCCGATCAGCGAGGCAAGTCCGCGGCCGAGCCGGCCCTTTTGCATCGGGATCGCCATGGGCGCTTGATACCTCAGGGAATCAGACATTTTTGCACGAGGACAATTCAAGCCGCCCGCAGCTGCCGTTCGCGCTCGATGATCTCGGTGGCGAGCTTGATATAGGCTTGGCTGCCGGGACAGTCGTAGTCGTATAGCAGGATCGGCTTGCCGTGCGAGGGCGCCTCGGCCACCCGCACATTGCGCGGGATCATGGTCTCGTAGACTTTGGCGCCGAAGAAGGCGCGCACCTCGCTCGCGACCTCCTTGGAGAGGCTCGTGCGCGCGTCGTGCATGGTGAGCACCACGCCCTGGATCTCGAGCGACGGGTTCAGCGTCGCCTTGATCTGGTCGATGGTCTGCTTGAGCTGCGAGATGCCTTCGAGCGCGAAGAACTCGCACTGCACCGGCACCAGCACCGCGTGGGCCGCCACCATGGCGTTGAGCGTAAGCAGGTTGAGAGAGGGCGGGCAGTCGATCAGCAGATAGCTATACGGCACCTCTGTCGGGCGGGCTTTCTGGTCCGCAATCAGGGCGGCTACGGCATCGCGCAGACGGAAGGGGCGGTTCGCCTCCGCCATCATCTCGGATTCGAGCCCGACCAGGTCCGCATTCGCGGGCACGATACCAAGGTTGGGTACAAGGGTGCGCATCGAGGCCTTGGCGATCGAGGCTCTGCCGCTCAGCACATCGAAACTGGTGATCGGCCGCGCATCCTCGGCGATGCCCACGCCCGTCGAGGCATTGCCCTGAGGGTCGAGATCGAGGATCAGCACCCCTTCGCCGACGGCGGCCAGCGCGGTGCCGAGATTGATGGCGGTAGTTGTCTTGCCGACGCCGCCTTTTTGATTGGCGATGGCAAGGACGCGCAGGCCGGATGGGGGAATTGCGCGGCTCACGGGGTTGGTCCTTTGCTCTTGCTTCTCGCTTCGAGGTGGTGGACGGCGACGATATGGGCATCTGCCTCAGTGCGGCTCGGGATCACCTCGGTCTTGAAATTCCACACTTTTTCCGCGCGCTCGAGCTCGGCGGCAACATCGCGGCCCTTCAAGAACAGGCCCTTGGTCCAGGGCGCGAACAGAGGCGCCGCAAGCCCGAGCAACCGCTCGAGTGGCGCCAGTGCCCGCGCCGTGACCACCTCTGGCCCGACCAGACTAGCTTGAGTCGCTGCAGCCTCGATTCTTGTCGACAGGATATCCACAGACACGCGAGCGGTGACATCGGTCTGTCGCACCACCTCGCGCAGGAACGCACACTTGCGGGTGTTGCTTTCGATCAGCGTCACGCGAGGGGTAGAGAGAGCGCCTGCCGTTATCGTCTCCGCCAACAGGATTGCTATCACAAGCCCCGGAAAGCCGGCGCCAGACCCAAGGTCGATCCACGTGCGAGCCTGTGGTGCCAACCCCAGCAACTGTGCCGAATCGGCAAAGTGCCGGTGCCAGACGGTGTCCAGTGTGCTGGGGGCGACCAGATTGATGGTCCTCTGCCATTGCCGCAGCACGGTGTCGTAGATCGCGAGACGGTCCGTCACCTCGCCGGAGACCCCAAAGGCCTGGGCAAAGTCCCCCGGCCCCCGAATCAGACTAGATTTTCCACGCAGACGGCTCATGGCCCCAGCCATAGCGCGATTCTGGCTGCCGGGGATTGCCGCTGTTTCACGTGAAACAAATCAGCGTTCAGTTCGCGCGATTCAGGCCGTGCGGCGGGACGGTGGGCGCCGCAGGTGCGCCAGCAGCAGCATCAGCGCCGCGGGGGTCATGCCCTCCATGCGCCCCGCTTGCGCCAGGCTTGTGGGCCGCAGTGCCTCGAGCTTCTGGCGCACTTCCGCCGAGAGGCCCGCTATGGCCCCGTATTCGAAGGCCGCGGGGATGCGGATATCCTCCTCCTTGCGCAAGACCGCGATGTCGAGCTCCTGCCGACCGACGTAGGCCGCATAGCGGGCGTCGACCCCAAGCTGAGCGGCAACGCCAGCCTCGAGCCCATCGACTTGCGGCCAGATGGACCGGAGACGGGCGAGGTCAATTCCGGGGTGTGCCAGCAGCTCGAAGGCCGAGCGTCGCCTGCCATCCCGGTTGATATCGAGGCCATGGCGGGCAGCCTGGTTGGGCGTGATGGTCAGGCTTTCCAGCAACCGGCGGCCCTCATCTAGAGCCTTGTATTTGCGCACAAAAACCTGGCGCCGTTCTCCGCCCACGCACCCAAAATCCAGGCCGAGCGGCGTCAGGCGCTGGTCGGCATTGTCCGCGCGCAGGCGGAGCCGGTACTCGGCCCGCGAGGTGAACATGCGGTAGGGCTCGGAGACGCCGCGCGTCACGAGGTCGTCGATCATCACGCCCATGTACCCGTCGGCCCGCGAGACGACAAAATCGCGCTGACCGCCCCCGCACTTGAGGGCCGCATTGATGACCCGCCGCGATGCCCTGGGCAGCCGCCTCCTCGTAGCCGGTGGTCCCGTTGATCTGTCCGGCCAGAAACAGCCGTGGCAGCTTCTTGACCTCGAGCGTCGCCAGCAGCTCGCGGGGATCCACGTAGTCGTATTCGATGGCATAGCCGAAACGCTTGATGGCGACCCTTTCGAGGCCTGGAATCGTGCGCAGGAAGGCTTCCTGCACCTCCGCCGGCAGCGAGGTGGAGACGCCGTTGGGGTAGACCATGTCGTCGTCGAGGCCCTCGGGCTCCAGAAAAATCTGGTGCCCGGTACGGCCAGCAAAACGCACAACTTTGTCCTCGATCGACGGGCAGTAGCGCGGCCCCACGCTGCCGATCTGGCCCGAATACATGGGCGAACGAACGAGATTGGCCCGGATGACCGCGTGGGTCGCCTCGGTTGTGGTGGTGATGCCGCATTGGATCTGCGGATTGGTGATGCGATCGGTCAGGAACGAGAACGGCACCGGCGGGTCGTCGCCGGCCTGCATCTCCAGGCCCGCCCAGTCGATGGAACCCTTGTCGAGGCGGGCGGGAGTGCCGGTCTTGAGGCGGCCGAGGCGCAGATCCAGCGCCAGAAGGCGCTGCGAGAGGCCATTTGCCGGTGGCTCGCCGTGACGCCCGGCGGGGGTCTTCTCCTCGCCGCGATGGATCAGCCCGCGCAGGAAGGTGCCGGTGGTCAGCACCACGGCACCGGCCCGGATTTTCCGTCCGTCGGCCGTCACGACGCCGGCAGCTCGGCCGTCTTCAACGATCAGGTCCTCAACGGCCCCCTCGATCACCTCGAGGTTGGGCGTGGCGCGGACCGCTGCCTGCATGGCCGCCCGGTAGAGCTTGCGGTCGGCTTGGGCGCGCGGGCCGTGCACCGCCGGCCCCTTGGACCGGTTGAGCAGGCGGAACTGGATGCCGGCCGCATCCGCCACCCGGCCCATCAGCCCATCCAGCGCATCGATCTCCCGCACCAAGTGGCCCTTGCCGAGCCCGCCAATGGCCGGATTGCACGACATCTCGCCGATGGTAGCGAAACTGGTGCGTAACGAGCGCCACTGCGCGCGCCCATCCGCGCCGCCACGGCCGCCGCCTCGCAGCCCGCATGGCCGCCACCCACGATGATGATGTCGAAAGGTTTGAGGTTCATAGCCAAATCTTAATTGGTCGCGACGCCCGCAGCTTTTTTCGTCCCCTCGTCGTCCAGCGGTTCCCCACCTTCGTTTAGAATGGTGAGATACTCGCGGTATGCGTAGACACGGCCGCGCTGCCTTTTGGTGACTTCTTCCACGATCCCAAGTGCCTGCAGCTGCTCAAAGGCGCTGTTGATGGTCGGCTTGGTCAATCCCGCTTGAGCAGCCGCTTTCGCTACCGTCAAAAACGGGGTCGTCTGCATGACTTCATGGACCCGAAGCACGGATGACGCTGCTTTCGATTTTGCTGCAATTCTGTCGCGGTCCTGCCTGACGAGCCGCTGTATGCGGGTTGCGGCATTGAACGCTTCGTTGCCGGTGCTTGCAACGCCATCAAGAAAGAACTCCAGCCAAGCCTCCCAAGCTCCGTTTTCCCTAACCTCTTGGAGAAGGCGGTAGTAGTCAGCGCGGTGAGACTTGAAATAGAGGCTCAGGTAGAGGAGCGGCTGCCGCATCACCTTGTGCGAACAGAGATACAAGGTGATCAGAAGTCGACCCAGGCGACCGTTGCCGTCTAGGAATGGATGGATGGTTTCGAATTGGACATGCAGAAGGCCCGCCTTGATGAGCGGTGGGAGGGATTGTGTGTCCTCATGTATGAATTTCTCCAGCGCATCGAGGCATGGCATGACCTTGTTAGGCGGCGGCGGTACGAACAGAGCGTTGCCGGGGCGCGTGCCCCCGATCCAATTCTGAGATCTTCGAAATTCTCCAGGATTCTGGTTCTGACCACGTCCACTTTGCAGCAAACGTTCGTGCAACTCTCGGATCAGGCGAAGCGATATGGGCAGAGTGGCAAGTCGGTCCAGACCGTACATCATGGCCGCGACGTAGTTTGATACCTCGCGTATATCGTCCATTGGCCGACCTAGCGCCGCCTCCCCCTCGAACCTAAGTAGATCGGAGAGTGTGGATTGAGTCCCTTCGATCTGCGAGGAAAGGACCGCTTCCTTCCGGACGTACATGTAGAGGAACAGACCCTTGTCTGGCAGCAAGACGCTTATGCCATCGAGGCGGCCGACTGCCTGATCGGCGGCGCTTAGGGCATCCAGAACAATAACAGCTACGAGTTTCGCGATTTGATGGTGTAGTTCCATTCGGGATGGAACGTGTCGCCGGTGATGTCGAGGCTCTGCATCTCGACATCGCTGACCTTGATGCCCTTGTGGTAGGTGCGCTCATCGAGCGCGCACTCGACTTTCAATCCAGCTTTGGTCGTGGTGGCGCCAATCAGCTCGACGACGGCGACACGATCCGTCAGCGGCCGGCCGCGCCAGTTCTGCGTGATGTGACAGAACAGGCGGTGCTCTATTCTGTTCCACTTCGACGTGCCCGGCGGGTAGTGGTGGACGTGGAGCACGAGGCCCGTCTCGTCGGCGAGCTTCTGCAGCTCCACCTTCCACAGCCGCACGCGCGCACCGTTCGAGCCGCCGCAGTCGGCCGTGATCGTCAGCTGGCGCGCCTTGGGATAGCGCCGTCGCCCCATGCGCTCGAGCCAGCAGCGGATCGCCTCGACGGCGAACTCGGCCGTGTCGCTGGTGATGCCGACGCTGACGAAGCCGGTGTTGGCCGTCACGTCGTAGACGCCGTACGGCACCACCTTGCCGAGTTGCTTGTCCTCGAAGTCGTGCACGTTCACACGTCGCGGGTCGCCCTTGGGGCGATAGTCCGTGCCTGCGTTCTTGAAGTTGCCGACCAGCTCCTTCTTCTTCGTGTCGACGGAGATCACGGGCTGTCTTGCCGCCTGTGCGGCGACGACCTTGGCGTTGATGTGCTCGAACTGCGCGTTGCGGTCGGGATGTTTCGAGCCCTCGTCGGCCTTGCGGTTGGACTGGCGCGAGAAGCCGAGCTTCACCAACTCCTTGCGCACGGTGTCGGCGCTGATGGGATGGCCCATCGCCGTCAGTGTCGCCGCCAGCTTGTCCATGCTCTTCGACACCCAGATCAGGGGGCGCATGGGATCGCCCAGCGTGGCCGGCTCGACCAGCCGTTTGAGCTCCGGGACCAGCCCTGGATCATTCTCGGCAACCGCCTTGCGCCCACCACCGCTGCGCCGAACCTGCCCCTTCGCCAGCGGCGCCGCATCGAGATCGTCCTCGCCGCGATTGATCGTCGAACGGGCGAGCCCGGTGATCCTGGACACGATCGCCAGCCCGCCCCAACCGGCCGTTCGCACCTCGCCCGCCGCGAACAAGCGCCGGCCGCGCTCATCGAGCGTCGAGCCGACCGTTTCCCAGCGATAGCGAATGGCGTTCTCGTCGATCACGCGACCGACCTACGCCCGTTCGCGCCGCACGGGAATCCCGCCAGCCTGAAGTCACACAGACGCACGCTTGCGGACCACGATTCTGTTATTGTTCGAAATGTCCTTAGCCGGGATAGGAGGGCATCTATGCGTACGGGCGGGATGGGGGGAAGTGGTTGCGGGACATAAGCGCGAACGACCTCGCCGCCAGAAACGGTCTCTACGTAGCGGCCGATACGGCTGGGCTCTTCTGGCATGATCGCCGCGCGGTCTTTAATAAAGCACGCTTGCCTTAGCATGGACCGTTAGTAAAGAAAAGTGCCGTTTCCTTTCCTAGCGAGAACCCATTGTTTCACGTGAAACAATCCATCGTTCAGCAGCGCCGGGCCGGCCGTGGCCCGCACCCTACTTCCCAATACAAAATCTCCCAAAAATCTCCCCCAGAACCTCCTCGGGGTCGATCACGCCCGTGATTCGCCCCAGCGTCTGTGCCCCCCGCCGCAGGTCCTCGGCGCGCATTTCGAACTCCTCCATGGGCGAGCCGAGGAACGTCGCCAGCGCCGCTCGGCAGCGCAGCAGCTGCTGGCGATGCCGTGCCTGCGTCAGCGCAGGCACCTCGTCCCCACCCATGCGGGCCTGCGCGAAGCCTGCGAGCCGCCGGGTCAGCCGGTCGAGGCCGAAGCCCGTGAGCGCCGACACGGCGATCGCCCCCTCGGGCAACGGCTGCAGCACTTTGCTGTCCAGCAGGTCGTATTTGGTGACAACGACCAGGAGCCGGTCGGGCCGAAGCGTCACCTGCGGCGCTGGCGCGTCAAGCGCCATGGCGTCCACCAGCCACAACACCAGATCAGCGGCCTGCGCACGGGCGAGCGTGCGGCGGATGCCCTCCTGCTCGACCACGCCCTCAGCCGCGCGGATGCCCGCCGTATCGCTGACCACGATGCGGCAGACCCTCGAGGTCGAGCTTCACCTCGATCACATCGCGTGTGGTGCCGGCCTCCTCCGACACGATCGCCACATCCCGGCGCGCGAGTGCGTTCAGCAGACTGGATTTGCCCGCATTGGGGGGGCCCGCCAGCACAACCTGGAAGCCCTCGCGGATGAGCTCGCCGCGGTGGCCGTCCTCGAGGTGGCGGGTGATCTCGCCCTGCAACGCTTCGACAGTCTCGCGGGCCCGGGCCACCGCATTCGCTCGCGACATCGGCCTCGTCGGAAAAATCGATCGCCGCCTCCATCAGCGCCGTAGCTTCGAGCAACCGCTGGCGCCAACCGGCGTAGAGGCGGCTCAACGCCCCTTCCGATTGCCGCAGGGCCTGGCGCCGTTGTGCCGCCGTCTCGGCATCGATGAGGTCGGCCAGGCCCTCGACCCCCGTGAGGTCGATCTTGCCGCTCTCGAACGCGCGCCGGGCAAATTCGCCGGGCTCCGCCAGCCGGCACCCCGTGATCATGCCGATGGCGCCGAGCACGCCGGCAAGCACGGCGCGACCACCGTGCACTTGCAGCTCGGCCATGTCCTCGCCGGTCTCGCTTTTCGGTCCGGGAAACCAGAGCGCCAGGGCATCGTCCAGCACCTCCCCGGTTTCGCGGATGCTTGACCCGCCGGAATGCGGCGAAGCGGGGCCTGGGACGCGGCGCGGCCATCAGGTCGAGAACCGAGCCCGCCGCCGGCCCCGAGATGCGGATGACGGCGACGCCGGCCCGACCCTGCCCGCTGGAGAGCGCAAAGATGGTGTCGGTGGTCATGGGCTCCGGCGAAGCCGTCATCGTTGCGGGGCGGGTCGGTGGCCAGCGAAATAGCAGGCTTTCCATCGAAGGCCAAAGTAGGGCGCAGCTTTCATCGCTGCCTGTCGGCGAGCAAGAACTCATACCCCACCACTGGGTTGACGGCGGCGGGTTTTGCCGCCCGCGCGATCCGCGCTACGTTGCGCCCATGACATCAGCCCCCGCACCCGAAAACCGCCTCGCCCGCGAGACCAGCCCCTATCTCCTGCAGCACAAGGACAACCCGGTGCATTGGTGGGCCTGGGGACCCGAGGCGCTGGCGGAGGCCAAGCGCACCGGCAAGCCCATCCTCCTGTCGGTCGGCTACGCCGCTTGCCACTGGTGCCATGTCATGGCGCACGAGAGCTTCGAGGACACCGCGACCGCCGCCCTCATGAACGAGCTTTTCGTCAGCATCAAAGTCGACCGGGAGGAGCGCCCCGACATCGACGCCATCTACATGCGCGCGCTCCATTCCATGGGTGAGCAGGGCGGCTGGCCGCTCACCATGTTCCTCGACAGCGATGCGCGGCCCTTCTGGGGCGGCACCTATTTTCCGCCAACCCCGCGCTACGGGCGGCCCGGCTTCCCGCAGGTGCTGCGCGAGGTGGCCCGCATCTACGTGGAAGAGCCCGACAAGGTCGGCCACAACGCCGGCCTGCTCGTCGACAGCCTCAAAGAGCGGCGGTCCGCGCCCGGTAGCAGCCCCGACATCGACGACACGTTGCTCGCCGACCTGAACCGGCGGATGGTTTCCGCCGTCGACCCGCAACACGGCGGGCTCGCCGGCGCTCCCAAATTCCCGCAGTGGAGCTTCTTCTGGCTCTTGTGGCGCGGCGCCATCCGCTACGGCCACGAGGCCCCGCGACACGCCGTCGACAACACGCTCACCCACATCTGCCAGGGCGGGATCTACGACCACCTCGGCGGTGGCTTTGCCCGCTACGCCGTCGACGAGCGCTGGCTGGTGCCGCATTTCGAGAAGATGCTCTACGACAACGCGCTGCTCGTGGACCTGATGTGCGAGGCCTACCGCGAGACCGGCAAGGATCTCTATGCACGCCGCATCGACGAGACGGTTGCCTGGCTGTTGCGGGAGATGGTTGCCGAGGGCGGCGGTTTTGCCGCCTCGCTCGATGCCGATAGCGAGGGCGAGGAGGGCAAGTTCTACGTCTGGACCGCTAAGGAGATCGAGGAGGTGCTGGGCGAGGCCGATGCCCGCGTGCTCGCCGACGCCTACGACGTGACCGAGGCGGGCAACTGGGAAGGCCACACCATCCTCAACCGGCTGCGCAATCCCATTCCCGGCACGCCCACCGCCGAGAAGGCGCTTACCCAGATGCGTACCAAGCTGCTGGCGCGGCGCGCCGGCCGCATTCGCCCCGGCTGGGACGACAAGGTCCTGGCCGATTGGAACGGCCTGATGATCGCCGCGCTTGCCCATGCGGCAAGGCTGTTCGATCGGCCGGAATGGTTGAGAGCCGCAGCCGCGGCGTTCGATTTCGTTCTCCAACGCATGGAGAAAGACGGCCGCCTTCTGCACTCCTGGCGCGCCGGCCAGGCCAAGGTGCAGGGCACCGCCAGCGACTACGCCAACATGATCTGGGCGCGCGCTGCGCCTGCTGCAGGCCACCAACGAGCCGGCGTTCCTCGCCGCCGCCGAGCGCTGGTGCGCTGTCCTCGATACCCACTTCTGGGTCGGCGACGGCGGCGGCTACGCCTTCACGGCCGACGACACCTCAGACGTCATCGTGCGCATGCGCGGCGCCCATGACGACGCCACTCCCAACGCCAACGCGGTGATGATCTCCAACCTGGTGGCGCTCAACCTGCTGACGGGCAAGCCCGAGTACCTCGAGCGCGCCCACGCCATTCCGCAGGCCTTCGCCGCCGATCTGGCCAACAACCCCCTCGGCCACTGTGGCCTGCTTGCGGGCTGCTTCGACCTGATCGCTCCGCAACACGTCGTGGTGATCGAGACCGCCGACGCCGAGGCGTCCGCCAAGCTCGCCCGCGCGATGTTCAAGCTGTCGCTTCCCGGCGCCGTGCAGCAGGTCCTGCCCGCCGATCAGCTGCCCACCATCGGCCCCCTGGCCGGCAAGGCCGCGCTCGACGACAAACCCACCGCCTATGCCTGCCTCGGCCCCACGTGCTCGCTGCCGGTGACCGACTCTCAATTGCTGCTCGACCTGCTGAGGGAGCAGCGCGCCGTCAAGCGTTGATCGCTGATCGTTCCGTCTCGAGCCCGTGCAACCGAAACGCGAACTCTAAGCCTGCGACCCAGCATCCATCAGCTTGCTGAGGCTGCGCCGCTGCCGCCCCTCGCCATCGAAATTGTTCGGCGCCAGCCACTGCTCGTAGGCGCGCTTGAGCCTGGGCCATTCGCTGTCGATGATGGAGAACCAGCAGGTGTCTCGGTTGCGGCCCTTGTAGACGACCGCCTGGCGGAATAGCCCCTCGTACTGGAAGCCGAGCCGCAGCGCCGCCGCTCGCGACGGCGCATTGAGCGAATCGCATTTCCATTCGTAGCGCCGATAGCCGAGCTCATCGAACACGCGTGCCATCATGAGGAACATGGCTTCCGTGGCGGCTGGCCTCCTCTGCAGCAGCGGCGAGTAGTTGATGTTGCCGACCTCGATCACGCCCATGGCGCGGTCGATGCGCATGAAGGCCGCTACCCCAACGGCCTTGCCGGTCTCGAGATCGACGATCGTATGGAACAGCGGATCGTCGGCCTTGGCCACCTGCTCGAGCCACGCGCGATAGGACACAAGATCCCGAAACGGCTCCTGGAACAGATAGGTCCAGTTCCGCCCGTCGGCATCGAGACTGTTGGCGGCAAACAAGTCCGCGGCATGCCGGCCAGGGTCCAGCGGCTCGACACGGCAGAACCGCCCCTGCATCGCCGTGCGCGGGGGCGCCGCCCGCGCCGTCCACCCCGAGAGCGGTCTCCCGACCGGCAGGTTGGAAGTATCCATCGTCCACCCCGAAAAGAAAGCGCCCCGCCCTCCGCAAGGAGTAGCGAGGCGCTCGCAATCGGTCCAGGCTGGCTTGTGGCCGGCTAGTTTTTGCCCGTGCTCATCGAGTTGAAGAACTCGCCGTTGGTCTTGGTCGAGCGCAGCTTGTCGATCAGGAACTCGATGGCGTCCATGGTGCCCATCGGATTGAGGATGCGCCGCAAAACGTACATCTTCTTGAGCTGGTCGGGCGGCACCAGCAGCTCTTCCTTGCGCGTGCCGGAGCGGGCGATGTCGATGGCCGGGAACACGCGCTTGTCCGATACCTTGCGGTCGAGCACGATCTCGGAGTTGCCCGTTCCCTTGAACTCCTCGAAGATCACCTCGTCCATGCGGCTGCCGGTGTCGATCAGCGCGGTGGCAATGATGGTGAGCGAGCCGCCTTCCTCGATGTTGCGCGCGGCACCAAAGAAGCGCTTCGGCCGCTGCAGGGCATTGGAGTTGACGCCGCCCGTCAGCACTTTGCCGGAGCTGGGCACGACCGTGTTGTAGGCCCGGCCCAGACGCGTGATCGAGTCGAGCAGGATGACGACATCGCGCTTGTGCTCGACCAGGCGCTTGGCCTTCTCGATCACCATCTCCGACACCTGCACGTGTCGCGTCGCCGGCTCGTCGAAGGTGGAGGAGATCACCTCGCCCTGCACCGACCGCTGCATGTCCGTGACTTCCTCGGGCCGCTCGTCGATCAGCAGCACGATCAGGTAGCACTCGGGGTGATTCTTCGCGATCGAATGGGCGATATTCTGCAGCAACACCGTCTTGCCCGTGCGTGGCTGGGCCACGATCAAGGCGCGCTGGCCCTTGCCAAGGGGCGACACGACGTCGATGACCCGAGGCGACAGGTCCTTGATGGTCGGGTCTTCCGTCTCCAGCTTCATCCACTTGGTCGGGTAGAGCGGCGTGAGGTTGTCGAAGTGCACCTTGTGGCGCTGCTTCTCGGGGTCCTCGAAGTTGATCTTGTTGACCTTGAGCAGGGCGAAATAGCGCTCGCCCTCCTTGGGCCCGCGGATCTGGCCCTCGACCGTATCGCCAGACCTCAGCGCAAAGCGCCGGATCTGCGAGGGCGAAACGTAGATGTCATCGGGGCCCGGCAGGTAGTTGGCGTCGGGCGAGCGCAGGAAGCCGAAGCCGTCCTGCAGGACCTCGACCACCCCGGTGCCGATGATGTCGGTCTCCTTGGCGGCCAGCTGCTTGAGGATGGCGAACATCAGCTCCTGCTTGCGCATGGCGCTGGCGTTCTCCACCCCGACCTCTTCCGCGAAGCTCGTGAGCTCCGTGGGGTTCTTGACCTTGAGGTCTTGGAGTTTCATCTCCTTGACTAGTTCTTGCATAAGAAACTCTCCGGATGGGCTCGGGCGCTTGGAGGTGGGACGGTGAATTGCGCGGAGCCGGAAGGAAGGTGGGATGCCGAATGGCGTTCCGGATATGTCACGGCTCTCGAGGCACGCGGGTTTGGGCGTTACGGGAGAGCCGCACCCGCCTGCCCATGAACGGCCGCAGGTGCTGACGCGCCATATATAGCAGGTTTCGCGGAAAAACAAAGGGCTTGCAACAAGTTCTCCGCAACGTTTGGCCGGGTCAGGCCAAACAGAGCACCCCCTCGGTTGAGGTCCGAAGCGATCCTGCTCTAGAACGGCTTCACGATCACCAGCAGCACGATGCCGATCATGAGTAGGGTGGGGACCTCGTTCGCAGTTCGATAGAATCGCTGGTTGCGCACATTGCGGTCCGCCGCAAAGTCCTTTCGCCAATAGCCTAGCGCGTGGTGGAACCCTGTCAGCGCCACGACCAACACAAATTTCGCCCACAGCCAGCCATCAAGGTACATGCCCTGCGCCCAGGCGAGCCAGGGCCCCGTGATCCACACCACGACCATGGCCGGGTTCATGATGGTGCGCAGGAGCCGGTGCTCCATGACCTTGAAGGTCTCGGACAATTGCGAGCCCTTCTCGGCCTGGCAGTGGTAGACGAAGAGACGCGGCAGGTAGAGCAGCCCCGCCATCCACGAGATGACGGCGATCACGTGCAGCGCCTTCAGCCACAGGAGCATGACCTACAAGCGCCGGGCGGAATTCCCTCGCCCCTTGCGGGGGAGGGCTAGGGAGGGGGGGGTTGCAGAACATCTACGGGAGGGGTTCCCCCTACCCCTAACCCCTCCCCGCAAGGGGGAGGGGAAACTATGATGCGCCAGTGCTTCCGTCATGATTTTCGTACCAGCTCGACCAGCCGACCCACGTTCTCGGGCGGCGTCTCGGGCAGGATACCGTGGCCGAGGTTGAAAATGTGGGGTGTTCCGGCAAGCGATCGAAGCAACGCGCGGGCCTGCTCCTCGAGCGCGGCCCCGCCGGCAACGAGCGCAATCGGATCGAGATTGCCCTGCACCACGACCCCCTGTGAGCGCGCCAGCGCAGCCATATCATCGGCGCTCATGCCGACGTCGCAGCTGACCCCTTGCACGCCGGTCTCCCGGACGTAACCCTCGATCTTCTGCCCTGCCCCGCGCGGGAAACCGATGATCGGCACTTGGCGGTGCTTCGCCCGCACCGCCCCCACGATGCGCCGCGTCGGCGCCACCACCCAGGCCTCGAATTCGCGTCGGCGGCAGGCTCCCGGCCCACGTATCGAAAATCTGCAGCACATCGGCGCCAGCTTCGACCTGGCCGCCCAGGTATTCGATCGACGTCTCGACCAGCAGATCGATCAGCCTGGCGAAACCCGCGCGGTCGCGATAGGCCCACAGCCGCGCCTCGCGCTGATCGGCCGAGCCCTGTCCCTCCACCATGTAGCTCGCGACCGTCCACGGCGCACCGCAAAATCCGATGAGAGCCGTTTCACTGGGAAGGTCCTGTCGTAGTCGCGCCACCGTCTCGTAGACCGCGGCGAACTTGGTCCGAGTCGCGCTCGTGTTCAAGCGGGCGAGATCACGCTCGCTGCGAACGGGTTCGAGGCGAGGTCCCTCGCCTTCGATGAAATCGACCTTCTGGCCCAGCGCGTCGGGCACCACCAGAATGTCGGAGAACAGGATTGCGGCATCGAAACCGAACCGCCGGATCGGCTGCAATGTCACTTCCGCCGCCAATGCCGGCGTGTAGCACAAATCCAAAAAGCTACCCGCTTGGGCGCGTACGCGCCGGTACTCCGGCAGATACCGCCCAGCCTGCCGCATCAGCCAGATCGGCGGCGACGTCGTGGTCCTACCCGCGAAGGTGTCGAGCAGGCGGCCTGAGCGAGGTTCCGGTCGCAAAGCCATCACTGTGACTCCAATTCAAGAGTCCAAGTTTTGAATCTTGTTATTATAACTCTTAGGCCGTGAATTTCGGAGATACTCAGCCGCCCCCGTCTTGCCAACAGCTTGCCCGTCGGCGGTGGCTCATGTCCGGCATCTAGTGCCTCGTGCCCCCGAGGCCCACAAACGCCCGCAAGCCATTGGCTCCCCAGGAAGGAAATTGGCTCGCGTTGCCAGTGCATCAGTGTCATATCCTGTTGACGGGCGCCAGAGCGAGCAGGCATTTCGCTCTTGTCCCCGTGGATGCTTGGCTACGGGCAAAACCCGATCCCGGCGGGTCAACCTGTGAGCTCTTTTGTTGAAATCGGCACACGGGCCGGGCATTGGCCCAGCCTCGGCTTGGCAGCCGTTGAGAAGTCTGATCTTTTTCCACACATGGCCAACCAGCTGCCCAGCTACTTCCATCTGCATCTGATCTCCGATGCCACCGGCGAGACCCTGACCACAATGGCCAAGGCGGCGGCGGTCCAGTATTCGCAGGTGCGACCCATCGAGCATGTGCATCCCTTGGTGCGCACGATGAAGCAGCTCGAGCGGGTGCTGAAGGAGGTCGACCAGTCGCCTGGCATCGTCCTCTACACGATCGTCAAGCGAGACCTGATCGAGGAGATCGAGCGCCGCTGCCGCGAGCTGAAGGTGCCGGCTCTGCACGTGCTGCAGCCGATCATGAAGGTGTTCGAGTCCTACCTCGGTGCTCCGCAAACGCCGGTCGTGGCCGGCCAGCACATGGTCGATGCCGATTACTTCCGGCGCATCGACGCGCTCAACTTCACCATGGCCCATGACGACGGCCAGCTGCCGCAGGACCTCAATACCGCCGACATCATCATCCTGGGCATCTCCCGCACGTCCAAGACGCCGACCAGCATCTATCTCGCCCAGCGCGGCTACAAGACTTCCAATCTCCCCTTGGTGCCAACCATCGATCTGCCCGAGGCGCTGATCAAGCCGCATCGCGCCTTTGTGGTGGGTCTTGTCGCCAGTGCCGAGCGTATCGCCGAGGTCAGGCGCAACCGAGTGCATTTCCTCGGCGACCGCAATCTCGATGACTACGTCGACCGCAGCCAGATCGCCAATGAGCTGGCCTATACGCGCCGGCTGTGCGCGCGCCACGGCTGGCCCGTCATCGACGTGACGCGGCGTTCGGTCGAGGAGACGGCCGCCTCAATCATCCGGCTGCTCCATGATCGCGACGAAGCCGCCATCAGCGCCCGCCATCACGGAAGCGATGATGAATAGGCCGGGGGCGCACGAGCTGATCCTGGCTTCGGCGAGCCCGACCCGCCAACGCCTGCTCGCCGCGGCCGGGCTGTCCTTCCGGGTGGTTTCCGCCGACATCGACGAAACCGCCCTGAAGCGTGGCTTCATCGCTCATGGTGGGGAGCCGACCCGGGCGTGGTCGCGCTGGCGCTCGCCTGCGCGAAGGCCGACACGGTGAGCCAACGCGTTCCCGAGGCCCTCGTCATCGGCGCTGACCAGGTGTTGGCATTCGAGGGTGAGCTCTTCGACAAGCCTTCAAGCCTTGCTGCAGCGCGGATGCAGCTCGAGCGCTTGCGCGGCGCGACCCATCGCCTGCTCAGCGGTGTTTCCCTTGCACGCGCCGGGCAGACGGTTTGGCGGCACCTCGAGGCGGCGACTTTGACGATGCGGGCCTTCAGCCCCGCCGCTCCTCGATGACTATCTGCTCAGTGTCGGCGCCGGTGTCACACGCAGTGTCGGCGCCTATGAGCTGGAGGGTCCCGGCATCCAGCTGTTCGAGCGCGTCGAGGGCGACTATTTCACCATCCTGGGCCTGCCCATGCTGCCGCTGCTGGCCGAGCTCAGGGCGCGCGGGGCGATCGACGCATGAGCGGAACGACCAAACGCGCATGCATCATCGGCTGGCCAGTCGCGCATTCGCGCTCGCCATTGATCCATGGCTATTGGCTCGACAAGTACGCTATCGACGGCAGCTACGTGAAGCGTCCCGTTCGGCCGGAGGATGCGGTCGAATTCCTGCGTGGCATGCGCGAGGAGGGCTTGGCCGGCTGCAACGTCACCCTCCCTCACAAGGAGACGGCATACGCCGTGGCCGAGGAGAGGATGCCGGCTGCGCTCGCAATGGGAGCGGCCAACACACTCTGGTTTGAGCAGGGTCGACTGTTTGCCGACAATACCGACGGCAGCGGGTTCATGAGCGACCTGCGGGCGAACTTCCCGCAGTTCGACGCCAGGCGGAGCTCCGTCTCTGTGCTCGGCGCCGGCGGCGCGGCGCGAGGCATCATCTATGCCCTTCTGGAAGCGGGGGCCCGCGAGGTCCGTGTTTTCAACCGTACGCGCTCTCGCGCCGAGGCAGTCGCCGCGCCATTTCGGTTCCCGCGTCAAGCCGTACGACTGGGAGCAACGCGCCGACTGCTCGCGCGAGTCGGGTCTGCTCGTCAACGCCACCTCGCTCGGGATGAAAGGGGGCGCTGCCCTCGACATGCCGGTCGAGCACCTGAGCGATGGCTCGATCGTCGCGGATTTGGTGTACGTGCCGCTGGAAACGCCGCTGCTCGCAGCCGCCCGTAGGCGCGGCCTCGCCGCCATGGATGGCCTCGGCATGCTTCTGCACCAGGCCGTGCCCGGCTTCGCCAAGTGGTTTGGCGTGACGCCCGAGGTCACGCCGCAGCTGCGCGCTTTGATCGTTGCCGATATCGAGGGCCGCTGATGCTGATCGTCGGGCCTCACTGGTTCCATCGGCATGGGCAAGTCGACGGTCGCCACGCGCATGCGCCTGCGCGGCATCGCCGTCTGCGACGCCGACGCGGAGGTTCACAGGCTCTATGAGGGCGCAGCCGTCCCGGCCATCGAGGCGGCCTTTCCGGGAACGACTGCCGGCGGCAAGGTCGATCGCCAGAAGCTCGCCGCGACGCTGCTGGCCGAACCCGACAAGTTCAAGCGTCTCGAGGCCATCGTGCATCCTCTCGTGCTCGAGGCCGAGCGCGCGTTCCTTCGCGCCGAGGCGGCTCGGGGTGCAGCCCTGGCGGTTCTGGAGATCCCGCTGCTGCTCGAGACCGGTGGCGAGCGCCGCGTCGATGCGGTGATCGTCGTGAGCGCGCCGGCCGAGGCGCAGCGCAGCCGCGTCATGACGCGCCCGGCAATGACGTTGGAAAAGCTCGAGCAGATGCTCTCCCGGCAGATGTCGGACGCCGACAAGCGCGCGCGGGCGGATTTCGTTGTGGACACCGGTGGCACCTTCGAGGAGACCTACGCGCAGGTCGATAGAATCATCGAATCGCTCGAGGGTCGGGAAGGCACCGCGTTCGCCAGATATTGGGCCTGACGCCATCCCTGCCTCGGTGAAGCTACAGGACGGAGATGTGCTCGCGTATTGCTTCGAGGGTGGGAATGCTGCGCGAGATCGTCATCGACACGGAGACCACGGGGCTGGATGCCAACAACGGCGACCGTCTCATCGAGCTTGGCTGCATCGAGATCGTCAATCGCATCCCGACAGGCCGCGAGTTTCACCGCTATCTCAACCCCGAGCGCGACATCCATCGCGACGCGGTAGAGGTGCACGGCCTGACCGTCGACTTCCTGAAGGACAAGCCGGTCTTCAGGGATGTGGCCGACGAGTTCCTGGAGTTCGTCGGCGAGGCACCTCTCGTTGCCCACAACGCCACCTTCGACGTTGGCTTCCTCAATGCCGAGCTTGCGCGCGCGGGCCGTCCTGCACTGACCTTCGATCGCGTGGTCGATACGCTTGCACTGGCGCGCCGCCGCCATCCGGCTGGCCCCAACAGTCTCGATGCGCTTTGCAAGCGCTACGGCATCGACCTCTCCGCCCGCACCAAGCACGGCGCCCTGCTCGATTCGATGCTGCTGGCCAACGTCTATGTCGAGCTCCTGGGCGAGCGTCAGGCCAGGCTGGGTCTCGGCGGCCAGGATAGGTCGGAGACGGCCGTCCATCAGCGCATTGCCGCCGCGCGGCCACGCCCACAGCCGCTCCCTTCGCGTCTCTCCGAGGAAGCCGAGCAGGCCCACCGCACCTTCGTCAAGACGCTGGGCGCCAAGGCCCTATGGCTTCGCTTTTTCGGCGAGCCCGTCTCCTCTTGAAAGACCTGGGCGAATAGAAAGGCCCAGCGGCCTGAAGTGCGCCCGTCACTTCAAGAGTTTCTCGAGCTTCTCGACTTGCACGGCTTCCTCGTCCTGAAAGCCGAGCGTGCCGGTGAGATGATTGCCGCGATCCATCAGGTAGACGTAGGCCGAGTGCACGATTGTGTAGCTGCCGTTGTCCTCCGGCAGCTTGTAGTAGGATGCCTTCCACAGCTTGGCTGTCGCGGCGACCTGCTCGGCGCTGCCGGTCAGCGCTATGATGTGCCTATCGAACGAGGACATGTAGGTCCGCAGATGCTTCGGCGTGTCGCGCTCGGGATCCACGCTGACGAACAAGACCTTGAGTCGGTCGGCGTCGGGCCCAAGCTTTGCGAGCGCATTGCTCATCATGAGCAATGTCGTCGGACAGACGTCAGGGCAGTTCGTGAAGCCGAAAAAAATGGCGTAGGGCGTGCCTGCGAGCTGTGAGCTCGAGAACGCTTTCCCGTTCTGATCGATGAGCTCGAAAGGCCCGCCCACGTTGCCGGCCGGCGCTTGCGCGCAAGCGGCCGAGGCGAAGAGGCCCAGGACGATCCAGAGCATCACCCTACGCACGTATCGTTCTCCTCGTTCAATGCATCATCATGTGACCCCCAGACTGGGCTCCGATTGGCGCCACGTGATACTCGACGACGACCGAGCCGGCCTTCTCGAACGTCAGTGTGCCCTTGATGCTCTCGTTCTCCTTGAGGCCTTTCCGGAGACCCATGAACATGAGGTGATAGCTGCCCGGCTTCAGTTCGACGGATTGCCCGGGCTTGATCTCCAGACCCTTGTCGAGCTTGCGCATTTTCATGACGCCGCCACCGCTCATCGACATCTCGTGGACCTCGACTGCGCCAGCAATCGGCAGCGTTCCGCCTGTCAAGCGGTCTGGCGTCTTGCCGGTGTTGGTGATCTTCAAGTAGCCGCCGCCCACCTTGGCACCGGCGGGCGTGGCCCTGGCCCATGGCGAGTCGATGACCAGGGATCCGACCTTGTAGGTGTGCGATCCAGCCTGGACCGAGCTGGCCCCGAGCAGGAGCGCCGAAGTAGCAGCAGCGAAAAGAATTGAGCGAAGCATTGTGCCTCTCCACAGTTGTCTGACCGTTGGGAAATCGAAGTGTCAGGCTGCGGCAGGCGGTGCTCTGCTGTGCAAGCTTCCGAAAAGAAACCGAAGGTTGGGCGGGCAAGCCGCAGCGGTCGGCAGCGGGCGTGACGCAGCCAACGGCGGTGCCGCGAGGGCCGGAGGCACCATGGGCACGGCCAGTACGAGCTGGCTCACCAGCATGCAGGCCGTGCAGTGGCCAAATGGGCAATGCCCGCCCGAGCCTCCGTCCCCGGGGGCTGCCGTGGCGCCATTTGCCGTGCAAATGACGAGCGGGCCCAGAATGCTGTCGACTGGCGACGCAGATTTGGCCAGCGGCGCCGGCACAAGCACCGCATGGCTCAGGAAAGCAACGATGGCGAGCCACATCCAGGCTCGCTTATGCCGCCGCAGACCCTTCATGGCTGGAGGCTAGGCGTCATCAAATGGCGGGTCAATGCGGCGACATCGCTCCAGGCTGGCCGAGCTCTTGGCGCCGAAACCTCAATTCACCACGGGCCGCACGCCCTGCGCACCTTGCTGCTGACGCTGCACGAACAACCCGGCGAAATCGATCGGATCGAGCAACAGCGGCGGAAATCCGCCCTCGCGCGTCAGGTCCGCGACGAGGCGGCGCAGGAATGGAAACAACAGCGCCGGACAGTTGATGAGCAGGAACGGCTCGAGCGCCTGCTCGGGGATGCTTTGGATCTCGAACAGGCCGGCGTAGGCAAGCTCCAGATCGTAGATCACGCCGGCCTGGTTGGTGGCCTCGGCCTTGAAATCGATGGCACTCTCGAAGATGCGGTCAGTCACCTTGGTGGCGTTGACATTCACCTCCACGCGCAGCGTCGGCTTCTCGCCCGGGCCGTCGATGAGCTTGCGCACGTTGGGGTTCTCGAACGACAAGTCCTTGATGTATTGGCCGACGACTCTCACCTGAACAGGGGGACCCGCTACATTGGCGGGCTGGATGCCGGGGTTGCCGCTGCCGGCGTCTGTGGGGTCGGCCATGCAATTTCTTCCTCGTCGTGGCTCTTGTGCGGGGCTCGCTGCCGCGCCCACGCGCCTCACTCATATCCGATCAGGTCCGTTCGGGCGATGCGGCCCTCTCGACTTTTCGCCCAGACGCTCGAATTCGCCTTCTATGATTGGTCCCTCGCTTCCGCCGGAGGCTGGAGGTGAAGGGTTGCGGCTCGTCTCGGCCGTGGCGTCGAACACCCCAAAATGCACGTGCGCGTGCTGCACCAGCCGGCGCACGAGCCATCGCGCCAACCCATGGCGTATCGGCGGGATCAGCAGCAACAAGGCGACCGAGTCGCTGATCAGGCCGGGCGTGACCAGCAGCGTGCCGGCCAGCAGCAGGAAAACGCCGTCCAGCACCGGCGCGACAGGCGGCCGGCCCCGTGCCAGGGCCTCCTGGGTTGCCCGCACGGTCGTCCAGCTTTGCCGGAGGAGGACATGGGCACCAAGCAGGCCGGTCCCTATGACAATGGCCATGGTCGGCCAGAAGCCGATGAGCTGGCCCGTCTTGATCAGCAGGGCCAGCTCGAGCAGGGGCAGCGCAACGAAAATGCAACCAAGTACAATGCGTAGCATTGGTCATTCCTTGGGCGTTCCGCCAAGAATAAACAAAGCCGCGCCGGTTGGCTTGTGCCATGTAATGCCGTAAGATTTGGCCTGCGGCGGCGGCGCGACCGAACGTTTCCTTGGCTGGAGCGTCGGCGGGCCTGTGTATAGCTGGCCGGACGACCTATATGCGGTAGCTCGAGGCTCTGGCTCGAAAGCACGGCGATGGACGGCAGGATCGACGTATCCACACTACTGTTTTTGGTTTTGGCGGTCGTGGTCTTTCTGAAGTTGCGCAGCGTACTCGGCCGCCGCACGGGCCATGAGCAAGGTCGCTATGAGCGCCTCAAGGCACAGCAGGAGGCCAGTCAGCGAAACGGCAAGCTTCCCGGTCAGGACAAGGTCGTGACGTTGCCGCGTCGCGAGCGCGAGGAGACCGAGGTGCGGCCCACAGCGGAGCCGCAGGCGCGCGCCGAGGTAGAGGAACGGGTTCGCGGCCTGGCCGCAGGAAACTCGGGGGTGGCGAAGGGGCTCGTGGATATCGTCCGCGCCGATGCCACCTTCGACCCCGATACGTTCCTGAAGGGTGCCAGGGCAGCCTATGAGATCATCGTCACGGCCTTCGCCGAGGGCAATCGCAAGACACTGAAGGGCCTCTTGAGCCGTGAAGTGTACGAGGGTTTTGCCGGCGCGATCAGCGATCGCGAAAGCCGGGGCGAGCAGGTCGACCAGAGCTTTGTCGGCATCAAGTCAGCCGACATCGTGGAAGCCGAGCTCAAGAACCGAGCCGCGCAGGTCACCGTCAAGTTCGTGAGCGAGCTCATCTCCGCCACGCGCGACAGGGGTGGTGAGGTGGTCACGGGCGATCCCAAGCGCATCAAGGAAGTCACGGATATCTGGACGTTTGCGCGCGAGGTCGATTCGCGCGACCCGAACTGGCGGTTGGTCGCGACGCAAGCTGCCAACTAAGCGGCGCCGGGGGGCGCCGCGAAGGAGGGGTCTGCACAGGGGGAGCCTGCCGTGCCGTCGCATTTTGCGTTTCGGGTTGCTGCGGGTGCGGCTATGTCCGCATTCCTTGGGGTTGTTCTGGCACCGCTCGCCTTGGCGAGCTCGCCGCCGAAGCAGCCTGGCTCACGTATGAAGACCGACGTCTCGCTCGCTCCGCTGGCTTTCGAGCAGATCCCGGGATGGGAAGCGGACGATCATGCCGCTGCGTTCAAGGCCTTCCTGCGATCATGCCAGCGCGTGATGGCCTCCGGACGCGAAACCACGTCCGCCGACAAGGTGCCCCCGTCCCCTCCTGCTCTGGTCGCGGCCTGCACGGCTGCCGGCCGCCAGTCCGGCCCGGTGACAAAGGCTGTCGCGAAGGCATTCTTCGAGCAGTATTTTGTGCCCAATGCCATTGGCCACAGCGGTCCAAAGGGTCTCCTGACGGGCTACTACGAGCCGGTATTGACGGCCTCGCGCACGCCTCAGGGCGAGTTCCAGACGCCGATCTACAAACGCCCCTCCGACCTGGTGAACTCTTGTCGAAGAGACCAGTCGCCGGGCCACCGGCAAGGCGGTCACTCACGGCCGCAAGACCGAGAAGGGCGTCGAAGCCTATGCCACCCGGGCCGCCATCGAGCAGGGTGCCCTGAAGGGCAAGCACTTGGAGCTCGTCTATTTCGCCGATCCAGTCGAGGTGTTCTTTCTTCAGATCCAGGGATCGGGTCGCGTCAAGCTGACCGACGGCAGCACCATCCGTGTGCACTATGATGGCAAGAATGGGCATCCCTACAGCTCGATCGGCCGCTACCTGATCGAGAAGGGGCTGCTCGCCGCCGACAAGATCTCGATGGGCGCGCTGAAGAGATGGCTGCGTGCCGATCCTGAGCGCGGCAAGCAAGTGATGTGGAAGAATGCGTCCTACGTGTTTTTTCGCGAGCTCAAGGGCAGCGAGGCCAAGAGTCCCATGGGTGCGATGCAGGTCCACCTCACACCGGGCCGCAGCCTGGCCGTGGACCCGCGCTATCATGCGCTAGGCATTCCGATCTTCGTCAGCGCCGAAGGAGTGGGACACGCCGGCAAAGGCGGGAATTTTCGCCGCTTGATGGTCGCGCAGGACGTAGGTTCGGCGATCAAGGGGCCCGAAAGGGGCGATGTCTATTTCGGCTCGGGCGACGCTGCCGGTCGGCTTGCCGGCACGACCAAAAGCGAAGCCAAGTTCATCGTTTTGCTGCCGCGTGAGAGTCCGGCGCGGGCCGAAGCGTCTCCGGACGCCGCCGCCAAGGCTCGGCAGTGAGTAAGACCGGCCACAAGGGCTGGCGCGGTCGCACCGTAAGCGCTGACGAAGCAGAGCTGTGGAAGCACGCGACGCGGGCTTTGGAGCCGGTCAAGACCAAACCGCGCGTCGTTGTCCACCCTGATGATACTGCGCGCAGTGCCGTAACTCCCGTCAAAGCTTCAACGGCCTCGATCGCACCCGCTGGCGGAAAGCCATCGGCCGCCCGCGCCGCGCCGAGCGCGTCCACACCCGTGAAGGCGCGCACGCCCCCGACGCCGCTTGCCGATTTCGACCGCCGCAAGGCGCGCCAGATCGCCTCCGGCAAGATCGAGGTGAGCGCCCGCATCGATCTGCACGGGTTGCGCCAGCATGACGCCCGTGCCGAGCTACATGCGTTTCTTTTGCGGGCGTATGCCGAAGGCCACAAGACGGTGCTCGTCATCACGGGCAAGGGTGGCGGCAAGAACGCGGCCGAAAACCTCGGCTCGCTGGCGGATGAGCGCCAGCGCGGTGTGCTGAGGCGCAGCGTGCCGCATTGGCTCGAGCAGCCGGATCTGCGCGGCGTCGTGCTGAGCTACACCGAAGCCAGCCCGCGGCACGGCGGCGCCGGCGCCCTCTATGTCCAGCTGCGCAAGAGCGCAAAATCCTCGCGCGGTGATTAGGCTAGAGCCGCCGCGCATCCGCCGTGAAGGCGTAGCCGATGCCGCGCACCGTCTTGATCAGGCGTGGGTGCTCGGGATCGGATTCGATCTTCTTGCGCAGCCGTCCAACCAGAGCGTCGATGGACCGGTCGGTCGGCGACCAGTCGTGCCCCTTGAGCAAGTCCATGATGTTGTCGCGCGAGAGCACCCGGTGCGGGCGTCTGACGAAGATCTCGAGCAGGTTGAACTCGGCCGTGGTCAGCTCAGGAGCCGTGCCGCCCGTGCGACCGAGCTCCCGGCAGGTGATGTCGACGACCATGTCCTCGAAGCCGTACCGTTCGTGCGCGGGGACCGTCTCGGCCGCCCGCGCCTCCGTGGTGGCGTAGCGCCTGAGCACGGCCCGCACGCGGGCGAGCACCTCGCGCAGCTGGAAGGGCTTGGTGATGTAGTCGTCGGCGCCAAGCTCGAGGCCGACGACGCGGTCGATGGTATCGCCCTTGCCCGTGATCATGATGATGGGGATGTTGCGCTTGGCGCGGATCTCGCGGGCCAGCTCCAGGCCGTCCTCTCCGCCCAGCGTCAGGTCGAGCGTGATGAGGCTGATCGGGTGCTGCTCGATGCAGGCATGCACCTGGACGCCGTTGCCGGCCTCCACAATCTCGAAGCCTTCACGCTCGAGGCACTTGCGCAGCAACGCGCGCACTTCCGCATCGTCGTCGACGACCAGGATCTGGGCGTTGGAAGTCACCATCCCGCAAAGCGCTCGTCTGGAGCATCCCTCAGCAACTAGAGCAAGATCGGTCTGATCGAAGCGCTTCGCTGATCATGGAACGTATCCTCTAAACTCGGAATAGAGCGGATTACGCTTCGGCCTCGACGTCTCGGTTGGGCTGAAGTGATCCATCCCAAGCGATCCGCCCTAGGCTTCGCGACGATACCTGGCACGTCGCGCAACTGTCCGTGCCGCGCCCGGCGAGACCGACTGCTGTTCGCATGCCGACCGCGCTATCGGCAGATCAGCACCGGCACGGTGCTCAAGGTGAGCACGCGTGTTGCCTGGCTGCCCAGAAGCACTCGGGCAAGGCCGCGGCGGCCGTGGGAGGACATGACGATGAGATCGCAGCCCTTGCTCTTGACGGTCTCGATGATGGCCTCGGCTGGAAAGTCCATGACGTGCACGGTGTCGCAAGCCACGCCCTGCTTCTTGGCCGCCGCGGTCACCTCGGACAGGATCTTGGCCGCATTCTCCGCCGCGCTCTTCTCGTACTCCTCGACCGGAAACGCCAGCGCCGCCTCCCCGGTCACCATGGCGGTCCACGGCTCGGTGGCGTTTACGGCCGTGACCTTGGCGCCCAGCGCCTTGGCCAGTGCGAGGCCCGTCGCCACGGCCTTGCCGGCCAGCTCCGATCCGTCGGTTGCAATCAGGATGTGCTTGTACATGTCGGTCTCCGTTGCCCAGGGGCGGGCGCCCAAAGAGAATGTCCGGTTCCTGTAGCCCTGCGGCAGGTTGCGGGGCCTTGACCCACGTCAACTGATTGAGGCCTGCGCAAGTCGGCGTGCCGACAGCCGACCTTGCCGCGGGTCGCTGTTACACAATCTTACAATTTCTTTCTGGATCCGCGAATGCCTGCAGCGGCCGGCTGTTCTCCTGATCTCGCGGCAAACAGAGGAACAAGCCATGCTGTCAGAGGCATACTCCACCAGCCACCAGATCGCTCGTCCCGTTGCGCGCCATAGCGATTGGCGGTCATCGCCAGCGGCTACATTGGAGGATCATTTTTCCCGGGCACCGGCGCGAGCCATCGGTGCCAAGGAGCATGTGTTCGCAGAGGGCGACCGGAGGACCCACCTCTTCCGGGTCGAGAGCGGCGCCGTGTGCCTCTACAAGGTCATGCCGGACGGTCGCCGGCAGGTGCTCAGCTTTGCCTATCCGGGGGATCTCATCGGCTTCGGCGCGCAAGCGGAATATCCCTTCAACGCCCAGGCAACCAAGCCGACGCAGCTTCGCTCCTTGTCGTGGAGCACCGTGCAGAACACGGCGCGCCAGGACGCGGCACTTGGCCTCAAGCTCTACGAAGCCATCTCCAACGAGCTGGCAGCTGCCCACGATCTGCTGCTGACCACTGGTCAGCGTAGCGCCGTGGAGCGGGTTGCCGCATTCCTGCTCGCCATGTCTCGGCGGGGAGTACGTAACGGCCAGGATGGGACCGTCATCGACCTGCCGATGACGCGCGCCGACATCGGCGATTTTCTGGGCCTGACCATCGAGACAGTGAGCCGAACTTTCACCAAGCTGCGCCAGCAGGGGATCATTGACTTGGCGCAAAGCGTCCGCGTGAAGCTCGTCGATATTGAAGCTCTCGAGGCGTATGCAGAAGGCGGCAGCGAGCTGTGAACGCCCGAGGCGCGAGCCGAGCGAAAGGGAACGCCCCGTGCCCTCCAGACGCGGCAGTTTTTGCGGTTGGCGGAGTGCTGGGGCGCATGCCGATGGATGACGCCAACAACCTGTTCCGGCTAGCGGTCGGCGTATTCTATGAAACGCGAGATCTTGCCAGTGCGGTCGCCGATCTTCTGGCGGATGGCATCGCCGTCGGTGAGATCTGCCTGACCGGGTCGCCTCCTGCGATAAAGGCCTTTGCGGGGAGCAATGATGGTGCAGCCTGTCCGACTGGCCAACTCGCGGTGCTTCCGCCACAGCTCCCCGGCCTCGAGCTTGCCGCTACGGACGGCGGGCTCTTGCAGACCCTGCTCGACCACACCGGGAGTGTTGCGAGCGGTGCGGGCTCGGTCCATAGCTGGTGCCTTCCCGAGCTGCTCGGGAGCGTCGCCGAGCACTTGCGCTCTGGGGCGATCGCACTCTTTGTGAGCGCGTCCGACGTCGGCCTGCAGCGTCGTGCCTCGCGTATTCTGCTGCGCCATACCGCGCATACGGTCCAGACGCACGAGTTCAGCGCGCCCCATCCCGGTTCTGCTGCTCCTTCGAGGGGCTGAAGCGAGATCGCCTGCCGCGAGCGATCGGCCTCGGGGTCGTCAACGTCCCTGCCGCAGCGGCATGTAATCCTGGAGGTCGAGGTCGGCGGGCTGACCGAGGGCCACACTGGCGAGGAGCGCGCCTGCATACGGTCCCATCGCCAGACCGCTCGGGCCGAGGCCATTGCCGACAACGAGGTTCTGGATGCCCGGCACGGCTCCGAGCATTGGGCGATCGTCGGCCGCGAGCGGGCGGAACCCGATGCGGATCTCGTGCAGCGTCCAAGTGGCCAGACCCGGTGCAACCTCGAGCCCGGCATTCAGGACCTCGGCTATGCCGGCGGCCGTCATTCGATAGTCAAACCCGGAGTTGAGCTCGCGCGTCGCGCCGATGACGACGCGGGAGTCCTCGAACGCCAGCAGGTAGTGACTGCTGAGAGGCAGGAGCACCGGCCAGCGCGCTGTATCGGTGCCCGGCAGCCGCAGGTGGACAATCTGGCCGCGCTGCGGTGCGACGGCGAGCCGGATTCCGGCAGGCGCAACGAGCGCCGGCGCCCAGGCTCCGGCAGCGGCCACGACGCAATCTGCTTCGATCGCCTTGCCGTCGACGCGGACGCCCGCAACGCGACTGCCGCGTAGAATGAGCTCGGCCGAGCCGCTCACGCTCTGAGCTCCTCGTCTGGCAGCCGCACGCAGCAGCGCGGCAGCTACCTTGCGGCCGTCGACGCGAGCGCCACCAGAAACGTAGAGCCCAGGCATGCCCCGACGCAGCGGCGGGAAAAGGCTGCGCGCGTCGTCAGGGGGGAGCCGCTCGACGTGCCCGGCTTCGGGCGCCTCGAGGGCGCGGGCACTCACACGCCGCTCGACTGCATCCAGCTCCCCTGGTCCATTGGGCACATAGAGGCCGCCCACCCGGGCGTAGCCGAGGTCCTGCTCCCCCTCCGCGGCTAGCGCGGCGACAAGCTCTGGATAGTAGCGGGCACCGCGAGCAAGCAGCGCATAGCGCGGCGCATCCTCGGCCGGCGAGCCCCATGGACAGACGATGCCGGCGCCCGCCGCCGTGGCGCGGCCCTCGTCGCAGCGATCGACCACCACGACGTCGGCTCCCTGGCGCGCAAGGTGATAGGCGGCGCTCGCACCGAGGATGCCGGCGCCCACGACGACGGTTCGCATTGTCTCATCCCTCCAGTGGCGTCTTGCCGTGTCGTTCGTCGGACGCTATGGCGCCGTCGACGAGACGGACCTGCCGATCGGTGCGGGCCGCGAGCCCAAGATCGTGCGTGACGGCAACGACCGTCTTGCCCTCGTTGTCGACGAGGTCGCGCAGGATTTGAAACACCTGCTCGCTGGAGGCGGAATCGAGCGAGCCGGTCGGCTCGTCGGCGAGGATCAGGGGCGGATTGTTGGCCAGTGCGCGCGCCACCGCCACGCGCTGGCGCTGCCCTCCAGACAGCTGGTCGGGGCGCTTGAAGGCGTGATCGCCCAAGCCGAGCGAGCTCAGCAAGGATGCGTGCCCGCGTTCGCATGGCGTCGTCGTCGAGATTGGCGAGCGCGCGCATCGGCAGCATGACGTTCTCGAGCGCCGAGAACTCCGGCAACAGGAAGTGGAATTGGAAAACAAAGCCCAGCGTCGACAAGCGCGCCAGCGCACGCTCTGGCTCGTCCATATGCACAGTGGCGCGGCCGCGGATGCGCACCTCGCCGGTCGTGGGCAGGTCGAGCAAGCCGAGCAGATAGAGCAGCGATGATTTGCCCGAGCCGGAAGGTCCCGTGATCGCGACGAACTCGTTGCCCGCGATGGCCAGGTCGATGTCGCGCACGAGTATCGTCGGGACCACGCCGGGCAGGATGCGGGTGACGCCGCTGGCCAGGATCAGGGCGTCGCCGGCGCGTGCGCCACCGCCCGTTTCCGATCCGATCGCACGCTCGCTCACGTCGCACCCCGGATGATGTCGACGGGATGCACAAGGGACGCCTTGCGCGCCGGGAAGTAGCCGGCAAACAGGGAGGAAGCCAGCGCCACGCCGGCCGCGAGAACGTAGTGCAGCAACGAGTAGACGAGGGGGAGGCGGGTCGAATTCGATCATTGGGTTCTTGATCTCGACGGCGCCGAGAGCGCCCGTGAGAGCAAAGCCGAAGGCCCAGCCGGCGAGCGCGCCCATGAGGCCGATGACCAGTGCCTCCAGCACGAAGATCCGCCGTACCGTTGCCTCGCGGATGCCGAGCGACTTCATGATGGCGATGTCGCGGGTTTTCTCGTGCGTGATGGTCGAGATGATGTTGTAGGTGCCGAAGCTCGCCACCAGCAGGATGGCGCCCACCACCGTGTACATGATGACGTTGCGGATCACGAAGGCGCTGAGCAGGTCCTCGTTGGCCTCCTGCCAGGCAACCGACTTGTAGCCGGACTCGCGCTCGATGCGCTGGGCAACCGCGGCAGCCGCCAACGGATCCCTGACGCGCACGCGCAACTCGTTGACGAGGCCTGTCTGGTTGGCCAGGATTTGCCCGGTCTTGACGAGCACGTAGGCCGTTCCCTCGTCGATGGCGCGCACGCCCGAGCGGAACAGCCCCACCACCTGGGCATTGATGCGAACGCCTTCGGTTGCCTGCACGCTCAAGTTGGCGCCCACGCGCGCGCCGATCTTTTCCGCCAGGCGGTCGCCGAGGATGATGGCGTTGGTGGCGCGGAACAGCGAGGCGAGCGTGCCCTGCCGCATCTGCTTGGCGAGCGCCGAGACCTTAGGCTCGCGGAAGGGGTCGATGCCAGTGATGCTGGCGCCCATGTCTTTCCCGGCGTAGCGGATCAGCGCCTGCGTCTTGACCGAGGGCGCGACCGAGCCGGGCACCCAGCCTTCGAGCGCGGCCATGATGGCCATTGGGTTCTTGATGCCGCGCCGACGCACCTGGGGAGTGAGCCCGTGAAACTCGGCGGCAGCAAACAGGCGCTCGGCTGGCTGCGTCGGTGCCTTGCGCAGGTCGTCGGAGACGGTGATATGCGGCAACGCATCGATCAATTGCCGCATGAAATCGTTCTGCGAGCCCACCATGAGGGCAGCCATCATGATGGAGAATCCCACGCCGGTAGCCACACCCGCGACCGCAACCAGGGTCTGGCGCAGGCGGAAGCGCACATGCGTCAGGGCAATGAAGAGAATGAGCTTGATCGTGCTCATCTCGCCGGAGCAACCACATGCACACGTTGTCCGTCAACGGCTCCTGTGGGTGCGGGGGCAGCAACCCGCTCACCTTCCTTGAGCCCCGACTTGATCTCTACGGCGCGCGTCCCGCGGATGCCCAGCGCGACCTCCCGTCGCCGCAAGCGACTGCCGTCGACTACGAAGACGGCTCCGTCCTGGACGGCGTCGGCAGGAACCAGGAGTGCGTTGGCCTTCTCGCGCGCGATTATGTTGGCCTCCGCGCTCATCCCGGCAATCAGGGGAGTATCGTCCGGCAATGCGATGCGGATGCGATAGGTCTTGGTGACGACGTCGCCCATCGGCGTGATCTGGTCCACGGTCCCTTCGAGGCGCCGATCCAGAAAGGCGTCGGTGCGCAGCAGTACGGTTTGGCCGACGACGACGCGGGGGATGTCCACCTCGTTCACCTCGGCTACGATCCGAAGCGGCTTGGGCACGCCGACGCGGAACAGCACCTGTCCGGCTTCTGCGATCTCGCCCACTTCGCCGTCCCGGCGCAACACGAGCCCGTCCATCGGGGCGGTGATCGTGTAGTAGGCAAGCTTCTCCATCTGCACCGAGATCAGTGCCTGGATCTGCCGCAGGTCCATGCCCATCTTCTCGTGCGTCTGGATCGTCGCCGCCCCGCGTCCTAGGAGCTGCGTGACGCGCTCCATCTCGCGCTTGGCGAATTCCTCTCGTGCCCTGAGCTCGCCGAGTTGTGCGCGCGGCTCTCCGTCATCGAGGCGGGCCAGAATGTCGCCCTTGGCGACGGTCTTGCCCTCGCAATAGCAGATCTCGATGATGCGGTTGCGCACCAGGCTCGTGACCTTGGCCCAGCGCACCGGCTCGACCGCACCGGTGGCGTAGACGATCTCGACGGCGGTGCCGATTTTTGCGGGCACGGCTGCGACCTCGGGGCCGCGGCCCTGCCGCCACGCCCATAGCGCTGCCGCCAACGCCAGCAGAATCGCCAAGGTCGCGAGCGGCTTGCCGCGCGGCAGTGCCGTCCAGCGTGACAGCAGGCGTCTCCAGGCCGACGTGGAACGCGCCGCATCGGCCGCCCCGGCACCGCCCCTATCGATCGATTTCTGCATGCCTCAGCATCCTGAGAGCGCACTTGGGAAGCCCGAACCCATACTACGACGATTTGACGTCATGATGGTCGGTCCGGCGCGATAGCCACATCGAGGGGCGTGGTGCGGCCTTGACCTCGGTCAACCCCGAAAATCGCGCATTCTGCTTGGGTGCGGCGGGGAGAGTGTCGACGAGGTCATCATGCGGTTGAACGCAAGTGCTATCGCCGTTGCGGGTGCGCTCGTGGCGGGCACGTTTGCGGTCACGCCGGCTGCGGCTCAGTCCTCGCCGACAGCGCGCGGGGAGGCAATCGCCCAGAGGCTGTGCGCCCGCTGTCATGCCGTGAAGCGGGAAGGCGCAAGCCCGATGGGTCTGGCGCCGCCGTTCCGCGAGCTACCCAAGCGCTACCCTGTGGAGAACCTCGCCGAGGCACTGGCCGAAGGCATCGTCACGGGCCACCCGGCCATGCCGCAGTTCACATTCACACCGCGCGAGATCGGGGCGCTTCTCACCTATATTGACAGTCTCACGCCAGAGCAGAAGTGAGCGCGCTCATTTCTGTCCCTTGAGCGAGAGGATGTAGGCGACGATATCGCGGATCTCCGCCACGGTTAGCTGCACACCCGGCATTGCCGGATGCGGAATGATGATGGCGCCGGCGATTTTCTCCGCGCTGACCTCGGGACGCGCAGCTATCGTGGCGAAGCTGGGCACGTCGGCACGGACAGGGCCGGATGGATTTCTGTCCACGACATGGCAGTTGACGCACAGCCGTTGCGCCAGTTCGTGCCCGCGCTCCGCACTGGCCAGCTGCGCTGCTGCGGGGGTGACTAGCAAGAAGAGCAACATGGTTCCGGCAGCCAGCGATGCGGCGGTCTTCATGCGCGGACCCTTTCTTTCCCGTTCCAACTCTGCAGCACTCTATGACCACCTATTGCTGCCACTCCTTTGATTCGGATCAAGTCGGTGGTCGAGGGGGAGTTCGGCGACGGCTTCATGTCGGCCATCGACTTCGATATGGCGATCGAGCTACTTGGCAGCCGCGTCGCGCCCCTCGGGTGCGGACAACGGCAGGCCCAGCGCCACGCGGCGCTTGAGCCAGGGGTTGGGGCGGTAGCGCGGCTCGCCGTAGAACGCCTGCAGGCGCTCCAGGATGAACAGGATGCGCGCAGCGCCGAGGCGATCGGCCCACTCCAGCGGTCCGGACGGATAGCCGAGACCGAGCCTGACGCCCTTGTCGATGTCGGCCGGCGTGGCGATGGCACGCTGGGCCACCCCGCAGGCGATGTTGACGATTTGCGCCACCACGCGCTGGGCAACGAAACCTGGGCTATCGTTGATGACGACGACAGGCTGGCCATCGGCGGCGAGCAGACCATGTGCGGCATCGCGCATGGCCGGATCGGTGGCCGGCGTAACCATCAGCGTGCGCGGGCCCTTCATGCCGAACAGCACGTCGATGGCAACCGCGCGCCGGGCGTGCAGCTTTAGGTCGCACACCGCCGTCGTGAGGTCCCAGCCAATCGGCGTCAGGATGATGAGCGCGCCCTCGCTGGGCTTGTCTCCCGTCTCGAGGTTGGCGCCGGCCTGCTTGAATAGATCGATCAGGGGGGACTGCAGGTCGGGATGATGCTTGCTCGGCATGACCCATACCGACTTAGGACGCGCAGCCGGCGCCGGCGCGGTGGGTGGCTCGATCTTCTTGCCGTCCTTGTATGTGTACCAGCCCGCCCCGGTCTTCTGGCCGTAGAGCCCACCGGCCACGCGCTGGGCGGACAGCGGGAACGGGGTGAACGCCGGCTCGTTGTAGAAGAGCTGATAGATCGAACTCCATCACCCCGTGCTGCACGTCGATGCCGACCATGTCGGCGAGCGTGAACGGGCCCATCTTGAAGCCGGGGGCGCCGGTGAGAATACGGTCGATCTCGGGGATGGTGGAAATGTTCTCGGTCAGAATGCGCTGGGCTTCGGGCACGAAGGCGCGACCCACATGATTGACCAGGAATGCCGGGCTGTCGGTGCACAGGATCAATTCGTGCACCATGCGCCGGCCGATGGTCATCATGGCTTCCGTCACCCAAGGCACGGTCTTCACTCCCGGGATCACCTCGACGAGGCGCATCAGCGGGACGGGATTGAAGAAGTGCATGCCACCGACGCGCTCGGGCCGCTTGCACTTGGAGGCAATTGCGGTGATCGGCAACGACGACGTGTTCGAGGCAATGATGGTGTCGGGCCCGGCAAGCTCGTCGAGCCTGGCGAAGAGGGCTTGCTTGGCGTCCAGTCGCTCGACGATGGCTTCGATGACGATGTTGGCCTTGGCGACCTCGCCGAGGCTCTTGGCGACAGCGATGCGGTCGATGGCCGACCTGGCGTCGGCGTCGGGCAGGCGCCCTTTCTGCACGAGGCTCTCGAGCATCTTGGCGATGTAGCCTTTGGCCGCCTCCGCCGCGCCCGGTTTCTCGTCGTAGGCGATGACGCGCATGCCGCCTTGGGCAGCGACCTGCATGATGCCTCGGCCCATGGCCCCCGTGCCGACCACGCCGGTTGTGACATTGGCTGCGCTGGGATCGAACGGCATGTTGGCGTTTCCCTGTTTTGGTCGCGACCGGCTGCGCGATTGACCCACAAAACTAGGCCGTGCCATGGTCCCGCGGCAAGTGCACCCGCTCTCGCCCGAGTATCCCGACATGATGACCGTCGAGGAGGCCATAACTGGCCGCCGCAGCATCCGCGCCTTCCTGCCCAAGCCCGTGCCGCGCGAGCTGATCGAGCGCATATTGGAGATCGCCGGGCGTGCGCCGTCGGGCTCCAACGTGCAGCCGTGGCGGGTGTGGGTGCTCGAGGGTGCCGTACGCGACGAAATCGTGCACGACCTCAAGGACCGCTACGAGCGCGGCGAGGTGAGCAAGCGGGAGTACGATTACTACCCCGTGAAGTGGCGCGAGCCTTATCTTGGTCGGCGTCGTGCCTGCGGCTGGGGTCTCTACGGCACGCTGGGGATCGCCCGCGAGGAAAAGGCGAAGATGCATGCGCAGCATGCGCGCAACTACGCCTTCTTCGGCGCACCGGTGGGGCTCATTTTCTCGATCGACCGCGACCTGGAACGAGGCTCTTGGCTCGACTACGGCATGTTCCTGCAGTCGATCATGGTGGCTGCGCGCCCGTTCGGCCTCGAGACCTGCCCGCAGGCGGCCTGGCTCAGTTTCTGGGACGTGCTGCAGCGGCGCATCGGCATTCCGCCCGAGCAGACCGTCGTGTGCGGCATGGCGCTCGGCTACCCGGACCCCGACGACAAGGTCAACACCTTCACACCCAAGCGCATGCCGAAGGCGGAGTTCGTCACCTTCGTGGAAGGGCTGAAGCCCTGATCGGTGCTGGCGCGGCCGCACGCCAAGTGGCCCAGAGCCCGCTTGATCCAGATCAAGGGCGGCCGCGGCAGATTGGCGTTTGGGAGTCAGGACGCCCGAAACGACGAGACGCCTGCCGCTGCGATGTCGACTCGACACTCCTGTGCCGTCTGCGCGATCAGAGACCGTGCGCTGTGCGGTGCGCTTGCCCGCGAGCAGCTGCCTCGGCTCAACCGGAGGATCTGCCAGAAACGCTACCAGGCGGGCCAGTTCATAGCTGCGGCGGGTCAGCGGCAGGACTGGTTCGCAACGGTCATGTCCGGGGTGGTCAAGCTCACCCGCACGATGTGCGATGGCCGCCAGCAAATCGTCGGACTGCTCTTCCCGTCGGATTTTCTGGGCCGCCCCTTCGGCAGCTCGATTCCGTTCGGGGCCGAGGCGGCTACGGCCGTCGAGCTGTGCTGCGCGGAGCGTCCATATTTCGAGGAGCTGCTGCTGAAGACGCCGCAGATGCAGCGCCTCTTGCTGGAACGCACGCTCGATGAGGTGGACGCAGCTCGCGAGTGGATGCTGGTGTTGGGACGCAAGACCGCGCAGGAGAGAGTGGCTTCCTTGATCCTGCTGATGACGCAGCGTGCTGGCCCATGCGACGGCGATACCCAACAGCGCAGCGCCATGCGCTATGATTTGCCGTTGTCGCGAACGGAGATGGCCGAATACCTGGGCCTGCGTGTCGAGACCATTAGCCGCCAGCTCGGACGCCTGCGTACCGCCGGCGCAATTGACACCGACAGTTGTCGCATGCTCACCGTGTGCGACATGGCCAAGCTCGAGCGCATGTCGGGCAAGGAGCTTGGCTGACCATGCCTTATGCTGCCAACCAAGACCTGCCGCGGTCCGTGCAGAGCCACCTGCCGCCCCACGCCCAGGACATCTTCCGCAGCGCCTTCAACCACGCGTGGCAAACCTACGGCGATCGTGATCCCGCTCGGGTGGAGGAAATTGCGCACCGCGTGGCGTGGGCGGCCGTCAAGAGGCGATATCAGAAGGTGGGCGACACTTGGGTGCCGCGCGACCCTTCTGATTTCTGAGGTCCCCGCACGCGTGAGCCCGGAAGCGACCGCGCCCGGCAGGAAGTAACGATTGGCGCCATCGTGTGGACCTTGTCTTGGCCTCGTGTGTTATGCCATCGACACACCAGGGCAGCCAGCGAGCGAACAAGTTCATGCAAAAGCGACGTCCGGTGATGCTAGTGGTTCTGGACGGCTGGGGCTGGCGGGAGGATCCCGCCGACAACGCCGTGCGGCAGGCCCGCACGCCGGTCTTCGACCGCCTTTGGGCCACTTGCCCGCGCGCTCTGCTGCGCACCTCCGGCCTCGACGTCGGCTTGCCCGAGGGGCAGATGGGCAACTCCGAGGTCGGCCATCTCAATATCGGCGCCGGCCGCGTCGTCATGCAGGATTTGCCGCGCATCGGCGCGGCGATTGCCGACGGCGAGATAGCAAAGGCCCCGGCGCTGCGCGCGCTGATCGAGCATCTGCGCCAAACCCGGGGCACATGCCACCTGATGGGGCTCGTATCACCGGGTGGTGTGCACTCGCACCAGGACCATGCGGCTGCGATCGCGCGGCTGCTGGCGAAGGCGGAAGTGCCGACGTTGGTGCACGCCTTCACCGATGGTCGCGACACGCCGCCGCGATCGGCTGGCGAGGATATTCGTCGTCTGAGCGCAGCCCTCCCTCCCGCCGTGTCGATCGCCACCGTCTGCGGCCGCTACTATGCCATGGACCGCGACAAGCGCTGGGACCGTGTGGCCAAGGCCTATGACGCGATCGTGTCGGGCGAAGGTCCCCGCTTTGCAAGCGCCGGCGCGGTGATCGCGGACAGCTACGCTCGCGATGTCGGCGACGAGTTCGTCGTCCCAGCCGTCGTTGGCGACTATCGCGGCATGCAGGACGGCGACGGCGTGCTCTGCTTCAATTTCCGCGCCGATCGGGTTCGGGAAATTCTGTCCGCCCTGCTCGATCCCCGCTTCTCCGGCTTCCCGCGCAAGCACACAGTCCGCATCGCTGCCGCAGCCGGCATGACCCAGTACAGCGAGGAGCTCGACCGGTTCCTCGACACGATCTTCCCGCCGCAGACCCTCGACAACGTGCTCGGTCAGGTGGTGGCGGATGCCGGGCGGACGCAGCTGCGTATGGCAGAGACGGAGAAGTACCCGCATGTCACCTATTTCCTGAACGGCGGCGAGGAGGGGCAGTACCCGGGCGAGGACCGCATCATGGTCCCCTCCCCCAAGGTCGCGACCTACGACCTGCAGCCTGAGATGTCCGCGCCGGAGCTGACCGACAAGGCAGTCGCCGCGATCGCCTCTGGCAAATACGATTTGATCGTTCTCAACTTTGCCAATCCCGATATGGTCGGCCACACCGGCAGCCTGGCCGCCGCCGTCAAGGCCGTCGAGACCGTCGATGCAGAGCTCGGCCGCATCGCGCAGGCGATTGCCAAAGCCGGCGGAGCCTTGCTCGCCACCGCCGATCACGGCAACTGCGAGATGATGCGGGACCCCGAGACGGGCGGCCCGCACACGGCCCACACGACAAATCCGGTGCCCGTTCTGGTGCAGGGGGCCGGCGATGTAGAGCTTCGCGACGGCCGGCTCGCCGATGTTGCACCCACGTTGCTCGAGCTGATGGAGCTGGCGAAGCCGGCCCAGATGACGGGCACGTCGCTGTTGCGGCCAAGGGGCGTCGGTCGCGCCAGCTAGACTAGACTAGGGTGACGCGATCGATCTGCGGCTTGACCCCGGTCAATGTTGGCGGGCGGCGTGCTGGTAGAAGCATGCGTAACGCAGTCGCCAGCAAGGGCGCCACAGCACCGGCGCCGCAGGACTATCGGAGATTGTCATGTATCAGCACATCCTGATCGCGACGGACGGGTCGGAGCTTGCGGGCAAGGCTGAGGTCGCGGGTCTCACCTTGGCCAAACGATTGGGCGCCAAGGCCAAGGCGGTGACCGTGACCGAGCCCTGGGACGCTTTCTCGATGGCAGCCCTGGCCGAGCGCAACCTCCCAAATCCCGTCGCCGACTATGAGGAGGGCGTCGGGGCGACGGCGAACCGAATCCTGGCTGCCGCCAGCGCCGCTGCCAAGAAGGCCGGGGTCGCGTGCACGACCGTGCACGTCAAGGACCGGCATCCCGCCGAGGGCATCCTCGAGACAGCCAAGGAGAGGGGCTGCGATCTGATCGTCATGGCCTCACACGGCCGCAGGGGGATCTCCAGAATGCTTCTGGGCAGCCAGGCAGCGAAAGTGGTCGTCTCCAGTCCGGTGCCGGTCCTCGTTTACCGGTAGCGTTTCTGGCGCCGGGTGGTCACTTCCCAGCGAGACCCGCTCAGGCCTGCACCATCGCCAGCCCGTTGTTGAGGACGACCACGTCGCGTTCCACCACGCGGGCGCGAAACGAAACTTGCCCGCCGTTGGTCCACATCTCCGTTCGGATGGTCTCGCCGGGTAGCACCGGCGCCGAGAACCGCACCTGCAGGCTCTTGAGCCGCGCCGGGTCATTGCCGCAGCAGGCCTTGACGATGGCGCGCCCGGCCACGCCGTAGGTGCATAGCCCATGCAGGATAGGCGTCTTGAAGCCGCCGGCCGCCGCCGCTTTCGGATCCGCATGCAGCGGATTGCGATCGCCCGAGAGGCGATAGATCAGGGCGGAGTTGGGAAAGGTCTTGATGTCGACATGGCGCGTTGGCGGGCCGTCGGGAAGTTTGTGCGGTTCCGGCTGCGGGCCGGGCTTGCCGCCGAACCCGCCGTCGCCGCGCAGCATGGCGGCTGAGGTCAGCGTGGCGATCGGCTCCCCGCTTGCTCTGTCGAGGATGGTCCGCTCGGCGTAGAGCACGGCGCCCTTGTCCCTGCCCTTGTCGAGCAGCTCGACGATGCGGCCTCGGCCCACCACTTTGCCTTCCGGCGGCAGCGGTCGGTGGAGCGTCAGATATTGCTCGCCGTGCAGCACCTTGGTGTAGTCGACCGTCGATTCCTTGCTGCCGAGCCAATTGCCGGGCGAAGCCAGCACCACCGCCATGGTGGGGAGGGCCGCCAGGCCCTTCTCGTAAACAAACTTGAAATCGTCGGAGTGCGGCCCGTCCGAGCCGCATCCAAGCCCCAGCGCGTAGAGGATCGTGTCCTTCTCGGTGTAGGTGTGCTCGACCTCCGGGAACTTCCAGTTCAGCAGCTTGTTCGGATCGAGAACCATGGCAGGTGTCGCTCGCGGGCTATCGGATGGGGGCCTTGTTTTATGCCGCGGACCGGCGCCGGCGCAACGCAGTCGTGCTGAGTTCAGTTCTGCGCGGGCGTGCCTGACCGACATTCCTCGCGCTCGCGGGCCTACGCGGACGGCAGGGCTGATCCCACATTCGCAGGGCAATACATCATGCAAGGGGGGTGCGCTCGAAGCCGTCGGCCAAATTTCTTGGAGGCACGCCCTTGACGAAAAGCGCTCTCTTTGCCATGTAAATGTTATAAACATTGACATGGCTGGGGTGAGCCTGGAGGTGAATGGCAATGTCTGAGGTAGTGGCACGCATAGACGACTTCGGCAGGCCCGCCTGGATCGCCCTGATGGTGATCGGCTTCATCGTCTTCTGGCCGATCGGGCTGGCAATCTTGGCGTATCTCATATGGAGCGGACGAATGATGGGATGTGGACGGCACGGAGACATCGATCACGGCGCACATGCAGCAGTGGCGCGAGCGCGCCGCGGAGCGGTGGGAGCGCAAGCGCGAGCGCTGGGAGCGGCGCATGCAGCAATGGGGCAGCCCTCCCGGCATGCGCCCCAGCGGCAATCGCGCCTTCGACGAGTACCGCGAGGATGCGCTGCGCCGGCTGGAGGAGGAGGCCAACGAGTTCCGCGAGTTCCTGGGCCGGCTGCGCATGGCCAAGGACAGGGCCGAGTTCGACGACTTCATGCGCGAGCGGCGCAATCGGCAGGGCGATCCGGGTTCCGCACCGGGCCCAAACGCTCCGCCGCAGGCCTGAGCCGAGCGAAATTTGAGCCCTCCACGTAGCGACGAACAACCGGGCCGGCTCCCCTTGGGGGCCGGCCGTTATTGTGCCCGCGTCGCCACCCGACGGTCGGTCAGCGGGGCCGACGGCTGGCCCGCCTCGATGAGGCTCGACAGGTCGATGGCCTCGCCCTTGAACTCGAGCGCCCACAGGATCTGCGCCGTCTGCGAGCCCGGCCGCAGTCGCATCGGCGGCGCCGAGCCGAGCTGATCGGCAATCATCTCGAGCGTGCGGGCGAGATCGGGATGCACCATCCTGGCCAGCGCCGGATCGTCGGCGGACGACGTTGCGGTCAGGAAGGGTGCGATCGGAAATGGCCGATAGGACAGCTCCTCGGGGTGCTCGTCGTCGTAGGCTGGGGCCGGCACGAATGTCGCATCGCTGCGGATTATGGCTTCCAGCTTTTGCCGATCGGCGCCCGGATAGGCCGCCGACACGCGCATCTCTCCCCACCGAGCCTCGACTGCAGGGCGGTCTGCGGGTGACCGGCGCGGGTCTCGCGGTCAGCCGGGGTATGCGGTCGGGGCCCGCAACGAGCGCCGACAGCAGGGCGCGCTCGCTGTCGCTCGGCCGCGTACCCATGTGCGGCAGCCGCTCGACGAGCTTGGGTAGCGACAACAGCCGCGGCAGCGAGGGCGTCAGCGAGGCGACCTGCATCGGCGGCTTGGGATGCGCCAGCTCCTGCCGGAACTCAGCAATCTGGGTGGCAAGCTCGACATTTGCCGCGCGTGCGCGACGTACGTCCTCGGGCGTGATCGAACCGCCGTCCACCGGCAGGTGCTTCGTGTGGCCGCTCGGGAACAGCAGAGCGAGCTCCGCGCGCGGCAACCGCGGCCAAGCCCGCACCCGGTCGGTGTCGATGTGCACGAACGGGATTCCCGAGGTCGGGTAGTAGCCGACGCCACCGCGCTCGTGGATGAGGGCGGAGTAGCGCAGCTTCTTCAGAGGCACGTCCGGAAACTGCACATCCATGGCCTTGCCGAGGATGTGGCGGCTCTCGCTGGCCTGCCCGCCGACGGTGCGGCGGAGCATTTCATTGGTGCCGCGGGAGCGATAGCCGCAGATGACATGGATCGGCTCGGCGGAGCCAAGCTCGGCATGGATCTCCCAGACGAGGTCGATGAGGTCGGGATCGATCTCGATGACCTCGTCCTTGCGCCAGTCGCGCAGAGCCCAGTTGATCTTCTGCATCGCCTCCGGGATGTGCTTGCCGTTCTTCATGTATTGAACGGTCAGCGTTTCCTTGGTGTTGACGCCATAGAAGGAGATGGTTCGATCGCGTGTGGAGTTGGCCGTAGTGCGCGAGGGACCTGCCACCAGCGCCAGTGCCAAGACGCCGACTATTGCGGCCAATCCGCGAAGACGTGCCAAGCCCGTTCCCTCTCGCATCGGCAGGCCGCTGGCATCGCCTGCCCGCTCTGCGCCTGCCGGCCGCTCTTCAAGCAGCGCATCCGACCCGAAGTGCCGTTTGCACAATCGAGCGAACGCAACTCCTTGAAGACCCCGAATGAATCGCATTGAAAGCCGTCTATGCGGCAACATCGGGGCGAGCGCGGCACTTCGGCATCCGTGGCCGCGCTCGACATCAGCATGGATGAGGAAGGGTCAATTATCTCCAAACGCCCGGTTGATCCAGTCCTTCTTGAAGCGCCCGCCGGGTCTGGCGCTTCCACCTGAGGTTTCGGCGAGGCGGCCGATCACGTCGGCTTGGGCCGGCTTCTCCTCCTTGACCAGCTGCGCCACCAGGTTCGCCTTGCCCTCCATGCCGAGCGCAATGCGCCGTTCGTGGTTGTAGATGTCGGAGAACAGCTTGAGCTTGCCGGCCTCGTCCACCATGGCCGTGAAGTAGGTGATGTGCACTGGGAACTTGTGGGTGAGGCTGATCTGGTTGTTCGGTTGCCCGCCCTTGATGACTTCGGCAACGCGGCCTACTGGCCAGGCTTGGTCCTCCATCAGCACCAGCTCCGCCAAGCGGGCAGGATTGCGCACGCGCATGCAGCCGTGGCTGAACGCGCGCACGGGGGCGTTGAATAGGTTCTTGTTGGGCGTATCGTGCATGTAGACGTCATGCTTGTTGGGGAAGCGGAATTTGACGACACCCAGCACGTTGGTTTCGCCCGGCGGCTGATAGACGTGGAAGTTGCGAATGTCGGCGCTGGCCCAGTCTATCGCTGCCGGATCGACGTCGTGTCCGCCGCGCTGGATGCGGAGATGGTAGTAGGTGAAGAGGCGGGTGCTGCCGCGCATCAAGCTCGGGAGCACGTCTTGCCTCTTGATCGATTCCGGCACGCCCCACGACGGGATGGAAGATCACCTGCTCGAGGTCTTGGGAGAGCACCGGCGTCGGCGTATCGCGCTTGCCCACGACCACGCGCTCGGTATGGATGACCTTGCCGTCCTTGACGACGCGCAGCAGGAACTCGGGAATATTGACCCACACGTAGAAATCCCCGAGCTGCTCGGGCATCCAGCGCCATTCTTCCATGTTGACGGCGAGCTTGCGCAGGCTCGGCGCCTCGGCGGCGCCGGCGGCCTTCTTCTTGCCGGCCTTGCCCTCGGCTGGCCCGGCCTGCGACGGCGCGACCGGCTGGCCGTGCTTCAGGGCCAGGTACTTCTGGCGCAGCGCCTCGAACTGGGGATGCTGCGGGTGCAGGGATCGCAGGTAGGCGTCGGGGCTTGGCGACTTCGCGGCGTCCTGGATGACGCGCTGCGGGTCGAGCAGCGGCAGCTTGCGATCGAGGTTGCGGCTGAGCGACGTCGGCTCCGCACGGCCGCCGCGGGCATAGCGGGCATACTTGAGAATGGCGAGGCTCAGCGTGACCTCGGCATCGGCCCGCGCGGCGCGGGTCAATTCCGTGCCGGCGACAGACGATAGCTCGGGCAGCCGGAAAGCCGAGGCATCCAGCGCCCAGTCGTCCGCCCGGCGGATCTCGTCCACCGCCGCCTGCGCCGCGGGCGTCAGGCCGGTTGCAGTGGTCCATACCGGCTCGTGCTGCCGGCTCGCAAAGAACGCGGCGAGCGCGGCGCGGTCTTCGCGGTCGACGGCGGAGAGCTTGTCGCCTGGCGCCAAGCGCTCGCCAAACTCCGCGGCGAATCCGACCGCCGGGGCAACGGCCTCGGCCGTCTTCGGGGGTGGTTGCTCTGCAGCGGCTTCCGCCTTTGCCACTGGCGGCGGATCGGTTGCCGAGGCCCCGGTCGCAAGCAGGCCCGAGGCCATTGCGAAGATCAGGCCGACGATTGGCAAGCGGCACGGCAGCATGCTCTCCTCCCGATGACGCGGCGTAGGCTATAGGAGTCGCCGGGCGAAGGCGAGATAGGGAACTCCACCGCCCGAAGCGCGTTGCGCAAGGGTCGCAGCAGGCCTGCTTTCGAGCAGGAGCGCATCCTTGCCGGATGGCATAGTCTGCGGTTGAAGAAAGGACGCCGCCGGGCAGGCGGCGCATGCGATCGGGGATCGAAACACCATGGATCAATACGACTACATCGTCGTCGGCGCCGGCTCGGCCGGCGGCGGCGCTGGCGGCGCGGCTGAGCGAGAATCCGCGCCCGCAAGTGCTGCTGCGTGGAGGCCGGGCGCGCCAGCCATCCCTACTCCCGATTCCCTATCAGCTTCGGCCTGCTGATCGACAACCCGGCGGCCAACTGGTGCTACGAATCCGATCCCGAGCCCAACACCGCCAACCGCGCGATCCCCGTGCCGCGCGGCAAGGTGCTGGGCGGCTCCAGCGCCATCAACGGCCTGGTCTGGGTGCGCGGCCAGCCGCTCGACTACGACACCTGGGCGCAGATGGGCGCGCGCGGCTGGAGCTGGCAGGACGTGGCGCCGCTCTTCACGCGCATCGAGACCTACGAGGACGGCGACGGCAGCAACGGCCGCGGCACGCGGCGGTCCGCTGCGGGTCTCCGACGTGCCCGACCAGAACCCGCTCTACGACGCGCTGTTCAAGGCCGCCGTCGCCGCCGGCTTCAAGCTCAATCCGGACTACAACAGCGAGGACCAGGAAGGCGTCGTCAAGACCCAGGCCAGCATCTCGCGCGGCCGGCGCATGAGCGTGGCGCATTGCTACATCGAGCCGGCCATGCGCCGCCCCAACCTGCACGTCGTCACCGAGGCGCCGACCCGCCGCGTGCTGCTGGAAGGCAAGCGCTGCGTCGGCGTCGTATACGAGCAGCGGCGGACAGGAGGTCGAGGCGCGCGCCCGCGAGGTGATCCTGTGCGCCGGCGCGGTGGCGACGCCGCAGCTCCTCGAGCTGTCGGGCATCGGCAGGCCCGAGATCCTGAAAGCGCACGGCATCGAGGTCAAGCACGCCTCCCCGGCCGTGGGCGAGAACTTTCGCGACCACATCAACGCGCGCATCATCTGGCGGGTGAAGGACCCGCGCGTCTCCTACAACCACATGGCGCGCGGGATTGGGCGCGGTCAGCCAGGCCCTGAGATACCTGGCGACCGGCGGTGGGTTCTTCAGCCTGCCCTCGGCGCCCCTGCTCGCCTTCCTCAAGACGCGGCCGGAGCTCGCGACGCCCGACGTCCAGATGCACCTCGTGCCCTATTCCATCAAGGACCCCAAGACGCGCAAGCTGCAGGACTTCCCGTCGATGACTGTCTCCTGCTACCAGCTGCGCCCCGAGAGCCTGGGCTCGATCCACATCCGCTCGGCCGATCCCGAGGCGCAGCCCGCGATCCGCTTCAACTTCCTGGCCGATCCGATCGACCAGCGCGCCATGGTGGACGGCTTCCGCATGATGCGCCGGATCGTCGAGGCCGAGCCGATGGACGCCTTTCGCGGCGAGGAGTTCTCGCCGGGCGCTGGCGTCAAGAGCGACGAGGAGATCCTGACCTGGATCCGCGACAACTCGCAGACCGCCTATCACCCGATCGGCACCTGCCGCATGGGGCCTGCGGGCCCCAAGACCGTGGTCGACGACAGGCTCAAGGTGCACGGGCTGGAGGGGCTGCGCGTCGCCGACGCCTCGATCTTCCCCACCATGCCGTCGGGCAACACCAACGCGCCCTGGATCATGGTGGGCGAGAAGGCCGCCGACCTGATCCGCGCGGCGGCGTGAACGAGGTCATTTCGCCGGCCACAGCGTGGTCAGCGAACCCTTCTCGCCCTCGACTGGGTCGCTTCTTGGAATCGGCACTGCCGCGATACGCGCGAGCATCTCGGGTGTTGCCGGCGCCGCGTTGGAGGTCTGCCGACTGCCCTGGCGGATAGGCGCCGACCACCAGCAGATCGTCGCTTGCTTGCATCCGGAAGTGTCCGGTTCCTGCCGGAAGCACGGCGACGTCTCCCGGCCCAACGGAGACCTCGCGTCCGCCGGGACCACCGAGGATGAGTTGCGCATTGCCCGACGCAAAGCCCAGCACCTCGTGCGCGGTGGTGTGATAGTGGTGAAACGCATAGACGCCGTTGCGCCATTGCGGCGGCCAGCCATTGCGCCTGAACATCGCCTCGAGCGCCGCGGCCGGGTCACGGCTCGTGTTGGGCACGGCTTGGCGATAGAGCAGCACCGGCAGATGTGGATTGTTCGGCATCCAGCCGTTAGGGCCAAGTTGCAGGACCTCGGGCGTGGCCATGACGGAGCGCTCCCGGCGTATGTCTCATGCAACGTGTGGCCGCGACGCGGGGTCGGTTGCGACCGCATGCAAAACCGACGATTGCCGTCAGCGTTCCGTAGCTGTCGCGTCAGGCGGACACGACCTTGAAGCCATCGCCCCAGCGCGTGATGCGCCCCGTGGACGGTGCAGGGAAATGCCCCAGGCACATCAGGGTCGAGGTGTCGCAAACGCGACCGAACACCTTGCGGCGGGATTCGCCGGCCAGCTTGGAGTCGTAGTCGGCGCGCATGCCGAGCTCGGGGTAGCGTGCCTGGATCGGCGAGTGGATCATGTCGCCCGTGATGATGGCATCCGAGCCCGGCTTGCCGACGTGCACCGAGTAGTGGTCGATGGTGTGGCCGGGCGTGGGGATCAGCTGCACCAGGTCGTTGAGCGCGTGGTCGCTATTGACGATGTCGGCGCGCCTGGCCTCGACGATTGGCAGCACGGAATCGCCGATCCAGGGCCAGGCGGCGGCGTCCTCCTTGTGCTTCTGCGTCCAGAACGCCAGCTCGCGCTCGGCGAACAGATAGCGGGCCTTCGGGAAGGTTGGCACCCAGCGTCCGTTCTCGAGCCGCGTGTTCCAGCCGACATGGTCGACGTGCAGGTGCGTGCACATGACGAAGTCGATGTCGTTCGGGCTCAACCCGGTGGCTGCGAGGCCCTTCTCCCACTTGTCGCTCTGTATCTTGTCCCACGCCGGGCGCATCGGTCGGGGCTTGTGGTTCCCGACGCAGGAATCGACGAGGATGTTGTGGTGCGGCGTCTGCACGATGAAGCTCTGGAAGACGAGCACCACGCGGCCCGTGACTGGATCGAAGTAGGTCGGCTCGAGCCAGGAGCGGTTCTCCTCCAGCACCTCCTTGGCCAGCGTCGGGAAGAACTCCGCAACCGGGAACATGGGACCTTGGCTCTCGACGATCTGATGGATCGTGAGGTTTCCAAGTTTGATCGGAGTGGTCATGCGCGCTCGCTCCACAGCCTGCCGTCGTTGGAGTTGATCAGCTGCCCGTGGGCAGATCAATAGCCAAGCGGCTCGAGGGGCGCTTCGAGACTGCTGAAAGCGGAGGTTGCCGAGCGCCGCCAGCCAGTCAGCCGCAGGGGGCAGCGGACCGGGTCTTCGACGTCCCTATGTGCACCTGGGAAATCTCCGATAAGCCTAACAATAACAGAGATTTAACTAGTCACACTGGTGTTGCGCCGCGTTGCTAGAAGGGCACTGTCGGTGGCGGGGTTGCTGCGTCATCGAAAGGGGGCGGTCAGCGGCCGCCAATCCAACAAGGGAGAGTTCCGGTGAAAGCTATAACTGCTCGTGCGGTATCGTTGGCGTTTGCCGGCGCAGCCGCGGCGGTCTTGACTGTCGCACCGGCCGGTGCGGCCGACATCTCGGGTGCGGGGGCGACCTTCCCCTACCCGATCTACGCCAAGTGGGCGGATGCCTACAAGAAAGAGACCAACATAGGCCTCAACTACCAGTCGATCGGCTCGGGCGGCGGCATCAAGCAGATCAAGGCCAAGACAGTCACCTTCGGAGCCAGCGATGCCCCGCTGTCCGGCAAGGATCTCGACGAGATCGGCCTTGCCCAATTCCCGGCCGTCATGGGCGGCATCGTGCCGGTGGTGAATCTCGAGGGCATCAAGCCGGGCGAGCTTGTTCTCGACGGCCCGACGCTTGCAAAGATCTTCCTCGGTGAGATCAAGAGCTGGAACGACGCGGCGATCAAGAAGCTCAACCCGAGCGCGAAGCTGCCGAGCCAGGCTATCGCCATCGTGCACCGTTCGGACGGATCGGGCACGACCTACAACTTCGCTTACTATCTGGCCGACGTCAGTGCGGAGTGGAAGTCGAAGGTCGGTGTCAATACGGCACTGCAATGGCCAGCTGGCATCGGCGCCAAGGGCAACGAGGGCGTCGCCAACAACGTCGGGCAGACCAAGGGCTCGATCGGCTACGTCGAGTATGCCTACGCCAAGCAGAACAAGCTGACCCATACCAAGATGATCAACAAGGACGGCAAAACGGTTGCGCCGACCTCCGAGGCGTTCCAGGCGGCCGCCGCAAATGCCAATTGGAAATCGAAGCCTGGCTACGGGGTGATCCTGGCCAATCAGCCGGGTGCTAATTCGTGGCCGATGACCGCGGCAACGTGGATCCTCGTCTACAAGAAGCCGTCCGATCCGGTGGCCACCGCGGAAGCGCTGAAGTTCTTCGCTTGGTCCTACAAGAACGGTGGCAAGATGGCGGAGGCGCTCGACTACGTGCCGATGCCCGCCAATGTCGTAAAGGACATTGAGAAGACTTGGGCTTCCGACATCATGGATGCCGGCGGCAAGCCGATCTTCGTGGTCACAAACTGACGGACCGTCGGTGATAGCGGGAGGCGCCTGGGGCGCCTCCTTTGCATTGACTGCAGGGGCCAAAGACCCCCTTGTGCCGCGGCCGCTAGGTCGCTTGAGTGGTCTCCTCGACGCGCGAAGAGCTGCGAGGAGCGCCGGAAGTGCAGTCCAAGCGGAGGCGAGACGTGGTCGATCTGGCGCTGGGGGGTGAGATTGTCCGCTCGCAAGAGCATCCCTCGCGCAGCAAAGTGCTCGGCCGGCTGCGTCTCACCGATACAGTCTTCCGCACCATAACCCACGGCTCCGCCCTCGGCGTGCTGGCGCTGCTGGGCTGTGTGATCATTGCCCTTGTCGACGGCTCGTTGCCGGCTATACGCGCCTTCGGAGGAAGTTTCCTCTACGAGGAGCACTGGAATCCGGTCACCGAGCAGTTCGGTGCCCTGGCGCCGATCTACGGCACGATCCTCACATCGGTGATTGCCATGTTGATCGCCGTGCCGATCGGGCTGCTCATCGCCTTCTTTCTTACCGAGCTGTGCCCGGCGTGGCTGCGGCGGCCGATCGGCATCTCCATCGAGCTGCTGGCCGGCATTCCCAGCATCATCTACGGCATCTGGGGGCTGTTTGTCTTCGCGCCCTTCCTGCAACAGACGCTGCAGCCGGCGCTGATCAATGTCTTTGGCAATGTGCCGGTGCTTTCACAGTTGTTTGCCGGCCCACCCTACGGCATCGGCATGCTGACAGCCGGGCTGATCCTGGCGATCATGGTGCTGCCCTTCATCACCTCCATCTCGCGTGACGTGTTCGAGGCCGTGCCGCAGGTCCTCAAGGAATCGGCCTATGGGATCGGCTGCACGACCTGGGAGGTCTTCCGCCGCGTTGTGATGCCGTACGCTCGCGTCGGCGTCATCGGCGGCGTCATGCTCGGGCTCGGCCGGGCGCTCGGCGAGACCATGGCCGTGACCTTCGTCATCGGCAACGCGCACCGGATCTCGGCGTCCGTCCTCGCCCCGGGCACCACCATCTCCGCCACCATCGCCAACGAGTTCACCGAGGCCGTCGGCGATATCTACACGTCATCGCTGATCGCACTCGGCCTGATCCTGTTTGCCATCACCTTCGTGGTGCTGGCCATCGCGCGCTACCTGCTGATGCGCCTCGAGAAGAAGGCGGGGGTCTGAGGATGGACGCCTCGATCTATGCCGCCCGCCGCCGCCGCAACACCGCGGCTCTTGGCCTGTCAGTGGCCGCAACCCTGTTCGGACTGGGCTGGCTGGTGCTAATCCTGGCGGTGCTGCTGTGGGAGGGCTTCAGCGGTCTCTCGCTGCGGGTGTTCACCGAGATGACGCCCCCGCCCGGATCGGACGGCGGGCTGCTCAACCCGATCATAGGCAGCCTGATCATGACCGGCCTGGCGGTGGGCATCGGCACGCCCGTCGGCATGCTGGCCGGCACCTACATGGCCGAGTACGGCCGCTATGCCCGCACCACGATGGTCGTGCGCTTCATCAACGACATCTTGCTCAGCGCGCCGTCGATCGTCGTTGGCTTGTTCATCTACGAGGTGATGGTCGCACGTATGGGCCATTTCTCTGGGCTCGCCGGCGCGGTGTCGCTGGCGGTGATCGTCATTCCGGTGGTGGTGCGGACGACGGAGGATATGCTGCTGCTCGTTCCCAACCCCCTGCGCGAGGCAGCCTCGGCGCTGGGAATGCCGCGCGCCTTCGTCATCCGTCACGTCGCCTATCGGGCAGCGCGCGCAGGCATGATCACAGGCGTATTGCTGGCGGTGGCACGCGTCAGCGGAGAGACCGCCCCGCTTCTCTTCACCGCGCTCAACAACCAGTTCTGGAGCACCAACCTCAACGCGCCGATGGCAAGCCTGCCGGTCGTGATCTTCCAGTTTGCGCTCAGCCCCTATCACGATTGGCAGAAGCTGGCTTGGACCGGAGCGCTGATAATCACGCTGGCGGTGCTGGCCCTCAGCATCCTTGCACGCGTCCTCACGGCTTCGAAAAAAGAGCGATGAACGTTGCCATGCTCAATGTCCCGGAAGTTACCCACGCCGCAGCCGATACAAGGGACCTCGCCGAGCGCGTGGGGGTTCGCAAGCTCGACTTCTTCTACGGCGAAACCCGATCGCTCAAGTCGATCAGCCTGCCGCTCTACGACAAGAAGGTGACAACGTTCATCGGTCCTTCCGGCTGCGGGAAATCGACACTGCTGCGTGTGCTCAACCGGATGTACGACCTCTATCCAAACCAGCGTGCCACCGGCGAGGTTATGTTCGACGGCACCAACATCTTGTCTCCGCGCCAGGACCTGAACTTGCTGCGGGCGCGCATTGGCATGGTCTTTCAGAAGCCGACGCCGTTCCCGATGACCATCTACGACAACATCGCCTTCGGTGTTCGGCTCTACGAGAAATTGTCCAGAGCGGAGCTCGATGATCGGGTGGAAAAATCGCTCCGCCGTGCTGCGCTGTGGGACGAGGTCAAGGACAAGCTCATCTCCAGCGGCCTCAGCCTGTCTGGCGGCCAGCAACAGCGCCTCTGCATTGCGCGAACCATCGCCGTGCGTCCCGAGGTGATCCTGTTCGATGAGCCCTGCTCGGCGCTCGATCCGATCTCCACGGCGCGTATCGAGGAGCTGATGGACGAGCTCAAGGGCGACTACACGCTCGTGGTCGTCACCCACAACATGCAGCAGGCTGCCCGCGTGTCGGATTTCACGGCCTTCATGTATCTGGGCGAGCTGGTCGAGTTCGGCCCGACCCAGGACATCTTTACCGCGCCCAAGGAGCCGCGCACCCAGGACTACATCACCGGGCGCTTTGGCTGACGATCTAGGTTGGCGAATAGCCTGTCCCGGGTGGCGAAATCTCGAGAACCATGTGGGCGGTGTGGGCGCGCCCGTACTCGTCGACGGCGCGCAGCGTGAGGCGATGCGCGCCAGACGCCAGATCGGCGGGCAGTGGCATCGTCCATAGATGCGATGAGGGCACCGCCCTGACCCACGGTTTCTGAAACGCCACGGTCCGCTTGAAGAGATCCGCGATGAACGGGTCGGCCGCTGCCGTGCGCCGCATCGAAATCGGCGCCGGGTTGCGGCCGCCGATCTCGCACGTCACCGTGGTTCTCGGGCCTCCGTCGAAGACATTGACCGCGAGCTCGCAGTTCATGAGGGCATGCGTCGGGATCGGTGCGTCCGACAGCAGGGTGGGCTCGCGGCGGCTGCGATCCCGCACGACGGCCCGCAGTGGCCCCGCCATCTTACCCGTGGCCGCAACGAAGCGGGTGTCATAGCGGCTGCCATCGACCGAGAGCACATGATAGCCGTTGGGATTGCCGTCCGGACTGTCGGCAAATGGGATGCCGCGCCGGTCGTGGGGCCCGCCCCACCAACCGCCCGAGGCAGCGGCCAGCACGTGATGGTGGTGGGGGTGGCCTTCGCCGTCTGGGCTGGAAACGAGATAATGGTGCTCGGTGAGATGCATGTGCCCGGAGAAGCTGACCGCATGGCGCCTGCCGCCGAGCAGCTCGAGCAGCGCCAGGCGGTCGGCTGTGTTGTCCGCTGGATCGCTGGGGTCCTGATAGGTGGCGAGCGGGATGTGCATCGACAAAACGACGAGCCCGTCGATTGGAACATGAGCCAGGACGTTGCGCACAAAACGCAACTGCTCCTCGCCGATCCGTCCGCAGTATTGCCCGCTCCGCGGCGTGCCGGGGTTGTATCCGAAGTAATGCACGTTATCGAGAACGAGGAAGGTGGCGTCGGCGTATTGGAAGGCATAGTGGCGCGGCCCGAACACCCGCTTCCAAGTCTCCCGCGAGAAGCGGTCGTCCCGAGCCTCCGAGTTGATGTCGTGGTTGCCGGGGCAGTGGTGCCAGCAGATGCCCGTTGCGCCCAACATCTCCAGGTAGCGCGGATAGAGCGAGAGGTCGTCGAAAACGATGTCGCCATGGTTGATGGCAAAGGCGGCACCGCAGTCGAGCGTGCCGGCAATGATGTCATCGCGCAGAAAGGCGAGCTCGGCGCCGTTCTCCGGCTGCGTGTCGGCGAGCAGCAGCGCTTCGAACTGGCGAGGCTCGGGCTGTCGACGTAGCGGGAAATCGATCGACGCAGGCAGCGGGCCGGTCGGGGCGAGACCTGCATGCCGGTAGTCCACGTCCAGCGGCGTTCCCCGCGGCTGGTGCAGATAGGAAAAGCTTGGCACGCTTCCCCCATGCAAGGGCGTGCTCCAGTGCGGTGGCTTGATGACAAAGACGCTGTCGCCCTCGACGAGCGTCAACCGCCAACGCCCATCGGTGTCGGTCAACACGACGTCCCGGCCGTTCGAGACCATGACATTGGAAATTCCCGGATCGCCCTGCCGACGCTGGCCGGTCCCGCTGCGATCGTCGAACACGACCCCGCTCGCAACCATCGGCCGCTCGGAGAGCCCGACGCCGGCGCTCAGCGCCAGCGCCGAGGCTCCACCGGCTGCAATTAGCTCTCGCCGCGTGGGTCCCGCTCGGCGCGCACCGTCATCTGGCATCCGGCCCCCTTTTGCCATCTATGCACGCTCAATTCGCCCGCGAATTTTATGAGCGCCGCATGACTGCCACGTAACGCGTCCGTGTCTGCCGCGTGACAAGAAACCATGGACGCAGCGCGGTCCGCCTAAGCGTCGGTGTCACACAGCCATTACATGACTGCGGTCTACATGGCCGTCGCATGCCCGCGGAGCGATTCGCCGGTTGCGGCCTGGTTGGCGTGGGAGCTGGGAGCGCAAAATACAGAAAGGATGCCGATGTCCCCACGCATTCTGATCGTGGAAGACGAGGAAACCCTGCTGGAGCTCCTGCGCTACAACCTAGAGAGGACCGGCTATGCGGTCGAGACGATCGCGAACGGTGATCAGGCTGCGGCCCGCCTCAAGGAAACCGTTCCGGACCTGCTGATGCTGGACTGGATGCTGCCCGGCCTGTCGGGCATCGAGCTGTGCCGGCGCCTGCGCCAGGCGAGCATGACGCGAAGTCTGCCGATCATCATTCTGACGGCGCGCGGCGAGGAGTCCGACCGGGTGCGCGGCCTGGACACGGGCGCCGACGACTACGTGGTCAAGCCTTTCTCGGTGAACGAGCTGTTGGCACGTGTTGCCGCGCTGCTGCGACGGGTGAAGCCGCTGCTGGTCGCCGACGTGCTCAGGGTCGGCGACATCGAGCTCAACCGCATGGCCATGTCGGTGCTTCGCTGCGGCAGCGCCATCCATCTTGGCCCCACGGACTATCGGCTACTCGAATTCCTGATGCAGTCGCCGGGACGGGTATTCTCCCGCGACCAGCTGCTCGACGGTGTGTGGGGCACCGAGGTTTATGTCGACGAGCGCACCGTCGATGTGCACATCGGCAGGCTGCGCAAGGCGCTGTTGCAGGCGTGGGCCAGCGATCCCATTCGCACTGTACGTGGGTCCGGCTACAGCTTCGAGGCCGTGTGAGGCGCTCGCCCCTTCATACCCACGTCATTGAAGTCTTGCACATTCAGCCCGCGCAGGATCGGGCTCGTGCGAGCTCGATTGCGGGCAATGATATCGGCAAAGCTGCCAGGCTCGATCGTGTCAGTGAGTTGGTTTGCGTAGGGCCGGGGCAGCTCGTTGGTTCGGACGCGGTCCGCCTTCTCCAGCGTCCGAGCGAGGCCAGTCCGGTGGCCGCGTTTCGCCTCTCCCCGCTGGCGCGCAGTTGCCGGGCTGGCCGACTTTTCTGCTCGGCTGCGGGATTGTCACAAGGCTGCAACGCGAATCCACTCTCTTGGCGCACATGACGAAACCTTGGGACGAGCTTTCGGCGGGGGTGGGCTTCAGCTGGCATGTGCGTGCGCTCTTCATCTCCGACGTGCATCTCGGCACGCGCACGGCCCGGGCCGCCGAGCTGCTCGACTTCCTGAAGCATTGCGAAGCCGACGTCATCTACCTGGTTGGCGACATCATTGACTTCTGGAAGGTGCGGCGCGGCCCGCACTGGCCGCAGCCGCACAACGACGTTGTGCAGAAGCTCCTGCGCAAGGCGCGCAAGGGCATTCGTCTCGTGCTTGTCCCCGGCAACCACGACGAGGGCCTGCGCGACTATGCTGGGTTGCACTTTGGCGGCATCGAAATCCACAAGGACATCGTGCACGCCACGGCAAAGGGGCGACGCTACCTGGTCATGCATGGTGACGAGTTCGATGTCGTCGTGCGCACGGCACGCTGGCTCGCGTTTCTGGGTGACCGCGGCTACGAGTTCGCCCTCTGGCTCAACAACCCGCTCAATTGGCTGCGGCGGCATCTCGGCCTCGGCTACTGGTCGCTGTCGGCGTATCTCAAATACCGCGTAAAGCGCGCCGTCGCCTTCATCGGCGCCTTCGAGGAGGCGGTCGCTACCGAGGCTATCAGGCGTGGGGTTGACGGGGTCATTTGCGGTCACATCCATCACGCTTCCGACCGCTGCTTTGCGGGCATCCACTATCTCAATTGTGGCGACTGGGTCGAAAGCTGCACGGCGGTGGTGGAGACCCACGAGGGCGAGCTGCGCATCGTGCATTGGAAGGCCAGGCCGCCGCTCGAGACTGTCGAGCTCGAAGCGGTCGATCCGCCGGCACTGAAGATGGCCAAGCAGCGGATCGCCCTCTTGCCGTAGGGCAATTGCCGACCGCGGCCTCGATGCGGGGCCCGCGAGCCGTCGAATTTTTGTGGGCTCCCTCCTGGCAACACGTCATCAGGCACGGCACAGTGGGGCGGCAACAACGCTCGGCCCTCGTCGTGAGAAGATTTCGTGCGTCTCCCCTATTGCTCGCGCTCGCCTTGACGGTGTTCGCGGGCCAGCCTGCATCGGCGCAGGCCGTCGACTTGCAGCTCATCCTTGCAGTGGATACCTCGGGCAGCGTCAGCGAAGCGCGCTTCGAGCTGCAGAAGCAGGGCTACGTCGCCGCTTTCCGGAGCCCACAACTGTTGCGGGCCATTGCTTCCGGCTCGAGGCAGTCGATCGCGGTCACGATGATGCAGTGGACCGGCCCGGGCCTGCAGATCCAGGTCGTCCCCTGGATGCAGATCAAGGACGTAGCCTCCATGCATGCATTTGCCGATGCCGTGGCGGCGGTGCCGCGCCGGCTGTTTGGCGGCGGCACGTCGATCAGCGGCGCCATCGACCGCGCCATGATGATGTTTCCGATGACCGAGTTGAAGGGAGCGCGGCGCGTGATCGACGTATCGGGCGACGGCACCAACAATCGCGGGCGCCCCGTGACGCAGGCTCGCGACGAGGCGGTGGCCGCGGGCGCCACCATCAACGGCCTGCCGATCCTGGCCCTCGAGCCGGAGCTCGACCAGTACTATCAGGACAACGTTGTCGGCGGCCCAGGGGCGTTCGTGGTCCCTGCCCAGTCCTACGAGACCTTCGCCGAGGCCGTGCTCAAGAAGCTCGTCATCGAGGTCGCCGATGTGCCTCAGCGCAGCCGCATCCTGTGGTCCGCAAGGTCAGGGACGCGATAGCTCCCTGCGGATGAGAGCCAGCGTCTCCTCGATCATGGCCTCGGTGACGTCGAGGTGCGTGCAGGCACGCACGCGGCCGCCGAGCAGGCTGAGGGAGACCCCCTCCCGCCGCAAGCGGGCGATGAGCTCTGCGCCCGACAGCCCGGCTCCGCCGGGATCGAAGAACACCAGGTTCGTGTCCGGCTCCTCCACGGCAACGCCTGGCATCTGCCGCAAGCCCCTCGCGAGCCCCTTCGCATTGCGGTGATCGTCGGCCAGTCGATCGACGTTATGATCCAGCGCGTAGAGGCATGCCGCAGCGCAGATGCCGGCCTGGCGCATGGAGCCGCCCAGCCGCTGCTTCCAGCGCCAAGCGGCATCGATGAACTCTGCGCTGCCGGCAAGAACGGCCCCCAGCGGCGCACCGAGCCCCTTGGTGAAATCGACCCACACGGAGTCGAAGGAGGCCGCCATGTCGCTTGCGGAGATGCCTGTCGCGACGCAGGCATTCATCAGCCGGGCGCCGTCCATGTGGGTCGTCCAGCCCTCGCCGCGAGCCACAGCCGCAACCTCGTTGAGTTGGGGCAGCGGCCAGATCGTGCCGCCGCCGATGTTTGCGGTCTGCTCGACTTCCAGCAGCCGCTGCGACGGCGCGTAGCGGGTGCGGTGCCGGACCGCGGCGCGGACCTGCTCGGCGGTGAACAAGCCGCGAGCGCCGGGCAAAGGCAGGATCTGCACACCGGTGAACGCGGCATGGGCACCGCCTTCGCTGGTGAGAATGTGGCTCGTCTCGTGGGCGATCACCTCCTCGCCGGCGCGGCAGTGCGTCAAAATCGCGATCACGTTGCACATCGTCCCCGACGGAACGAACACGGCTGCCTCCTTGCCGAGCAGTGCCGCCATGCGCTCGCACAAGTGCTGCACGGTAGGGTCGGTGCCGGCCTGCTCGTCGCCGACCTCGGCGCTCAGCATCGCTTGCCGCATGCCGGGTGTCGGGCGGGTCTGTGTGTCGGAATAAAGATTGATGCGGACGGGGGGTGCGCCCTTGGGCGGCGGTGGCGGGGTGTAGACCATCAGCGCTTCTCGCGTGAGCCGGCGACGGGCGCCACGCTAGCACGGCCATAGACGCCGCGCATGGATTTGCAAGCCAACCGGCATTTCACGGCAGTTGCACCGAGCGCTACTGGTTGCGTGAGAAGCCGCAACGCCACCAAACGCAACGGAGCCAGCCATGCAAGAGAAGATCGCCCCGGCAACCGGCCCAGCAACCGGTTTGTTCGCCACCGCCAGCGAGCTGGCGGGCAGGGTCGCCATCGTCACCGGCTCGACCAGCGGCATCGGGCTCGGCATTGCCCGGGCCTTCGCCGAGGCCGGCATGAAGGTGATGCTCAATGGCTTCGGCGACAAGGCCGAGATCGAGAAGACCCGCATGGGGCTCGAGGAGAGCTACCAGGTCGAGACCGGCTTATTCAGGGGCCGATATGTCGAAGCCCGGCGAGATCGCGCAGATGGTCGAGGATGCGCAAGGGAAGTTCGGCCAGGTCGACGTGCTCGTCAACAATGCCGGCATTCAGCACGTCGAGGCGATCGAGACGTTCCCCATCGCCAAGTGGGACGCCATCATCGCCATCAACCTGTCGTCGGCCTTCCATGCGACGCGCGCCGTGGTGCCGGAGATGAAGGCCCGCAAGTGGGGCCGGATCATCAATATCGCTTCCGCTCACGGGCTCGTCGCTTCGCCCTTCAAGTCGGCCTACGTGGCGGCCAAGCACGGCATCCTCGGCCTCACCAAGACGGTTGCGCTCGAGACCGCCGAGCACGGCATCACTGCCAACGCCATCTGCCCGGGCTATGTGCTCACACCGCTGGTGCAGAAGCAGATCCCGGAGACGGCGAAGGCGCGCGGGCTCACCGAGGAGCAGGTGGTCAAGGACGTACTGCTGCACGCCCAGCCCACGCGCCAGTTCGTGACGACCGAGCAGATCGGCGCGCTCACGCGCTTCCTCTGCACCGAGGCGGCTGCATCCATGACGGGTGCCGCGCTACCGATCGAAGGCGGCTGGACGGCGCAATAGGCGCAGGCGCGTGCAAAGGGAGGAAGCCATGTCGGGAGCATCCAAGATGGCGGAGGCAGCGAGAACGCGTCGTGCCCTCAGTCCGCATGTAGGGCCCGGCCAGATCGTGCTGGTGTTCCAGGGCGGGGGCGCGCTCGGCGCCTATCAGGCGGGCGTCTACCAGGCGCTGCACGAGGCGGGAATCGAGCCCGACTGGATCATCGGCACCTCGATCGGCGCCATCAATGCCAGCCTGATCGCCGGCAATGCGCCGGAGCAGCGGCTTGGCCGGCTCAAAGAGTTCTGGGACCGGATGGCGCTACAAGGACCTCTGGCACGGCTCGTCAGCCTGGCCGCAGTTCTCCCAGGCTTTGTCCTACTGGAACACGGTGACCCGCGGCATCCCGGGCTTCTTCGAGCCCAACCCCATGGCGTTTTGGGGCAATCATGTCGTGCTGGGGTCGGACAAGGCCGGCTACTACTCGACCTCGCCCCTCGAGAAGACGCTGTGCGAGCTCGTCGATTTCTCGCTCGTCAATCGCTGCAAGCCGCGCCTCACGGTCGGCGCCGCGCACGTGCGCACCAGCCAGATGCGCTACTTCGACGGTCGCGACATGGCGATCGACGTCAAGCACATCCTGGCCTCGGGCGCCCTGCCGCCGGCGTTCCCGGCCGTGCGCATCGACGGCGAGCTGTATTGGGACGGCGGCATTCTCTCCAACACGCCCACCGAAGTGATCTTCGACGACAACCCGCGGCGCAGCTCTCTGATCTTCGCCGTGCACATGTGGAACCCGATCGGACCGGAGCCGGAGACGATGTGGGAGGTCACGCATCGCCAGAAGGACATCCAGTATTCGAGCCGGGTCGCCAGCCACATCACCCGGCAGATGCAGACCCATCGCCTGCGCCACGTCATCAAGGAGCTGCTCGCCTACATCCCCGAGGATATGCGCGACAGTGACGCGGTACGCGAGCTGGCCGGTTGGGGCTGTCTCACGCGCATGCATGTGGTGCGACTGCTGGCGCCGCGGCTCGACAACGAGGATCACACCAAGGACGTCGACTTCAGCCCGTCCGGCATCCGCAGGCGTTGGGAGGCCGGCCATGCAGACACGCAGCGCGCAATCGAGCAGAAGCCCTGGCAAGGCGAGTTCGATCCGCTGGAGGGCGTGATCCTGCACGAGCCGCGCAACGACAGTCCCGCCGCTCCGGCCCAGCCGTCGTTCGTATCCGAGACGCAGCCGTCTAGCCGTCCGTGCCAGCTGACGACACAGCAAGGAGCCCACCATGCGAGACTACGACGCCATCGTCATCGGCACCGGCCAGTCCGGACCCGCGCTGGCGCACCGCCTCACGGGTGCCGGGATGCGGGTCGCCATCGTCGAGCGCGACCGCTTCGGCGGCACCTGCGTCAACACCGGCTGCACGCCGACCAAGACGCTGGTTGCCAGCGCCTATGCGGCGCATCTGGCACGTCGCGGCGGCGACTTCGGGGTCATGATCGAGGGCGGCGTGCACGTCGACATGAAGAAGGTCAAGGCGCGCAAGGACTACGTGGCGGGCCTCTCCAACAAGGGTGTCGAACGCTCGCTCCGGGCCAACGCCGGCATCACCGTGTATCAGGGCCACGCGCGCCTCGTGTCGCCGAGCGGGGTGTCGGTCGGCGGCGAGGTGCTTTCCGCGCCGCGCATCTTCATCAACGTCGGCGGGCGCGCCTTCGTCCCAGACATTCCCGGAATCGACCAGGTCGATTACTTCACCAACAGCTCGATGCTGGACGTGGATTTCGTGCCGCCGCACCTCATCGTCGTCGGCGGCAGCTACATCGGCCTCGAGTTCGCGCAGATCTTTCGCCGCTTCGGCAGTCCAAGGTGACGGTCGATCGAGATTGGCGCCGCGCCTGATCGCGCGCGAGGACGAGGATACCTCCGCCGCGGTAGCCGACATCCTGAAAGGCGAAGGTATCGACGTGCATGTCGGTGTGCGCGAGCTGAAACTGGCGAAGCGGGGCAACGAGACCGCGGCGAGCTTCGGCTCCCCCGACGGCGAAGTGGAGATCGTCGGCTCGCACATGCTGATGGCGGTGGGCCGCCGCCCGAATACCGACGACCTCGGCCTCGAGCAGGCGGGCGTCGCAACCGACGAGAAGGGCTTCATCCAGGTCGACGACCAGCTGCGCACGAATGTGCCGGGCATCTGGGCGCTGGGCGATTGCAACGGTCGGGGCGCATTCACCCACACCTCGTGGAACGACTTCGAGATCGTCGCCGCCAATCTCCTGGACAACGACCCGCGCCGCGTCAGCGACCGCATCACCGCCTACAACCTCTATACCGATCCGCCGCTCGGCCGGGTCGGCATGACGGAAGCCGAGGTGCGCAAGTCCGGCAAGCCTGCGCTGATGGCCAAGATGGCCATGGAGGACGTAAGCCGCGCCTTCGAGAAGGGCGAGACGCTGGGCTTCATGAAGATCCTGGTCGACCGGGACAGCAAGCTGTTCCTCGGCGCCTCGATCCTCGGCGTCGGCGGCGACGAGGTGATCCATTCCATCCTCGACCTGATGTACGCGAAGGCGCCCTACACCGTGATGCAGCGCGCCATGCACATTCACCCAACCGTGTCGGAGCTGCTGCCGACCATGCTGGGTGACCTCGAGCCGCTCGAATAGTTGGAAGGAACGAGGCCAGCCCATGCGTATGACCTCTGCAGACGTGCCGGTTCAGCCGATGGACCCCGCCTCGCTGCTCCGCGGCGTATTCGTGCGCGAGATCGTCATCGGTCTCACGGCCTTTCTCACCGTGGTCGACCTGTTCGCCACCCAGGCCATTCTGCCGTCGCTGGTGCGGCACTATCAGGTGAGCCCTGCCGCGATGGGCTTTGCCGTCAACGCCAGCACCATGGGCATGGCCGTTTCGGGCCTCGTCGTGGCGTTGTTCTCGCGGCGCATCGACCGCCGGCTCGGCATCCTGGTGAGCCTGGCGCTGCTCTCCATCCCGACCGCCCTGCTCGCAGTCGCCCCGGGGCTCGGCACATTCACGCTGCTGCGGATCGTGCAGGGCATCTTCATGGCCTCCGCATTCACGCTGACGCTTGCCTATCTCGGTGAGCACTACAGCGCCGGCGATGCCGCGGGCGCTTTTGCGGCTTACATCACGGGCAACGTGGCGAGCAACCTGATCGGGCGCCTGATCTCGGCCGCACTCGCCGACCATCTGGGGCTGGCGGCCAACTTCTATGTCTTTGCCCTGCTCAATCTCGGCGGCGCCGCGCTGGTCTTCTTCACGGTGCAGCGGGCGGCGCCCATGCGGGCCATCGGCCCCATGCCGCCCTCGCCGCTGGCAACGTGGGCGATCCACCTGCGCAATGGTCCGCTGTGCGCCGGCTTCGGCATCGGTTTCTGCATCCTGTTCGCCTTCATCGGCACCTTCACCTACGTCAATTTCGTGTTGACGCGGGCTCCGCTTTCCCTGGGTGCCATGCAGCTTGGTTTCGTCTACTTCGTATTCCTGCCCTCGATCTTCACCACTCCCCTGGCGGGGGCGGCCGTGCAGCGCTTCGGCACGCAGGGGGCCGTTTGGGGCGGGCTCGTGACCGCCGCGATCGGCCTGCCGCTCCTCGTTGCCCCAAATCTGGCGGCGGTGCTGATCGGCATGGTCCTTATGGGGGTCGGTACCTTCTTCGCCCAGGCCACCGCCACCGGCTTTGTGAGCCGGGCGGCAACTACCGACCGAGGCTCGGCCAGCGGCATTTATCTCGCCTCCTACTTCCTGGGCGGACTTGTCGGCAGCGCCGTGCTGGGCCAGGTCTTTGACCGCGTAGGCTGGACGGCTTGCGTCACGGGCGTGGGTCTCGCTTTGCTGGTGGCGGGCATCCTGGCCTGCGCGACTGAGAGATGCCGGCGCTGCAGTCGTCGCGGCCCCCGCTTGACTGCGCCCCCGTGCACGGAGAGCCCCGATGCACGACGCAGCCATGGGTGCCGACCTCGAGGCAAGCGGTGAGCCACTGGCTGAAGGTGGTTGGCCTCGGCATCGAGGTTTTCGGAGCGCTGGTGATCGTGCTCGGTCTCGGTTGGTCCACCTGGCTGTTGCTGAAGCGGCAAATGGCCGAGCGGCACTACGAGACCTACAAGATCCGCATCGGCCGCTCGCTCCTGCTGGGGCTCGAGGTCGTGGTCGCCGCCGACATCGTCAAGACCATTGCGGTTGAGCCGACACTGATGAGCCTCGCGGTGCTTGCAGGGCTCGTTCTCATCCGCACCTTCCTGAGCTGGACGCTGGTGCTGGAGATCGAGGGCTGTTGGCCCTGGAAGCGAATTCCAAGCGGCACGGCCGCGACAGGTGTCGAAGGTGCCACCCGCCACATACTGGCCAGGGCCAACGCCGCCGGACCGCCAGCTCAGGTTTCGCCTCCCGTCGGCTGAACGCGACATGCGTATAGGCCGTCGTCGGAATGGTGACCTTGCGGCGATGGGCAATGCCCCACACTTCTGCGCTGGGCGGCGGGGCGCGGTTTACGGGATGACGGGTTTTCTGTTGCCCGCACCCGCTCGTCATCTACACTCTCACCCAGCTACGGAACCGCCGCGAGCGCGGACGGTGCCCAAGAGCTGACTGCCCGGGAGGAAAACGAATGCCCAAGAGAACACGAAACGAGAAGCCTGATCTGCTGCGCCGCTCGATGCTTGTAGGAGGTGCGGCGACCGTGTTCATGCCTCGCATCTCCCTGGCGCAGGGCCAACCGACGGTGCGCATCGGCGTGCCGACCAAGACCTACTGGCCGACCATCATCTGCGAGACGGCAATCCGCCAGAAGCTGTTCGAGAAGGAAGGCATCAAGGCGGAGCTGACGATCTATCGCAGCGGCGCCGAAGGGTTCGAGGCGATTGCCGCCGGCGCTGCCGACCTCGTACTAAACTCCTCCTCCAGCGTCGCGGCCGGACTGAAGAAGGGCGTCAACGTGCGCTGTGTCGCCAACGGTGCCAACGGCTACTACGGCTGGTACCTCGTGGTGAAGGCGGATTCCCCGGTCAAGAAGGTCTCCGAGCTGGCCGGCAAGAAAGTGGGGATCACGTCCGCCGGCTCCGGTACCGATATTCTCGCGCTCTGGACCGTGGCCCAGCACAAGACCAATTTCACCCGCGTGCCGCTCGGCGGCGGCGGTCTGGTGCCGAACCTCTTGACCGGCAACATCGATGCTTCCGTGCTCTACTCGCCGCTCACTTACAAGGTGATCGACGAGAAGTTGGCGCGCCCGCTCATCGACTATGGCGCCGAGGTTCCCGCGCACTCCAACGCTGCGCTGGATCGCCAGCGACAAGATCATCAAGGATCGGCCGCAGGTCGTGCAGAAAGCGGTCAACGCCATCTATGGTGGCCTCGCCTTCCTTCAGGCAGGCGCCAACCGCGCCGCCGCCGTCAAGCTGGTGGCCGAGATCGACGAGATCCCCGAGGCCATCGCCGCGCGCGAGCTCGACGGCAACATCAAGAAGCTTTCGGCCACGGGCGAGATGAAGCTCGAATGGATGGACCGCGCCCTCGACATGGCCCGCCTCATCGGCATGAAGGACCTTGCGCCGTCGAAAGACATCTTCGTCACGCAGTTCCAGCCGGTTCCAACCAAGGCCTGATGTCGCGCCGGCCGGCATCTCCGCTCGCACCTCGGACGCGCGAGCGGGGAGTTGGCCGGATTGCTTGCCGCGCCAATGTATCCAGAGCGGCCGCCGACGGATGAAAAAAGGCGCCAACACAGGCTGACACCGCAATCATGACCCGCCTGCAAATCACGATGACACGCTTGGCGCTGTTGGCACTGGTGTTGGGCGCATGGGAGCTTCTGCCCCGCAGCGGGTTGGTCAATCCCCTGCTGCTGCCGCCGCTGTTCGCAGGTGCTGGAGACGCTCGTTGAACTGCTCGGACGGCCGGCCGTGCACGAGGCCGTGGCTACGACTGCCGCCGAGGTGATCGTCGCCTTCATCATCGCCGTCCCGCTAGGCGCCGCCGCGGGGATCCTGATCGCGGAGAACGAGTACCTAGGCGAAGTGTTCAAGCCGATGCTGTTCTACGTGTTCAGCATTCCGAAATCGATCTTCCTGCCCATGTTCATCCTCGTGCTCGGCATTGGTTTCCAGCAAAAGGTCGGCTATGCGGCGTTCACCACGGCGTTCGTTGTGCTCATGAGCGCCACCGCGGCGGTCGAGTTGTGCGCGCCGACCACGTCATGGTGGCGCGCTCCTACGGCGCCACGCAGATGCAGATCTTGCTGCGTGTCTATGTGCCGAGCATGATGCCGATCCTGCTCGAAACGCTGCGCATCTCCATGATCTTCAATTTCACTGGCGTGATGATCGCCGAAATGTATGCCTCGCGCACCGGTCTCGGCCACTTGATCTCCAACTGGGGAGAGAACTTCCAGATGCCGCAGCTGTTCGCCGGCGTGATCGTGCTGTCGGCCGTGGCCATTGCGTTCAACGAGGCGGTGCGCGCCCTGGAGGCTCGATGCAGCACCTGGCGAACCTGAGCGACGTCCGCGGCCGCGCCGGCAACGCAGCAATCGAGGTCGATCGCCTGAGCCACGTCTACGCCGGCACCGAGGGCGGTGTTCCGGCGCTGCGGGATATCTCCATGTCGGTCGGCGCGGGCCGCTTCGTCGTCATCGTCGGGCCGAGCGGCTGCGGCAAGACATCGCTGCTGATGATGATGGCGGGGCTCAGGCATCAGTCCGAGGGACAAATCCTGTGCCATGGCCGGCCGATGCCGAAGCCCGACCCGGAGCGCGTCGGCGTCGTCTTCCAGGAAGCGAGCCTGTTCCCGTGGCTCACGACGCTCGACAATATCGAGTTTCCCCTGAGCCTCCGCGGCACGGCGCGCGAGGAGCGCCGCCGCCGGTCGCAGGCCATGCTCTCTCTCGTCGGCCTCGAAGGGTTCGGCCAGCGCTATCCGCACGAGCTGTCGGGCGGCATGAAGCAGCGTGTGTCGATCGCACGCGGTCTGGTGCAGGATCCGCCGGTGCTGCTGATGGACGAGCCTTTCGCCGCGCTCGACGAGCAGACGCGCATGACCATGGGCCATGAGCTCTTGCGCATATGGTCGACCACGAGGAAGACGGTGGTCTTCATTACGCACAGCCTCACCGAGGCAGTCTATCTCGCCGACGAGGTGCTGGTGATGTCGGCTCGGCCGGGGCGGATCATCGACCACATCGAGGTTACGCTGCCGCGGCCGCGCACCTACGAGATGATGGCGACGGACGTGTTCGGCCGGTTGCGTGACCGCATCTGGCAACAGATCCGAAAGACGGAGTGAGGCCCCTCATGCGACGACCCGCTCCCTCCACCGTGCGCTGGGCGATCCTCGTCCTGGTGTTGGCCTCGTGGGAGTTCGTGCCGACCACCGGCCTGATCCCGGAGCTTTTCCTGCCGGCGCTATCGAAAACGCTCGCCGTTCTCTGGACCGACCGCAGCATCTACTTCGCAGCACTGCTCGTCACGCTCTACGAGGTGGCCGTCTCGATGCTGATCGCCTGCGGGCTGGGCATCCTTCTCGGCGCCGTGGTGGGTGGGATCGCGGTGCTGCGCAACCTGCTGCTGCCGATCTTCTCGAGCCTCTATGCGGTCCCGATCGTGATCCTCTATCCGATCTTTACGGCCTGGTTCGGCATCGGTTCGCAATCGAAGATCGCGTTTGCGGGCATCTACGGCTTTTTCCCGGTCATGCTCTCGACCGCGGCCGGCATCCGCACCATCGACCCGCAGTTCGTGCTGGCGGCGCGCAGCATGGGCGCGACCCTGCCACAGCTGATCACGCGGGTGATCATACCGGCCTCGGTGCCAACGGTGTTTGCGGGCCTAAGGCTCGGTGGCGCGCTGACGATCATCGGCGTGGTGGTCTCGGAGATGCTGACGGCCTCGGCCGGGATCGGCTATCTCGTCACTCTCAACCGCACCATCCTGGACAGTCCGCGCGTGTTTGCGGGTATCCTGGCGATCCTCGTGCTCTCGATCGCCTACTATATGCTGGCGCGTGCGCTCGAGAGCCGCATGGTGGTTTGGCAATCCGCGGGCAAGCAACACAGGTCGGTCTCGCGCGACGCGGGATCGAGCGTACCGGCGCCGGCTGCCGCGTAAGGCTTGGCGGGCAACTCTCTGGCTCAGACCCTTGAAGGCCACGAGCGGTCGGGTCCGATGCGGCCGGAGCGATACGCAGCCCGGCCGCATCGAAGGTGCCGGGTACGCACGACAAATCCCGGACGCCTGCCGCCATCAAAGCGCGCAACCCCTTACGAATCCCCCAACGGGGCCTTAATCAATCGTGAGTTCGCACTCGGCCCAGCGCGACAGGAAGCGGTCGAGCCAGGCGTGCACCTTGGGGGCGTGATCGATGTGCCCCTGGATATGCTCATGCCGCTCGCGGGCGCCCTTCATGCCGAGGCGCGCCGAGCCGTGACCGGTCCAGCGGTGGACCTGGGCGTAGGTGATCTCCGGGTGGAATTGCAAGCCGATGGCGGAGCCGTAGCAAAACGCCTGATTTGGATAGGCTCCCGACGAGGTGGCCAGCAGCCGGGCGTCGTGGGCGAGCTCGAAGCCCTCGCGATGCCACTGGTACACATGGTCGGGGAATGCTCCGAAGCGATTGCCCTCGGCGGTGGTTGCGAGCGGATAGTAGCCGATCTCGGCCAGCTCCTCGGGATGGAACCCGACCTTGGCGCCGAGGTGGTTGGCGAGCATTTGCCCGCCAAGGCAGATGCCGAGGAAGGGCTTTTCCTCCTTCAGGGCGATGCCGATCCACTCGGTTTCGCGGCAGATGAACTCGTCCTTGTCGTTGGCGCTCATCGGCCCGCCGAAGATGATGGCGCCGCAGTGACCTTCGAGGGTCTCGGGCAGCGGGTCGCCGTAGCGCGGCTTGCGGATATCGAGGGCGTGGCCGTTGCGGCGGAACCACTGGCCAACGTGGCCCGGATTGGATTGCTCCTGGTGGAGCACGATGCAAACGGGCTTGTTGGTCTTGGCGGCCGGAGCGCGGGCCAGCACGTAGCCGGCCGCGCCCGCTTCCGAGCTATCGGGAGATTTGGCCTCGAACATCGCCTGCGCTGCTTCCTCGCTGCTTCAACAATACTCCGACAATCGGCACCACAATTCTATGTGGCAAGATGCGCATGGCCAATGCCAGGAATGGGTTAAGAATGCCCGGTACTACCACCCGTAAACCCAGCGCAAATCCGCGGTAGGCGGCGCGAGCCACCGCTTCGGGAGACGAGGCGGCAACCAGAGAGCGGTAGATGGCCTGCTCCGCCCCCATCCGCGCATGAAATTGGGTGTTCACCGGCCCTGGGGCCACGGCCGTGATGCGCACGCCCTCGCCGGCCGTCTCTGCGGCGAGGGCCTCGCTGAACGACAGCACATAGGCCTTGCTGGCGTAGTACACGGCCTGGTTGGGACCGGGCGCATACCCCCCCAGCGAGGCGAGGTTGAGGATGCCGCCCCGGCCGCGGATGCGCATGCCCGTCAGGAAATGCCGCGAGAGCGTGGTGAGTGCCCGAATGTTGAGATCGAGCAGCTCCAGGATCGCCTCGGGTGCCTGGCCGTGGAAGGGGCCTGAAAGCCCCATGCCGGCGCAGTTGACGAGGACGTCGGCGTAGGCGCCCTGCGCCTTCAGTGCGGCCTCGATGGCTGGGATGGCGTCTGACCGCGTGATGTCGGCGGGGACGGCGACGGCTTCGACCTTGAATTCGGCACGGATGCGGTCCGCGGCTTCGGCGAGCGGCTGAGCCCGGCGGGCAACCAGGACTACATCCTGGCCCGCAGCCGCGAACCGGCGCGCCAGGGCATAGCCAATGCCGTCCGACCCGCCGGTGACGACGACCATCGGCCGGAGGCCTTCGTAGGCCGCCAGCCCCTGGGCATCGCGCTGCCACCATCGCCGCCGCCAGAGTTGCAGGGGGGATTGCATGACTTCTCCATGCCCCATCGCGGAGGTGAAGCCAATCGAGATCGATGTGTTCCCGCTATGCCCGAGCTTGCCCTGGTCCCGCTCTCGCTACCGGCGGCATCGTCTCGCGGCCGGCGGGTGTCAGGTGCGGGCGAGCTCCGCCAGCTTCGCCCGCAGCAACCTGTCGTCGGCAGCAAAGTCATCGGCGATCCACCAAGTCTCCAGAGCCCGTAGAATCTCGCCCACGCGAGGGCCTGCCGGCACGCCGAGCGCCATGACCTCGACCCCGCCTAGCGGCAGGCGCGGCGGCTGCCATCGTTCGGGAAGCGCCAGCCGCTCGCGCCAAGCCCTACTGTCGGGCGGATCGCCCGATCTTGCCCAGGCGAGGAGTGCATTTTCACCGTAAGCCGCCTCGCCTTCGAAATAGAGATGCGCCTTGGCTGCTCGCTCTGGCGCATTGGGCCCTACATCGAATGTCCGCCTTGCAGCCCGCGCCAGGCGCTCGTGCTCTTCGTTGGAGAGGCGCAGGCGCTCGCGCAGGCGCGCGGCGTCCTCCGGCACCTCGACCAGCAGCGCGGCGAGCCGCAGGACCGGATCAGGGACAAGCCCGAGGGAAGCCTCGATGGCGGCAAGACGATCGAGCAGAATGGGGCGCGGCGCGGCGGGAAGCACATAGGTGAGCAGCCCGTAGTCCTGCAAGACGCGTACGAGTTGCAGACCGCGCCGCGCAACGAGCAGGCGCATGATCTCCTGATGGATGCGCTCGCCCGAAAGTATCGCAAGTCCCTCCCGCTCGGCGATGCAGGCCGCAAGCCCCTCGGCATCCGCGGGGCCTTCGGCATAGTCCGCGGTGAATCTGAAAAAGCGCAGGATGCGCAAATAGTCCTCGCGGATGCGCTCCCGAGCATCGCCGATGAAGCGAACGCGGCGTTGCGCGAGATCCGGATAGGCCGAGAGCGGGTCGAAGATCTCGCCGTCGGGTCCGCAATAGAGCGCGTTGATCGTGAAGTCGCGCCGGCGCGCATCGGCGGCCCAGTCGCCGGTGAAGGCCACCTTGGCGTGCCGACCGTGCGTCTCCACGTCCTCGCGCAAGGTGGTGACCTCGTAGGGCACGTGGTTGACGATCACCGTGACCGTGCCGTGGGCGACCCCGGTGGGCACCGACGTCAGGCCGGCAGCCTCGGCGGCGGCGATGATCTGCTCGGGCCGGGCAGTGGTGGCAAGGTCGATATCGACGACCGGCCGGCCCAGCAGCGCATTGCGAACGGCGCCGCCAACGATGCGCGCTTCGAAGCCGCCGGCCGCGAGCGCGGCGAACACCGCTCTCGTCTCGGGGCGGGCGAGCCACTCGGCATCGACGAGGCGGGGCGGGGCCGGGGCGGCCATGGCGAGGCCCGCTACTTGAGGGTGCCGGGCTCGATGTGCCCGTCTTTCATGTGCGGCGGCGTGTAGACGGCGCCCGGTGCGCCGCCGGGCGTGAGCGTCGCGTAGTAGACCATCGTCGCCCCCACGAGGAGCGCACCGGCGATGAAGAGCCACACCAAGGGTGCATCGTTGACGACTGTGCCGGTCGTGGCGCTGCGACGCGCCAGCAGCATGTAGGCGACATACATGCCGGTCGGAAGCAGGAACAGCAGGATATTCTCGATGATGACCCGGATCATCTTGGGAACAGCCTCTGCTGCATGTTCTTGAGCATTCCGGCCGTTGCCCCCCAGATGTAGCGGCCCTGGTATGGCATGGCATAGAAGTACCGCTGCCGGCCGCGCCATGCGCGCGTGTCTCTCTTGTGGTTGGTCTCGTCCATAAGGAACGCCAACGGCACCTCGAATACCTCGAGCACCTCGCGCAAATCGGCGATCAGGGTAAACCCTGGCCGCACGAGCGCCACTACGGGGTTGATCTGAAAGCCCGTACCCGTGCGATAGCTGTCGAGATAGCCGAGCGGCTCGACGAAATCGGCGGTGAGGCCGATTTCCTCACGCGCCTCCCTGAGCGCGCAGTCGACCGCCGAGGTGTCGCGCGGCTCGACCTTGCCGCCAGGAAACGAGATCTGGCCGGGATGGCTCGGCATGTCGTGGGAACGCTCGGTCAACAATACGGTGGGCGTCTCGCGCAGCACGATCGGGACGAGCACCGCGGCTGGCCGCGGCGGCACCATGACCGCAAGATCACCCATGAACTCGGGGTTGAGGTCCCAATCGCTGGGGCCGAGTGCCCGGCCCGTGCGTGGATCGAAGATGGCGTCTGACGGCTCGGCCAACAGTCCCTTTCGCGCGCGCACACGAAGGTCTGCTTCCGTGAATGGACCGGCAATGTCGTCGTGAGGCATGTTCATGAGGAATCATACCACCGCGGCCGCTGGACTTGCCACCCGGGTAACGCAACCCGTTGGGCAGCCTGCAGCTATTCTGAGGGAAGAGGGGAGCGCGCCCTCGAGCCGATACGCCTGCTCATGAGCGTCGTGAGGGCGTCGTGTGCAAAACCTTGGTTTATCTCCGCGGTTGCCGCAGGATGCCCGAGATTGTGATCCTGCGGCCGTGCTCGGCTTTGGCTTTGCGCGGCTGACCCCGCCGCATCGTCAGCGTTTGTAGCGAGCAGTGTCCATCTCGCCGCGGTCGACCCGGCGCGAGAACTCCGTAGCGCCGCCGGAGGCCAGGATGCGCGCCTGCTCCACCCAGTTCTCGCGCTCGATACGGCCTTTGAAATCGAGCGTCTGGCTGACGCGGTCGATATCGGTAGCGGTCCAATTGGCGATCTGCTCGTAGGCGACCACGCCCATCGCATTGAGCCTGTTCTCGATCAGCACGCCAATGCCGCGGATGCGCTTGAGGTCTTCACGTGGTGCCGAGCGCAGCACCTTGGTCTCGGCCCCTGTACGCTGCGACGGCTCGGAGGCAGGCTCGGCACTGCGATAGACCTCGGCCTTCACCGATCGCAGCGAACCGATATCCGTCCGCCGGGCCGCGGCCGGTGCGTCGCCCGTCGCCTTTGCCGCTTGCACCTCGATCGCGTCCGCGAGCTTGACGGGCCGGGCGGACGGCGCCGGCGGCGGGGCCACGGGGCGCGTGCCCTGGTCGTACTGGCGCGAATACTTGGTGTCGCCGCCGCGGCTCAGGATCTGCGCCTGCTCGATCCAGTTCTCGCGCCCGATGCGTCCGGCAGATTCCAGCTGCTTCTCGAAGCGCTCGACATCGGCCGGCGACCAATGCGCGATCTGGGAGTAGCGGGTGATGCCCTGCGCCATGAGCGCGCTCTCGGCTGCGGCATCGATGCCGCTGATCCGCTGCAGGTTGTCATGCCCGGTCGGGGCGGCGGGACGAATGGGGACTGCGGGCTCCGGCACCAGCGACGCAGAGGGCACCGTCCGGGGCAGCTGGCCGACCGCGGGCGCCGGCCGGGTCGCGAAGGCAGCGTGCTCCGAAACGTTGGGCGGTGTGGCTTGTGTCGCCGCCACCGCGGCGATCGCCACGTCAGCAACCACACCTGCCGCGCCGCCGGTCGATGGGCGCGGCGACAGTGCCGGGGCGCCAAGAGGCGGCGATGCGATCGGCCGGCGCTCGCCTTCATCGGGCGTGGGCACGGCACTCGCCGCCTCGCCACGGGCTCGGCGCGTCGCGAAATAGGTCTCACCGCCCTTGGCCAACACCTGCGCCTGCTCGATCCAATTCTCCTGGCTGATGCGGCCACCAAGGCCCAGCGCTTCGCCGATGCGTCTTACGTCGGGTTGCATCCAAGCCGCGATGTGCTCGTAGCGGCTGACGCCGAGCTTGTTGAGCGCGGCCTCGAGCCCGGCGTCGATCAGCCGGATGCGCTTGAGATCTTGGGGCGTCGGCAGCTCGGCTTTGGCTGCAGCGACAGCCAGAGCTGCCGGACCTGGCGGTGCGGGCGCCGGACGTGGTGGTGGAGCTACGGGCGCCTTGGGCTCCACCCCCGGGATGCGCCCGAAACGCTCGGTGCTGGCGGCAGGCCGGGCCGCCTCGGGAAGCGGGTCGACCCTGCGCTCGGCCGGGACCGGGCGGCTGGCAGCAAACAGGCTCCGCCTGACCACACAGGCAAGCGCCGCCCCGACAAAATAGGCCGCTGACATCAGCAACAGCGTCTGCACGAATAGTGCAATCATACTCGACCCCCCACACCGCGCAGACCACGCGCGGCAATCACCCTACGGTTGGTGCTCTTTCGTTGTCCGGCTGCAAGACAGCCAGCCGATGACGAGACCAACGGCGAACGCCGCCAGCAGCCACCAGATCAACTTGTAAGCGAGATAGTCCATGAGCCCCTGTCCCTAGTTGGCCGCACTCGGCTTCGGTCGAACCGTGAATTCGATGCGCCGGTTCCTTGCCATGTTGTCTTCGGTGTCGTTGGGGGCCACCGGTCGTGACGCGCCGTAGCCGACCGGCTGCAGCTGCGCCGCATCCACGCCCGCCTTCACCAAGTAGGCTACCACGGATTGCGCGCGCTTGATCGAGAGCTGCTGGTTGATCACTTGGCTGCCTTCGCTGCTGGTGTGGCCGCCGACCTCGACGACCATGCCGGGGCAAGACTTGGCGGCCCCGGCCAGCTTGTCGAGCGTCGTCGCGGCGCCAGGGGCAAGCTCCGCGCTGCCTAGCGCGAACGTGAGACCGCCTTCCCTTGCCAGCTCTTGCAGCCGATCCTGGCACGCCTTGGCCCGGGTCTCGGCTGGGCCTGAAATCAGGCACCGACTGTGAGAGGCGCAGAGGCAGATCGATCCGCTTTGCCCTGGGGCTCGCGCGGGGGTGCGGACGGAAGAGACGTGTCGTGGGGCTTGCTCTCGGGCGGCGGTGGGGAAGGTGCCGACGGCTGGGCAGCGGCCGCGGACTGTGAGCTGCCCGGACTGCCCTTCGACGCCTGTGTTGGTGCCGGCGTCGTGGCCGCTGTCGCTGGTGCTGCCTCGGGTGCCGGGAATGAGGGCGGCAACGGCGGCGGTAGCTCTTTCGTCTTGATGTGAACCGTGAGCTTGATCGACGCCGGCATCCCGGCATGCAGTGCGCCGCGCACGGCCTCGGCTGTCGCGCCGTCACCGGCCAGGCCGGAGAGGACGAGGTGCCCATCTTGCAATTCCGCGTTGCCTGCCAAGAGCCGTCCCAGCTCTCGCACGCTTGCAACCGCAGCGATGCTCCAGCCTTGTGGCGCCCCATCGCCCGGCTGCATCTTGTCGACGACCGGTGCGGCGGTCATCTCTGCCTTGGCCGCAGCGAGCAGCTCGGCCCTGTTAGCCTCGCTCGGCACATATCCCGACAGCACCAATCGCCCCTCCTGCAGGTGGGCCGACCACGTGAAGGGGCTTACCACAGGCGCGGTGACGAGGTCGTCGGTGAGCTTGATGCCCTTGGGCAGGCTGTTGCCCAGCGCCGACTTGATGGCACGATAGGTGGCAACATCCTCGGCTTCGCCCGAGATCCAAAAGCCGAGGCCTTCGAGGCGGACATCGCCGCGCTTGAGACCGGCGAGCTGCTTGAGCGCGAAGCTTACCCCTCCGAGCCATGTATCCTGCGAAGGGACGCCTCGCGTGGTCTCCATGCGGTCGAGCACCTCGAAGGTCGGGAAATTGGCTTTCGCCACGCCGAGGATGATCTTGCGCGTGGCCCGGTTCGGAACGTGGCCGGTGATGCGGATGCGGTTGCCGCGGCGCCCTGCGGTCCAGGTGTATTTCTCGGCCTTGGGTGCGAGGTCGATCTTGTTCTCGACGACCCTCAATCCCCAGACCTGGCTCAATAGGCCAGCGGCTTTCTGCGGCTCGGCTTCGTCGCCGGAGAGGCCTTGAAGGATGGCATCACGCCCCGTGAGCTCGACCGCCGTCCAGCCCATGCCGCCCCGTGCGAGAGCCAAGGTCGCCCGTGCGCGCAAATCTGTCTCGATGCGACCCTGCTCTGCCTGTACGGCGACCCAGCTCAGCACCAGCAGAGGGACGATGCCCCAGAGCCAGCGCCACCAATTGCAACTCATCCTTCTGAGGCTCCCGAGATGGTAGCGTCTCGACCTTCCTCCTGGCCCTCATCCCTGGCCGTCCACTCTGCGCCCGAGCGAGCCGGCACAAGGGGCCGGGATGGCCAGATCGTCGTTGAGGATTGCCCTCAACTTCATTGTGGCGGCACTATAGACAACCGGCCCCGGCATTCCAAGCCAGCGCCCGGGCGGAGAGGGAGGATATCGAGATGAGCGGCGACACGGTTCTGATGACGCAAAGCGGTGGCGTCACCCGGTTCACGCTCAATCGCCCCGACAAGCTCAACGCCTTCACGCTGGCGATGCATGCGGAGCTCAACGCCGGCTTGCAGGCGGTCCAAGCCGACCCGCAGTGTCGGGTCGTGGTGCTGACCGGCGCCGGACGCGCGTTCTGTGCGGGCCAGGACCTCTCCGAGGTTGGCGGGCCTGCGGATGCCACGAGCGCCGATGCCGGAAGCCGGCTGGAGAAGGCCTACAATCCGCTCATCAAGCTCATCACCTCACTGGAGAAACCGGTGATCTGTGCGGTCAACGGCATTGCTGCTGGCGCAGGGGCAAACGTCGCGCTCGCTTGCGACATCGTCTACGCCGCGCGCGGTGCGAGCTTCCTGCAGGCCTTCGCCAGGATCGGCCTAATCCCCGACGCCGGCGGCACGTGGGTCTTGCCGCGGCTTGTCGGGGCTGCGCGCGCCAGGGGCCTTGCCCTGCTGGCCGAGCCGCTGAGCGCCGAGAAAGCCGAAGCATGGGGCTTGATCTGGAAAGCCGTCGACGACGACAAGCTCGAGGCGGAGGTTTCGGCGGTGGCGGCCAAGCTTGCGACTGCCCCGACCTATGCCCTCGCGCTCGCCAAGCGAGCGTTGGCCGCATCCTCCAGCAACACACTGGCGCAGCAGCTGGACCTCGAGCGCGACCTGCAGAAGCTGGCCGGCGCTTCGCCCGATGCCCGTGAAGGCATCGCCGCGTTCCTCGAGAAGCGGCCGCCGAGATACACCGGGAGGAAGGCGTGACGAGCGATCCCGAGGAGATCGCGCAGCTGAATGCGAAGGCTATGTGGGCGCAAGACAAGGCGAGCCGCGCGCTCGGCATGAAGATCGAGAAGATCGCGCCAGGGCACGCCGTGCTTTCCATGAGCGTCGGCATCAACATGGTCAACGGACACGGGCTGTGCCATGGCGGCTATATCTTCACGCTGGCTGACTCCGCGTTTGCCCTCGCCTGCAACTCCTGCGTCAAGCGCCAAGTAGGTGCAGCACTGCGGGGTCACGTTCCTGTCGCCCGGGCGGCTTGGCATGCGCCTTGTCGCCGATGCGCGGGAGCGCCAGCGGGGTGAACGCAGCAGCATCTACGATGTCACGGTCAAGACCGACGCGGGCAAGGTGATCGCCGAGTTTCGCGGTCGCAGCCGCTCCATTTCCGGCACACCGTCGTCCGGAAACTGAGGCGCGCCGATGGTGCTCGCGCAGCTCGCACGGACCGTGATGCCGTCCCCCGGCACTTCTCCCCGACTTCGAGAATGACGCAAGCATCGTCGGTTGCAACTGATGCCACTTCCAACGATACCGGCCTCCTGCCGGGGATCACGTTGCCCAAGCTCCAATTCAGCGATAGTGAATAAGGTCATCGGGCACGAAATGTTGAGGGGTGCTGCGGAAATAGAGGATGCCAGCACATGAGCGATGTCGTGAAGGTAGCCGACATTCTGGCGATCAAAGGCTCCAGGGTTATCACCGTGCTCCCGTCGGAATCGATCGGAACGCTCTCGCATCGTCTATGCGAAAGGCGCATCGGCGCCGCCGTTGTGAGCAGCGACGGACAGTCGATCGAGGGCGTGATCTCGGAGCGCGACGTTGCCTATGCCGTAGCAGTCCACAAATCCGATCTGCATACGCTGCCCGTTTCGGCGCTGATGACGAAGGCCGTGATTTCGTGCTCTCCCAAAGACAGCGTTGCCACGGTTGCTTCGACGATGTTGTCGCGAAACGTTCGCCATCTTCCGGTCGCGGAGGGGGGGCGTCTGGTCGGAATGATCAGCATTCGTGACGTCCTGAACCTGCGGGTCGATGAGCTTCAGAGGCAGACCAACCAGCTGCGGGCATTTGCAAGTCACACAGACCGCGACCCGCAGGATCGATGATGGCGCCCAGGTTCCGGCGCGCGCTCCGCGCTCGTTGAGGGCAGTGGTGCTGCACGCTCGGTGCCAATTCATGTAACGTTGTCATGATGCAAGGCCTCGCCGAGGGGCAGGGAGACGCCCCATGCTCGATCTGACACCCAGCCGCCAGGATCTCGACCCGATAGAGATCGCTTCGCGTGATGAGATTGCCGCGCTGCAGCTCGCCCGGCTGAAGCGCACGTTGCGACACGTCTATGACAACGTGCCCCACTACTGGAAGGCGTTCGATGCGACCGGCGTGCACCCCGATCAGCTGAACACGCTCGCAGACCTTGCCAAGTTTCCCTTCACCGCCAAGGACGACCTGCGCGCCAACTACCCCTTCGGCATGTTTGCGGTGCCGCGCGAGGAGATCGTGCGCGTGCATGCCTCGTCAGGCACGACCGGCAAACCGACCGTGGTCGGCTACACCAAGGCGGACATCGAGACTTGGGGCCTGGTGGTCGCGCGTTCCATCCGTGCCGCCGGCGGCCGCTCCGGCATGAAGCTGCACAATGCGTATGGCTACGGCCTGTTCACAGGCGGCCTGGGCCTCCACTATGGGGCAGAGCGTTTGGGCCTCACGACCATCCCCATCTCTGGCGGCATGACCGAGCGCCAAGTGCAGCTGATCGCCGACTTCGAGCCCGACGTCATCACGGTCACTCCCTCCTACGTGCTGGCGATCCTGGATGAATTCCGTCGCCAGGGGCGTGATCCGCGCAAGACCAGCCTCAAGGTCGGTATCTTTGGCGCAGAGCCGTGGACCAACGCGATGCGCGCCGAGATCGAGCAAGCTTTCGATATGCACGCCGTCGATATCTATGGCCTCTCCGAGGTGATCGGGCCGGGCGTGGCCAACGAGTGCGTCGAGACCAAGGACGGCTTGCACATCTGGGAGGACCACTTTTTTCCCGAGATCGTCGATCCTGCAACCGGCGCAGTGTTGCCTGACGGAGAAATGGGCGAGCTGGTTCTCACCACGCTCACCAAGGTCGGCATGCCCGTGATCCGCTATCGCACCCGCGATCTCACGCGCTTGCTGCCGGGCACGGCGCGCAGCATGCGCCGGATGGAGAAGATCACCGGGCGCAGCGACGACATGCTGATCGTGCGCGGCGTCAACCTGTTCCCGACCCAGGTCGAGGAGCAGATCCTCAAGGTGAAAGGCCTCGCCCCCCACTACCAGATCGTGCTCACCCGCGAAGGGCGGCTCGACGAGGTGGAGGTGTTGGTGGAAGCGGCGCCCTCGCAAGCCGGCAGTGAGGGGCGGGACGCCTCGACGGCCGAGCTCGGCCACCACATCAAGGGGCTGATCGGCATCACGGCCAGGATCACCGTCACCGATCCAGGCGGCGTGGAGCGAAGTCAGGGCAAGGCCCGCCGCGTGATCGACAAGCGCCCGAAAACGTGAATCTCGTCGGCCTGCTGGTTGGTCGAACCGGCGCGTGCGGGCACTCAGGCCTGGAAGATCTTGCCGGGGTTGAGAATACCCTCCGGGTCGAGCGCAGCCTTGATCGAGCGCATCACCGCAACGCCTTCGCCGAGCTCGGCCTTCAGATACTTCGACTTGCCTTGGCCCACGCCGTGCTCGCCCGTGCAGGTGCCCTCCATGGCGATGGCGCGCTTGGTGAGGCGGTCGAGATAGGTCTCGATGGCGGCCATCTCCTTGGGATCGTCGCGATGGAAAACTGGGGAGGTGTGGAAGTTGCCGTCGCCGACATGCCCGACGATGGGCGCAATCAAGCCGAGCGACTCGATGTCCCTCTGTGTCTCGAGCACGCACTCGGCAAGCCGCGAGACGGGCACGCACACGTCGGTGGCGAAGATGTCCCGGCCGGGCCATACCGTCTTGATCGCCCAATAGGCCTCATGACGGGCTTTCCAGAGACGGCGCCGCTCCTCCTCGCTCTCGGCCCAGTCGAAGCGAATGGCCCCCTCGTCTTCGGCGATCGCTTTGAAGTTCTCGACCTGGTCGCGGGCACCGGCCTCGGTGCCATGGAACTCCAGAAACAGCGTCGGTTTCTCTTCGAGTGAAAGCTTGGAGTGACCGTTGACCGCGCGGATCTGCATGGGGTCGAGCAGTTCCATCCGGGCCACGCCGAGCCCCAGCTGAATGGATTGGATGACGGCGTTGCAGGCTCCCTCCAGCGTCGTGAACGGGCACACGGCAGCGAGAATCCGCTCCGGGATGCCGTAGAGGCGCACGGTGAGCTCGGTGATGATGCCGAGCGTGCCCTCCGAGCCCACCAGCAGCCGCGTCAGATCGTAGCCCGCCGAGGACTTGCGCGCGCGTTGCGCCGTCTTGACGACGGAGCCGTCGGCCATCACCGCCGTCACGTTGAGCACGTTCTCGCGCATGGTGCCGTAGCGCACGGCATTGGTGCCGGAGGCGCGCGTTGCCGCCATGCCCCCGAGCGTAGCCTCTTCGGCACCAGGATCGACGGGGAAAAACAGCCCCATGTCGCGCAGGTAGTCGTTGAGCTGTTTGCGCGAGACACCGGGCTCGACCACGCAGTCGAGATCGCGCTCGTTGACGGCGAGCACCCGATCCATGCGCGCAAAGTCGAGCGAAAGGCCTCCTTTGGGCGCATTGATGTGCCCTTCCAGCGAGGTTCCGGCGCCAAATGGGATGATCGGGACACGATATGCGCGGGCAACACGTACAATTTCGACCACTTCCTCCTGGTTTTCGACCCAGATGACGGCATCGGGCGGCTGATTCGGTATCCATGTGATCGTGTTGGCGTGCTGGCGGCGAATGGCCTCGCCCGTCTGCAGCCGGTCGCCGAAGCGCTGGCGCAAGATGGCCACTGCGGTGGCGATCTTGTCCGATTGGCTGTTTTCTGCTGCCAGCATGTCCTCCCCCCTCGGCCTTTTCGGGCGCGAAACCTTATACACCGCCCTTATCCTAGCCCTTTAGGGCTCGTCGATGCGGCAGGCAAAGCGGAATTGCGGGCTATGCGCCGAAGATCCTGCAACCGCAAGTTGGGAAACGATGTTCACATACTCGTGTTGCGATGTGAAGCATCCATCCGTTGCGCTGCAACGTATCTAACTCGATCTAAACGCTCGAGAAGTGCTGCGCCTGCCGGGCGATCGCACGCAGGAAAGGTCGAGACAATGTTCAAGAAGATGCTGAGCGGAGCCTCGCGGGGGCTCGAGGCACACAATGAGAACGCCCCCGGCAACGATGGACCACGCCGGGATTCGCCTTCGGCTTCTAACGTGCGGGCGCTAGCTACGGGTGCAGCGCTGGCCGCGTCGGTCGACACGTCCACGGCCGCGCTCGTTTCCATCTACGACTACGCGCACCGCTATCGCGACCGGCCCCGTCGCACCGCCTGATGTGACCCTTCGGTGTTCCCGGCGGCCCGTCGCCGACCATCATGAAGCCTGCCCCTCCAGCGCGCCCGCATAGTGCTTGAGTGCATCGACGCGCGCGGCGACCGTGGGATGGGTCGAGAACAGGCCACTGACGCGCCCGGCGACGGGGTTCTCGATAAAGAACGCCTCCATACGCGAGGGCACGTCGAACTGAGCGTGCCCCTCGATTTTGCGTAGCGCGCGGACAAGCGCGTCGGGGTCCTTGGTGAGTTCGGCGGCGCCTGCGTCGGCGAGGTACTCCCGTGAGCGTGACAGCGCCATGCGGATCAACGTCGAGACGCCCCAGGTGATCAGGATGATTACAACGGCGAGCGCAATCGCCAGGATGGCGCCGCCCGAGCCCTTGCCGCTGCTGCGGCGGTCGTCATTTTCGCTGCTGCCCCAGCCGGACGAGGTCGACGTGGGGCTGCCCGCCGAGTTGCCCCAGGGGCCATCGCTTTTCGGGCGCGGCGCCCAGCCGTAGGGAAAATCCCAGCCGCGGATCACGAGGTCGCCGAAGAAGGCGAAGATGCCGGCAAAGATGATCGCGACCACCATCAGCTGGGTATCGCGGTTGCGGATATGGGTGAGCTCGTGCGCGAGCACGGCCTCGAGCTCGTCGTCAGCGAGGGTATCGATGAGGCCACGGGTCACGGCCACGACGTACTTTCCCTCGGCGAGGCCCGAGGCGTAGGCGTTGAGCGCCGGCGTCTCCATGATCTGCAGCGCGGGCATCGGCAGCCCGCGCGAGATGCACAGGTTCTCGAGCGCGTTGAAAAGCTTGGGAGCCTGCGCACGCGTCACGCCCTTGGCTCCGGTGGCGTAGCTGATCAGGCTCTGGTGCACAAAGTAGGCGATCACGAACCAGGCGAGCGCGCCGGCCATCGCGAACGGCCAGGTGCGGCCATACTGGCGAGCGGCGCCGGCCACGATCTCCCCGAAGGTGCCGCCGAGAAAGGCGCTCCAGATCAGGAGCAGAGAGAACAGCAGCGCTTGCAGCAGCAGGGCAAAGCCCAGCAGCAGCAGCGCCGAGCGCAGCCGGTTGGCCTGGATGTGTCCGTAGAGTCCGTACGCCCGGAACATGGCTCGCCTCTCCCTCTCCCATCGAGAAGCACAATGAGAGGGGATCTCAGAACTTCACCTGCGGCGCGGCCTGCACGGCCTTGCGCTCGCCCTCCTCGAGATTGAAGAATTCCTGCGTGGAGAAACCCATCGACTGCGCGAACAGCACGGCCGGGAAGCTCTCGCGCGTGGCGTTGTACTCGGCGGCCGTGTTGTTGAAGAAGCGGCGCGCGGCGGCGATCTTGTTCTCGAGGTCGGAGAGCTCGGCCTGCAGCTGCTGGAAGCTCTGGTTGGCCTTGAGATCGGGATAGGCCTCGGCGAGAGCAAAGATCTGACGCAGGGCACCCTGCAACGCGCCCTCTGCGGCAGCCTGGGCAGCAGGCCCCTGCGCGCTCACGGCGGCGTTGCGGGCCTTGATGACGGCCTCGAGCGTGCCCTTCTCGTGCGCGGCATAGCCTTTGACGGTCTCGACCAGGTTAGGCACCAGGTCGTGGCGTTGCTTGAGTTGCACGTCGATGTCGGAGAAGGACTGCCGACAGCGCTGACGCAACGAGACGAGCCCGTTGTAGGTCGCGATCAGCCACAGCACGGCGACCACAATGATGCCGAGAATGATCCAGCCGGCCATACCCATGGCAAACCTCCGCGGTTTGGCGACTTGTCCGCCCGGATATATGGGGCGGCAGCGCTTAAGATTGCATTAACATTTCGTTAACCCACATGGCGCGATGGTTCGGTTCCTTCCGGAACAGCCGACGGCCACAGACCATGGGCGGCGCGGACTTCGATGACGTCTTTGATGACGGCGCGCTTCCCCTCGCCGAAGATCTGCGCGACGCCGTGCAAGCATGGCTCGCCTGTCTCGAGCACGAGCGCGGGGCTAGCGGCCACACGCTCGAAGCCTACGCCCGCGATGTGAGGCAATTCCTCGCCTGGTTGAAGGTTGATCTCGGCCACGCACCATGCGTTGCAGACATCGCGCACCTGGACACGCGGCGTGTTCGCGCCTTCATGGCGGCGCGGCGCCGAGCTGGCTTTGCCGGCCGGTCGCTGGCCCGCACCATGTCGGCCCTGCGCGCCTTCTTCCGCTGGCTCGAGGCGCAGGAGATCGCGGGCAACCGCAGCGTGATGCAGGTGGCGCTGCCCAAGGTCCCACACGGAATTCCCAAGCCGCTGACCGTGGAGAAGGCGGCGGAGGTGGTCAAGGGCGCCGCCGGCGGCGAGCTCGATTGGGTCACGGCGCGCGATGCGGCAGTTCTGCTTCTGCTCTACGGCTGCGGTCTGCGCATCTCGGAGGCGCTTGGCCTCACCCGCAAGGACGCGCCTGATGCTGGTCGCGATACCCTGCGCATAGTCGGCAAGGGCGGCAAGGAGCGGCTGGTGCCGGTTCTGCCGGTCGTACAGTTGGCCACCTCCCGCTACATTGCGCTCTGCCCCTATCGGCTCGATCCCAATGGTCCGCTGTTTCGCGGTGCCAAAGGAGGGCCCCTGAGCCCACGCCTCATCCAGATGCTGATGGAGCGGCTCCGCTCTGAGTTCGGCCTGCCCGATACTGCCACGCCACACGCGCTGCGGCATTCCTTTGCCACCCACCTGCTGTCGGCCGGTGCGGACCTGCGCCAGATCCAGGAGCTGCTCGGCCACGCCAGTCTGTCGACCACGCAGATTTATACCGAGGTCGACCGGGCGCGATTGCTGGCTGTCTACGACAAGGCCCACCCGCGGGCGTAACTGCGTGCGGATCGAATGTGCTTGCGGCCGATATGCTATGCAGTCCGTGTCGCGAGGGCCTTGCCCCTCTGCTCGGTCCCGGGCGCCGAAGTTTGGAGTGTCGCTTGCGCCTCGCCCAGACGATCCTGGTTGGCCTCTCGCTCGTCCTGGCCTCTGGCGTCGCCGCGAGGGCCCAGGCACCGGTCTGCAGCGGTCGCAATGTGCTCGACGAGCTCAAGGGCACGGAGGCCTACACGCGCATTCTGGCCAAGGCTGCTGCCACCGAGAATGCAAAGGCAATCCTGTGGAGGATCGAGCGGGCCGGCAAGCCGCCCTCCTACCTGTTCGGCACCATGCATCTTGCCGATCCGCGCATCACTGCACTCTCTCCGGCAGTGAAGGCCGCGCTCGCCGGCGCCCGGCGTCTGCTGCTCGAGGTCGATGCCGACGACCTCACGGGGGCTGGGTTCACGAAGGCCTTCGTGCGGGCCAGGCCTCTGCTCACCTTCACCGACGGTCGTCGGCTCCAGTCGCTTTTGAGCGAAGCCGAATACAGCAAGACGGTGAGCATCCTGGAGCGTGCGGGTCTGCCGGCTCGAGTTGCCGGCGCCTTCCGACCATGGGTGGCGACCATGATGATGGCGCTCTCCGACTGCGAGCGGCGGCGCACCGCCGAGGGGCAGGCCGCGCTCGACCAGCGCCTCGCCATGGAGGCGCGAGCGGCGGGCATAGGCATCGGTGGCCTCGAGACGCTGGAGTTGCAGTTCCGCGCCATGGCCGCCGTTCCCGAATCCGACCAGATCGCGATGCTGCGCGCGAGCTTGGCGATGTACGACCGCATCGACGACATGCTCGAGACTACGATCCAGCTCTATTTGACGCGGCAGCTTGGGGCGATCTGGCCGCTGCAGCTGGCGCTTGCCGAGCAGGTCGGCGTGGCGCCCAAGGCGTTCGATTCGACCGAGCGTAGCCTGCTCCTCGAGCGCAATGTGGGAATGCGCGACAAGGCGATCGACCAACTCGCTGAGGGCGGGGTGATGATCGCCGTCGGCGCCTTGCATCTGCCGGGCAAGCAGGGGCTGGTCGCGCTGCTGCGTGCGGCAGGCTATACACTGACACCGATCGAATAGGAGGTCTCACCCATGACCAAGACCGCGCTCATCGTCGGTGCCGGATCGGGAATAAGTGCGGCATTCGCCCGCGCGCTCGCGCGCGACGGCTATAGGGTGGCTCTGTCGGCGCGCAACACCGACAAGCTCGCCGGCCTCGCTAGGGAAGTCAGCGCGCTCACGTTCGCGGCGGATGCCACCAAGCCCGATGCCGTCAAGACGCTGTTTGCCGAAGTCGATAGCGCGCTCGGGCCGCTCGATGTCGTGCTGTTCAACGCCAGCTATCGCACGCGCGGAGCCTTCCTCGACCTGAATGCTGAAGAGGTGGCCAGGACGCTCACCGTGTCGGCCTATGCCGGGTTCCTTGTCGGCCAGGAGGCGGCGCGGCGCATGGTTGCGCGGGGCAGCGGTGCCATCTTCTTCACCGGTGCCTCGGCCAGCGTCAAGGGCTACGCCCAGTCGGCGCCGTTCGCCATGGGCAAGTTCGCATTGCGCGGCCTCGCCCAATCGATGGCGCGCGAGCTGGGCCCCAAGAACATCCACATCGCGCACTTCGTCATCGACGGCGGCGTGAGGAATGCCGAGCGCGGCCGCCCTGGCGATGGCGCTTCTCCCGACAGCCTGCTCGAACCCGATGCCATCGCCCACACCTATATGGCCGTGCTCAACCAGCCCCGCAGCGCCTGGAGCCTCGAGGTCGAGGTCCGCCCCTGGGTGGAGAGGTTCTGACATCAATTCTTGAGCCGGTAGCCGGTCTTGAAGATCCACCACACCGCCGTCACGCAAGGCCCAGGAACACCAGCGTCATGCCGAGGCTCACCTCGACGCTGACGTCGGCGATGCCGTAGAAGCTCCAGCGGAAGCCGCTGATGAGATAGACCAGCGGATTGAACAGCGTGACCGTCTGCCAGACCGGCGGCAGCACGCTCATCGAGTAGAAGCTGCCGCCGAGGAAAGTGAGCGGCGTGATCACGAGCAGCGGGATCACCTGCAGCTTCTCGAACCCGTCCGCCCAGATGCCGATGAGAAAACCGAACAGGCTGAAGGTCACCGCCGTCAGCAGCAGGAACGCCAGCATCCAGACCGGATGGGCGATCCGCAGCGGCACGAAGAAGCCCGCCGTCGCCAGGATGATGAGCCCGAGGATGATGGACTTGGTCGCCGCCGCGCCGACGTAGCCGATGACGATCTCCACGAACGAGATCGGCGCCGACAGGTGCTCGTAGATCGTGCCCACGAACTTGGGAAAGTAGATGCCGAACGAGGCATTCATCGACGCTCTGCGTCAGCAGAGTCAGCATGATGAGGCCCGGCACGATGAAGGCGCCGTAGCTCACCCCCTCGATCTCGGTGATGCGCGAGCCGATCGCCGCGCCGAACACCACGAAATAGAGCGACGTGGAGAGCACGGGCGAGACGATGCTTTGCAGCAGCGTGCGCCCCGTGCGCGCCATCTCGTAGGAGTAGATCGCACGCACCGCGTAAAGGTTCATGCGTTGTGCCTCACCAGATCGATGAAGATGTCCTCGAGCGAGCTCTGCGTCGTCTGCAGGTCGCGGAAGCGGATGCCGGCGCGATTGAGATCGCCGAGCAGCGCCGTAATCCCGGTGCGCTCGCCCCGCGTGTCGTAGGTGTAGACGAGCTCGTTGCCGTTGGCCGCGAGCGCCAGGTGGTGCGCCGCAAGCGCATCGGGCACGGCATCGAGCTTCTTCTGCAGCTGCAGCGTCAGCTGCTTCTTGCCGAGCTTGCGCATGAGCGCGGCCTTCTCCTCCACCAGGATGATCTCGCCCTTGTTGATCACCCCGATGCGGTCGGCCATCTCCTCGGCCTCGTGGATGTAGTGGGTGGTGAGGATGATGGTGACGCCGGAGGCGCGCAGCGAGCGCACCACCTCCCACATGTCCTTGCGCAGCTCCACGTCGACGCCGGCGGTGGGCTCGTCGAGGAACAGGATCTGCGGCTCGTGCGACAGCGCCTTGGCGATCAGGACGCGGCGCTTCATGCCGCCCGACAGCGTCATGATCTTGCTGTCCTTCTTGTCCCACAGCGACAGCGCTTTCGAGCACCTTGGCGATGTGCTCGGGATTGCGCGGCTTGCCGAACAGCCCGCGGCTGAAGCTGGTGGTGGCCCACACCGTCTCGAAGGCGTCGGTGGTCAGCTCCTGCGGCACCAGGCCGATCTTGGAGCGGGCGGCGCGGAAGTCCTTGACGTTGTCGTGCCCGTCGACCGTTACGGTGCCCTCGCTCGGGTTGACGATGCCGCAGATGATGTTGATGAGCGTGGTCTTGCCGGCCCCGTTCGGCCCGAGCAGGGCGAAGATCTCGCCGCGATGGATATCGAGGTTGATGCGCCTCAGCGCGTGGAAGCCGGACGCGTAGATCTTGGAGAGGTTCGAGACCGAGATGATGGTTAGCATGGCGCTCCGACCGGCTTTTGCGAAGTGATTTGGGGGCTCAGCAGCGCGATGGAAGAGGCGAGGTGATGGCAAATTGAACGGGTGAGGTCTACAGCGCTCTGGGGCGAAATCGGGTGAAATTGATTGGTGACCCCAACGAATTTGCGCTAGTTTGTCGTTGATGACGCCATCCCTCCGGGGATGGCGCGTGTAGCGGGAGGCCGCGCGGATGGCACGCCTACTCGAGCTCACTCTCAACGGGCGCAAGCGAGTTGACGCCGTACCCGACAACCGCCTGCTGCTCGACTACCTGCGTGAGACCGCCGGCTTGACCGGCACCAAGACCGGCTGTGACGGCGGCGAGTGCGGTGCCTGCACGGTGCTCATTGACGACGAGCCACGCCTCTCCTGCCTGACGCTGGCGGCCACGGTGTCCGGCAAGCGCGTCGATACCGTCGAGTCGCTGGGCAAGGGTGGAGCGCTGTCGGCGGTTCAGCGGGGGTTCCACGAGAAGCTCGGCTCCCAGTGCGGCTATTGCACGCCGGGCTTCATCATGGCCTCGGCTGGCCTGTTGCGGCGCAATCCCAAACCCTCCGAGCCCGAAATCCGTGCGGCGCTGGGCAGCAACATCTGCCGCTGCACCGGCTACGTGAAGATCATCGAAGCCGTGCAGCACGCCTCCACCCTGCTGGCCGCCGGCGAGGCGAGGGCGCCATGAGGTCTGTAGGGCGCAATAAGGCGAAGCCGCATTGCGCCGCCTTTCCGGTGACCTGGCGCAATACGCTTCGCTATTGCGCCCTACGGCGGATGCACCGATGAACGAAATCGCACGCATTCATCCGATCGGCGCCTATGTGCCGATGGTGGATGGGCCGGAGAAGGTGTCGGGGCGGGCCAAGTACACGGCCGACGTCTTGCAGCCCGGCATGCTGGCGGGGCGCATCTACCGCAGCCCCTATGCGCACGCGGAAATCCTCGAGGTCGACACACGCAGGCCGCGAGGGTTCCCGGCGTGCTGGCCATCGTCACCGGTGCCGATTGCAACAAAACCTTTGGCGTGCTGCCGATCGCCCGCAGCGAGCATCCCCTGGCGCGCGACAAGGTCCGCTACAAGGGCGAGCCGGTAGCCGCCGTGGCAGCCATCGACGAGGCGACCGCGGACAAGGCCCTGCGTCTCATCCGCATGCAGGTGCGCGAGCTGCCGGCCTACTTCACGGCACACGAGGCAATGGCGGCGGATGCCGTCCTCATCCACGAGAAGAAGCCTGGCAACCTCGAACGGGCGGTCGACTTCGAGCTGGGCGACGTAGCAGCGGGCTTCGCGCAGGCCGATCTCGTGTGCGAGGCGACCTACAATTGCGCCGAGGTGTGCCAGAACCAGATGGAGATGCACGCCGCGGTGGCCGACTACGATGTCGTGCGCGACCGGCTAACCGTGCACGCCTCCACCCAGGTGCCCTACTACGTGCATCTTATGCTCTCGCAGATCCTCGACATGGATATGGCGAAGATCCGCGTCATCAAGCCGTTCGTCGGCGGTGGCTTCGGCTGCCGCACCGAATGCCTCAACGTCGAGCTGATCGCCGCGCTGCTCGCCCGCAAAGCCGGTGGTGCCGTGCGCATCATGCTCAATCGAGAGGACACCTTCATCACCCACCGCGGCCGGCCCGAGACCGACATCCGCATGAAGATCGGCCTCGCCAACGACCGGCAAGATCACGGGCGTGGAGTGCGAGTGCATCCAGCGCGGCGGGGCGCATTCGGGCTACGGAGTCGTGACGATCCTCTACTCGGGCTCGATGCTCTACGCCCTCTACGACCTCAAGAACGTCAAGTACGTCGGCAAGCGGGTGCTCACCAACACGCCGCCCTGCGGGGCCTTCCGCGGCCACGGCACGGTCGATGTGCGCTTCGCCTTCGAGAGCCTGCTCGACCAGATGGCGAGCCAGATGGGTCTCGACCCGATGGCCGTGCGGCGCGCCAACTTTCTGAATGCGCCCACCTTCACCGACAACGACCTGATGGTGAACAGCTACGGCCTGCCCGAGTGCATCGACTGGGTGGAGAGGGAGAGCGGATGGAGGGCGCGCAAGGGCAAGCTCGGGCCCCTTGGAAATGGCAAGCGCAAGGGGCTGGGCTTCGCCTGCTCGCACTACATCTCCGGCGCCTCCAAGCCGGTGAACTGGACCGGCGAGCCGCATGCGACCGTCAAGCTGAAGCTCGATTTCGATGGCTCCATCGTGGTTTTGACGGGGGCCGCCGACATCGGCCAGGGCTCCTCGACGGTGCTGGTGCAGGCGGTGGCGGAGGTGCTGGGCCTCGACATTTCGCGCGTGCGCATCGTCTCCGGCGACAGCGACGTGGTGCCCAAGGACAACGGTTCCTACTCCTCGCGCGTCACCTTCATCGTCGGCAACGCGGCGATCGATGCCGCCAACAAGCTCAAAGGCCTGCTGATGGCGGCCGCCGCGCGCAAGCTCGAGGCCGAGCCCGGCGACATCGAGTGCCTGGGCGAGGTCTACCGCGCCGGCGCCCAGGACAAGGGCCTGACCTTCGAGGAGGTCGTGGCCGAGGCGCTGAAAGACAGCGGCACGATCACGGTGACTGGCATCTATTCGACCATCCCGGAGTCGCACGGAGGCAAGAAGTATCGCGGCGCGGCTATCGGCGGCACGATGGGCTACAGCTACTCGGCGCAGGTGGTCGAGGTAACCGTGGACGAGGAGACCGGCGAGGTGGCGGTCGACAAGGTGTGGGTGGCACACGACTGCGGCAAGGCGCTGAACCGCCTCAGCGTCGAGGGCCAGGTGCAGGGCTCGGTGTGGATGGGGCTCGGCCAGGCCATGAGCGAGGAGACCGGCTACCACGACGGCCTGCTCGTCACTGCCAACATGCTCGACTACCGCGTGCCGACCATCCAGGATTCCCCGCCCATCGAGGTCGGCATCGTCGAGAGCAACGACCCGCACGGGCCGTTCGGCGCCAAGGAGGCGGGCGAAGGCTCGCTCGCGGCGTTCCTGCCGGCGCTGACCAACGCCATCGCCGACGCGACCGGCCTGCGGTTCAACAACCTGCCTGTCACGCCCGACCGCGTGTTCGCGGCCTTCGACAAGCGCCAGCGCGCAGCGCTCGGCAGAGCAGCGCAAGTGGGGCCGCCGTGATGGAGGCGCTCTCGGAATTCGACCTGCTGCGGCCAACGACGCTCGCCGGCGTGCTGGAGGCGCGCGGCGCCCATCCGCAGGCTCAGCTCGCTCGGTGGCGGCACCGACCTCCTCGTCAACCTGCGTCGCGGCATCGTTGCCCCGCCCGTGCTGATCGACATGAACGGCATCGCCGAGCTGCGCGCCATCCAGGCCGACGCGCAGCGCCTCGAGATCGGCGCCTCCGTCACGCTTGCCGAGGTGGCACAGCATCCCGGCGTCATCGCGCACTATCCAGTCGTGGCGCAGGCCGCCGCCTCGATCGCCGGGCCGACGCATCGCAACATGGGCACGGTGGGCGGCAACCTCTGCCTCGACACGCGGTGCATCTTCTACAATCAGAGCGACTGGTGGCGGCGGGCCAACAACCATTGCCTCAAGACCACCGGCGACGATCTGCCATGTGGCGCCCAAGAGCCGCGGCGTGTGCTTTGCCACCTTCAGCGGGGATCTGGCGCCGGCCCTCATGACGCTCGGAGCCGAGGTGGACCTCATCGGCCCGAAGGGCAAGCGCAGCTTACCGTTGCCGCAGCTGTATATCGGCTACGCGCGCCATGACGGCTCCGCCGAGGGTGACGGCAAGCGCTATCTCGCGCTCGAGCCGGGCGAGCTCGTCACGGCGGTGCGCGCGAAAAATTCGCCCGGTCTGCGCTCGGCCTACGACAAGATCCGCATCCGCCGCTCGATCGAGTATCCGGTTGCCGGCGTCGCCGTGGCGCTGCGGCGAGACGGCGATCGCGCTTGCCGATCTGCGCGTCGCCATCACCGGCACCAACCCGCGCCCGGTGTTGCTGGAGGGTACGGCCGAGCTCTGTGGCGGTCCTCTCGAAGAGCGCGTCTTCGAAGGCCTCGACGGCCTGGTGCGTGACCAGATCATGTCGATGAAGACGACCTTCACGCCCGGCCACTATCGCCGGCGCGTGGCCGGCGTGCTGGCGCGGCGGCTGCTCACGCGCCTGTTCGAGGCACCACCCGCATGAGGAGACGGGCGCCGCAAGCGCGACGCCCGTCGGGGAGACTACAGGTTAGTGCCGAGTTAGACGCTGGCCTCGACCTGTGGCTGCGCCTTGCCGTTGCCGATGGCAATGGTGCGGGCCTTGAGCCGCTCTGGCACGTTGCGCACGAGGTCGACGTTGAGCAGGCCGTCCTTGAGGTTGGCGCCCTTGACCTCGACATGGTCGGCGAGCTGGAAGCGCCGCTCGAACGTGCGGGCCGCGATGCCGCGGTGCAGGAACTGGCGCTCCTTGTCCTCGGCCTTCTTCTCACCCTTGACGTTGAGGATCTGCTCCTTGACATCGACCTTCAGCTCGTCCTCGCTGAAGCCGGCCACCGCCATGGTGATGCGGTACTCGTTGTCGCTGAGCCGCTCGATGTTGTAGGGCGGATAGGCCGTGGGGCCGGCATCGAAGCCGGGCACGGCGTCTAGCAGGTCGAAAAGCCGGTCGAAGCCGACGGTGGAGCGGTAGAGGGGGGCAAAATCGATCTGTCGCATCACAAGTCCTCCTTTAGAAGCGACGTTGTGCTCTCTGCCCGGCTTCAGGAGCCAGGAAACTCACCTGCCCCGCAGGGGCCAGGCAGCGCTCATGTGCGCACCCATCATTGGCGTGCGCTGCCCATGATTTAGGGAGCGGCGTCGCCGCTTCAAGGGGGTGCGGCGAGGCCGCTTGCGCCTGAAAAACCCAGCCGACGCGAAGATCTGGCTCCGCGCGCGCGGCACCTCAGAAGGAAAGTCCAATTTCTGCACTGTCCGTGCCGCAATCGCTTTGCTACACTGCGACCCAACGGTAGGGACTCCGTGGTGGGGACACCTTGCCAAGGCACGAAAAGCCGCTCATCCGTTGCGCGTGGAATGCCGCCCCGGCGCCGATCCGCTCGAAGGGCACAAATCCAAGGCTCTGCGCGCGAGCGAAGGGAGACGCCATGAGGACTGCCCAAGCCGGGCTCGTCCCGGTTCTCGCGCATTTGCTGCACCCTCTCGCTGAGCCTTGCCGGCGGCCGCTCGGACCCAGTCCGGCGGACGACTCCGGCATGGCCTCCGTTCAGGGCGCTCGCGTTCGGCAAGCATTGCCCGCCTGAATCCCAGGTATCGTCGAGCACGCACAACCCGCACAAAAGCGGGTCATATGAGCATCGATGGCGATCTATCGGCAGGCAGCGCACGGACAGCTTCGGAGGAAGAGCAGCTCGAGAATAGCCAACAACCAGCTTCGCCAGGAAGGGAGGATACCATGGCTTACGGTCGTGACAGAACGCAGGGGCCCCACGGGTTGAGGCGCTCCACTGCCTCGCGCAACGCCTCGCTCAGGGGCGATGACGGCACGTCCGGCACGACGCGAAGAGACGCTATGCTCCTCTTTGCCATGGCCGTGCTTGCCGGCCCTGGCACGGCCGAAGCTGCCGGTGCGGATAGCCAGCTCACCTGGGCGGTGCACGTATCCCTGGCGCCGACCTGGTTCGACCCGGCCGAGACGCCGGGGATCATCACGCCCTTCATGGTGCTGTACGCCCTGCACGACGCCATGGTGAAGCCGATGCCCGGCAAGCCGCTCGCGCCGTGCCTGGCGGAGTCGTGGACCCTGGCGCCGAGACGGGCTGAGCTACGAGTTCGACCGTGCGCGAGGGCGCCAAGTTCCACAACGGCGAGCCGGTGACGGCGGAGGACGTGAAGTTCTCCTTCGAGCGCTATCGCGGCACCTCGGCAGGCGCTGATGAAGGAGCGCGTGGCCGCCGTGGAGACGCCCGATGCCCGCACCGTGCGCTTCGTGCTGAAGGCAGCCGTGGCCGGATTTCCTGACCTTCTATGCCAGCGCCACCGGGGCGGGCTGGATCGTGCCCAAGAAGTACGTCGAGAAGGTCGGGGCGACGAGGGCTTCAAGAAGGCGCCGGTCGGCGCGGGGCCCTACAAGTTCGTCTCCTTCACGCCGGGCGTGGAGCTGGTCTTCGAGGCCTTCGACGGATACTGGCGCAAGAAGCCCAGCGTGAAGCGGCTGGTCTTCAAGGTGATCCCCGAGGAGGCGACGCGGCTGGCGGCGCTGAAGCGCGGCGAGGTCGACATCGCCTATTCGATCCGCGGCGAGCTGGCCGAGGAGCTGCAGCGCACGCCGGGGCTCACCCTGAAGCCGGTCGTGATCCAGGCCCCGTTCTGGCTCTACTTTCGCCGACCAGTGGGACCCGAAATCGCCGTGGCACGACCAGCGCGTGCGCCAGGCGGCGCGCCTGGCGATCGACTACAAGGCCATCAACCAGGCGCTGACGCTCGGCCACTCGCAGATCACCAGCAGCATCATTCCCGAACAATTTCGAGTTCTTCTGGCAGCCGCCGCCCGCGTCTACGATCCGGCGAAGGCCAAGAAGCTGCTGGCCGAGGCCGGCCACCCCAACGGCTTCGATGCCGGCGACTACTACTGCGACACGTCGTACTCGAACCTCGGCCGAGGCGGTGATCAACTACCTCCAGGGAGTCGGCATCCGCGTGAAGCTGCGGCCGCTCGAGCGCGCCGCCTTCTTCAAGCGCCTACGCGCGAGAAGAAGCTCAAGAACATCATCCAGGGCGCGTCCGGCGCGTTCGGCAACGCCGCCACGCGGCTCGCGGCGTTCGTGGTGAAGGGCGGCGCCTACGCCTACGGCAACTATCCCGACATCGACGAGCTGTTCGCCAAGCAGGCGGCCGAGCTCGACGTGGCCAAGCGCGACCGCGATGCTGCACAAGCTGCAGCAGCTCATCCACGAGCGCAGCGATATACGCGCCCGATCTGGCAGCTCGCCTTCATCAACGGCGCTGGGCAAGCGCGTGAGGGAATCCGGGCTCGGCCTGATCGAGGGCCACGCCTACTCCGCGCCCTACGAGGACGTGACGATCAAACGGCAAGAGCTGACAGCGGACGCTCGACACAGCAGGGGCTTCACTGGCGCCGGCGGCTGGACCGTCCGCATGCTGCTGCGTCGCGAGCGCCACGCATGCCGTCGCGCCTGGCGCGGGCCCAGCCACGCCTTGCGGTCCGCGGAGCGAGGCCAGCCATGAAGCAGTACATCGTTCGCCGCGTCGGCTACTCGCTGCTGTCGCTGTTCCTGCTGTCGCTGACGATCTTCCTGTTCGTGCGCGTGACCGGCGATCCGACGAGCCTGCTGGTGGAGCCCGGCGCCAGCCAGGCGGACATCGACAGCCATGCGCCGCCAGTTCGGCCTCGATCAGCCGCTGTGGGTGCAGTACTGGCGCTTCATGGCGAAGCTTCGCTGCACCGGCGATCTCGGCCAGTCGTTCTACTACCGCACGCCGGTGCTCGACCTCTATTTCGAGCGCCTGCCCAACTCGCTGCTGCTGGCGCGCGGTGGCGATGGCCTTCTCGCTGCTGATCGGCATCCCGAGCGGCATCCTCGCCGCCGTGCGCGTCGGCAGGCTTCTGGGACAGCGCCGGCAAGGTCTTCTCGCTGCTCGGCCTGTCGCTGCCGTCGTTCTTCGTCGGCCTGGTGCTGATCCTGTTCTTCTCCGTCTATCTCGGCTGGCTGCCGTCGTCCGGGCTCGGGCACGGTCTGGCACCTGCTGATGCCGGCCTTCACGCTCGGCTGGTACTTCGCCGCCGCGCACATGCGCCTCACGCGGTCCTCCATGCTGGAGGTGCTGGGCTCCGAGTACGTCAAGCTGGCGCGGCTCAAGGGGCTGCCCGAGGCCCTGGTCATCGGCAAGCACGCCTTCAAGAACGCGCTGATCCCGGTGCTGACGCTGGCCGGCATCAACCTCGTCATGATGATCAACGTCGCGGTGGTGGTGGAGACGGTGTTCGCCTGGCCCGGCATCGGCCGGCTGCTCTACGAGGGCATCACCTTCCGCGACTTTCCCGATCGTCCAGGCCGTGGTGGTGCTGGGCGGCGCCATGATCGTGGTGGTCAACCTGCTGTCGACATCCTCTATGCCGTGATCGATCCCCGCATCCGCCTGGAGAGCTGACGGCCATGGCTGTCACAACGCAGCCCGTCGCAGCTGCCGCGCCACGCGTACGTCGTCGCCTTCTGGCGGCTGGAGGGCTTCCCGCTGATCCCGGCGCTGATCCTCTGCTTCATCGCCTTGGTCGCCATCTTCGCCGACGTGCTGGCGCCCTACGATCCGCGAGATCGGCAGCCTGGCGCTGCGCTTCCGTCCTCCCGCCTGGCAGGCCGGCGGCAGCCCGGCCCATCTGCTCGGCACCGACCATGTGGGCCGCGACGTGCTGTCGCGGCTGATCTTCGGCGCCCGCGTGTCGATGGTCGTGGGCTTCACCGCCGTGATCTTCGCCGGCGTCGTCGGCACCACTGCTCGGCATCGTCTCCGGCTATCTCGGCGGCTGGGTCGACCAGGTCATCATGCGCGTCACCGATACCTGGCTGGCCCTGCCGGCGCTGACCTTCGCCATCTTCCTCGCCGCCATCGTCGGCCCGAGCGAGGTGAACATCGTCATCATCCTGGGCCTGGTCTACTGGACCCGCTATGCGCGCGTCATCCGCGGCGAGGTGCTGTCGCTGAAGCAGCGCGAGTTCGTGCGCCTCGCCATCGTCGCCGGCTGCTCCAAGCGCGACCATCATGCGGCGCCACATCCTGCCCAACGTCATCAACTCCGCCGTCGTGCTCGGCACGCTGATGCTGGGCGTGGTGATCGTCACCGAGGCCGCCCTGTCCTTCCTCGGCGTCGGCGTGCCGCCGCCCAAGCCCGCCTGGGGCCTGATGATGGCCGACGGCAAGAAGGGGCTGATGGTGGGCTACTGGTGGCTCACCGTGCTGCCCGGCCTCTGCATCATGCTGATGGTGCTGTCGGCCAACCTGCTGGGCGACTGGCTGCGCGTGAAGCTCGACCCGCAACTGCGCCAGCTGTGAAGGCCGCCGTGCGCCGTGACATGCAGGTGACCCGATGGGTGCCGGCCCGCTGCTCGAGCTCGAGAACCTGTCCGCCCACTACGTCTCGCAGCAGGGCACGCGCGTGGTGCGCGCGGTCGACGACGTGACGCTTCAGCCTCGACGCCGGCGAGACGCTGGGCATCGTCGGCGAGTTCGGGCTCGGGCAAGAGCACGCTGGCGCTCACCATCATGCGCCTGCTGCCGCCGGCGGCGCAGCATCGCCAGCGGCCGGATGCTGTTCGAGGGCGAGGACCTGCTGCGAGAAATCCGAGGCCGAGATGCGCCACGTGCGCGGCAAGCGCATCGCCATGATCCTGCAGGACCCGATGGCCTCGCTCAACCCGCTGTTTCTCCATCGGCGATCAGGTCGGCGAGCCGATCCGCGTGCACGAAGGCGCGGGCCGCGCCAGCGCCTGGCAGCGCGCGGTGGAGCTGCTGAAGGCGGTGCGCATCGCCTCGCCCAAGACGCGCGTGTCGCAGTTCCCGCACGAGATGTCGGGCGGCATGCGCCAGCGCATCGTCGGCGCCATCGGCATCTCCTGCGAGCCGCGCCTGCTGATCGCCGACGAGCCGACCACCAGCCTCGACCTGACCATCCAGGCGCAATACCTCAACCTGCTGCGCGACCTGCAGCGCGAGCACGGCCTGGCGCTGATCTTCATCACCCACAATCTCGGCATCGTCGCCAAGATGTGCGACCAGCTGGCCGTGATGTATGCCGGCCGCGTCGTCGAGCAGGGACCGGTGTCGCGGATCTTCTCGGCGCCGGCCCACCCCTACACCAAGGCGCTGCTCGGCTCGATCCCGCGCATGACGACAGCCGCGAGCGCCTCACCGCCATCGACGGCCAGCCGCCCGATCTCTCCGCGCTGCCGCCGGGCTGCGCCTTCGCGCCGCGCTGCGCCGAGCGTCGGTCGACCGCTGCCGCGTCGAGGCGCCGCCGGAAGTCGCCGTGCGACGACGGGCACACGGCGCGCTGCTGGCTGGCCGCCCCCGAGCCGCTGCTGCGGCCGGCAGCATGGCGAGGAGCGGCGTGGCATGATGCGTCGTTCTCGAAGCCGCCGGTCTCAGCAAGCATTTCCCGGCGCGGCGCGGGCTCTTCGGCGGCGACCGCCGGCGTCGTGCGCGCGGTCGACGGCATCTCCTTCGCGATCGAGGGCGGCAAGACGCTGGGCGTGGTGGGCGAATCCGGCTGCGGCAAGACGACCACGGCCAAGCTCGTGCTCGGGCTGGAGCAGCCGACCGACGGCGCCATCCGCTTCGAGGGGCGCGATCTCGGCGCGCTCGACGACGGCCGGCCGCCGCCACTACCGCAAATCCGTGCAGGCGGTGTTCCAGGACCCCTACGCCTCGCTCAATCCGCGCATGCGCATCAGCGCCATCATCGCCGAGCCGCTGACCACCAACGAGACAGCTCACGACGCGGCGAGGTGCCGCAGCGCGTCGCTGCGAGCTGCTCGACCTGGTCGGCCTGCCCGGCCGCTCGGCCGATCTCTTCCCGCACGAGTTCTCCGGCGGCCAGCGCCAGCGCATCGCCATCGCCCGCGCCCTGGTCGCTCTCGCCCAAGCTCGTGGTGCTGGACGAGCCGGTCTCCGCGCTCGACGTCTCGATCCGCGCCCAGATCCTCAACCTGCTGCGCGACCTGCAGGCACAGCTCGGCCTGTCCTACCTCTTCATCGCCCACGACCTCGCCGCCGTCGCCCATATGAGCCACGAGATCGTCGTCATGTACCTGGGCAAGATCGTCGAGAGCGGCGAGGCGCAGGCGCTGGCTGCGCGACGCCCAAGCATCCCTACACCAAGGCGCTGTTCTCGGCCGCCCTGCCAGCCACCCGGACGAGCGGCGCGAGGAGATCGTGCTTGCCGGGCGAGGTGCCGAGCCCGCTCAACCCGCCTCCGGCTGCCACTTCCATCCGCGCTGCCCGCACGCCATGGAGCGCTGCAAGAGCCAGGCGCCGGATCTCGCCTCCGTGGAAGATCGCCTGGTCGCCTGCCATCTCTACGGCTCGGACCAAGCCGCGACCTCGAGAAGGGCCTCCTAAGATCGGCAGTACCCCCCGATTTGGGTCGAAGTCCCCGCACAGTGACCGTCCAGGGGCTAGCTCAAGCTGCCCGGATAGTCGTTCCAAATGCTGGGCTCGAGCTTGAGGTGTGTGGCCGCAGGATAAGTGTCTGCCCAATACCTCGCGCACTCGGCTCCCGTCGGGTTCCACAAATCCGGCAGGCTCGCCATGTAGCCGAGGAATTCCTCCAGGCCTGCCATGCGATTGCACCAGCCGATGTGCTGAGGATGCAGCGTCATCGTGAAGAACCGGCCGCGCTTGTACTGGGCATCGAGCTCGCCCCGCCAATTGCGGAACAGCATGTCGGAATTCTCCAGGCCAGAGCCGCGAACCGGAAACATCGAGAAGAACTGATCGTCGAAGTGGTAGTAATAGGGCAGCGTGAGAATTGCCCGCCGGCTGCCGAAATCCGTCACCCAGTAGTGCGGGATGTCATCGGCCAGGCCGTTGCCCATGTAGGCGTATCCATCCTCGATGAGAAGCTCCATGGTATCGGGGCTGATGGTCCCGCCCGCGAACGGATCCTCTTGTCGAGGCAGCGAGAACCAGCCTTCGGGCCGCTGCCCCAATAGGTCCGTCAGGATCTTTGTCGTGAGGGCGAGGCGAGCTTTTTCCTCATCGCGGCCGAGCGTGCTCACGTCCTCGTGCTTGAAGCCGTGTGCAGCCACCTCGTGTCCCTGCTCGGCTAGCGACTTGATCCGGCTTGGATAGATCGCGGCGATGACCGCGGGGACCGCAAATGTTGCCCTGAGCCCACGCCTTGCCAGCGCCGCCAATACCAGATCGAGCCCTTCGCCCGCTCCGAACGCAGCGGGCGCAGTGGTGATGTCGCTCGTGCGAATACCCTCAGGCCCGCTGGCGACACTGAGGTCTACAACGATGTGGACCGCGCAACGCTTTCTTTCGGGCCAGCGAAGATCCCGGTCCGCCAGGCTTCTTTCGTCCGAGATCGTATAGCGGTCCTTCCAGGGCATGGCCCGCTTCTCCGCAAGGCTGCGTTCACGTTCGAGCTAGAGACGCTGCGCGTTTCGGCGGATGGGCGGCAAGGCAATGGCGCGCGACATCCTCGCAGGTCGCAAACCACACGCCTGGTAGCGTCTTCATGCGTGCGATGAGGCGATCCAGCATGGCAATACGCAATGCCCGGCCAGAAACAAAGGGATGCAGGCATATGTTGAGGTATCCACCCTGCCGGTACTGCTGCAGGAACGCTGCCCACCACATATCGAACACGCGGTCCGTATCCGAGAGGCGCTGCTCGGCATTGCCACTGGCATACCAGGCGAAGCTGAAGAACATCGCATCATCGATTGCAAAGTGGAATGGCAGCTCGAGAACGCAGGCCGCGCCGCTCCCATCGAGCACATAGTAGGGCCGGTGATCGGGGGCGCCATGGGAGTTGTAGATGTAGCCTTCGTCTCTCAGGAGCGTGGGAGAGTGGTGGCTGCGTGAGCCGACGGGGCGACGACCGCTGATCCTCTCCAGCGCAGCTGCCGTCTTGCGCAGGTGGTCGCGTTCGAGCTCCGTCTCTTTGGGAACGCGATGCTCCCACATATGATCCGCCAGCTCGTGCCCGCTCCGGCACGCAGCCTCGAGGGCCTGCGGATAGAGCTCGCAAATGCGACCCGGCGTGAAGAAGGTCGCCTTGATCGCGTGCGAGTCGAAGAGCTCGATCAGCCGCCAAACGCCGACGCGGCCGCCGAATTCACCTTTGGCCAGCTGCATGGGTGGCTCGTTGTTGAGACGCCGCAGCAGCATTGCGTCGAAGTCGGCCGTGAAATTGACGGCCATGCGCATACCCTTCGGCCAGATCGGATATGCGATGTGCTCGAAGGACGCGGCATAGTCTCTCGCCGCCGCTTGCAGGCCCGCGATCTCTTCCGCGAGGCTCATCAGTAGCCCCCCACATCTAGAACGTGGATCTTGCTCTAGGCGGGTCGAGCATAGACCGGCGCGAAATCGGCGTGGAGCCCCGATTTCAATGTCAGCGGCCGCCCGAGGCGCGCGGGGTCTCAGGAGCGGGCAACAGCCGCCACCCGCTCCGCGGCCAGGAAATCTCGGGCGTACTGGCAATACTGGCCGATGATGATGTCGATCAGGGCGAATTTGCCCTCATCCAGGCGCGCCATCTGCCGGGCCGGGCTGCCGCCATACATGAATTCGCTTGCGAGGACCTGACCGGGGGTGGTGCGGGCGGCCGCAGCCAGCAGCACCCGGTCCTCTACGATCGTGCCAGGCGCCACCACGCTGCCGATGCCGATCAGAGATCCCGCGCCGATCGTGCAGTCGTTGAGGGTGACGTTGTGGCCGACGGTGCTGTCTGGGCCGATGCTCACGCCCTGCGGGGTCGTGCAGCGAATGATTGTATTGTCCTGAATGTTGGTGCGCGCCCCGATGGAGATAGCGGCTTCGCCAGAGTCGAGCCTGTTGCTGAACCAAATGCTGGACAACTCGGCGGCGACAAGCCGGCCGATCACGGTTGCCGTGCTGGCGATGAAGACATCTTCGTTCACCTTCGAGCCGCTGGCCGGGCCGCCGCGCACTGTCGGCGCCTCCTCTGGCGGGTGCTCCTGCGCGGCGATTGCGCGGCGCTCGGTCAGTTCGCCCTTGCCGAGCGCCCGCACGGGCTTGGCGGGGCTGCCGGCATACACGAACCCGCTGCCCACTTTCTTGTTGGGGAACACGGTCGAGCCGTCCTCGAGCACGACATGGTCCTCTATGACCGCGCCGTCGAGGATTACGACGTCATTGCCAAGGACGACGTCGCTGCCGACGGTACATGCATGCACGCAGGAATTGCGGCCGACGCTCACCCGGTCGCCGACGATGCAGGGGAAAATTTCGTGGTTGATATGCAGTGTCGAGCGGGCGCCAAGGCGAAAATCGTCGCCGATGGCGACGACATGTCCATCGGCGCGCACGACGCTGAGCCCGCCGAGCCACGAATTGCGACCGATCGTAACCCGTCCGAGCACGGCCGAGCCCACGCCGGCGTGCAGCGGCTCGGTGGCGAAAACGGGCAAGACGCCCGCGTAAGGCAGGATGTGGGGGGCTGTCGATAGCATGCCCCCAAAGTACGCAAGCGGCAGGTTTTGGCAATCGTGGAGCTGTCGACCCGCCCCGGGTGGGGCGAAAGCCGACCGCGCGCGGATACCTGCAGCGCAAGTGGCGCGAGGTCGAGGCAGGGGACAGAGGCCGGACAGAGGCGGCAGACGCCGCCGAGCCATATCAAATAGTCAGCCCGCGCTGCCACGCCCACAGTGTCATCCACGCGCGGTGGAATTCCACGCAAGTCTTCGAAGTGCGAGGCGGATCATGGGGGAAACGCCCACCGTTCTTCCACAGCGCATCTCAGAAAAGTGCGGAAGATGCGTCTTCAACACGATGCGGGCATGACGCCTGAGACTGGCGACAGGCCTAGACTTTCGCTCTAGTCTGTAGAAGCGCGCACCGGGTTCGTCGGACGCTGGACCGGGCGCGTGGCCAACTCGACTGATCGGGGAAAACGGACAGACCCATGAACGCGCCCATCCTCTCTTCCATCAAGATCAATCTCCCGACCGCGGCGGGCAAGCTCGAGACGTTTGTGCTGTCCGAGCCCCGCGCCTACCCTGACAAAACCAAAACCACCTTCAACCGCACTGCCTTTTCCGCCGCCCACGTGGTGGCCGACCCTCGCGCCGCCATCGATCCATGGCTCGATTGCCGTCTCGACTGGGATCGGACCATCGCCTATCGCGAGCATCTGTGGGACCTCGGTCTCGGCGTGGCGGAGGCCATGGACACCGCTCAGCGGGGCATGGGGCTCGACTGGCCGACCTCGCTCGAGCTGATCCGGCGCGCGGTGAAGGCCGCAAAGGCGTGGCAGGCCCGCGAGGGGCGGCCGGCGCTCATCTTTTGCGGTTGCGGCACTGACCATCTCGATCCCGTGGCCGTGCGCTCCGTCGACGAAGTGATTCGCGCCTATGAGGAGCAGATGGCCGCCGTCGAGAAGGCCGACGGACGCCTCATCGTCATGGCGAGCCGCGCGCTCGCCCGCGTGGCCAAATCTCCCGCCGACTATGAGCGTGTCTATGACCGCGTGCTCGCCCAGGCCAAGGAGCCCGTCATCATCCACTGGCTTGGCGAGATGTTCGACCCCGCGCTTGCCGGCTACTGGGGCAACGTCGAACACATGGCCGCCATGGAGACGGCGGTCGCCGTCATCAACGGCCACGCCAGCAAGGTCGACGGCGTGAAGATCTCGCTGCTCGACAAGGAGAAGGAGATCGCGATGCGCCGTCAGCTCGCCAAGGGCGTGCGCATGTATACGGGCGACGACTTCAACTACGCCGAGCTGATTGCCGGCGACGAGCAGGGCCACAGCGACGCCTTGCTCGGCATCTTCGATGCGATCGCGCCGGCTGCGTCCGCCGGCCTGGCGGCGCTGGCCGCCGGCGACACGGGACGCTTCCACGACATCCTGGCCCCCACCGTCCCGCTCTCGCGCCACATCTTCAAGGCGCCCACTCGCTTCTACAAGACAGGCGTCGTGTTCATGGCGTATGTCAACGGCCTGCAGGACCACTTCGTCATGGTTGGCGGCCAGCAGAGCGCACGCTCGCTCCCGCATTTGGCCGAGCTCTTCCGCCTCGCCGATCGCGCCGGGCTTCTGCGCGACCCCGACCTGGCGCGCCGCCGCATGGGCGCCGTGCTCGCCGTGCACGGCATCACCTGATGCGGGAGCTGGCGGGCAACCTGTCGCTGCTGTCGATCAACACGGCGACGCTGAGGAAGCAGCTAAGCCTCCCCGCGATCATTGAAGCATGCGCCAGGCGCGGCATCGGCGCCATTTGTCCCTGGCGCGATCAGGTCCACGCCGCCGGTCTCAACTCGATCGCCAGGCGGATCAAGCAAGCTGGCCTGGGCGTCTCCGGCTATTGCCGCGGCGGCTTCTTCCCGGCCGCCGACGCCTCGGGCCTGAGCGCCGCGCTCGACGACAACCGCAAGGCCGTCGACGAGGCCAAGACCGTCGGCGCGTCTTGTCTCGTGCTTGTCGTGGGTGCGCTGCCAGGTGCTCTGTCGGGCCGGCCGGCCTACAAAGACATCAGCCTCGCCCGCGCTCAGGTGTTCGACGGTATCGCTGCGACTTTGGAGTACGCGAGACGCGTCGGCATGCCGCTCGCCATCGAGCCGCTGCACCCGATGCAAGGTGCCGACCGGGCTTGCATCAATACCCTGGAGCACGCTCTCGACATTTGCGATGCGCTCGATCCGGACCCCGATCCTGGCCGCACGGCGCTCGGCGTGGCTCTCGACGTCTATCACACCTGGTGGGACCCCAAGCTCAGCGGCCAGATCGCACGCGCCAGCGCCGAGCGTCTTCTCGCTTATCACATTTGCGATTGGCTGGTGCCGACCCGCGACCTTCTCAACGATCGCGGCATGATGGGCGACGGCATCGTCGAGCTCAAGAAGATGCGCGCGCTCGTCGAGGCTGCCGGCTACATCGGACCGATCGAGGTCGAAATCTTCTCCGAGGCCTGGTGGGCGCGCCCCGCAGAGGAAGTCATCGAAACGTGCATCGCGCGCTTCAACACCGTCGTGTAGCGGCGCGTGAGCAGCGGCAATGCCGGCCAAGACCTCGAGGTTCAGTCCAAAGCGGACGAGCCTCGCCTCGAGGGCGCCAGAGGAATCGCTCTGCCTCGTGCCGGTGTTGGATCTTGCGCCAGTTGCATTGCGACTCGAAAACCTGTTCCCTGACAGGAGCGCCGGCTCGGTTCCGGCCGCCCGCACCATCTGATGCGCATGCGGCAATCGTCAGAGAACGCCTGCGGTTCCATTCTCGAGGATCGGCATGCTCGACCTGCTCAACGGCCTGCGCGTGGTGAGCTTCAACCACTTCCTCCTGGGCCCAATGGGCATCCAAATGCTGGGCGACCTCGGCGCCGACGTCATCGCGGTGGAAAGCACGGAAGGGGCCTGGCAGCGGCACTGGGCGGGCGGCGACATCTGGCCCGACGGCCAGAGCGCGCTCCACCTCGCCGCCAACCGCAACAAGCGCAGCCTCGCCCTCGACCTCAAGTCCGCGCGCGGGCGCGAGATCGCGCTGCGGCTGGTCGAGAGCGCCGACGTCGTGGCCGAGAACTTCCGACCTGGCGTGATGGAGAAGCTGGGTCTGGGCTACGAGCGCCTGAAGGAGCGCAAGCCCAGCTTGATCTATGCCTCGGCCTCCGGCTATGGGCCCGACGGCCCCTACGTCGACAAGCCGGGGCAGGACCTGCTGGCCCAAGCCCTGTTCGGCATGATGGCCATCACGGGCCAGGCGAGTGGACCGCGTCCGGCCGGCGCTTCCGTCATCGACCACCATGGCGCCGCGCTGTTCGCCATGGGCATCCTGGCCGCCATCGTGCGGCGGCAGCGCACGGGCCAAGGCTGCCGGGTCGATGCCAGCCTGATGCAGTCGGCACTGGACCTGCAGGCGGAATCGCTGGTGGCCTGGCTCAACGCGCCGGCGAAACGACCCGTCAACGCCTACAAGCACGTGGCCGGCTGGTATTTTGCCGCGCCTTACGGCGTCTACGCCACGCGCGACGGCCACTTGGCTCTGTCCTTGTCGCCGCTTTCGGCGCTGGCCGAGGCCACTGGGGAGGTCAGCCTTGCCAGTTTCTCGGACAAGGACGGCTGGACCAAGCAGGACGAGATCGGCGACCTCATCGCCCAGGTGATGAAAACCGCCACGACGGCCGAATGGATCGCACGTCTGGAGCCGTTGAAGATCTGGCACGCGCCGGTGCAGGGCTATGCCGAGATCGCCGACGATCCCCAGGTCAGGCACATGAAATCCTTGGTGACGGTCGACGGCACCGGGGATACCGCGGCGCCGTTGACGCTGGTTAACCATCCTGTCCTCTACGACGGGGAGACTGCGGAAGTGCGGCTTGCCCCGCCAGCGGCTCGGGGCGCAGACGGCCGAGGTGCTGGCCGAGCTGGGCTTCGCCCAGCCGAGATCGAATCCCTTGCACGGGAAAAAGTGATCAAGCTCGCCGATCGATGATCTCGCCGCAGCGTCATCCCCGCGAAGGCGGAGATCCACGCAACCCCCATAGGCTTGCCAGGCGCATTGGCCTTGCGCCGCGAGGGGGGCCATCCGCTAGACTGCCGGGCGAGGAAGCAGGATCGGGAGGCAAGGCCGCAATGAGCGACTTCTACGTCAAGCCCGGCGACAGCGTCAGCTTCGCCAAGACCGTGGGGGAGACCGACATCTATCTGTTCGCCGGCATCACCGGCGACTTCGCCGTCAACCACGTCAACGAGCAGTACATGGCGCGCTCCAAATACGGAAAGCGCATCGCCCACGGCGCGCTGCTGATCGGCTTCGCCTCGACGTGCTCGAGCATGATGATCGACAAGTGCCACGGCACCGCCGGCGACGAGACGCCGGTGTCGCTGGGCTACGACAAGGTGCGCTTCCTGGGGCCCGTCTACATCGGCGACACCGCTCACCCTCACCTACACGATCGCCGAGGTCGACCTCGCCAAGCGCCGCTCCATCAGCGACATCAAGGTCGTCAACCAGAAGGGTGAGCTCGTCGGCGTGGCGCGCCACATCCTGGCCTGGGTCAAGGACAAGGCGTGAGGCCATGGAAGGTCTGGCGGGCAAGCGTGCACTGGTGACGGGCGGCGCAAGCGGGATTGGTCGCGCCATTGCGCTGGAGCTGGCGCGCTCGGGCTGCGACATTGCCCTCATCGATGTCGATGCCGCCAAGGCCAAGGCCACCGCGGCCGAGGTGCGTGCGCTGGGGCGGGATGCCCTGGCCGCAGCGGGCGATGTCGCCGATGCGGGCTCCGTGCAGGCGGCGCTGGCGCAGCTCGGTGAGGCGTCCACACCCTTCGACATCCTCATCAACAATGCCGGCATCGCGCGGCTGGGCTCGCTCCTGACCATGCCGGAGAAGGACTGGCGCGACACCTTTGCCGTCAATGTCGACGGCACCTTCAACGTGTCGCGCGCCGTGCTGCCGGGCATGGTGGCGCGCAAGCGCGGGGCCGTCGTCAACCTGGCGTCCTGGCTCGGCCGCCGCGGCGTTCCGCCGTTCGGCGCCTATGCGGCCTCCAAGTTCGCTATCATTGGTCTGACACAGACGTTGGCGCTGGAAGTGGCGGCATCCGGCGTGCGCGTCAACGCCGTCTGCCCCGGCCTGATCGGCGGCACGCCCATGCGCGAGGCGCTGGACGAGGCCTCGCAGGCGGCCGGACTGCCGCGCGCCGCGGAGCGGGCAAAGGCCATCCCCATGGGCCGCGCCGGCACGCCCGAGGAGGTGGCCAAGGTGGTGGCGTTCCTGGCCTCGGACGCGGCGGCCTACGTGACCGGCGCGGCCTACGACGTGACTGGGGCAATGTGGATGAGCTGAGGACAGCTCTGATCTTGTCTGGCACGACCTGGCGCTCGCCGATATGGTGGCCGCACCGGTGCCAGTGGGGAGCGCCACACATGAACGTCCATACCAAGCCAACCAAGCAGCAGGCCGTGCCGGCGCCGGCCGCCTCGCCGATCGCGCCAGATTGCGCCGGACAGGATTTCTACGCGATAGATCGCGGCCTGCGCGACCTCGTCGAGATCTACCTGCCCGCCGACACGCGCGCCAAGCTCACCCCGCACTTCAAGCGGCTCGGCACCCTCGCAGGCGGGCGGCTCGACGAGCTTGCCCGCACCGCCGACAAGCATGGGCCGGTGCTGCATCCGCGCGACCGTCTGGGCCGCGACGAGGACTGGATCGAGTACCACTCCGCCTACCGCGAGATGGAGTCGATCGCCTTCGCCGACTTCCAGTTCCACGCCATGAGCCACCGCGGCGGCGTTCTGGGTTTCGACGCGCCCCTGCCTCCGGTCGCCAAGTATGTGTGCCAGTACCTGTTCGTGCAGGGCGAGTTCGGCATCATGTGCCCGATCAGCGTCACCGACACGTCGATCTACATCCTGCGCAAATATGCGAGCCGCGAGCTCAAGGACTATCTGCTGCCGCGCATGCTCTCGGCCGACCTCGCCACGATGTGGAAGGGCACGCAGTTCATGACCGAGAAGGCCGGCGGATCCGACATCGGCCGGGTCGAGACGGTGGCTAGGAACGAGGGCGGCATCTGGCGGCTCTACGGCGAGAAGTGGTTCTGCTCGCATGCCGACGCCGACGTCGCCCTGATCCTGGCACGGCCCGAAGGTGCGCCCGCGGGCACCAAGGGCCTCGGCCTCTTCGCGCTGCCGCGGCGGCTCGAGGATGGCTCGCGCAACAGCTACCGGATCGTGCGGCTGAAGGACAAGCTCGGCACGCGCTCGATGGCCTCGGGCGAGATCAAGCTCGAAGGCGCCGTCGCCTATCCCGTCGGCCGGCTCGACCAGGGCCTCAAGCAGATGATGGAGCAGGTCAACCTGTCGCGCCTGTCGCATGGGGTGCGCGCCGCCGCCATGATGCGCCGCTGCGTCAACGAGGCCCTGACGGTCGCGCGCTATCGCGAAGCTTTCGGCAAGCGCCTCATCGACCACCCGCTGGCGCGGCGGCAATTGCTGAAGCTGATCGTGCCGGCCGAGCAGGCCCTGTCGATGGTGTTGGCCGCCGCCGCCGTGATGGGCGAGGCGGATGCGGGCTCCTCGGAGGCCGCCGACACCCTGCGCATCCTCACTCCCCTCGTGAAGTTCCGCGCCTGCCGCGACAACGTGGCCGTCGCCACTGGCTCCATGGAGATGCGCGGCGGCAATGGCTACATCGAGGAGTGGGTGAACCCGCGGCTGGTGCGCGATGCCCAGATCGGCCTGCTGTGGGAGGGCACGAGCAACATCAACGCGCTCGACGTGGTCGGGCGTGCCGTCGCCAAGACCAAGGCGCACAAGGCCCTGGAAGGGGTGCTGCGCGCGCGGCTCGAGGCGACCGTGGGTCTGCCCGCCGCGTTCACCGACGGCCTCGGCAAGGCCCTTACGCGGGCCGTTGCCTTCGTCGAGCACGTGGCGAGCGAACCCAAGGCCGAGCCGCAGGCGCGCCGTGCGGCGTCCGCGCTCTATCACGCCGCGAGCGCAATCCTGCTGGCATGGGAGGGTACTAGGCCTCACGCCGACGCCCGGCGCGTACTGCTCTCCCGCTTCGTGCTGGAGCACCGCCTCTCCGCGCAGGACCCCCTCCAGTCCGACGGCGCGGCCTGGGAGAACGGCGCCATCGACCTGCTGCTCGACGAAGCCCCCGTATCCCTGAGCCGGGCTTCCGCACTGCTGGCGTAGAGGGGCGAGGCGAATGACCCGCGAAGAGGCGCGCCGGCGCGGCATCGAGGTTCGCAATGAGCTGCATCGATCGCAGGCTGGGCCCGGCGAAGCCGTGCCGGGGCTCGACGATTTCCTGGCGGAAGTCGTCTACGCCGGCATCTGGGACCGCCCGCACCTGGGGCTGCAAGACCGGCTGATCTGCACGCTCTCCGCGCTCGGTCTGCTGCAGCGCCTCGCCCAGCTCGGCCCCATGGTCGCTGCCGCGATCGACCATGGGCTCAGCCCTCGCAACATCCTCGAGGTGTTCATGCAGGTCGGCCTCTACGGCGGCTTCGGCACGACCGAGCAGGCGGCCGCATGTGCGCACGCGGTCTTCAAGGAGCGCGGCCTCGCCGTCCCCCCGGAGCCGCAGCGGATGGATACGAACGAGGCGCTGGACGCACGCGGGGCCGAGCTGATGGCAACGCTCCACGGCGCGCGCGGACGGCAGGGCTACGCCGCGCCCGGCAATCCCGTCACGGGCGCGCTCTATCCTTCCGCCATCCGCTATGGCTACGGCGAGCTGTGGTTCCGGCCCGGCCTCGACCACCGCCAGCGCATGCTCTGCGCGCTCGCCTCCTTCACGGTGCTGGGCCTGGAATTGCAGCTCGAGAAGTTCGCGGCGTCCGCCCTCAACGTCGGGCTCACGCGCGAGGAGATCGCGGAGGCCGTGATCCAGACCGCCCCCTATGGCGGCTTTCCCCGCGCACTCAACGGCCTCGCCATCATCAGCGAAGCCGTGTGAGCCGGCAGGGCGTCACTCGGCGGCCGAAGCGGGGACAGGCCTTGCCGATGTGCCCACGAAACCCGCCGGATCGCCGAAACGCTCCGTCATGACGGTGGCGAGGTCCTTGGATTTATGCGCGATCGACGCTCCCGCGCGCACCCGATAGCGCGCCGCCGCGGCCGCCGAAGGAGGCTCGCGCCCCCGCTGAAGATCGCGCGCGCTATCCATCATCAACTTGCGAAAGTGCAGGATGCCGATGTCGGTTGGCCCGAGATGCTCGCGCGTGCGGTCGGCGATCGGGCCCTGGCTGTCCTGCACGGCCGCATCCTGCTCGGATACGCCCTTGATGCCGGTGTAGCTCGTGGTTTTCTGCAGTTTGCGGTCGATCAGGTAGTCGTTGTCCTTGTGGCGCAGTGGCACGTAGTTCTCGTCGACCTCGGAGATGACGCCGTTACCGGCCCTGTAAAGTGTCCGCTCGGCATCAGTGATTGGGCGTTCGGGGTTCCAGGCGTAGGTGTAGATCCAGCAGGTGGTGTCGGTGACGGGCACGAATGTCTGCCCGAACATGTTCTCGCCGGGCATGGCGCTCGGTGCGTAGGCGTGCACAGGCATCAGGAATTGCGCGATACGCCAGTAGATATTGTCGTCGGCAGCGATGCGTCCGCCGGCGACGACGAGCCCCGCCGCATGCGGATTCACTTTGATGACGGGGCGAGGATCCTCCGCAATCCAGCGCACATGGTCGAAGTTCATGCGCGACATGGGGCTGCGAAGATGCGTTTTGATGTCGAGGTCCTCGTGTTCGCGCTTGTCGAAGGTGAGGTGGGCGAAGGAGAAATGCGCCGTATCTATGCTCCCCTCCATCGCCTGCACCCAATTGCAGTCCTGCCATTTCTTGCTGACGTAGCGGTGCGCGGGCGGCACCAGCGCCACCTCCATCGCCGGCAGTTCCGGCATCCGCTCGGCCGGCCCCATGTAGGCCCAGACCATCCCGCCCTGCTCGCGCGCGGGATAGGCCTTGATGCGCATCTTGTCCTTGGCGGCAAGGTCGGGATAGGAGGTCGGCATGTCGACGCAGCGCCCCTCCACGTCGAACTTCCAGCCGTGGTAGACGCAGCGGATGCCGCACTCCTCGTTGCGGCCGAGCCAGAGATTGGCGCCGCGGTGCGGGCAGTTCTGGTCGATCAGCCCCACGCGGCCCTTGCTGTCGCGGAAGGCGAGCAGCGCTTCGCCCATGACGGTCACTTTTTTGGGCGTCCCGTCGGGCTCGGGGATCTCCTCCGACAGCAACACAGGCAGCCAGAACCGGCGCAGCAGCTCCCCCATCGGCGTGCCCGCACCACTTTCCGTGAGCAGCCTGTTGTCCTCCGCGCTCAGCATGCGTTCTCTCCCGATCGATCGATCACCTCTGCCCTGACTTCACCGCAAAACCTAGCGGCTGGCTAGAGGTCCGCCCCAGGCGTACTGCCCGCGAGGCAACCGGCTTCGTGGGCCGTGCGATCGTCATCTGAAGGACGCCACCCGTGAGGCATTTTCGGCGATGATGCGGGCATTGTTGAGGTCAGCGGTTCCGGCGGGCTCGCCGCCGATCATCACCAGCGGGTTCGACCAGACGGGCAGGCGCGGGCAGCCGCCGCAGGTATTCTTGTAGCTCATGATGTCGCGCCAGCTCGTCCCGTTGACGTAGCCCAGCTCGTGGCGTGCGCCGATGAGATGCCCGATCTCGTGGGCAAGCGTGTAGTCGGCGGCAGCGCATGCATGGTGCACGACCGCGAATGCCTCTTCCGCATCGGCGCCGATCCGGGTGGCGAGCCCGCAACCCTTGGGGTCGTCGACGATCAAGACCACAACGTCGGCCCGATAGGTCTCGCGCAAGGCGTGGATGCGCTCCATGTGCGCGTCGTCCTTGTCGACCATGCGCCAGACGTGGTCGAAATGGCCCCCGTGCTCCACATAGCCGGTCTCAAAGCCATGCACGAGCCGAAGCCTGATGTGACCGATCCCGCTGAGGCGGAAGGATTGGTTCGCCTCCTCAATCGCGAGCTCCACCACCTCACGCTTGATCTCTCGATAGTGTTGCGCCGCTTTCCGCGTATAGGCGACGAGCACGTCGATGGTGATCTCGGCTGGACCAGAAGACTGCGGACGTAGGATCGCCTTGGCAGACCCGGCTACATTGGTGGGCGCGAGAGCCAGCTTCTGCTCCAGTGCTCGTGGCGACGACGGCCGCTCGATGCCCCAGGTTACGGGCCTGAGCATCCGCGTTGCCCCCGCCTCCCCGCGAGCATCCGCGAGGCTGGACCGTTCGGCGGCCGTGGCGGGCCCTGCCGCATCGCCGGCGGTTGCCGCAGTGAAGGTGACGGCGAGGCTCGTTAGAGCAAGCACAATATTCCCCAGCGTGTTCATGGCTTTCTCTTCAGGCTTCTCCTGCGCCGAACTGACGGCCGCAGATATCCATCGTTAGCGTGCGAATGATCGATGGCTGCTTCCTAACGGGCCGCCACTGGGCGGGCCTGTCACCTGCGTAACCATCGTCTTCACCATGCCGTGAGACCCGCGCGAGGAGCGGCACGCCGTGCCGATGCGCAGCGGGGCGGGGCGACGTGGGGCCTAGCGGCGTTGCGCCCCGCCGGGGTCGGGAAGGCGCGAAGCCCGGTCAAAGCGCGATGTGGCCTGCCTATCGGACGCGACCACGGAGGCAGCGATGCTGAGCGCGCAATCGGTTGCTCCGCCCCGGTGGCGAAGCTACACAGTCTTGCTTGGCCAACCGCAGTTGCGCCCTGCCCGGCAAGGAAACGGAGCCCCGCCCTCATGCTCACGGTCTCGAAGGACCACCCGCTGGTGACCACGATTACCGGCTCGCTGCCGCGGCCGCATTGGTTCGTGGCCAACATGCAGGGCCGGCCGTTCTCCCTCGCCATGACCGACATCGCCTACCGCGAGCAGTACACCGATGCGGTGGCGGCCTATCTCTCCGACCAGACGCGGGCCGGCCTCGACCTCCTCACCGACGGCGATGCGCGCTGCGATTGCGACGTCGGCGGCCGCTCGTGGTTCGCCTATGCCACCGAGCGCCTGCAGGGCCTCGAGGGCCACCACGTCGGGCGCGGGCGCACGGCCTCGAGCCGCGACAAGATGGCGGGGGACATCATGTTCGAGGTGCTGGAAGCGCGCGTGCTGCCCAACGTCACGGGGCCGGTGCGACGGGGCCCGCTCGAATACGCACGGGTGTGGAAGGTGGCGCAGCGCCAGACGCGCAAGCCCGTCAAGTTCGGCGCCATCTCCGGCCAGATGGTCGCAACCGGCGTGCACGACCAGCACTTCAAGAGCCGGCGCGACCTCATCATGGCGCTCTCCAAGGCCATGAACGAGGAGCTGACCGAGCTGGCGCTTGCGGGCTGCCCGGTGATCCAGGTCGAGGAGCCGGCCATCCACGGCATGGTCGGCGTCATGCGGGACGACAAGGAGGTGACCGGCGACTTCCTCGTCGAGGCCTTCAACCAGGAGGTCGCGGGCCTGCAAGGATAGATGCGAGGTGTGGTGCCATACCTGCTGGGGCAATCCCGCCGCGCAGCGCACGGAGACCAAGCGGCGCTTCTACACGCAGGCGCTCCCCTACTTCGACAGGCTCGACGTCGACGTCGTCACCTTCGAGGCGGCCGACAACGGCGGCGACGAGATCGAGAGCTTCGCCAAGGGCATCTCGGCGCCCAAGAAGATCGCCATCGGCGTCATCAGCCACCGCACCCTGCAGGTGGAGCGGCCCGAGGAGGTCGCAAGTCCTGATCCGTCGCGCGCTGAAGGTGATCCCGGCCGAGCGGCTGATCGTGTCGACCGACTGCGGCTTCGGCCGCCAGGGCATGAGCCGGCTACACGCCTTCTACAAGATGGTCTCGCTGGTGCGTGGCACCAACATCGTACGCCGGGAGCTGGGCCTGCCCGAAGCCGACATCCTGGCCGCCGACCCCAAGGGCTCGCTCATCGGGTAGAAGGGCGTGCCTCCGAAGCTAGACGTCGACCTCGGTGAGATCGGCGCCAACCACGATCTTGCCTGAGAAGTCCCGCGCCACCTCTTCCGCCAGCACCTGCAGATAGCGCTCGTCCCGGCGCGGCCGATGATGCGTCAAAACGAGCGTCTTGGCGTTCGCGCGCGCGGCGATCTTCCCGACGCTGTCGCCGGCGGCGAGCGTATGTTGCACGAGGCGGCGGAAATGCTCGTTTTCGACCTCCGCGCTCGCCATGTAGCAGCAGTGCACGAGCACGTCCGCGTTGTGCGCCAGCCGCGCCAGGCCCGCGCAATCGACTGTGTCGCCGCTGATGGCCACGACCTTGCCTTCGGCCTCGAAGCGATAGCCCAGGCACACCCACCGCTGCAGGAACGCCGGCGTGAAGCCCAGCGTATCGCCATGCTGCACCCGGTCGGCCGTGACCTTCCAGCGCCCGCCCTCGCCCTCGATCGCAGCACCCGGCGCGATGTCCTCCGCCGCGATCGGCTTCCAGCCCCCGAACGACGGTTCGCCGGCGGAGCGCCATTGCCAGTCCTTGTCGTAGACCTGGGTGAGCAGCACATCGACGATACGGCGCGTCTCGGGCGGCCCGTAGATGCGCAACGCCTCCTTGCGGCCAGCCATCCAGCTCGCCAGCATCACGTCGTAGAGATCGCCGATGTGGTCGAAGTGGTGATGCGTGATGAAGACGGGATTGACCCGGTCGAGCGGCACGCCCGCCCTTGTCAGCTGGAGCACGACGCCACGGCCGGTGTCGAACAGGATGTTCTCCTGGCCTACGCGAATGAGCGTGGTGGAGGCGGCTCGTTTCGGGTCGGGGCGTGGTCCCCCTGTCCCCAGAAGGATGACTTTCATGGCGTCGAAGACCCCGCTGGGTGGTGCCGCGGCCAGAGTATCAGATCATCCGCCACGCCCAAGCCCGGGACCGGAGCCTGGCTGCGCCCGGCAGGCCGGCGCAATGCTTTGGCGTTGGGCCGCAATCGGGCTACGCTGTGCCAAAGCGGCATGCAGGCGTGTGCCGCGCTCGAACCTGGCCCCATCCCCCCGCATGACGCTTGAACGACGCGTGCTCGTCTGGATGTGCGTGCTCGTCGCCGTCAACCAGCTCGGCTTCGGTGCGATGATCCCCTCGCTGGCGCTCTATGCGCAGTCGTTCGGGGTGCCCGCGTCAGCCATCGGCATGGCGGTTGCGGCCTACGGGCTCGCCCGCTTCGCCAGCGCGATTCCCGCGGGCCAGCTGTCGGACAGGCTCGGGCGACGCCCGTCGCTGGCGATCGGCGGCCTCGTCTCCGCAGTCGGCAACCTGTGGTGTGCCTGGGCCACCGCATATCCGGAATTTATCGTCGCCCGCTTCGTGGCCGGTGCCGGCGCCGGCCTGATCCTCACCACCGGCCAGGTGGTGCTGGCCGACATCAGCACGCCCGAGCGCCGCGGCCGCACGATCGCCATCTATCAGGGCACCTTCCTCTTCGCCGTCGGCATCGGCCCGTTCCCCGGCGGCCTGCTCGCCGAGCATTTCAGCCTCGCCGCGCCCTTCATCGCCTACGGCACCGCCAGCGCATTGGCGACGGTGGTCGCCTGGTTCGCCGTAAGCGAGACGCGAGACCTCTCGCGCGGCTCGAGACGCGGCGGCGATCCGGCCCGTGCGCCCCTCTCCAAGCAGCTGCGGCTGCTGCTGGGCAAGACCGGCTTCCTGCTGGTGAGCCTGATCTCCCTGATGAACTCGGTCGTTCGCACCGGCGGGCTGTTCGTCATTATCCCCATGCTCGCCACCAGCCGCCTCGGCGTATCCGTCGGCGCCATCGGCTTTGCCCTCATGGCGGGCAGCGTTTGCGGTGTCGTCGCCGCCTACCCGGCGGGCTGGCTCGCCGACCAGTTCGGCCGCAAGGCCGTCATCGTGCCGGCGACGGTCATGACGGGGGCATCGATGCTGCTGTTCTGCGTGGCGCCGACCTATGTCTGGTTCGTTGCCGCTTGCATCGTGTGGGGCGTCGCGAGCTCGGTCGGGGGCTCGGCGCCCGCCGCGTACGCCGCAGACTCCGCGCCGCCGGGCATGAATGCGGCGGCGATGAGCACCTTCCGCATGATGGGCGACGCCGGCTACGTCATAGGCCCTCTGGCGCTCGGCCTAATCGCCGACCTCTACGGCCCGCTGACGCCTTTGCTGATCGCCGCGTCGCTCATCGTGGCGGTCGGCGTGGCTTTCGCCGTCGCCGCGCCGGAGAGCCATCCCTCCCGCGCTACCACTCGAAGCACCTAGGCTCCATCGCCTCGTGGCGCCCCTGCTGCGCCTTCGTTGGGTTACGCCTGCCGCCGCTTGCCGAGCATGAGCACCAGTGGGATCGCCGCGAGCGACACGAGGGTATACATGCCGAAGGCGTTCAAATAGCCGAACATGGCCGCCTGCCTGCCGATCTCCTTGCCGATCACAGCCAGGCCCGCGACGCTGTCGGTCGTCCACTCGCCCATCACAGACGGCAGGCCGAGCGCCTTGTTGTAGGGCGTCACGAATTCCGTCATTCGGCTGTAGTTTGCAGCCGTGGTTCGAACCAGCTCGGCGACCGCGACCGAAATGAAGAAGCTGCTGCCGATGCTGCGCGTCAGGTGGAATAGGGAAATGCCCTCGGGCCGCAAAGCGGGGGCCAATGTGCGGAACGCCGTGGTGACTATCGGCGTCCAAATCAGGCCGACCGCAAGGCCTTGCAAGTAAACGTTGCCGCACAGCGCTGGCAGCTGCGCATCGAGACTGAGGCTCATGAGCCAGAGACCCGACACGATCTGCAATGCGAAGCCGGAGACCATGCCGACCCGGGGATCGAGACGCTGCAGGTAGATCGACAGGAAGGAGCCGGTCATCACGCCGGCGCCGCGCCAGCTGATGACGAAGCCGATCAGGCCATCCGGAAAGCCGAGCTCGTACTGCATCAGCGGCGGCAGCAGCACCATCGGCGAGAAGTTCAACATGCCGAATATTGTGACCAGAAGAATGCCGATGACATAGTTGCGGTCGAGGAGCAGTCGGGGATTGAGGTAAGGATTCCAGGCGGTCAAGCTGTGAGCGATGAAGATGTAGAGGGCGAACGCTGCAACGAAGGTCTCGACGATGATCTCCCTCGAGCCAAACCAGTCGAGGCGCTCTCCTCGCGAGAGCAGCAGCTGAGTGGCGCCGATCGCGGTCGACAACGACAGGAAGCCGATCCAATCGAGCGAGACGCGGCGGCGTTCCCCGTCCTCGGGTAGCGCGAAGCGCGCGGCGATGCAGGCCGTGAATGCCACGGGGACGATCATGAAAAATCCCCAGCGCCAACCATAGGCCTCAGCCAGGTAGCCCGCCAGAACCGGGCCGATCACAGGCCCGATCGTGTTGGTCGTACCGAAAATGGAGATCACCAGCCCATGCTGGTGGCTCGGGAACACGTCGAGCAGGATGGACTGGCCAAGTGGCTGGATTGGCGCACCCGTGGCGCCCTGAACCAACCGCCACACCACGAGCCCTTCGAGCGAGTGGGTGAGCCCGCACATGACCGTCGAAGCCGTGAAGGCGGCGAGACTCCAGAACTGCACCCGGCCACGACCGAAGTTTGTGACCAGCCAACCCGTCATCGGCATCGTCACGGCCGTTGCCAGAATATAGAAAGTCACGGCCCAAGACACCTCGTCCTGGGTGGCGGACAATGATCCCTGCACCTGAGGGAGAATCGCAACCACCGAGAAGGTTGCGGCGTTGAAGGACGTCGATGCGACGACGACCGTGATCAATACGAAAATGCGCCGGGACACTGTCAGCTGCAGCGTTGGCTGGTCCCGGCCTGTGGTCACAGCTCAGCCCGTCCCATGTTTCAGATCCCCAGGCTTACAGCTTCCACCGCAGCGGGCTGTCGAGACGTCCCCCACTCATGAAGCGGTCGGGGCTTGGGATCAGAGTATCGCCGGCGTCGAAACGGCTCAAATTTCACCTTCCCGCTTCCTTGCGAGGATCTGGCAGATGGACACTGAATGCAGATGGGGCAGCCTCGGCCCAAGTCTTCGGCGGGCGGCGAGACCCCTCGCGGCCCCGCCCACCCGCGCGAGTGCCGATCAGGTCGTCAGCCAGCCGAACTCTTGCGGCTTGCGGCCGGCTGAGGGCGAGAGTTTGACGTTGACCAGCGCCGGACCCTTGAAGGCCATGGCCTCGTCGAGGGCGCCGCGCAGGTGCTTGGGATCCTCGATGTACCAGCCCTTGCCGCCGAAGGCCTCCATCATCCGGTCGTAGCGCGCGCCGATGGTGAGGGTCCGCGGCGGGCTTTCGAAGCGGTTGGCGGGCAGCTCCTCCACACCGCTGCCGATGCCGCCGTTGTTGAGCACCACCATCTTGACCGGCAGCTGGTAGCGGCAGACCGTCTCGATCTCCATGCCCGAGAAGCCGAGCGCGGAGTCGCCAGACACCGAGATGATCGGCTTGTCGGGGTGCACCACGGCCGCGGCGATCGCAAAGCCCATGCCGATGCCCATCGTGCCGTAGCTGCCGGCGTCGAGCCGCTGGCGCGGTTTGGCATTGGGCAGCTGAGTGCGGCCGATGTCCATCGTGTTGGCGCCCTCGCCGATGATGATGGCATCCTCCGGCGCCCAGGCGCGAATGTCCTTGAGCGCGCGGTAGTAGTTGGTGGGCGCGGCGTTGTCGTCGATCATGGGCTGGATCGACTTGGCGTTGGCGGCGGCCTTGCGGTTGATGGCGGCGTGCCAGGGGGTGTCGGCGGGATAGAACCACTGCCGGCGCTCGAGCGCCTTGTTGAGCTGGCCGACGATCGCCTTGCCGTCGCCGACCAGCGCGACTTCGGTCGGCACGTTGTTGCCGATCTCCTCCGGCGCGATGTCGAGCTGGATGATGCGCACGTTCTTGGAGAAGCGCGGCGGCAGGCCGAAATGCATGATCCAGTTGAGCCGCGCGCCCATCAGGAAGATGACGTCGGCGTTCTTCAGCGCGTGGCTGCGCGCGGCGCCGACCGACAGCGGGTGGTTGTCGTGGATCACGCCCTTGCCCATCGGCGAGGCCAGGAACGGCAGCCGCGTGCGCTCGATGAAGGCGCGCACCTCGTCCTCGGCCCGCGACCAGGCCATGCCCTTGCCGACGATGACGAGCGGGCGCTCCGCCGACTGCAGGGCGTTCAAGCGCGTTCTCGATGTCCTCCGGCATGGCCAGCGTGCGTGGCGGCTCAGGGCTTCGCGGCGGCACGGCAACCTTCTCCTCGTCGACCTCGCCGCGGATGATGTCGTCTGGCATGTCGAGATAGGTCGCGCCGGGACGGCCGTAGATCGACTGGCGCACCGCCATCTCGACGTAGAACGGGATGCGGTGGACGTGCTCGACGGCATGCGCGAACTTGCAGAACGGCGAGGCGATCTGTACCTGGCGCTCTTCCTGGAAGCGCGCCCATGCCGTTCTGGTAGGTCGGGCGAGGCGCCGCCGATGAGGATCATCGGCCAGCAGTTCTGCTGCGCGTTGGCGAGGCCGGCGAGGGCGTGGACGACGCCGGGGCCCGAGACGACGAGGCAGGCGCCCGGGCGCCCGGTGAGGTAGCCGACGGCCTGCGCGGCATAGGAGGCCGACTGCTCGTTGCGCATGCCGATATATGTGATCCCGGCCTTCTGCGCCGCCGCGGCGATCGGCTGCACCGGGAAGCCGACGATCCCGAACATGATACTCGACGCCCTGCTGCTTGAGGCTTCTCGCCATCAACGTGGCGCCGTCGACCTTGGCCATTTCCTTCCTCCGGTTACAGGTGCGGCTGTCGATTCAGCGATCGAAGCCCCCCGAGTGCAAAAAGAGTACGCAATGCCCCTCCGCATGGGAACGGACCCGGCGGCTAGAACCGCGAGAAGAGTTGCGTGAATCCGTAGAGCTTGTCGTCGATACCGTTCATGCGGCAGGCATGCCAGTAGGTGGCAACGTTGACGCTGATCACCGGCTTGTCGAGCCAGCGCTCGGCCTCGTCGGCAAGCCGCGCCATCGGCAGGTTGGCGCCGAACTGCACGATCGCCTCGATGTCGGGGCCGTCGATCGACTTGATAGCCTCGATCATGTCGCGCGCGGTCAGGATCGAGTAGGAGGCAGGGCTTTTGCCGCGCATGTGGTTGAAGCGCACGATCTCGTAGCCGTGCGGAGACCGAGCACGCCGCGCATCCTGCGGCTCGATGGAGGGATAGTAGGGCTCCATCACCGCGATCTTCTTCTTCACGCCGTGGCGCTTGAGGCCTTCGATCACCGCATCGGAGGCCAGCGCTACGGGGATGTCGAAGCCCGCCACCGCCCGCACCCGCCGCTTCAGGTCGTCGCACCATTGCGCCGTGCCGCCCCAGACCGACAGCGCCGAGATGCCCAGAATGAAGGCGTTGGGCTTGCAATCCATCACCCGGCCGACCGCGTCCTCGAGCGACTTGTCGATGCGGCCGATCATTTCGTCGAAGTCGTCGTTGTTGCGGATCGGCGATCTCGGGGATCACCATGCGCGCGAGATGATTGGTGACGCCGGGCGGGCGCATGTCGTCGTATTCGGGCTGCACCACGGTGTTGGTCGAGGGTGTCGTGACGCCGAACGCAAGGCGCCAAGCCAGGTAGTCGCGCATGGTTACCTCGTCTCGGGGCGGATGCAGCAAGCGGCACGCAGCCGGGCGTAAGCTAGCAGCGGGCGAGCCCGGGTCCTAGCTCGCAGCTTGCCCCTGGGTGTCGCATCTGATCCGCGGTGGCAGCACGGCTTCCCGAGCCGCGACTGTGGACCATGCCGCTTTTTGCGTGTCATAGTTGAGCCAATCGGGACTGCATCAAAGGAGACAGATTGATGGTGAGTGGAGCGGGTAGGTTGGGCGCCTTGGTAGCGGCCCTCATGGCAATTGCCGCTGCAAGCGGCGCCTCGGCGCAACAGACGGTCAAGATCGGGGCCATTTATCCCCTCAGCGGCAACGCCGCCAGCGCCGGCAACTTCTCCAAGGCGGCCATCGAACTCGCCGTCGATATCGTCAACAACGCGCATCCCGACCTGAAAGACATTCCGCTGGCGGCCGGCAAAGGCCTGCCGGGCCTCGGCGGCGCCAAGATCGAGGTCGTGTTTGCCGACAACCAGGGCACGCCGGCGGCGGGCCAGAACCAGGCCCTGCGCCTCATCACCGAGGAGAAGGTGAACGCCCTGATCGGCGCCTACCAGTCGGGCATCACGGTCACGGCCAGCGCCATGGCGGAGCGACACGGCATTCCGTTCCTGACACCGGAGTCGGTTGCCTCCAACCTGACCGAGCGCGGCTTCAAATGGTTCTTCCGCGCCACGCCAGTCGCGGGCGACTTCGCGCGGGCCTATTCGAAGTTTCTGACGGAGCAGAAGGCCGCCGGCCAGAAGACTGGTTCGATCGCCGTCGTGCACGAGAACACGGAATACGGCAACTCGGTCGCCAGCGTCATCAAGGAGCAATTCGCCAAGGACGGCCTCAACATCACGCAAATGATCGCCTACTCGGCCAACACCACCGACGTGCAGCCGCAGGTGCTCCAACTCAAGGAGAAGAACCCCGACGTCCTCATCTTCATCTCCTACACCTCGGACGCAATCCTCTATGCCAAGACGATGAAGGACCTGAACTGGAAGCCATCGATCATGATCGCCGATGACGCCGGCTTCAACGATCCCTCGTTCGTGAAGACCTCCGGCGCGCTCGTCGACGGCCTGATCAACCGCTCCTCGTTCGCGGTCGGCAAGCCGGGCTCTGTCAGCGCCATCGTCAATGCCATGAACAAGAAGAAGACTGGCAACGACCTCGACGATCCCTCCGCCCGCGCTCTCGAGGGCCTGCTCATCATGGCCGACGCAATCAATCGCGCCGGCTCCACGGATCCGGCCAAGATCCAGGCCGCGCTCAAGGCGACCGACCTGAAGGCCAATCAGGTCGTGACCGGGTACAACGGCGTCAAGTTCGACGCGAAGGGCCAGAACACGCTGGCATCGAGCCTCATCACGCAGATGCAGGGCGGGCACTACGTGCCGGTCTGGCCGAAGGACAAAGCCGCGGGTGATCTGCACCTGCCCTACAAGGGCTGGTAGGCTGGCTCTGCGCATGAGACGTGAGCGCGCGACCCGGGCACCGCTGCTCGGGCCGCGCGCCCAATTTGTGTAACCCGCGACGGCACATGTCCTCGATCCTGCTGCAAGTCCTCGTCAGCGGCCTGCTGCTCGGGGCCGTCTATGCACTCTTCTCCTCGGGCCTCACCCTCATCTGGGGAATGATGAACGTCATCAACTTCGCCCATGGCGACTTCGTCATGCTGGCGATGTACACCGCCTTCGTGGTGTGGACCGTGTTCGGCGGCGGCCCGGCCGCCGCCGTGCCGGTGGCGGCGGTGGTCCTGGCTACCGTCGGGGTGCTGAGCTACTTCCTGCTCGTGCGCCACGTCATGAAGGGCCCGATGCTGGCGCAGATCCTCGGCACCTTCGGCTTGGCCCTGCTGCTGCGCTATTCGGCGTTCTGGTACTTCGGCGCCAACTTCAAGACCCTGCCCGACAACATCCTTGGGCCCCCGCTCGTATTCGGCTCCATCCGCGTCGACGCGCCGCGCCTGCTGGCCGGCTTAGTCGGGCTCGTGGTGACCCTGCTGCTCCACCTGATCCTGACGCGAACGGCGCTCGGCAGCCGCATGCTCGCCGTCTCGGAGGATGCGATGGCCGCCCAGCTCATGGGCATCCGGCCCGAGCGCATGCAGGCCGCAGCCTGGGCGCTCGCCGCAGGCTCGACCGGCATTGCCGGCGCGCTGATTGCAACCTTCTTCTACACCTCGCCGACGGTGGGCGAGACGCTCGCCATCGTGGCCTTCGTGACGGTGGCGCTGGGTGGCTTCGGCAGCGTACCTGGCGCGCTCGTGGCGGGGCTTTTGATCGGCGTGATCGAGGGTCTGTCGGCTTACCTGATCGGACCCGTCTACAAGGACATGATCGTCTACACGCTGTTCGTGCTGGTGTTGTGGACCAGGCCGCAGGGGCTGATGGGCAAGGCGTGATGCGGCGATATCTCATACCCGGCGCATTGGGCGCTCTCGCCCTGACCTATCCGCTGCTGACGATCGCCTCGCCCGTCTACCAGCGGCTGGGCGCGCTCGTGCTGCTCGCCGCCATCGGCGCCTCGGCCTGGAACCTGATCGGCGGCTATGCCGGCCAGGTCTCGGTGGGGCATGCGGTCTTCCTCGGTGCAGGGGCGTATGCTGCCATCGCCGTCTACACGCACTTTGGCCTGCCGCCCATCGCGGGCGCACCTCTGGGCGCACTCGTAGCCGTGCTGATCGCCGCCCTGATCGGCGTGCCGACGCTGCGACTGTCGGGGCATTACTTCAGCATGGCCACCATTGCCGTCGCCGAGCTCGCACGCGTGTGCGTCACCAACTGGGAGTGGGTCGGCGCCGCCCAGGGGATCTCAGGGCCGGCCGTGCCGCGCACTGTGCTCGACCTCTCGTTCACCTCGGCGATGCCCTACTACTACATCTTCCTCGCCGTGCTCGGCGCCATCCTGCTGCTGACGTGGCGCATCGAGAGGAGCCGCATGGGCTTCTACCTGCGCGCCATCAAGGATTCGGAGCGCGCGGCACGCTCCCTCGGCGTGGCCGCCGGCCGCTACAAGCTCTACGCCTACATGCTGAGCGCGGGGCTCACCGCGGTCGCTGGCTCGCTCTACGCCATCATGTTCGGCTTCATCGACCCGGAGTCGGGTTGCGGCATCCTGATCTCGGTGAAGATGCTGATCATGGCCGCGCTCGGCGGCGCCGGCCTGCTGTTCGGGCCGCTGGTCGGCGCCATGATCCTCGTTCCGCTCGAGGAGATTTCCAACAGCCTGCTGGGCGGCCGCGGCGCCGGCCTCACCTTCGTCGTCTACGGCGCCATCATCGTCGTCATCGCGCGCTTCCTGCCGAGCGGGATTCTCGCGCTGTTCACCTCGCGGCGGCAGCCCAAGCCCGTCGAAGTCGAGCCCAGCCATGCTGCTTGATGCAAAGAACGTGACGAAGGCCTTCGGCGCGTTCAAGGCCGTCGACGACGCCTCCGTCGCGGTCGAGCAGGGTGAGGTGCTCGGCCTGATCGGCCCCAACGGCGCCGGCAAGTCGACCTTCTTCAACTGCCTCACCGGCGATCTCGCCCCCACCTCCGGCACCGTGACCTTCGAAGGCCGCAACGTGACCTCGCTGACGCCGGAGCAGCGCGCGGCGCTCGGCATCGCCCGCACCTTCCAGGTCCCGCTCACCTTCGAGTCCATGTCGGTCATCGACAACGTGATGATCGGGGCATTCCTGCGCCATCACGGCGCGGACGCTGCCCGCGACAAGGCCCGCCAGGTGATCGGCTTCGTGGGGCTCGGCGCCGTCGCCGACGCACCGGCGAAAAGCCTCGGCACACCCGGCCGCAAGCGGCTGGAGATCGCCAGGGCGCTTGCCTCCGAGCCCAAGGTGCTGTTGCTCGACGAGGCCATGGCCGGTCTCACGCCGGCCGAGATCCGCAAGGCCATCGATCTCGTGCGCCAGATCCATGCCTCCGGCACCACGCTCGTCATCGTCGAGCACATCATGGAGGTCATCATCTCGCTCGCCAGCCGCGTGGTCGTATTCCATCAGGGCCGGGAGATCGCGCGCGGCAGCCCACGCGAGGTTACGAGCAACGAGCGCGTCATCGAGGCCTACCTCGGCAAACGCCACGCCCAGAAGCTGAAGCAAGGGCCCGCATGACCGTGCCCTTGCTCAAGGTCGAGAAGCTGGAGGTGCGCTACGGCGACCTGATCGGCGTGGCCGACGTGTCGCTCGAGGTGCCGCCGGGCGGCATCGTCGCACTGCTGGGCTCCAACGGCGCCGGCAAGACCTCGACGCTCAATGCCATCTCCGGCCTCGTGCCGGCGAGCCGGGGACGCATCCTGCTGGAGGATCGCGACATCGCCGGCCAGCCCGCCTACGCCATCGTGCGCAAGGGGTTGGCGCTGTCGCCCGAGGGCTGGCGGCTGTTCGTGGCCCAGAGCGTGGAGAACAACCTGCTTCTGGGAGCGACGCCACTGGCGGACAAATCCAAGGTGGGCCAGATGCTGGAGCGCGTCTATGCCCTCTTCCCGCGGCTCGCCGAGCGGCGACGCCAGCGCGCCGGCACCATGTCGGGCGGAGAGCGACAGATGCTTGCCGTCGGCCGCGCCCTGATGAGCGAGCCCAAGCTTCTTCTGCTCGACGAGCCGAGCCTCGGCCTCGCGCCTGCCGTCATCGAGACCATGTACGAGACCTTTCTTGCTCTGCACAAAGCTGGCCTGACGCTGTTGATTGCCGAGCAATCGGTCGACCTGGCGCTCGAGGTGGCGAGCTACGCCTACGTGCTGCAGGTGGGCCGCAGCGTGCTCTCCGGCACCAGCGCGGAGCTCCTCAACAATCCCGACGTTCAGCGCATCTACCTGGGCGTGGGCTGAACGCGTGCTTCCTCGACGACGAGTGCATTGCCAACGTCAACGTGCCGGCGGATGTGCGCTACGCACGAACGAGGCCTGGATAGTGCCGCTGCGCAAAGGCCTCGCTGATCTTGCCGTCGGCGAGGTCCTCGGCGATCAGCCCTGGGTCGCGTGCTGCAGGGTCGCCGAACCCGCCGGCGCCGGCCTGCTCATGCACGATCAGCGCGCCGCGCGGCACGGTCATCGTCACCTTGCCCGGCAGCGGCTCGGCTTTTCCTTCCCTCTCGATCCAGTTGCGCGACGGGCCGCCAGGCTCGCCGCCGGCAAGCCCGTAGGGGCGGAACGCCACGCGGTCCGTGCGCAGCTGCAGCAGTGCCTCGGGCGCCAGGATGCGGTAGCTGCGCCGCAGCCCCACGCCGCCGCGCCATTTGCCGGCGCCGCAGCTGTCCGGCACGAAGGCGTACTCCTCCACCCGCACGGGGTGCTCCGCCTCCATCACCTCGACCGGCATGTTGGAAAGGTTCTGTGAGGCGTTGGTGACGGCCTCGAGCCCGTCCTTGTCGGGCCGGCCGCCCCAGGCGCCGCAGATCATGTCGACGATGATGAAGGGCTTGCGGTTGGGCCTCAGCCCGCTGATGCAGATGACGCTGTTGCCGCCCTCTCCCGCCGCCGGCACGCGCTCGGGCACGATCTTGGCGAGCGCGCCCAGCATGGTGTCGAATACGCGGTAGCCCGTGAGGGCTCGCGCCGCGCAGGGCGCCGGCATGACCGGATTGAGCACGGAAGCCTCCGGCACCTTCACCTCGATGCAGCGGAACACGCCGACGTTATTGGGAATGTCGCGCGAAAGCACGCAGCGCACGCTGAGATAGGTGAGGGAGTGCGTAAAGCTCAGCGTCGAGTTGAGCGCGCCCTTCACCTGGGGAGAGGAGCCCGCGTAGTCGACGAGCAAGGTGCCGTCCCCGCGCACGGTGATGGCTGCCCTGATGGGGATCGGCGCATCGGAGAAGCCGTCGCTGTCGATGTGATCGGTGAACTCGTAGCGGCCCTTGGGCCAGAGCTTGATCTCCGCCCTCGTCAGCCGCTCTGCGTAGTCGAGGAGCTCGCCCATGTAGGCCTCGACCTCGTCGGCCCCGTAGCGGGCGAGCAGCTTCTCGAAGTCCGCGCTTGCCGACCTGCGCCGCGGCAAACTGCGCAGAAAGATCGCCCCACACCCGGTCCGGCACGCGCACGTTGATCTTGATCAGGGTCTCCAGCGTCTCGTTGAGCCGGCCTCGGTCGTAGAGCTTGAGCGGCGGGATGCGCAGGCCTTCCTGATAGATCTCGGTGGAGTCCGAGGCGTTGGAGCCGGGCACCCGGCCGCCAACGTCGGTGTGGTGGCAGATCACCACGGCGAACGCGCGCCGCTTGCCCTCGTAGAACAGCGGCATGAACATGAAGATGTCGGGCAGATGCATGCCGCCGTGATAGGGGTCGTTCATGATCACGACGTCGCCATCGGCCAGATCGTCGCCGAACTTGGCGAGCACGGCGGCCATCGCCTCGGGGATGGCGCCCAGGTGCTGCGCGATGGTCTTGGCCTGCGCAACCATCTGCCCGTCGCCGGCACACAGCGCAGCGGAGAAATCCATCACGTCCTTGACGATCTCCGAGCGGGCTATCCGCACCACAGTGTAGGCCATGTCGTCGGCGATCGAGTCGAGCCCGCTCTTGATGACCGCAAACGTGATGGGATCAATCTGCATGGACGGTCCCGTGGCACCCGCGACAGTCTCTCACAACGCGCCGACTTCGACGCCGGCATCCATCACCTGAACGCCGCCACTCGTGCCGCCTGCTCGAGAATGACGCGAGCATTGTCGGCCGCGACGGTGCCGCCCGCCTCGCCCTTGATCCTGATTGTCGGATTCGACCAGAACGGCAGCCTCGGGCAGCCATCGCAGCTGGCGTTGTAGGTCATGATGTCTCGCCACTTGCCACCAATCACATACCCATGGCCATAGCTGGACTGCGCCTCCGTCTGATCATGCATCCTGTCATGGCGCGCCCCGATGATGTGCCCAATCTCGTGCGGCAAGGAATAGGTCAAAGCCGCACAGGCGTGGTGCACGACGGCAAAGGCCTCTTCCGCGTCGGCACCGATGCGGGTGGCGAGGCCGCAACTCGATGCGTCGTCCACGATCAGCACGACCACATCCGCTTCCTTCTCGTTGCGCAACGCCCCGACTTCGGCGAACGGCGCTACGCCATCGACCATCTGGTAGAGATGGTCGAAATGGCTGCCTTGCGATTCGTCATATTCGACTTTCCCGCTATGGACGAGACGCAGCTTGATATTTCCGATATCGCTGTTGATAAACGACTGGTTCGCCTCGCCGATGGATTTCTCGATCAGGTCAGTCTCGACATCCACGTATCTGGAGGCAACCTTTCTCGTATAAAGCACCATAATATCGATCGTCACCTTCTTGGATGCCAAGGCCCGCCTTTCTGCCGGCGAGATCGGCTGTATGGCTGCGTCGGCCAACTTTGCGTCAGCCAAGCCTCCGGGCCGCAGACGCCACGCGGCCGTCAGGCTTCGCGACGCCAGGGGTAAGTCGTGCCGGTCCGCATGGGGCGACAAACTCCCGCCAAGAGTCATCCCCTTGGATCTACTCTCTTTGACCGCTTGCAGGCCCCCACCCACGCCTTCCGAACGCGTCAGCGTGTACACCTGGCCACGGTAGACGAGCATGCCGCCGAACCGTCCATCATTCCAGCTCATCATCATGACGGGCTCGCCAGTCTCCACGATCTCGCCGTGCCAGGTCGTGCCGCCATCCCTGACGTCGACTTTCGTTCGACGCACCGCAATCGTTTGCCCATCCGCGAGACGCACTGCTGTGGTGCCAGGCTGCCAATTGTGGGCGCACGCGGACGCGACAGCTCCGGCAACGAGCAGTCCCGCGGTCGCGCAGAACTAGTGCCAGGCGCCGCGCGCCGAGGCCTCGACACATCGCGCGAACGGCTTGGCAGCAGCCACCGTCAGGCCGGTCGGGGCATGCATCCCTGAGGGTAGGTCCGGGCCGGTCGACGTGTCCGCCGGGGTTGGTAGGGCGAATGTGCGCGGAGGGGTCGGCCAGCAGGCCGAACGTGGCAGAACTCGGCAAGGCTTTCATGGCTGTTCTCCAAGTGCCCGTGTCGATGGTTCTTACGGGAGGTCACTTGGGCGCCTCGTTGCCGGGGACCAAATGCGAAGCGCGTGCTTTTGGGCTTGAATGCCGAACCCTTCCAATCTTTGCCAAATCTTTCCCAACTTTCCGAAAACGTAACGGCAGGATTCTTCCTAGTTGGCGAATTGGTGCCATCCACCCGATTCTATCTCAGCAGTCTGTTGATTTACCGGGACTTTAGAAACCGCTGTTCCCTAGGTAACAGTTTGCGCCCTCTTTCCTGGATAGCTTGCGGGCGACCGAATAGCCCCGCCGGCCGAAGCACCAGGGCCGGACGCGTGTGCGGCTGCGCCCGGCTCACTCGAGGTCGAGGACGATGTTGCCGATGGCGTCCTGCGCGACGGTTGCATCTGGCGGGACCGCGATGGTGGCGTCGAACTCCTCGATCACCAGCGGTCCGCGGCGCGGGGTGGCGGAGATGGCGGAGCGCGCCACCACCTCGGTGTCGATGGCGCCACCGTCGCGGGCGAAATAGATGCGCCGGGAGCGTGCCGTTGCGGCCCCCGCACGCGCCTCGATGCGCATGCGCTTGAAATCGAGTCGCGCATCGCGCAAGCCGCGGCCGATCAGGCGCAGCTTGACGAGTTCGATCGGGCTCTCATCGCGGTAGCCGTAGGTCTTGAAATACTCGGCGACGAAGCGGGCGGTCATCTGCCCCAGGTCGAGACTGTCGCACACCACCGTGAGCTCGCTCGCCTGGCCCTCGTGGCGCAGGTCGGCCTCCCAGCCAAGCCCCACACGGGCTCCCTCGAAGCCGTCGGCGGCGAGCCGGCTCGTAACCTCCTCCACAAGCTCGGCGCCGTACCGCTCCAACTCGATCGCCACCAGCTCATCGACAGGCCGCGCCACGGTCCGCAAGGCAATCTGCTCCAGGTCGCCCGCCAGCATGCCGACCGCACTGAAAACGCCGGCCAGCGACGGCACCACGACACGGCCGATGCCAAGGTCGCGCGCCACGTCGGGCGCATGGATGCCGCCGTTGCCGCCGATTGCGATGAGCGTGAGGTCGCGCGGATCGCGCCCGCGCTCCACGGTGACGGCACGGATCGCGCGCGACATCGCCGCGTTGGCCACGGCTCGGATGCCGTGGGCCGCGGCCTCGAGCGACAGGCCGAGCGGTTCGGCGACGTGCGTTGCGATTGCCCGCTCGCTCAAACGCCGGTCGATGGCAAGGCGGCCGCCGGCAAGCGCGCTCGGATTGATGAAGCCCAGCACCACGTTGGCATCCGTCACGGTGGGGCGTTCGTTGCCGAGGCCGTAGCAGGCGGGCCCCGGCACGGCGCCGGCCGACTCCGGCCCCACGCGCAGCAGGCCGCCCTTGTCGATGCCGGCGAGCGAGCCCCCGCCGGCGCCGACCTCGGCGATGTCGATTGCGGGCACCTTGAGCATGTAGCCGCCGGCCTTCACGAACCGGCTCGAGGTGGAGATCCCGTCGCGGAACTCGTACTCCGAGGTCATGCTGGGGCGGCCGTCCTCGATGATCACGGCCTTGGCCGTGGTGCCGCCCATGTCGAACACGATGAGGTCGCGCTCGTCGCGCGCAGCCCCCAGGCGCGCCGCGCCGATAACGCCGCCGGCAGGGCCCGACGCCACCACGAACACCGGCTTGTCGCAGGCGCTCGAGGCGGCCAGCATGCCGCCGTTCGACGTGATGACGCGGATCGGTGCCTCGATGCCGATCGAGCGCAGGCCGCTTTCCAGGTTCTTGAGATAGGCGCGCATGGCCGCCAGCAGGTAGGCGTTGACTACCGTCGTGCTGGTGCGCTCGTACTCCTTGCGCTCCGGCAGCACGGCGTAGCTCGCCGTGACCAGCAATCCGGGAAAACGCTCGCGCAGGAGCGCCTCGATGCGTTGCTCGTGGGCAGGATTGCGGTAGCTGTTGATGAGGCAGATGGCGACGGCCTCGATCCCCTCGCCCACCAGCTGCTCGCCGGCGGCAACGACGCTGGTCTCGTCCAGGGCCTCCACCACGCTGCCATCGGCCGCGATGCGCTCGGCCACCTCGAGGCGGTGTCGGCGCGGTACGAGCGGCTTGGGCTTGTCCCACGTCAGATCGAACATATCAGGCATGCGGATGCGCCCGATCTCGAGCACATCGCGAAAGCCGCGCGTGGTGATGAGGCCGGTCCTGGCGCCGGAGCGTTGCAGGAGGGTGTTGGAGCCGACCGTGGTGCCGTGCAGCACCTCCTCGACGCGGCCGGGATCAAGCCCCAGCTCCTTCAGCAGCGCCTCCACGCCGGCCACCACCGCCCGGCTCGGGTCGTCAGGCGTGGTGGAGACCTTGCTCTCGCTGAGCGTCCCGTCGCCCGCCATCACGACGATGTCCGTGAAGGTCCCCCCAATATCGACCGCAACCCGCACGCCCGCCTGCGCTTCCCTCGATCCCAACCCGGTGCCGATGCAGCGTGAGGCCACGGACGTTGTCAAGGAACGAATGATCTCATATCAGTTGCCGATGTCGCATCCTGCTCCGCCCGCTGATCGCGCTTCCGCATCCCAAAGCAATGGAGACCGGCATGGCCGCCCGGAATCACAACGCTGACTTCGATGCGGTGATCGTCGGGGCGGGCTTCGGCGGGCTCTACATGCTGCACCGGCTGCGCACCCTCGGTTTCACCGCGCGCGTGCTCGAGGCCGGCAGCGGGGTAGGCGGCACCTGGTACTGGAACCGCTATCCGGGCGCACGCTGCGATGTCGAGAGCGTGCAGTACTCCTATCAGTTCTCGAACGCGTTGCAGCAGCAGTGGGACTGGACCGAGCGCTACGCAACGCAACCCGAGATTCTGCGCTATGCCGAGCACGTCGCCGGCCGCTTCGACCTCAAGCGCGACATCCAGTTCAACACCCGCGTGAAGTCGGCGGCCTTCGACGAGACCGCGGGACGATGGGTGGTGGAGACGGCGGACGGCCAGCGCCTGTCGGCGACCTGCTGCATCATGGCGACAGGCTGCCTCTCCTCGCCCAACCTGCCAGACTTCGCGGGGCTGTATAGCTTCGCCGGCGATCGCTACCACACCGCCTACTGGCCCAAGGAGGGCGTCGATTTCACGGGCAAGCGGGTCGCTGTCATCGGCACGGGCTCCTCTGCCGTGCAGTCGATCCCGATCATGGCCGCGCAGGCGAGGCACCTCACCGTATTCCAGCGCACGGCCAACTACGCCGTGCCGGCGCACAACAAGCGCCTCGACCCCGACTACATCGCCAAGGTCAAGGCGGACTATCCCACTATGCGAGCCCGCGCCAAGCAGACCATGACCGGCATCGACTTCGACTATTCCGACCGGGCTGCCCTCGAGACCTCGGCCGAGGAGCGGACCCGCGAGTACCAGCGGCGCTGGAATCACGGCGGCCTGTGGTTCCTCGGCGCCTTCAAGGACCTGATGGTCAACGAAGAGGCCAACGACACGTGCGCGCAGTTCGTGCGCGCCAAGATCCGTTCGCGCGTCCGCGATCCCGAGGTCGCCCGTCTGCTTTCGCCCACCAACACCATCGGCTGCAAGCGGCTGTGCGTCGACATCGGCTACTTCGAGACCTACAACCGGCCCAACGTCACCCTCATCGATGTCAGCGAGAGCCCGATCGAGGCGATCACGCCCGCCGGCGTCAAGGCCCACGGCCGCGAGCATCAGGTCGATGCCATCGTGTTCGCCACTGGGTTCGACGCCATGACGGGGGCCCTCAACAAGATCGACATCCGCGGGCGCGGAGGCCTACCTCTGCGCGAGAAGTGGAGCGCGGGCCCGCGCGCCTACCTGGGCGTGGCCATGGCCGGTTTTCCCAACCTCTACACCATCACCGGCCCCGGCAGCCCCTCGGTTCTCACCAACATGCTTCCCACCATCGAGCAGCACGTCGAATGGATCGCCGGCAGCATGGTCCACCTACGCGACCATCAGCTGTCGCGCATCGAGCCTACGGCAGCGGCGGAGGAGGAATGGGTGGCCCACGTCGGTGATTCCGCGAGCCGCACGCTACGCTACACCTGCAGCTCCTGGTACCTGGGCGTGAACATCCCGGGCAAGCCGCGCGTGTTCATGCCCTACATCGGCGGTTTCCCGAAATACATCCAGAAGTGCAACGAGGTCGCGGCCGGCGGCTACGCGGGCTTTGCACTGGCCTAGCAGCACTGCAAGCTGCGTCCCGACAGCGACAGTCACGAGCCCGAGAGTGGCGACCCATGTACAAGCCCTTCGATCTGACCGGCAAGGTGGCCTTGGTGACCGGCGGCAACAGCGGCATCGGTCTCGGCATGGCCCAGGCCATGGCCCAAGCCGGAGCCGACATCGCCATCTGGGGCACCAACGCCGCCAAGAACGCCGCCGCCGAAGCCCGACTGGCCGCGACCGGGCGCAGGGTATCTGGCGCTCGAATGCGACGTCTCCGACGAGGCGGCCGTCGAGCGCGCTTTCGCCGAGACGCTGAAGGTCATGGGCCGGGTCGACGGCTGCTTTGCCAATGCGGGGGTGAGCGGCCGCGGCACCAAGTCGTTCCTTGAGATGAGCAGCGAGGAATGGCGGCGCGTGCTCAAGGTCAACCTCGACGGGGCCTTCTTCACGTTCCGCACGGCCGCGCGCCACATGGTCGAGCGCGGCGGCGGCGGGGCACTGGCCGGCACGGCCTCGCTCGCCGCCATTGAGGGCGCGGCGCGCAGCGAGCACTATGCCGCCACCAAGGGCGCCATGATCTCCATGATCCGCGCGCTGGCCGTGGAGTTCGCCCGCCACGGCGTACGCGCCAATGCCATCCTGCCCGGCTGGATCGAGACCGACATGACGGCCAACTCCATCGGCAATGCCAAGTTTGCCGGCAACGTCCTCCCCCGCATCCCCATGCGCCGCTGGGGAACGGGGGACGACTTCGGCGGCATCGCCGTCTACCTGATGAGCTCAGCGTCGGCCTACCACACCGGAGACACCTTCCTCATCGACGGCGGCTACGCCCTGTTCTAGATCCTCTCGCAAATGGCTCGCGATTTGACGCCAGCACCCCATCCTGCCCCTGCTTTCAAGCCCACAACGAGGAGCGCACAATGCCCAAATTCCGGATCGTCACCCCCGCCGCAGCGTCCTTTACGACCGCCGGCGGCGGATACGCCCACGAGATGGAGGCGCTCGAGGGTTTCGATGCCGAGATTGTCGAATGCCCTGCAACCCAGGAAGGCTTCATCACCGCGGCCCGGGATGCGGACGCCGTCTACGCCAAAGGCATGAAGTTCAATTCCCAGATGATCCAGGCGCTGACCAAGTGCCGCCTCATCGCGCTGGGCTCCGTCGGTGTCGACTATGTCGATGTCGCTGCCGCCACCGAGAAAGGCATCCCCGTCACCAATTGCCCCGACACCTTCATCGAGGAGGTGGCGGACCACGCCATGATGCTGCTGCTCGCCACCCATCGCCGGGCCATCGAGCAGGACCGCATGGTGCGCGAAGGCCGTTGGACGGAGGGGCGGCCGCAGCTCCTCAAGGTGCCGCGTCTGCTGGGCCAGACGCTTGGCTTCATCGCCTTCGGCCGTGTCGCCCGCGCGGTCGCAGAGCGTGCGCGCGCCTTCGGCCTGCGCATGTTGGCGTTCGACCCCTTCCTCGACGAGCTCAACATCTCAGCCCGTGGAGTGGAGCCGGCAAGCCTTTCGGAAGTGCTGAGCCGGTCCGATTTCATCTCCATGCACCTGCCTGCGACGCCAGAGGCCGTGGGCTTCCTCAAGGAGGAGCACTTCCGGCAGATGAAGCCCAACGCCATCTTCATCAACACGGGGCGTGGGCCCACCGTGACAGAGGCTGCGCTGATCAAGGCGCTGCAGGAGAAATGGATCGCCGGCGCCGGTCTCGACGTGCTCCAGGTCGAGCCCGTGAAACCCGACAATCCGCTGCTGAAGATGCCGCACGTGATCCTGTCCCCGCACAACGCATCGGCCTCGGCCCGCTTCGATCCTGCGCGCAAGCGCCGTGTCGGGCAGGAGCTGGCCCTGGTGCTGTCGGGACGCTGGCCGATGTCGTGCGTCAACCCCACCGTGCTGCCGGGCAGCGGCCTGCGCCGCTGGCAGCCGGTCTCCATGGAGCGCGGTCCCAATTCTTGAGCCCTCTTGACCCTGTGACGCTCGGCAACTCAGCGGGAATTCACGGAGCGGCCGTCTCGAGTTCGACGGCCTCCTCGCCCGGCACCGTGAATCCGCCCTCGGCGACGAGGCGGGCGAACAGGCCCTTGTTCGCGACCAGCTGGCGGAACGTGCCACGCTCGACGATGCGGCCGCCGTCGAGCACGGCAATGTTGTCGGCGTTGGCGACGGTGGAAAGGCGGTGGGCGATGATCAGCGTGGTGCGGCCCTTGCGCAGGCGGTCGAGCGCACGTTTGATGCGCGCCTCCGTCTCGACATCGAGTGCGCTCGTCGCCTCGTCGAGGATCAGGATGGGCGCGTTCTTGAGGATGGCCCGCGCAATCGCGATGCGCTGACGCTCTCCGCCCGAGAGCGAGGCACCGCGCTCGCCAATCACGAAGGCGTAGCCGCCAGGCTTCCTGGCGATGAACTCGTGGGCCTCCGCAAGCTTTGCGGCCTCCTCGACCTCGGTGTCGCTTGCCTCGGAGCGGCCGATGCGGATGTTCTCGGCGATCGAGCGGTTGAAGAGGCCCGCGTCCTGAAAGACGACGGCGATGTTGTGGCGCAGCGAGGCGAGCGTCACGTCCGTGATGTCATGGCCGTCGACGGTAATGCGGCCGCTGTCCAGCGCACGCAGCCGCTGCAGCAGGGCCAGCGTCGTGGTCTTGCCCGCACCGGTAGGGCCGACGAGGGCGACGGTCTTTCCGGCAGGGGCCTCCAGATCGATGTCGAACACGCCCTGGTCGCTGTTCTTGAAGCGGAACGTCACGGCCTCGTAGCGCACGTTGCCGGCGACCTCGGCTAGCGGCTTGGCGTCCGGCTTCTCGGCGACGCCGTCGGCGGCATCGAGCAGGTCGAAGAAGGACTGCAGCGTCGGAGCGTACTGGAAGATGCGCACGGCAAAGCCCGACAGCAGGTCGAGCTTGCCGATCAGCAGGCCGGCAAAGCCCACGAAGGCCACGATCTCGCCCACCGTGATCTGCCCGTGCTCCACCAGAACGGCCCCCATGGCATAGATGGCCACCACGGTGATGGTGGCGGCCGTGCGCGTGAGCACGGTCAGCAGGCCCCACCAGGTCAAGACGGGATACTGCGCCGCCAGCAACTCGGCCATGATGCTGCGCATGGCCTGCATCTCGGAGGCGAAACGCGCGTAGCTCTGCACCACAGTGACGTTGCCGAGCACGTCACCCACCCTGCCGTAGACGTTGTTGTGATATCGCTCCACGGCGGCCTGGTCGGTGCTGGTGCGGCGCGCCACATAGACGTTGGCCGCCACGTAGACGAGGGCCAGCGCAGCCAGGATCAAGGCCATGCGCGCGTTCATGTAGAGCGCGGTCGGCACCAGCACGAAGAGGCCGACGAGCGCCACGAACTGCTCGCGCAGGAACGACAGCCAGTTCCAGAACAGCGCATCGGTGCCGGCGAGGATGGTGCGCACCACGGCACCGGAGCCCTTCTCGGCGTGGTAGCTGATCGGCAGGACGATGGCGTGCTCGAAGGCCTGGCCGAGCGCGGCGAGCCGGCGGCGATGCGCCAGCCGGTCGGCCATCACGGCCACGATCACACCGGCGATGATGCCGACGAAGCCTAGCGCTGCCCACAGGCCGATGATGGCGAAGGCGCCCTGTCCCTTCGCCAGGGCATCGACGACACGGGCGAGCAGCACCTGCTCGCCGATTGGCACGATGCCGAGGGCGATGCCCGCGAGCACGACCCCGACAGTCTGGCCCCGCTCGATGACCAGGATCGCCAGCACCCGCTTGTAGATGCCCCAGATCGACATCGAGCCAGACATGCCCCGCTCTGCTCAGCCTGCCCGCTTTCTGAAAATGCGCAGGCTCTTGAACGCGCCAGCCGGCTCGAACGACCGCTGCCTGACGAGCTCGGCCCCTACCGCCTCCGCCTTGTCGTAGGCAAACGAGCCCGAATAGAACAGGACCTCGCCGCCTGCGTTGAGCTTGTCGGCCAGGATCAGCGACATCTCCAGGTCCGTGAGCGCACCGTAGGCGTCGTTCTCGGGCGTGCGATACTCGCCGAGGTGAAACAGGCTGACGTAGTCGAACTGCGGCAGCAGGCGCGCATCCAGCTGGTAGATGTCGCCGAAGTAGGCCTTGTAGGTGTGGCCCAGCCGCGGGTTGGCGATCAGCAGCTCGACGTAATCGTCGTATTCCTGCGGCGACGCGGTGATGCCGAGCACGGCGCAATTGGAGCCGTTTTGCGCAAGCTTCAGACCGACGAAGTGATGGTTGCCGGTGCCGAAGTGGAAGACGATGGCATCCTTGGCTTTCTTCCCCTCGAGGTACTCGACGAAGTGCAGATCGCAGGGGCACTGCGTCTCATCGAGACTCCAAGTGGAGTTCCAGTAGTTGAGCTTGGTCATGGGCTATTGCGGCTTTTGCAGCCCTCCTGCTGTGGTGACGTGCTGCTATTCGGCAGGTGCCAGCGCCGGTGCGTGCGGCTCGAGCGCGGGCGGCGCTGTCGGTGCGGCGCTGGAGCGCCATCTGGCGGTCGTGCACGCCCGCTGCGGCTGGCCGCTGGGCCAGGCTGACGATAGTGGCCTCGGGGAGCTCGCTGCGCAGGCGGGCCAGCAGGGCCGCCTGCGCGGCTTCCTCCAGCGCCGAGAGGGAATCATCGAGGACAATGACGCGGGGCGCGTGAACGAGCAGGCGGGCGATTGCCAGACGCTGGCGCTCGCCGTTGGAAAGCACCTGGTCCCAGCGCGCGACCTCGTCGAGCCGCGGGGCGAGCGAGGCGAGGCCGACCTTGTCGAGCGCCGCCCCTATCCGCTCATCCGGCACGTGCAGGGAGGGATCGGGATAGAGCAGCGCGCCCCTGAGCGAGCCGAGCGGCAGGTAGCTCTTCTGCGGGGTGATCATGACGTCGGCGCGATCGGGAAGTGTCATGCTGCCACGCACCGCCGGCCACAGGCCCGCCAGCACACGCACCAGGGTGGATTTGCCGGTGCTCGAGTCGCCATGGATGTGCACCGCTTCGCCTGGCCCCGCCGACAGGTCGGCACCTGTCAGCAGTGGCCGGCCGGCGCCATCGGCAATCTCGAAGTCGCCAATGCTCACATGAGCGCCGCGTGCGACCACTGGCTCGACCCCCGCCGGCCGGGCCAGGTTCTGCTCGGCATCGATCGCCTCGCACGCATCGACGATGTCCATCACCCGGCGCGCCGAGGCATACCACTCCGCCACGCGGTTGTAGTTGTCGACCACCCAGGAGATGGCGATCTGCACCTGCACGAACGCCGCGGCGAGCTGTGTCACCTGGCCCAGCGAGAGATCGCCCGAGATGTATTTGGGCGCCGCAAACAGCAGCGGCACGATCGGGATCATGGGGCCCGAGGCGTTGGTGATCCAGGTCAGGTGCCCGTGCTGCCACACGATCGCCATCCAACGCGCCACTACCGTCTCGTAGAAGCGACCAAGCACGGCCTGCTCGTAGCGGCCGCCGTTCATTAGGGCCACGCTCTCGGCATTGTCGCGGATGCGCATCATCGCGAAGCGAAAGTAACCCTCCGCCTCGTTCTTGCGCCCGACGTAGCCGACGAGGGCGGATCCCACCCACATCATCAGGCCGGAGGCGATACCGCCGTAGGCGAGCGCCAGGATCACCATGTAGGCGGGAATGGTAAAGGTGCCGACGGAGCCCAGATCGAGCGCGTACGAGCCGCCGACCGACCACAGGATCGAGATGAAGGCCGCTGCCCCCACCACCGCCAGCAGCAGGCCGATGCCAAGATCGACCAACGGCTCGGTCGCCCAGCGCGTGTCGTCGGAGATGCGGTACTCCGGGTTGGGCGGTTCCTTGCCGGTGACGTTGAGATGATAGAAGCGCTGCCGACCGAGCCAGCGGTCGACCAGATGCTCGACGATCCAGGCCCGCCAGTCGACCTGCAAGGTCTCGCGCGTCAGCACGATGCCGACGCCGATCGCGGCCATGGCAGCGATGATGAGGCCAAAGACGAACACCGCGCTCGTCAACGCCTCCACATCGCGCGCAGCCAGGCTGTCGAAGAACCAGCGGTTCCACTGGTTTAGGGCGACAGTAGCGCCTGTGGATAGGATCAGGCAGGCGGCAAGTCCCAGCGTCAGCGCCCACGCGCGCCAGGCCGTCCGCCCCCGCCAGAAGCCGCCGGCAAACCGGCCGAAGGCTCCAACCACCCGAGGGTCGAGCTTGAACCCCGGCGCATCGGGAGCCTGAAAATGCTGGACTGTCATAAGGTTATCTGTCGGTTATCAGCGCGCACCGTGCGGGCAGGGGCCGTGCGGCTGGTGGACGTAGCTCAGCATTGTAGCGCCCCTGTGGTGCCGACGGGGCCGCTAATGTCATGTCCACCCTGAAGGGGCAATGAACGCCAAAGGGCGATCTCGAGCCGAGCGATCGCAAATGTGTAGGTTCTGGGCGAAATTGGGGGCGCACCCGAGATCCCGGAGCAATGGAATGGGCATCTTTCGACACGCAAACATCCTGGCGCGTGCGCAGATGGCAACGGGGCTTGGCATCGTCGTCTTCTGGGCACAGTTCTTCACCGTCGGCCTGGCGCCCACCAACGCGCCCGCCTGTTATTTTGCCTTCGAGCATTCGTTCCCGCTGCCGGATCTCATCCTCGCAGTCAGTTTGCTCACCGCGGGTGCCTTGACGAGCGCGGGCCAGCCCTTGGGCCCGCCACTCGGCCTGATGTGCGCCGGCGGCCTGCTCTTCCTCGGCCTCGTCGATGCGAGCTTCAACACCCAGAACGGCATTTACACGAGCAGCTTCGCCGACGGTCTGACGTCCGCCGCGATCAATCTCTGGTGCATCGCACTGGGCATCGCCACGGCCGCGACCATGGCTCTGCCGCACGCCGCCACGCGTGCCTGAGCAAAAGGCTCACGGTTTGCCCAATCCTCGCCAGGCGCCGGCGACGGGGCGAAATTGGAAGCGCATCCGGTGCCGGCCAGCCGGCACCGATACCGCCCGAAACAGCACATTGGCGCGCAGAATATCAGCAGGACGGCCGTCGACCTCCGCAAACCACCAGGGATGCCAGAGATCGTTCAGCACGACCCAGCCACCGTCGGGGCTGTCGGCCTCCAGGACGACCTCGGTGTTGCGGTAGCTCACGATGCGAACCGTGCCCGGCCGGAGGGGCGCGGCGCCGCCCGCGGGCACCTGCTCCAGCAGCACGGTGGTGCGCAGGTCGGCCTCTGGCCACGATCCGTCAGCCAGCATGCGGGCAAAGTCGGCGGCCCTCGCCCGGGTCGCAAACAGCACGCGCGGGAAGGCGTCCGGGTTCTCGTAGATGTAGCCGTCGCTGGTGCGGGCCACGAGCGGCAGCTGACCCGGCGCGAGCTTCTTGTCGATCTCTCCGATCGGCGCGCCGGTAGCAATAAAGCGCAGACCCAGAAGGTTTGCGAGCTTGGAGCGGTAGGAGGGAAAGAGCGGCGAGAACTTGCGCTGGTCCGGCAGGCCGACGTGGTCCTCGGCACCGGTTGCCTGGCTGTAGAGGGCAAGACGCAGGGGATTGTAGCCCAGTGTATTCTCGAGCCGATGCGTGAGGCTGGCATTGGGCCAGTGGAAGCCCAGCCCCGCCAGCTCGATGCGGTCCCGGCGCGTAGCGTCTGCCACCACCTTGGATTTCAGGATGGCGATGGTGGCATTGCGGCTGTTGGGCTCCAGCACCTCGTAGACGGCGGGCGGCAGCGCGGTCGATGAGCTGGGACCGTTGTTGTAGCCAAGATCCGCGGCGGTGATGCCAGCGAGCAGCACCACGGCAAGCTGAGGCTGAACCTTGGCGTTGGCGGCTATCCAGGCTAGCACCAGCACGGCACCGGCGAAGGAGATCGCCGCAGCCAACAGCGGGAGGGGCAGCCTCTCCAGCCGGCCGAGCCAGAAACCCAATACCGTGGACAGCAGGACCGCGCAGCCGAGCATGACAGCCACCGGCAGCGCCAGCTGGCGGAGGAACCCCCAGCCGGCCTCGCACCGATCCTCCAAGAGACGATGCGCGGCATAGCCGGCGAGGATGGCGCCAAGACCGCCGATCAGAAAGGTTGCGTCGGCCGGACGACGGTAGAGGCTGACGCCCGGCAAAATCGTGTAGAGCACGCGAAACACCGGCGTGTACCAGCCGAGCGCGTAGAGCAACACCATGCCCACCGCGCAAGTGAAGAAGCGAATCTCGTGTGCCCACAGCTGCCCGCGCACCGCAGCGACGCAAAGCTAGCGCGAGCGGAATGGCGCCGATGTAGAGCTCGCCCATGTTCTGCGCGATGAAGAGGCCCGTATCCGGCCAGGCAAAGCTCGGCGGCCCCCAATAGTCCTCCATGCGCCCCGACGCGCCGAACACGTCCGGCATCACCAGTGTGACGAGCAGGGCCGGATGCAGGGAGCCGCGCGCGGCATCGACGTAGCCGATCGACGGCCGGTTGGACTCGGCGGCGAGCGCGGCCGTCAGCATGACGGGCACCGCAATGAGAAGAACCGCGCAGAGGGCTCCCGCGCCGAGCGGCAGCAGGCTCCGGCGCAGGGCGTCGGTTGGTGCCGCAGCCGTAAGGATGCGCCAAAGGCCGAGCGCGGCGAGGAGATAGATCGACAGCAGCGCGACCTGGTCGCGCCCGAGCACGATGGCGGCAGCGACGACGCCGGCGGCAAGCCCATGGAGAATAGACCCACGCGCCAGCGCCCGGTCCAGGCAGAGGAGCGCAACCGGCAGGTAGGCTAGGCTCAGCACCTGGCCGGTGTGCTGGATGCGCCAGGCCATCGATGCCCCGTAGCAGAACGCCAGCGCTGCGATCAGGCCGCCACCCCAATGCCAGCCCTGATCGCGAAACCAAAGCATCAGGCACAGCCCGCCCAGGGCCACCATCGCCAGAACGGTGGTGTCAACCGCCCACAAGCTCGGCGCGCCGTCGATCAGCGCCAGCGCCAGGAACGGCGGCGAGAAGATCATCGATTGCGGGTCGGCGATCTGGGGATGTCCACTGAAGACGTACGGCGCCCAGGCCGGAGATTCACCTCTGGCCAGGCTCTGGGCGAGGAACTGGATCTGCGGCTGGAAGTGGGCCTTGGCGTCCCACGGGATGGTCACGCTCCCCGACAGCCAGGGCCAGCCGATGCCTATGGCGCACAGCAAAAACACGGCTGCCGCAAACAACATCGGGCGCGCCGTGGTGGCCGCGAAGAGCCGTTCCATGCCGGTGGCATTGTTGCTGTTGGCGAGCTTGCGCAAGGTGTCCCCAGGTCAGACGGCACAAGCCGCGGGCGGTGCCCCTCGATCCCCGGCTCGGGCGGCCAGGCCGCAGACAGCCCCCGCTCCTGCCGAGCGCCCAGGCCGTATATAGTCGCTAAGTCGGGCGAAGGGCAGTCACAGCGCAGGCGCCGCAGCAGCCGCTAACGAGAGGGAACTCATGGAAGACAGGAACATCGGCGGAGCAGGGGCCCAGAACGCCACCTACAGTGTTACCGCCCGCCGCCTTCACTGGTGGATGTTCACGCTTCTGGCCGTGCAGATCCCGGTCGGCCTGTTCATGGTGCGCTATGGCGCCGCCACCGACTTTGCCGAGCCGACGGCCAAGCTCTACGACGCCCACAAGCTGATCGGCCTCGCCATCCTGCTGCTTGCCGCCGTCCGGCTCACGTACCGGCTCATGCACGGCGCACCCCCCGACGAGCCGACGCTGAGGCCGTGGGAGAAGCTCGTTAGCCACCTCACGCACTGGGCGATATATGCGCTCCTCTTCATCGTGCCGCTGCTGGGCTGGCTCGCCATCTCCTACTACGGCCCCTTCGAGCCGTTCGGCATCAAGCTGCCGGCACTGGCTGCGCACGACGACGCCAAGGCAACACGAACATTCTTCCTGCACATGGTCGCCGCGTACGCCCTGATCGTGCTGCTCGCCATGCACGTGGGCGCCGCGCTGCAGCACTACCTCATCAAGAAGGACGGCGTGCTGCGCCGCATGTTGGTGCGCGCCGGCCGCCTCTCCTAACGAATGCGTTCACTGCAGGTTGACACTCCACACCTGCGGGCGCATCTAAGGCGGAGCCATGCCATCCATGGCAAATCTCATCAGGAGATGCGTCAACCCATGTCTAGCGACAGCCCTAGTAGGACCGCAGCCGCGCCGGTTGCCGGGAAGGCCTGAGCGCTAGCCAGGCTCACCCTCGACCGGCTTAGGCTCGGTCGAAAGGAAGTGAGCCATGAACTCCGAAATCCGCTATCTCGCCCAGCAGCTCCTGCACGGGGGCCTGGGTCCGCTGTGCGAGCGTGACCGGCGCGTGATTGCCCGCGTCGCCCGGCGCGTGCACACCGCGCGCAATGTCAACCAGGTGTTCGAGCAGAACCTGAGCTTCGGCGATCGGCTGGCCGACAAGGTCGCGATCGTGGCGGGCTCCTGGAGCTTCATCGCCGGCTTCTGCGCGTTCCTTGCCGCGTGGGCGCTGCTCAACGCGCTCGTCCTCGTGCGCTGGGCTTTCGACCCCTATCCCTTCATCTTCCTCAACCTGCTGCTGTCGATGCTGGCCGCCCTGCAGGCCCCCGTCATCATGATGAGCCAGAACCGGCAGGCAGCGAAGGACCGGCTCGCAGCCGCGCTCGACTACGAGGTCAACGTCAAGGCCGAGTCGTCGATCGCTGAATTGCACGACAAGGTCGATCGGCTGGCGCAGCTGATGCTGGAGCACCCTCGCGGCGAGGCCGAAGTGCGCCTTGTGGCGCCTGCCGGGGGTGGCGAGATCGCGCTCGCCGCGCCGGCAGCGTCCTGACGGCTGCGCGGAGCGAAATCAGCGCGTCGGCGGCAGCGCCAAGGTATCGGCGTGGCCGACGACGGCGCCGGTGCGCACAACGGCACTCCAGGCGGCCAGCGTCTGCGGGTCGACCTGCCCCGTATCGCGCGCGGCCGCCGCAAATCCTGCGACCAGCCCGTCGATCAGCGCTTCGTCGCCTTGCCCGAGCCGCCAGGCGCTGTCGCCTTCCGACACCACGTAGTCGAGCCGACTGAAGGCCTCGCTCAGCGCATCGGGTGCATCGGGCCCCGCAGCCGGCCCCAAACCCTTGTCGCGCCTCTGGTGGGCATGGAAGGCCTCGAGCAGGGCGGCATCGGCCTCGTGCTCGGGCGTCCAGCGCTGGTCACCGTCGTAGGTGAGCACGGTGTAGAAGGCCGACTTCCTCGCCGCGACCACATGGGCGAGCCTGCCAATGAGCTCCGCGGATGCCAAGTCGAAGAGGGCAGATGCGGTGACCAGGTTGGCGGTGGGCCCAAGCGCACCCTCGAGGTCGCCGGCGAGATCTGCGCGGCGGAACTCGACGGTAATTCGCTTGGCGCCCTTGAACAGCACGAGCCGACCCTCCTGCGAGTCGGCGCCGTCGGCCCAGGCCGTGAGCCGCTGCGAGGAGGCATCGAGGAGGGTGAGGTCGTGATCGACCAGCGTCCAATGCTGCTCGGGGCCCAGCAACGGTGCGGTGGCACGCAGGTTGGAGCCGGTGCCGCAGCCCAGGTCGACCACGGTGACGGGCCGCCAGCCGTCGAAGTGCTTGGCGAGCGCCCGCTCGAGCTTGCGGTTGCGCGAGCGGTGGTCGACGCCTTCGCGAAGGTCGAGCCACTCCGGCGCAAAGTCGCTCATGATGCGATCCCCTTGATGACATCGGCGATGCGCGCCGCGGCGTCCTCCCAGCGCGGCAGCCGCTGGCCCGCGATCCAGGAGGCATCGCTCATGCGTCGGCGCAGGTCGGGCTCGTCGATGAGCCGCCGGATGGCCGCGCCGAGCGCCGCCGCATCGTCCGGCGCCACCTTGATGGCGGCGGCATCGGGCACCGTCTCGGCCGCAGCTCCGCCCGTGGTGCACACGATCGGCAGGCCGCGCGCCATGGCCTCAGCCAGCACCATGCCGTAGCCCTCGTAGAGCGAGGACATCACAAAGGCGTCCGCGCGCGCATAGAGCTGCGCCAGCCGCTCCGCGTCGACGGCGCCGAGAACGGTCACGCGATCCTCGAGCCCGGTGCTGCGCAGGCTGGCCTGCAGCCCGGCAAACGCCTCCGCGTTGCGGTCGGTGGGCCCTGCAATCGCGAGCCGCCAGTCGCGATCCTTCAGCGGCGCCAATGCTCTCGCGAGGACATCGTAGGCCTTGCGCGGCACCACGGCGCCGACGGCCAGCAGTTGCACGGGCGCCCCTGTGCCGGTCGCGCGCGCCGCCCGGTCGGTGCCTGGCTCCGCCACCGTGATCTTGGCGGCGCGCACGGCGAATTCTGCCCTCAAAGTGCGTGCCGTCAACCCGCTCGTCACCACCACGCGCTCGGCGAGCGCCAGAGCCGCCGTCTCCAACGCGTGCAACTCGCGCTGCCGCGTCGGGGAAAGTCCCGCTTCGAGGCACAGCGGATGGTGGACGAGGGCGACGATGGGCGCGGAGACTTGGGCAATGACGTCGCGTGGCATCGCGCCATAGGCCAGCCCGTCGATCATGACGATGGCGCGCCCCTCTACCCCAGCAAGCCGCCGCCCCGTCTCGGCAAGGTCCGCCTCGGTGGGAGCCGGAAAAGAGCCCGGCAGCTCGACATGCCGTGCCGCCACGCCAAATCGCGGCAGCAGCGCCAGCACCCTGCGATCGTACATGTACCCGCCGGTCGGCTGATCGATATTGCCGGGAATGGCGAACACGGCAGGCGTCATCGTCACACCGGCCCTTCGAACCAGGCGCGCGCGAGGTCGGTCTCATGCAGGAGGACACGGATCTTGGCGAGCTTCTTGCCCTCCTCGCCGAGTGCTCCTTCGCGGGCGGCCTTGGCAATGGCGTCGAACACGTAGCGGCACAGGAACTCCGTGGTGGTGAGCTTGCCTTTGAACTGCGCCAGCTCGTCGAGATTCTTGTAGGCCAGCGGCTTCAGCGTCTTGCCCAGCACGTCGAGCGCCGCGCCGATATCGACCACCACGCTCTCCTTCGTCAGCGTCTCGCGGAAGAAGGCGACATCGACCACGAACGTGGCGCCATGCATCCCCTGCGCCGGACCGAAGAACGGGTCCGGCAGGCTGTGGGCGATCATGATGCGGTCGCGCACCTCGACGGCGTACATACCAACCTCCTGCGACGATCTCTCTTTGTCTGTGCGCTCAGGCTTGCGGATAACGGATCACGGGCGCGAGGCCTCGCGCGTCGGCAGCGAAGACGCGCGGCAGTTCGCGCGGTGCGTCCTCGAAATCGATCTCCTCGGCCACCAACTGATCGAGCACCGGATCGGTCAGCTGGCGCATGGCCGTCTCGGCGCGCCGACGGTAGTCCCAGCGCGGCCTACGGCTCGCGGCGACCTGGCCGACCTGGGAAGAGACGATCTTCAGCCGCCGGCTGTGGAACGCGCCGCCCAGCTCCACGCTCACAGCCTTGTCTCCATACCAGCTCATCTCGACGATCGTGCCCTCCAACCCCGCGCAATTGATGGCGGTGGCCAAGCCCGCCGCCGTGGCGCTGGCGTGAAATACGACATCCGCGTCCTTTGGCGCATTGTCGGGCCCAGCGAACCGGGCACCCAGCGCCGCGACCACCGTCCCCCGGCGCGTCGTCCTTGTCCACCGCCGTCACCTCTGCCCCCGGCAGCCGCGCCGTCAGCTGGGCGACAAGCAGCCCCACCAGGCCGGCCCCCACCACCACGATCCGGTCGCCAGGCCCGGCCCCGGAATCCCACACCGCGTTGAGCGCCGTCTCCATGTTGGCCGCCAGCGTGGCCCGGCGCGCCGGCACGCCGTCGGGCACCGGCACTAGCGCCGCAGCCGGCATGATGAAGAAATCCTGGTGCGGGTGGAGGCAGAACACCGTGCGTCCGACCAGCGCCGCCGGCCCCTCCTCCACAATTCCGGTCGCGCAATAGCCGTATTTGATCGGAAATGAGAAGGCCCCCTCCTGGTTGGGCCCGCGCATGCGCTCCCATTCGCTTTGGCCGATGGCGCCCGAGAACACCAGACGCTCCGTGCCGCGGCTGATGCCGCTGAACAGCGTGCGCACCAGCGCCTCGCCCGGCTGCGGGCGCGGCAGCGGGGCTGGGCGAAGCTCGGCCACGCCTCTCCTGGGATACCAGATGGCACGGGCCATGCGGGTCTTGCCGGTTGAGCGCCGCGTCATCATCTTAGCTCCCGCGCCTTCGCGGCGCCCGGGGGTCACTTCTCACAGATGAAGGTTGCATGAGCGACAGTCTCGACACCCCGACACCGGGGCAGCCTGTGGTGCGCCTGAGCCTTACGACACCAGCGGGCCTCCAGTCCATCGACGCGCTGACGCGGCGCCGCCAGATCGTTTTTGCCCTCAATTTGATCACCTACGCGGCCCTGCTCTGGGCAGCGGCAGAGGTGCTGGGCGCGGGTGGCTGGACAGGGGTCGACGTAGTCCTCTTCCTCTCCTTTGCCGCCGGCACGCCCTGGACGGTGCTGGGCTTCTGGAACGCGCTCATCGGCCTGTGGCTGCTGCACTTCCGCAAGGATGCCGCGGACGAGGTCGCGCCCTATGCCGCCGCCGGCGACGTCCCCACGCCCCTGCGTATCAACACGGCCATCTTCATGACCGTGCGCAACGAGGATCCCGAGCGCGCCATAAGGCGGTTCCAGGCCGTGAAGCGCAGTGTCGACGCCACCGGCGAAGGTGCCGCCTTCAACTACTTCGTGCTGAGTGACACGAGCGACCCGGCCGTCGCGGCCGCCGAGGAGCAGCTGGTCGAGGCCTGGAAAGCCGCCGACCCGGACGCCCCCCGCATCGTCTACCGGCGTCGCACCGACAACGAGGGCTACAAAGCCGGCAACGTGCGCGACTTCTGCGCGCGCTGGGGCAGCGATTTCACGCTGATGCTGCCGCTCGACGCCGATAGCCTGATGTCGGGGGAGCAGATCGTGCGGCTCGCGCGTATGATGCAGGCCCACCCTAAAATCGGCATCCTGCAGAGCCTGGTCGTCGGCATGCCCTCCAAGAGCGCCTTTGCGCGCATCTTCCAGTTCGGCATGCGCCACGGCATGCGCGCCTACACCATGGGCCAAGCGTGGTGGGTGGGCGACTGTGGCCCGTTCTGGGGTCACAATGCCATGGTGCGCATCAAGCCGTTCCATGAGCAGTGCCATCTGCCGGTCCTGCCGGGCTCCCCGCCGCTCGGCGGTCATGTCCTTTCCCATGACCAAGTCGAGGCGACCTTGATGCGCCGCGCCGGCTACGAGGTGCGCGTGCTGCCCCAGGAGCGCGGCAGCTGGGAGGAGAACCCGCCCACCATGCTCGAGTTCGCCCGCCGCGACGTGCGCTGGTGCCAGGGCAACATGCAGTACCTGAAGCTGCTCAATCTGCCGGGCCTCTACCCCATGAGCCGCTTCCAGCTGGTGTGGGCGATCCTCATGTTCATCGGCATCCCCGCCTGGACGCTGATGATCGCGCTGCTGCCGGTGGCGGCCTGGCAGGCAGGGGAGATCGAGCATTTCCCGGCAAGCCTCGCCATCGGCCTCTACGTCACCTTCTTCACCATGTACCTGATGCCCAAGCTTGCTGGCCTCGCCGACGTGGTGCTGACGCCTGGCGGGGTCGCCCGCTATGGCGGATGGCTCAGGTTCATCCCCGGCGCGGTGATCGAGATCGCTTTCTCGTTCCTGCAGGGCGCCGTCTCCACCATCCGCACCTCGATCTTCATGGTGGGCCTCGTCTTCGGCAAATCGGTCGTCTGGGGCGGCCAGTCGCGCGACGCCCAGGGTCTCACCTGGGCCACGGCCGCGGAGCACCTGTGGCCGCAGACGCTGTTCGGCATCGTCGTATGCGGTGCTCTCCTCCTCATCGCTCCTGCCGTGCTCTGGTGGAGCCTGCCGCTGACGGCCGGCTATCTCTTGTCCGTCCCGTTCGCGGTCCTGACCGCCAACCCGGACTTCGGCCGGTTGTTGGCGCGGCTTGGCATATGCGGCATTCCCGAGGACTTCGCTCCCCCACCGGAGGTGACCGCGGTGCTGGCTGACGGCACCTGAGAGCCAGCATGTCCGCACCCCTCAATGTCACCGCCCTGAGGACCGACCCGGCTTTCTCCCCCCTCCGCCGCTCGCTCGAGACCTACTATGGAGATGCGACCCGCGACGCGGCTATGGATGGGCTCTACGCACGCTTCGTGAAGCCCGGCGACCTCGCCTTCGACATCGGCGCCCACGTCGGCGACCGCATCGGCGCGTTCCGCCGTCTCGGCGCCCGCGTCGTCGCGCTCGAGCCGCAGCCCCTGTGTGCGCAAGCGATCCGCGCGATCTATGCCGGTGACACGGGTGTGATGCTCATCGAGGCGGCCTGCGGCGACCGCAGCGGCCGGCTGACGCTGCAGATCAACTCGGCCAACCCTACCGTCTCCACCGCCTCCGCCGAGTTCGTGTCTGCGGCCGACGGGGCCGGCGGTTGGGAGGGTCAAGCGTGGGACCAGGCGATCGAGGTACCCGTGACGACGCTCGATGCGCTCATCGCCGAGCACGGCCACCCGGCCTTTTCCAAGATCGACGTCGAAGGTTTCGAGGCAACCGTGCTCGCCGGCTTGACGCGGCCGTTGCCGGCCCTTTCCTTCGAGTTCACCACCATCCAGCGCGAGGTGGCGCTTGCCTGCCTCGATCGGCTAGCCTCACTCGGCGCCTACGCGTTCGATGTGGCACTGGGCGAGAGCCAGCAGCTCACCTTCGGCCGCTGGATCGGGCAGGCCGGGATGGCGGCCCACCTAGCCGCCCTGCCGCACGAGGCCAACTCGGGTGACGTCTACTGTGTCCTGCAGCGCTAGCCACGCACGTCGTGCTCGTCCCCTCTCCCCACCCTTCGGTGGGGAGAGGGTTAGGGTGAGGGGCAGGGCCTTGCTCCGGCGCTCGTTGCTGCCCCTCACCCCGACCCTCTCCCCGCAAGCGGGGAGAGGGAGAAGCACCGGCGCCACATTCGCCGCGGCCATCGGCGCGCTCACTCTCGCGTTCGGCAGCTTGTGCGCCTCAGCTCTGCCCGCAACCGCCGAGCCGCTGGCCGTCGAGGTGGCGAACGCCAGCGAGCCGGTGCTGTGCGCCGAGAAGGACAACGTCACCCTCAACCTAACCTCCAGGGACGTGCGCGCCTTCCGCATCGAGGCGGCCCACCCTGCCTACATCGGCACCCTGCAGCGCGACAGCTTCGAGGCCGACTGGACCGGCTGCACTGGCGCCGGCGACCCCAACCCCGGCAAGCCGGAGCCCCCCAAGCGCACCACGCTCTACGAGGAGATAGATTTCTGGCTGGTGGGGCTGACGTTCCCAACGTTCTGGCGCCCGGCCACCGCCACGGTGCGGGTCGGCAACCGCGTCGAGAAAGGCCTCCACCTCATCCAGCTCTGGATGATCCGGCCCATGGGCGGGGAGGAAGTGGCCGTGCTCTATCCCCAGGACGGCTACTGGCGCCTGCGCCCTCTGGCGCCCGCGGGCATGGCGCCCACCGCCTTCGGCTCCTCCTTCCTGATCGGACCGGTCGAAATGGAGGGGCGGCCGATCGTCAGGATCAAGGAGGTTGCCTTCGACCCGAGGGCGCGCGCCTTCACGCTTGCCTTTGAGCGCGGCGGCGCCGCGACGGTGAAGATCGCCAAAGTCGACCAGAACCGGAATACGCTGGAGGTCTCCTTCGACCGCGTCATCGACGGCCGGCCATTCGCGGCGCTGCGCTCCATGTACGTCACGGATTTCAACAACGACGTCGCCCGAATTGCCGTGCGCGAGAGAGGTGGCAAGGGTTGGCGCGAGGAGCCCATCATGAGCTTTGGCCGCGCCGCCGTCACCGACCTGTGGGCAGGCCGCATCACGCCCTCGCGCCACAACACGAGCTCGCCCGACATGGTCTTTAGTGGGTTTACGGACGGCAGGTCGCCGCAACGCGCCACCAAATAGCGCGTGACCGCGCGCTGCTGCGCACGAACGGCGGCGCTCGAGCCGTCGCGATGAACCAATTGTCAGTTGCCGGCCCAGGTATCGCCCTTATTCGTTCAGGCCCTATTCAAGCGCTCCCTGCTCTAATCACCGCACACCACAGCAAGGCGAAATCTGCCGGGCTGCTACACACAAGGACACAACAATGAAACGCTTCTGGTTGCTCTCGCTCGCCGCGCTCTCGCTGGCGGGCGGCATGTCGGTCGCGCAGGCGGCCCCTGCGTCGCCCGTTCTCGCCACGCTCAAGATCGACAGCTCACAGTCGGCCGCCGAGGCTCAGCTGGTGAACTGGCGCTGGTATCATCATCGCCGCCATCACCATCATCGCCACCACCGCCACTATCGCTAGTAGCGGCCTGGCCGCGAAGACCGCGCCTGCATGACGAAAGTCGTCCAGGTGCGGTCTGCCGCGTGCGACATTGGTCCCAGCCACTTCCGATCAGCGCACGACGCCCAAGAGCGGTTGCAGCGATTGCTCGGTGAATTCGGGACGGGCCGCCCCCACTGACGGTAGGCCGATGCGGTTGTGCCAGAACACCGGCATGCCAATCGCCTGCGCACCGGGAACGTCCGAGGCGGAGCCGGCGACGAATAGGGTGCGCGGCGCCGCGGTGCCGAGCACAGCAAGCGCGGCTTGATAGGTCTCCGGTCTGGGCTTGTAATAGCCGGAATCCTCGGCCGTGATCACGACCTCGAATCTGCCGCCTGCCCGCTTTGCCGCGCGGGCACCGAGCGCCGCCGAGCAATTGGTCGCGACGGCGAGCGGCACGCGCTTTGTCAGCTCCGTCAACACCTCCGCAACATCCGGCCACGGCTCGAGTTCGTCCCAGCGAGCGACCAAGCTATCGGCAAAGGAAGGCGGACAGCCAGCTGCCACCGCAGCCTCCGCCACGAGGCTCGGATAGGGCCGATAGGCGCCGCAACCATAGGTGATCTCGAGGTATTTGCGGCGCCAGCGCATGCCGGCCTCCTCGGAGCCCGCAACGTCGTTCCACAGCTTCCACGAGTTGAGGAGCGCCGTCAGCAGGTCGAAGACGACGGCATCGTATTTCGTTGGCGCGGCAGGCATCCTCGCGTCCCTCTCACCACCGCAGATGCGTCATTGCCGCCACGGCCGGCGGCGTCCCAGCGGGCGCGAACAGGGCGGCGAGCCCTGCCGGATCGATAGCCCCATCGGCCAGCAGTGCATCGCTGTGGATGCCGGCGGCGATCAACAGGCCATCGACGCCGAGGCCTTGCGCAGCCGCAAGATCGGTACGCACGGCATCGCCGATGGCGAGGATACGCGCCAGCTCGGGCGTGCTCCCGCCACGCAGTTCCGCCGCCCTCTTTAGCGCGGCAGCGTAGGCGGCAGGATGCGGCTTGCCCGCCCAGAACACCTCCCCACCCAGACGCTCGTACTCGGCCGCGATCGCCCCCGCGCAGGGCAGGCGCAATGCGCCCACGTCGACCACCAGATCGGGGTTGGCGCACACGAACGGCACCTTCAGCGCCACCCCCTCCTCGATCAGCCCGCGATAGTCCGCAACCGTCTCGGCACGATCGTTCTTCAAGCCCGTGCAGATGATCGCCTCGGCCTGGGCGAGCGGCGCCTGGGGGACCGGCAGCCGCACATAGAGGGCATAGTCGCGCTCGCTTGGCCCCACCCAGTGCATGCGCCGATAGCCTTTGCGGTCGATATGTCCGAGCGCGATATCGCCCGAGGAGACGATCGCGTCCCAGGCGTCGCGCCGCACGCCGGTCTTCTCCAGCACCCGCTCCACGCCGGAGGCCGGGATCGGTGCGTTGGAGACGAGGATCACCGTGCCGCCCCGCTCACGGAATTGCGCCAAAGCTGCGCCTGCCTCGGCGTAAGCCTTGCGGCCGTTGTGTATCACGCCCCACACGTCGCAGAAAACGGCGTCGTAGCGGGCGAGCAGCGATTCGGCGGTGGTGATGATCGGCGGCGTCATGGATTTGGCGAAGTGCTCGGGCCTTGTGTTTTGCATGCGAGCGGCGCCACTAGAGACGAAGACGGGCCGCCAACACAACAGGCGAAATGATGCAGCTCTCCTATGCGCAGAACCTCGAGGACTACCACCTCGATCTGATCTTTGCGGACCAGGACGCCGGCACCTATGTGGACGTCGGTGGCGGCCACCCCGTGGCCGACAACGTCTCGTTCTGGTTCTACCTCAAGGGCTGGCGCGGCCTCGTCGTCGAGCCGCAGCAGGCGCTAGCGGACATCTACGCGCATGTGCGGCCGCGCGACCATACCGTCTCGTGCCTCGCCGGCAGGGCAGAGGGCGAAACCGAGTTCCATGTCGTCGACAAACTGCATGGGTTCTCCACCACGGTGCGCGAGCACGCCGCTGGTGCCGAGAAGTTCGGCGCGGGTTTCACCACCATGCGCCTGCCGGTACGCACGCTGGCGGCGCTGATCGAAGAGGCAGGGCTCGAGCGCATCGACTTCCTCAAGATCGATGTGGAGGGCGCGGAAGGCGAAGTGCTGGCTGGCATGGACTTCAAGCGCCGTCGCCCGCGCGTGATCCTGGTGGAGTCCGTAGCGCCCGGCAGTATGGACGCGGCGTGGAGCGACTGGGAGCCGGTGCTGCTCGACCACGGCTACCGCTTTGCCTTCTTCGACCGCCTCAACCGGTTCTATTACGCCGAGGAGGAGGCGGCGCTTGCCGCTCGCTTCCCCGCCGAGCCGGCACCCTGGGACAGGGTCGCCCACCTCTGGGATTGCGGCCGCGCACCGGAACGGCCAGACCATCCCGATCGACAGCTGGCGCAGGTGCTGCTGCACGGCTTTTTCGCGGCCCTGCCATCCCTTGATCCGATGCTGTTGCGCCGCCTCGTTGAACGCGGGTTGAATGGTGTCAGACCCTCAGGGTCTGACACCATGTCTGATCTGTTGGGCAAGGCCGAGTTTCCGAGAGCTGCGCGCGAGCCAGCAGCCGACCTCGCAGCGCTGGTAGAGACCGATCAATTCCGTGCCGTGCTCGGCCGCATCGCCTGCATGTACGACGGCGGCCACCTACTGGAGTGAGATCGGCCATGCGTGCCGTCATGAATTGCACCCCATCGTGCCGGGGCAGGAATATGCTGCTCCTCAGCCCCCGCTGTGCGCCCAATCCCAGTAGAGCTTGCGCGCCTTGAACATCATGGGGCCGGGCTGCAGCTCGCGGCTCTCGATGCGTTTGATCGGCACGACCTTCGAGTTGTTGCCGGTCGAGAAGACCTCGTCGGCATCCATGAAGTCGGCGACCTTCAGCGTCGTTTCCTCGACCTGGACGCCTGCTCCCCGCAGCAGCTCGATCGTGCGCCGGCGCGTGATACCGGCCAGGAAAGTCCCGTTCAGCGCCGGGGTCTTGACCACGCCGTCCTTGACCATGAACAGGTTGGAGGTGCCGGCCTCTGCGACGTTGCCGAGCATGTCGAGCACGAGGGCATTGTCGAAGCCGCGAGACTTCGCTTCCATCACGCAGCGTGCGTTGTTCGGGTAGAGGCACCCCGCCTTGGCATTGGTCGGCATGGTCTCCATCGACGGCCGACGGAAGGGCGAGAGCGTGATCGAGAAACCCTTCGGGGGATTCATGGGAGACACGTAGAGGCACAGAAGGAATCGCGTCGTTTCCGGGTTGGGCGGCACGGACGAGCCGCCGACGCCTCCATCCTCTGCCCAATACATCGGGCGGATGTAGATGGCCTCCTTTGAGCGAAATCTTTTCAATCCATCTTTGACAAGTCCCACTATCGTCTCGACGGACTGCGTAGGTTTCAGGCCTAGAGCGCCGGCAGATGCATTGAGGCGCTCGCAGTGGCGATCGAGATCGGGCGTCACCCCCTCGAAGGCGCGGGCTCCGTCGAAAACCGAGGAGCCGAGCCAGAAAGCATGCGTCCGCGGCCCTGCGACGAGGACGTTGCCTTCCTGCCAGTCACCATCGAGCCACGTCCAAGTCTCGGACCAGTTCACCATTTGCGCCCCCCTGCCATGCGGCGTTCGCCGCCGCGTACTCATGGCGCAGAAGTCTGCGTCGCACCAGAGGGCGGGTGTGCATCTGCCACATACTGTGCTCCTCGAGGTCCCGGAGCGATCGCGGCCCAGGGCTCGGCCGCCAGGTGATGGCCATCGCCGATCCCACCGGGTAAGCTTTTTTCCGCCCGCGGCAATGCCCGCCGAGAGGTGGACGCGGTTCACATGCTCCAGCCCCAGTCAAGGAAACTGTCTCCATGACCATCAAGCCGACCCCGCCGTCTGCCAACCGCGACAAGGTGCGCGCCACCGTCCCCAAGCTGATCGATCTGACCGAGAAGGTGCTTTTCGGCGACGTTTGGGAGCGGCCGGGACTCTCCAAGCGCGACCGCAGCATGATTACCTGCGCCGCCCTCGTTGCCCTCAACCGCACCGAGCAGCTCAAGGGCCATCTCGAGCGGGCGCTCAACAACGGGGTTACACCCGACGAGATCGGCGAGCTGATCACGCACCTTGCCTTCTACGGCGGTTGGCCGGTGGGGATGTCCGCTGCGATGGTCGCGAAGGATGTGCTCGAGCAGCGCAAGAAGTGACCCGCTGACAACAGGTTTCGCTCCGCTCACGGCCAGGAGGCTCGAGGATGTTCTTTCCAGGCTTTGCGCTGGAGAACGTCGAGGTCGGCGCCGGCACGATGAGGCTGCGGCGCGGCGGATCGGGACCGCCGCTGCTGCTCCTGCACGGCAACCCGCAGACGCACGCCATGTGGCACGCCGTGGCGCCGGCTCTCGCCCGACGCTACAGCGTCGTGTGCACGGATCTTCGCGGCTACGGTGGCTCCTTCAAGCCCGAGGCCACGCCCGACCATGCCCCCTACGCCAAGCGGGAGATGGCCCGCGACATGGTGGAGGTGATGGAAGGGCTCGGTCACCGCCGGTTCCTTGTTGCCGGCCACGATCGCGGGGGCCGCGTGGCGCACCGGCTCGCCATCGATTTTCCCGACCGCGTGGAAAAGCTCGCCGTGCTCGACATCGTGCCGACCATCGAGCATTTCGAGCGCGCCGACATGGCGTTCGCGATGGGCTATTACCACTGGTTCTGGTTCGCCCAGCCGCATCCCTTTCCCGAAACGCTGATCAATGCCTCCCCCGAGGCGTGGTTCCGTGCGCACACCTCGCGCGAGCCCAAGCCCTCGACCTTCTTCCACCCCGAGGCGATGGCCGACTACCTCGCCGCCGTCAGGACACCGGAGATGATCCGCGGCATGTGCGAGGACTACCGCGCCGCCGCCAGCATCGACCTCGAGCACGACCGGGCTTCCCGCGCCGCGGGGCAGAAGGTGCAATGCCCCCTGCTGGTGCTGTGGGGCGCCAAGGGCAAGATCCCCCAGTGGTATGATGCACCCGCGATCTGGCGCCAGTACTGCTCGGCCCAGGTCAGCGGCAGCGCCATCGACAGCGGCCACTACCTGGCCGAGGAGGCGCCGCAGGCTGTGGTGGCCGAACTCAATGCCTTCTTCTCCTGAACTCGGGCTCTCCGAATGCCCGCATGGGCTACCGGCGGTAGGGACTATGGCGTGAAGGTGATGGTTACGCTGCGGAACTTCTTGTCCTCCTGTTTTGGAGCCTTCTTGCACACAGCCTTCTTTGTCTCGACGTCACCCTCGTCGCCTAGCAATTGCACGTCGTTGGACCCCGGAATGGCGAACAGGGCCTCGGGCCTGAAGTCGACGTCGGGATCGGACCTGATGGTTTGGATGAGCATTTCGGGCTTTGCACCGGCAATTCCCGACCAACGGTAGAGCGAATGGCCAGGCTCATCTTTGAAGGAGCCAGCAATAATGAGGTAGCCATCGTTGACGCGATCAATGCTGCGGATGCCAAGGTCGCCGAGATCAAGTGGAACAGTCTTGCCAAACTTGGCCGGCTTGCCTCTCACGACGACATCGTGGGGATTTTTGAGCGTAACGAGGAGCGCCTTGCCTTCGGGAACGGGATTTCGCAACCCAATCAGCAACTCGCCATCGGGCGTCGCCGCAAGACCTTCAATATTGAAGCCATTCTTCGCGTTGCTGTCACGAAGTTCTGGATTCTTAATATAGTCGATTGCCGTCTTGTCTTCGAGGAGATCGTCTCGCAATCCTCGATATGGCGTTCCAACCAGCTCGATCCTCCATTCCTTGCCCTGTTTGATGACGTCGGTGGCAAAGAAACGGCGTTGCGGACTCCATCGTTCGGAATGCCCGGTGATCCAATAAATTCTGTGGCCTATGGCCGCCGCGCCTTCAATATCGGTCTTGCCATCCTTGGTGCCGACATCCGAAGGAGGAATTCCGAGTTCTGCGCTGAGATCCAGCGTGTCGATGGGCTCGTGATTGCCACTCTGATAAAGTCGCAGAATACTGTCTTGGTCGTCCGCGACGAGGAAATGGGTCGAATCGACCGCAACCGCGGCGGAGGCCTCGCACATTCCGTGATATTCAAAATAATCAAATTTTGTCGGCGGTTGCCCCTGCGCCGCGCTTGTTGCCGCAGCGAGCATGCCGCCGACGACCAGAGCTGCTCGACCAAATGTCAATGATCCACGCATCGATACCTCCAAGAAATGGTGCAAGTAACAACGCAGGCAGCATACGCCCCGCGGAGATGCGCGCCAATACCGTACGCATACGGTACTGAAGCCGTTTCCGATGAAGACTTGGTGCCGCGCGGTGGGGGAGCGAAACCCTACACCACGCCCCGCTCGCGCAACCCGGCGATCGCCTTTTTGCTGTAGCCTAGCTCGGTGAGGATCTGGTCGGTATGCTCGCCGAGCTTGGGGGCGCGGCGGCGGATGGAGCCCGGCGTCGCCGACAGCCACACCGGCACCTTGGCAAGCGGCGCAGGCTTGGGCGCGCCCGGAAACTCGGTCGGCTGGAAGAAGCCCATGGCCTGGATGTGGGGGTCATCGAGGGTCTGCTGCGGCTTGAGCACGGGCCCTGCGGGGATCTTGGCCTTCCCCAGCGTCTCCAGCGCCTCGGCCGTGGTGCGCTCCGCGCACCAGCGGCTCATGCGCTCGGAGACGATGGCGCCGTTGTCGCCACGCGAAATGTCGTCCTTGAAGCGCGGATCGGTCAGCCAATGCTCCTCGCCCATCAGCTTGGCCCAGCGCTTGAAGAGGGGGTTGCCCACCACCTGGCACAGCACCCAGCCGTCCTTGGTGCGGAAGATGTCGACGGGGGCCGAGGTCTGGCCGCGATTGCCCGTGGGCACACGGTCGGGTGCGATTACCGCCTGCTCGATCAAAAGCGCATTGCCGAGGGTGACGGCGGTTGCCAGCAGCGCGCCTTCCACCCACTGCCCCTTGCCCGTCATCCTGCGCGCCATCAGAGCCGCCATCGTGCCGAAGGCACAGTGCAGCGCGGTGCCGAAATCAACCCACGGCACCTGCGCGCGATAGGGCTGCTCCTCGGTGCCGGTCATATAGACCGCCCCCGACATGACCTGGCCGATGCCGTCGAAGCCGACGCGGTCGCTGTAGGGGCCGCCGCGGCCGTAAGCCGTGACCGTAGTGAGGATGATGTCGGGCTTTACGGCTTTGAGGCTCTCATAGTCTAGCTTCATCGGCACCAGCTGCTGCGGCGGCAAATTGGCGATCACGATATCGGCGGTGGCGACGAGCTTCCTCACGATCTCCTGGCCCTCGGGGAGCATCGGGTCGAGCGTAAGCCCCAGCTTGTTGCGGTTGATCTGCAGGAACAGGGCTCCCTCGCCGGTCTTGGCCACGGGCGCCTGGTAGCGGTCCTCGCTGCCTTCCCGCTTCTCGATGCGGATCACCTCGGCGCCGTGCTCCGCCAGCAGCGTGGCGCAGTAAGGACCCGCAATGTACCGGCCAAAGTCGAGCACCCTGATGCCCTCGAGCACGCCTGCCATGTCGCCTCCCCCTACCCTTACCTCTGCTCACTGCCCAATCGATGGCTCATGCCCGCCAGACCAGCGGTGTCGGTGCTTCGGAACGCTTCGGCAGGCTGCTCGTCAGGTCGCCGCTGACGATGCGGTGGCCGCCGGTGAGAATCGACGCAAGGATCAGGATGCCGACCGCCTGCCAGAAGGTGATCTCCTTCAGTCCGAAAACGGCAGGTACGGTGTGGTTCCAGATCCAGCGGAACACGAGAACGAAAACGACGAACGCGACCAGCACGGCGGCGATGGTCACAGCGGTCGTCGCAATGGGCTCCATGGCTCTCCCCCCCCCCGAGGCCGCGCACCGTGCTGGCCTCACTTCAGGCATTTTCCGCGCATTGCCCAACCCGAACCAGGCACGATGCGCATTTCGCGATCAGCCTAGCATGAGGCCGCTCGCGGTGCAGCGCGCAAGTGTGCGCTGCCGCAGCGGCATTGGTCCGACGACGTAGCTGCTGTGGCAGCTGGCGGCGAAACACGCTAACGTTTGATTCGGGCTACCGCCCTGGGCGCCCAGTATCGCGGGCCGCCTGGCGCAAGGGCGATCAGAACAAACCTGCGGCCCACGGGGAAGGACAAGCCATGGACCCACAAACGATTATCATTTGGCTGGTTGTCGGTGCCATCGCCGGCTGGCTCGCCGGCTTGATCGTCACGGGGGGCGGCTTCGGTCTCATCGGCGATGTAGTGGTTGGCATCATCGGTGCAGTGGTCGGAGGTTGGCTGTTGCCACGGGTCGGCATCTTTATCGGCGGGGGCGTCGTCGGCGCCATTATCAACGCGGTGATCGGCGCCGTGATCGTCCTGCTGGTGGTGCGCCTGGTCAGGCGCTAGAGCAACTCGAGACACAAGAGCGGAGCGGGATCCGGGACCGGATTGCCGCTCCGTTTGCACTCTTGCTCGCTTGGTCGGTGCGTGGCTCAGACCGGTCGCGTCTGGCCGCTGCCGCGCACCACGTACTTGAAGGTGGTGAGCTGCTCCACGCCGATGGGCCCGCGCGCATGCAGGCGGCCGGTGGCAATGCCGATCTCGGCGCCCATGCCGAACTCCCCGCCGTCTGCGAACTGGGTCGAGGCGTTGTGCAAGACGATGGCGCTGTCGAGATGGGCAAGGAAGCGCTCGGCCGTGTCCTTGTTCTCGGCCACGATGCAGTCGGTGTGCTGGGAGCCGTACTTGCGGATGTGGGCGATGGCGCCGTCGACACCGTCCACCACCTTCACCGAAATGACGGCGTCGAGGTACTCCGTCGACCAGTCCTGCTCGGTCGCCGGCTTCACTCGCGCATCCGCATCGCGCGCCGTCCGGTCGCCACGCACCGCGCAGCCGGCCTCGATCAGGGCCGCAATCAGCGCCGACAGGTAGACGGCCGGCGCCTGGGCATCGACCAGCAGCGTCTCGGTGGCGCCGCACACGCCCGTGCGCCGCATCTTGCCGTTGACGACGATGGCGCTCGCCATGGCGAGGTCGGCGCTGCGGTCGACATAGGTGTGGCAGATGCCTTCCAGATGCGCGAATACCGGCACCCGCGCCTCCTCCTGTACCCGCGCCACCAGGCTCTTGCCGCCGCGCGGCACGATCACATCGATGGCGCCATCGAGACCTTTGAGCATCAGCCCCACGGCCTCGCGGTCTGTGGTCGGCACGAGCTGGATGGCCGTCTCGGGCAGGTTCGCTGCGCGTAGCCCGTGCGCGAGGCAGGCCGCTATCGCCCGACTCGAGTGATGACTGTCGGAGCCGCCGCGCAGGATCGACGCGTTGCCGGCCTTGAGGCAGAGCGCGCCGGCGTCCGCCGTCACGTTGGGCCGGCTCTCGTAGATGATGCCGATGACGCCGAGCGGCACGCGCACGCGCGCGATGTCGAGGCCGTTCGGCCGCGTCCAGCGGGCAATCACGCTGCCGACGGGGTCCGGCAAGTTGCGCGATCTCCTCCAGTCCCTTGGCCATGCCCTCGATGCGCTTGGCATCGAGGGCCAAGCGGTCGAGGAAGGCCGGCGTCAGCCCGGCGGCCTTGCCGGCGGCACGATCCTTCTTGTTCTCGGCAATGATGGCGGCAGTCTGCGCCCTGATCTCGCGCGCCGCCGCACGCAATGCCGCGTTCTTGGCCTCAGTTGGGGCGAGCGCCAATTGACCCGCCGCCACCCGTGCCCGATGTCCGATGTCGGCCATGACCTCGGCCACGCTGCGAGCGGTCGCCGATGCCTTGCGCGCAGGTGCAGGAGCGCGCTTGGGCTTTCTCGACGGGGCTTCCCTGGCGGCCAGCTTGGTCATGCTCATCCTCTCGGCTGCCGCCGTCTTAGGCCGGTCTCAGCCGCGGCTCAAGACCATGTCGTCGCGGTGCACGAGGGCGGCGCGGCCGGCGATAGCCCAGGATGGCGGCGATCTCGCTCGTCTGCTTGCCGATAATGCGCGCCGCGTCCTCCCGCGCATAGGCGACGAGGCCGCGGCCGATCTCGCGTCCGTCGGCGGCGCGGATGACGACGGCATCGCCGCGCTCGAAGGCGCCCTCGACGCGCTTCACTCCCGCCGGCAGCAGGCTTTTGCCCGAATACAGCGCCTTCTCGGCCCCAGCATCGATCTCGACCACGCCCTTGGGCTCGAGCTGGCCGGCGATCCAGCGCTTGCGCGCAGTCACGGGGTCGGACGGCGCCAGCAGCCAGGTGCACGGCGCACCCTCGGCCAGCGCCCGCAAGGGATGCTCTACGGTGCCCTGACGTGATGACCATGTTGCGTGCCGGAGGCGAGCGCGATCTTGCCGGCCTCGATCTTGGTCACCATGCCGCCGCGGGAAAGCTCGGTGCCGGCGCCGCCGGCCATGGCCTCGATCTCCGGCGTGATCTGGCGCAGCTCCGGAATCAGCCGCGCGGCGGGCGCTGCTGCCGGGCGGCGCCGTATAGAGGCCGTCGATGTCGGAAAGCAGCACGAGGCAGTCGGCGCTCATCATGCTGGCGACGCGGGCCGAGAGCCGGTCGTTGTCGCCGTAGCGGATCTCGGCGGTGGCGACCGTGTCGTTCTCGTTGACGACGGGGACGGCACGCTCAGCTAGCAGCGTGTCGATGGTCTGGCGCGCGTTGAGGTAGCGGCGGCGCTCCTCGGTGTCGCCTAGCGTGAGCAGGATCTGGGCGGCGGCGAGCCCGCGCGCCTTGAACACGGCCTGGTAGGCGCCGGCGAGCGAGATCTGGCCGACGGCGGCAGCGGCCTGCGACTTCTCGAGCTCGAGCGACCCCTTGGCGAATCCCAGCACGTGCCGGCCGAGCGCGATGGCGCCCGAGGAGACGACGATCACCTGCTTGCCGGCCGCGACGAGCGCGGCGATGTCGTCGGCCAGCGTGTCGAGCCATCGCGATTTGAGCTGCGCCGCTCGCCCGGTCGACCAGCAGGCTCGAGCCGATCTTGACGACGATGCGGCGCGCCTTGGTCCACTCGGTCCGTGCGGCCTGCGCGGGCGCGTTGCCTTGTTGGGAAGCGGCCATGGGCGAGTGTCGGTTTGCAGCGTTGATTGGTCCGCCTTCCTAGCAGGAATCGGCAGCGTGAGGGCAAGTGTACGCAATCGCCCACGATCTGGCGGTAGCTATCCTCCGAGCCAGTTTATGGCCGGCAGCGGTTTGCTCTGGGGCTGGACGGACACCCGCGGCCGCGGCGCCGGTCGAGCCCCGCGCCTTCTGCGCTCGCGCGCCTCCCTCGCACGCTCCTCCCTTTCCTCGCGCTCCGCGGCTTCCCTTTCCGCGCGCTCCGCAGCCTCTTTGGCAGAGCGCTCCTTTGCTTCTTTTTCTCGGGCCTGGCGGCTGCGCTCGGCCGCCTCCTTTTCGGCAGCCTTCTTCTCAAGCTGCTCGCGCGCCTCTCGCGCGCTCTGCTCCGCCGCCAGCTCCTCGCGCAAGGCCGCAGCAGCACGCTCGGCCTGGCTCAACTGCTCGCGCAGATCACGGACCTCCGTGAGAGCCTGCTCCGTTCCCGCCTTGGCGAGCCGCTCATGCGCCGCGCGAGCCGCGCGCTCTGCCGCCTCTCTGGCGTTGCGCTCCAGGGCAAGAGAGGACTGCAGCTCCTTGGCGGCGCGCTCCGCCGCCTCCTTGCCCTGGTGCTCCATCGCCGCCTGCTCGCGGGCGGCGCGGCTGGCGCGCTCCGCCGCCTCGCGCGCGACCCGCTCCCGCGAGAGCCGCTCTCGCGCCTCCCTTGCCGCGCGGTCCGCGGCTTCTCGGACCTCGCGCACCGATTTGACCTTTGCGTAAGTGCGCTCACCCGCGGCGGCCGACAGCCCACCATCGCGGTCGAGCCATCCGTTCTCCCGCGCGGCCCAATCGGCGACCACGACCGAAGTCGCCAGGACGACGACCATCCCTGCCGCCAACGCACTGCGTTTCAGAAACCCTGCGGAACGTCGCGGTTGCCGCTCTGCCCGATCGCTTCCGCCGACCTCGGCAATGTGCCGTTTCCAGGGATTGTAGGTGCCGAAATTCCAGATGTGCCCCTCGGGATCGCGGCAGGAATACCCGCGGCCCCCGCCGTCCTCCCCCTCGATGTCGAGCATGATCTCGGCGCCAGCCGCCTTGGCCTGAGCACAATGGGCGGCGGCATCCTCGACGAACAGGTAGCAGATCTGCGTTTCCACCCCGCCGGCGTCGGCGGGCTGGGTCATGAGGCCCTCAAAGGCAGAGTTGGCGACCGGCCCCAGCATGATCATGCCACCGCCGAAGGTGAGTTCCGCGTAGCAGACGTCGCCCTTCTCGCCTGGCACTACCAGATGGCGCTCGAAGTCAAATGCCTTGCAGAGCCAGTCGATGGCAGCTGCTACATCTCGGTAGCGCAAGGTCGGGACAATAGTTCCCAAGGGCGCTTTGACGTGCGCATGCATGGCGTGTTCCAACCGCCTGGAGCGACAAAGCGCAACGCCGGGGCCCTTTCCCGAGCGTATACGCCGTTATGCTCCATTCAGGGTTGAATTGGTAAAGACTTCCTTTCTGATTTAATCTTTCTGATCCGACACTTGATCTTGTTGCAGTGCAAAAAGGCAGCGTGGCCCACCTGCGCCTTCATGCGCAATGTGAGCCAGAGGCCGCCGGATGTGGGGGGATGCGGCAGACCGATCAGTGACTGACCGGCCAAACTTCACGGTAGCGCCCGAGCAACGCCGGGCTCGAGGCCGCGGGACCGACAGAGGTCTCGACCGAATTGGTAGGTGTCTGCCAACCCTGGAAGGGCCAATTGGCCCAGTAGGACGGCAGCGGCGATACCCACGGCCGCGATGGCGTTCCGCCCAACGCCGTCCGATCGGCCACGACCAATGCGGCCGCCGCAGCAATCATGGCGATGATGCTCGCAGCGATCCGCGTCGCCACCCTTCGGCCCTGTCGCGCGGGAGCCGCGCGGCTCGCGGCGAAGTCGGCCTTCTGCTTGCGTTGCCTCGGCTCGAAGCTGATCACGCCCGGCCCGGGGGCTGCAGCCGTGGCCATCTCGGCGCTTGCAGAACCCGCGTCCTGGGCCGCATCCGTCGCAGGCGCGGCGCCAGCCACGAGTTCCTCTGCAGGCACCGGCTGCGCGGTCAGGGTCGAAGCAGAGGATTGCGTGTCGTCCGCCGCAAGCTCAGCCGCCAGCGGGGCCGCCACTGCATTCGCCTCCTGGGCCGGGTCGGCAGCAATCGTCGCGATGCTGGCCTGCTCGATCGAGGTCTCCTCACTGCTGCTCGGCTCGACGGGTTGGCCATCAATCAGTGTCAAGTTGGTGGCGTGTGTCTCGACCGCAACATCGGCATGGTCGAGGCTCCGAGACAGATCGACATCAATGGGATCGGTCAGCGCCAGGTCGTCACGGCTGATCTCCCCCGCGCAGCTTGCCGACTCGGTCGCAGCGTCATTGGCGAGCATCGGCAACTTGCGGTCTGCCTGATCCTCGACAAAGGCGGGGGCGTCTGGCTCGGAAGCCGCCTGGGGCTCCAGGCTCGCGTCGACCTCCGCCTCGTCTTCAGCCTGCTCATCCGCAGCCCACGGCGTGGAGGCTTCCGCCAGCGCCGTCTCCGCACTCGCGGCCTCCGGCTCGCCGGCGGCAGGCGCCGCCTCGCGACCTGCCAGCTGCATCAGGATTGCATCGATCTCGGCGCGCAGCTCGCGCAGCCGGCACTCCAAGACTTCCAGATTGTCCAAAGGCGCCGATGCGACGGCGCTCTGTGTTGCACTACTCATTGACCGGACCCCTCTAACCCACATCCGAACTCGAGTGTGATTTATCGGATAATGGTCACCAGAGGCTTAAGCTCGGTTCCAAATTCTGCAGGACCGACAATATGCTGCGGCGAAATCCTCAGGCAGCAGAGATGATTTGCTGCAACGATATACGTTTCGTTAACGACCACGGCCCTCCGAAAAGACGCTTGCTGCTCTCACTCGACGGCGACATCTCGCCAGAAGCCGATCCAGCGATCGACTTGGCGCATGGTCTCGCGCGGTGTCTCGTAGGACCATGCAGCCCGCATGCTACGCCCGCTGCCATCGCCCACATCGTAGAATTGAACGCCATGCGGGCAGACCAGGTCGCTTTCGGTCTTGGGCGTACTGTGCAGCAGCTCCATGCGCACGGCCTCGCGCGGGAAATAGAAATACCCGCCCACCTCCCGTGTCCTATCGCTCTCGGCGATGATTTGACCTTGCCATACTGCTTTCATGGCTCGTTCTCGCTCCTTCATGGTTGCCACGGCTGGCGCTCCAGTGTCGCGCCGGCGGCCTGGCGCTCCTTGCCTTCGGCGCGCTCGACCTCCCGAGCCAATGCACCGAGCACCTCCCTGACGCCGCGGCCAGAGGCAGCCGACAGCAGCAACGGCTTCTTTCGGGCGGCCGCCTTCAGCTCGGCTGCCTTGGCCGCCAACGTTGGCTCGTCGAGCGCATCGCACTTGGAGAGCGCCACGATCTCCTTCTTCCTCTCGAGGCCCGCGCCATAGGCCCTGAGCTCGCCGCGCACGGTGCGGTAGGCGGCGCCCAGATCCTCTGCCGTGGCGTCGACGAGATGCAGCAGCACCCGGCAGCGCTCGATATGGCCCAGAAACCTCGTGCCGAGGCCCGCTCCCTCATTTGCGCCCTCGATCAGCCCGGGAATATCCGCCAGCACCAGATCGCGCGCCGGCGTGCGCACCACGCCGAGGTTGGGATGGAGCGTTGTGAAAGGATAGTCGGCGATCTTGGGCTTGGCTGCGCTCACTGCCGCCAGGAAAGTCGACTTGCCCGCGTTGGGCAGGCCAACAATGCCGGCGTCCGCGATAAGCTTGAGGCGCAGCCAGATGGTCAGCTCCTCGCCGGCCTCGCCCGGATTGGCACGGCGCGGCGCCTGGTTGGTGGCCGACTTGAAATGGGCGTTGCCGAAGCCGCCGTTGCCGCCCCGCGCGATGCGGGCACGCTCACCCGGCTTGACCAGCTCGGCCAGCACCGTTTCCTGATCCTCGGCCAATACCTCGGTGCCCGGAGGTACCGCAATGACCACGTCGTCACCCGATGCGCCTGTCCGGTTCTTGCCCATGCCGCCGCGGCCGCTCTGCGCCTTGAAGTGCTGGCGAAAGCGGTAGTCGATGAGCGTATTGAGGTTGGCAACGCACGCCACCCACACGTCCCCGCCCTTGCCGCCGTCGCCGCCGTCCGGACCGCCGAACTCGATGAATTTTTCGCGCCTGAACGACACGCAGCCGTTACCGCCGTCCCCGGACTTCACGTAGATCTTGGCTTGGTCGAGAAACTTCATGCGGGCCCTGCCTTTTCAGGCGCCGGTAATGAGGCCGAGCCAGCCGCGCCAGCGTGGCCGCGGCTGCGCCGAGGCCGCAGCCGCCGTCAGAGCAGCGTGTCTTCGGTCGAGCCAATACGTGACGGCCTCCACATCGTGCCCGCGCGCCGCGCACGCTATGGTGCCGCGACCCACCGGCTCGAAGCCGAGCTTGGCGAGAACGCGGGCGGAAGCGCCATTTTCCACGAAGTGCGCCGAAGAGAAGCCGGGCAACCGCGGGTTGGCAAGGCCAAATTGCACCACAGCGCACGCCGCTTCCGTGGCATAGCCCTGGCCCCACCACGGCCGACCCAGCCAGAAGCCGAGCTCAGCAGCCCCGGAGGGGCGGCGGTAGTAGCCGGCACCGCCGATCAGATGCCCCTCGAGATCAATCGCAAACCGCACCTCGCCGCGCACGGGTCTGAGCCAACCCATCGCCTGCGCGGCCGAGAAGGGATGGGGGATGTCGCTGGTCATGGAGGCCACCGCCCAATCGCCGGCCAGGCGCGCGAACTCGGAGGCGTCGGCGCGACGAAACGGGCGCAGCAGGAGGCGCTCGGTTGTGACCTTCGTGGGCGTCATGGGCAGAGCGTTGCCGCGGCCCAGCCCCGCCGTCAATCCCCAGCTGGGCGCAGGGGGCCCTACCTTGGCGGCTGACTAGCGTGGATGAGTACCGAAGGCGCCGAAAGGCCCTTTCGGTCCTACTCGCTTGCGACCTTCTCCACCGGCTTGACCGACACGTAGACTCGACCGTTGCGTTTGGTGGCGAACTCGACGCTGCCTTCCTTGAGTGCAAACAGCGTGTGGTCGGTACCTATGCCGACGTTGGCGCCAGGGTGCCACTTGGTACCGCGCTGGCGCGCCAGGATGTTGCCGGCCAGCACACGCTCGCCGCCGTAGCGCTTGATACCGAGGCGCCGGCCCGCCGTGTCGCGGCCGTTGCGCGACGAGCCGCCAGCCTTCTTGTGAGCCATTGTGCCAGGTCCTTGCGAAGTGTGGCGCTCAGGCGCCCAGGATTTCCTTGATGCGCACCGTCGTCAGCTCCTGACGGTGGCCGCGCTTGCGCCGTGAGTTCTTGCGCCGGCGCTTCTTGAAGGCAATGACCTTGAGACCGCGTCCCTGCTCGACCACCTCGGCCACGACCTTGGCGCCAGAAAGTACGGGGGAGCCAATCTTGGCCGAGTCCGTGCCGCCGACCATCAAAACATCGGTGAACTCGACCCTCGCGCCGGCCTCGCCGGCCACCTTCTCGACGGTGAGCACCTCGTCGGCCGCCACGCGATATTGCTTCCCGCCGGTCTTGATGACCGCATACATTGCTGATTTCCTTCGATAATCCTTGCCGAGCGCGGCCCTCGCCGACGCCCGCCCGCATCCCGAATGCCAGATTGCGGCGCACTATCATCGAGGGTGCACGCAAAGTCAACGCGCGGGCACTGTATCAGTTTGGATACACTCGACGCTGCGGGTGACGCGCGCCATGGCCGCAGGCATCACCATCCTGATCGTCGAAGACGACCCTGCTGTTCTCGAAATGCTTCAACTGCTCTTTGACGACGAGGGACACCGTACCTTGATAGCCGCCGATGGGCGCATTGCGCTGCAATTGGCAGCCCAAGAGCCGAGCGTGCCGGATCTGATTGTCGCCGACTTCAATCTGCCGAAGGGGCTCAACGGGCTCGAGACTATCGCAAAGCTGCAAGAGCAGGTTCGCCACACAATTCCGGCCATTATCCTGACGGGTGACATCTCGACCGAGAGTTTGCGTGAGATTTCCAGCCACGGCTGTTTGCATCTGAACAAACCCGTCCGGGCAAAGGAGTTGACGCGCCTTGCCCAGCACCTCCTTGCCAGGCGCGCGCCAATCGCGCCAAATGGCGTGCAGCAATCGCCTCTACATCCAGAAAGCGGTGCATCGTCGACCGTTTTTGTAGTCGACGACGACCGCGCCGTCCGCGAGACGATGCGCGATCTCCTGCAGGAGAACGGGTATGCGGTGGAGATTTTCGCCGGCGGGTCGGACTTCTGCGCGGCCTATCGTCCAGGACGCAAGGGACGCCTTCTGGTCGATGCTCTGATGCCTGGCATGAGTGGCATTGAGCTGATCTATGTCGAGCCGAGCTGGGATAAGGGCGAGGAGATCCCGCCCTTGTTGTTTTGGCGGAAGCGCAACGGCGCGGCTTTCGGCTACATCAGAGATGGCGAGCTGTTCGACGCCAAGTGGGTCTATATTGCGACTCCGCAAGGGCCACACATTTTTCAGAAGTCAGCGCGCCAGTTGAGAACGCAGCAGAATAATTGGACGTCTCTGGGACGCGCGACGCTCGCGTCACTGCTGGCGAGCGCAAGATGTCGTGGCTCCCGGCGGGGTGATGCCTCCAGGCTAATTTGACCCCGCTCCTCCGACGCCCGAAAAACCCAGTCAGCGCTATTTCCCTTGACAGCCGGCAAACTAGAGCCTACCCCACGCTATGCGTTAGCACTCTCCCATCTTGAGTGCCAGAAACTCACTGTCCCGCAACAAGATCGCCGAGAGCCCCGCCGCGCGCGGGCCTAGTGGCATTGGAGCACAAGCAAAATGAAGTTTCGTCCCCTCCACGATCGCGTGGCTGTCAAGCGGCTCGACAGCGAGAGCAAGACAGCCGGCGGCATCATCATCCCCGACACCGCCGCCGAGAAGCCCCAGCAAGGCGAAGTCATCGCCGTGGGCCCGGGCGCGCGTGGCGAGGACGGCAAGGTGGTCGCGCTGGATCTGAAGAAGGGTGACCGCGTTCTGTTCGGCAAATGGTCGGGCACCGAGGTCAAGATCGATGGCGCTGAGATCCTCATCATGAAGGAGAGCGACATCATGGGCGTGGTCGCAAACTAGGCCAGAGGCCCACGTCACCAACCCAATCAGACATCCGCTTCGTTCAAACATACTCCGGAGACTCAAATGGCTGCCAAGGAAGTTCGCTTTTCCACCGACGCCCGCGAGCGCATGCTGCGCGGCGTCGACATCCTCGCCAACGCCGTAAAGATCACCCTCGGACCCAAGGGCCGCAATGTCATTCTCGACAAATCCTACGGTGCACCACGCTCGACGAAAGACGGCGTCACCGTGGCCAAGGAGATCGAGCTCGAGGACAAGTTCGAGAACATGGGCGCGCAGATGGTGCGCGAGGTTGCCCAGAAGACCAACGACTTGGCCGGCGACGGCACGACGACGGCCACGGTGCTGGCGCATGCAATATTGCGCGAGGGCATGAAGTCCGTCGCGGCCGGCATGAACCCGATGGACCTCAAGCGCGGCATCGAGAAGGCCGTGGCGCAGGTGGTCGAAGAGATCCAGAAGAAGGCCAAGAAGGTCAAGGACACGAGCGAGATCGCCCAGGTGGGCACTGTGGCCGCCAACGGCGAGAAGGCGATCGGCAAGATGATAGCCGAGGCCATGAAGAAGGTGGGCAATGAAGGTGTCATCACGGTGGAGGAAGCCAAGAGCCTCGATAGCGAGCTCGAGGTGGTCGAGGGCATGCAGTTCGACCGCGGCTACCTCTCCCCCTATTTCATCACCAACGCCGACAAGATGACGGTGGAGCTGGAAGAGCCCTACATTCTCATCCACGAGAAGAAGCTCGCGAGCCTGCAGCCCCTGCTGCCTGTGCTCGAGGCGATCGTGCAGACCAGCAAACCGCTGCTCATCATCGCCGAGGAGGTCGAGGGCGAGGCGCTCGCCACGCTGGTCGTCAACAAGCTGCGCGGCGGCCTCAAGGTGGCGGCAGTCAAGGCGCCAGGCTTCGGCGATCGCCGCAAGGCCATGCTCGAGGACATCGCCACGCTGACCAACGGGCAGACGATTTCCGAAGACCTGGGCATAAAGCTGGAGAACGTCACGCTCGCCATGCTTGGCAAAGCCAAGCGCGTCTCCATCACGAAGGATCACACCACCATTATCGATGGCTCGGGCAAGAAGAAGGACATCGAGGCCCGCGTCAGCCAGATCAAGGCGCAGATCGAGGAGACGACCTCGGACTACGACAAGGAGAAGCTGCAGGAACGGTTGGCGAAGCTCGCCGGCGGCGTGGCAGTGATCAAGGTCGGCGGCGCCACCGAGACCGAGGTGAAGGAGCGCAAGGATCGCGTCGACGACGCGCTCAATGCGACCCGGGCCGCAGTCGAGGAAGGCATTGTGCCGGGTGGCGGCGTGATGCTGCTCAAGGCTTCAAAGACGATCACGGTCAAGGGTGACAACGAGGACCAGGACGCCGGCATCAACATCCTCCGCAAGGCCCTGCAGGCCCCGATCCGACAGATCGCCGAGAATGCCGGTGTGGAAGGCTCGATCGTGGTCGGCAAGGTGATGGACGAGCGATCAAGCTCGTTTGGATATGACGCGCAAGCCGATGAATATGGCGACCTGATCGAGAAGGGCATCATCGACCCTGCAAAGGTCGTGCGCATCGCTCTGCAGGACGCGGCCTCCATTGCCGGCCTGATGATTACGACGGAGGCTGGTGTCGCCGAGGCACCGAAGAGAGACGCTGGCGGCCACGGCGATGCCCACCCCGGCATGGGTGGGATGGGTGGCATGATGTAGCCGCACGGAAACAGCGGATAGGTACTTTCCGAGCCTTGGCGGCAGCGACTTGCCCGTGCGTCAATACGGCGTCCGCCTGAGGCGCTCAGAGATTTGGTCTGGCAGCATCTACTGCTGCCGGCCCACCACAGAAGTGGCGCTGCTGCCTCCGACGCGCCGAGGGCCGTCATGACATATGATGATTTCCGCGAGGGCCTGCAGCTGCTCGCCCGACTAGAGAGGCACGAGCTCGTTCACCTGCGCGCCGTGACGGAAGATGACTATCAAGCATGGGCGGACTTCAAGCGCGATCCTCTTCGCTGGCTCCTTCGCGCAGATGATCACCGCGCCGCCGCCGTCTGGGGTGCGATCGAGCGTGGTCGCGCGGGCCGCCCGTCGACCAATCTCGTCGAGGCCACCGACTTGCACTCGGAACCCAAAGTCATCCAGCTCAGTCCCCGAAATGTTGCCGACCGCCCGTAACCGCTCCGCCGGCTAATCGACGGTGATGTGGCCCAAACTAGCGAGTGTCCCATGCAATCACTGCCCGGACCGAAAGTGGCCAGCAAGACAAAGAAGGCCGCCGCGCTCAATCAAGGATTGAAGCCTCCGAGGATCAGGGCGAAACCAAAGCCACGCGTGGCGGCTACGGCAACGCCAGTTCCCTATGTCAGCGCGTTCGCCGTTGGCGACAATATTTCGCATCCCCAGTTCGGTGCTGGCACCGTGACCGAAGTTGACGGCGAGAAGCTGACGATCGACTTCGCCAACCGCGGCACAAAGCAAATCATCGACTACTATGTTCAACGCCGCAAGGCCGCATAGCGGACCCGCCACAACGTCAAATTCCAACTCTCATTTCTGCTCGAGAGAGAGGGCAATCGCAGCCAATTGACGGCGCGCGCGCACGGATGCGTCAGACCCGGAGAAAAGCGGGCACGCGTGGTCGTAGGTATTTTCCGAGCCTTGGCGGCAATGGCCATCTGGTGCGTTCATGCTCCGCGGCGAAATCCATAAATGCAAAGGATGGATATTGTGGAGCAGAAATGGACATACGGCATGTTGGGCGCAATCGTAGGCGCATTAGTGCTTTTGATCGTCGGCCTATGGTCGGGCATGCTCGTCACGGGCATCAACGCAGAGGCGATCGCGAAGATAAGATCGGAAGCGGCCATTGTGGCCGCCTTTACGCCCATATGCGTCGCCAAATTCCGGGCGGCCCCGGATGCGGCTGAAAAGCTCGCTGAGCTGAGCAAGGTCAGCTCGTGGAGCAAGGCAAGCTTCGTCAGGGACGGCGGATGGGCGATGGTCGGCACGGAGCCGAACTATCGAGTGGCCGATGCTTGTGCCGATGTTCTGGCAAAATGACCAGACAGGAATTGCAGTGGGGGCGCAATCTCGGGCTCTGGCGGTTTCTCATCATCACAATCGTGACCGCCGGCGTGGGCGGAGGCGCGTCCTTTGCGCAGACGGGTACAGCATCCTCTCCATCCGGCACCCTTCCAGGGTCACCAGAGGCGAGCGCCGTGTCGGTGGTCGAAGGCGACATGCAATCGCTTCCCAAGTCGACATCGAACCTGCAGCGCCTCCCGGGCCCGGCGTCCGGCACGACCTCCCGTCAACAACGGCTCGTGGCACCACGTCGGCGGAGATCCCATCTTTGAGGCGGTCACCGGGCCGCCCGAAGTCGGGGCAGAGTGCTCACGACGACGCCGTCGCCGATTGCATGCAGATGTGGGATCCCGGAACCCATATGAGCAGGCAAGCGTGGTCGCGCACATGCAAGCGCGTCCAGACGCGCCTCGATACTCTCAAACTCGATGCGCTCACGCCCAAACCAAGAGCACAAGTGCGTTAGGAGCCATCAGAATATCAGCGCCAATGGATGGTGTTGCAGCGTCGCAGGTCCGCGCACCGACAGTGGACCACTCGCGGAAAGTAAGCCGGCACCCAACCCGCCGACAACATCACGAAGCAGCCGTCAGGGACTGCGAACGCATGTGGGACCGCGGCAGCACATGAGCAGACGAGGACGCGCGGGCGCGGGCAGAAGCGAGATGATGGAGACCATCGGTCGGCGAGACCGGAACGGTCATGGAGATGCGGATGAGTGTGGAGAAGAAGGGCAAACCGGATTTCGGAATGCGAGGCCGGAAGCGAGTTCGAGCCGAATGAGCACAAGACTACTGTCCTGCAACGGCTGAAAAAGTTGGGCAACCGCTGGTGGGGTGCGCCGCGGGCAAGCGGATCGCGAAGTGAAGAAGGCATTGCAGCAAGGGCTTCAAGCGGGCGGCGCGGGTGCGGCCGTGACAGTAGAGGTCAGAAGATGGAGAAAGCGGACACCAGGGCGAACTCGGCTGCTGATGTACCCAAGGGCTTATAGGGAGAGTATACTCCATGCCTTGGAACGGTGACGGTCACAAGAGTGGCAAACCTCACTTGCAATCCGATCTCGAGAAACTGCTGAAGCGCAGCCAGGACAGGCTCAAGCAGGCCATGCCTGGCGGCGGCGGTCTGCCGGGCCCAATTGTGCTCCTCTTGATTGTGGTGATGGGCGCCATTGTCGCCTTCTATGCCTTCACCTTCCACGTCAATCCCGATGAGCTGGGCGTGGTCATGCGATTTGGCAAGGTCGAACGCCAGGAGCCGCCTGGCCTGCACTTTCGCATGCCTTATCCGATCGACGAGGTGCGGCTGCCGAAGGTGACGCGACAGAACATCATCGAGATCGGCATGCGTGCAGGCGCGGCGCGGACTGTGCGCGATGTGCCCGAGGAGAGCCGGATGTTGACCGGCGACGAGAACATCATTGACCTAAATTTCGTAGTGTTCTGGCGCGTGAAGGACGCACAAAAATACCTTTTCAACATCCAGAACCCAGAGGTCACCGTCAAGGAGGTGGCTGAGAGCGCCATGCGCGAGGTGGTCGGCCGGTCGGAAATCCAGCCGATTCTGACAGGCGCCCGGCAAAAGACCGAGCAGGCCGTGCAGAAGCTGATCCAGAGTGTGCTCGACTACTACGGAGCTGGAATCCAAGTTGATCAGATACAACTGCAGAAGGTCGACCCGCCAACGCTGGTGATCGACGCCTTCCGCGATGTGCAAGCGGCACGCGCGGACCAGGAGCGACTGCAGAACGAGGCATTCTCCTATGCCAATCGCGTCGTCCCGGAAGCGCGAGGCGAGGCCGAGCGCATCTTGCAGGGAGCCAGAGCCTACAAGGAACAGACGGTGGCAGAAGCGACCGGACAGACCGCGCGCTTTCTCAAGGTCTATGAGGAATACAAGAAGGCGCCCGAGGTGACGCGCACCCGAATGTATCTCGAGACCATGGAGCGCATACTCGCAGGCACCGACAAGATCATCCTCGACAGCAGGAGAGGGCAGGGCGTGGTGCCCTTCCTGTCACTCGACAAGCTGCTCAAGAAGACCGACGGCGCCCGGTAGATCGACGCATTTCCCAGCAAGACGACCCAGCGCCGCATCGAAGTCAGCATCGCTCGGAGCGAGTAGCGATTTGTCGCCGTCCTCCCCGCCGATATCCTTCGCCGCATCCCTCAGCATGGCGCGGAACACCAGCACGCCGCCCTCATTGACCAGCAGCACCAGATCCTCGCGCTGCAGGTTGTACGCGAAGCCAAGCTCATGCCCGAGCCGCGCAAGGCGCTGTGCGGCCGGCGTTGCTCTTGCGCGCGACATCCCGCGCCAGAGTCCACTTCGGTTTTCCGTTGCGGTCAGGCTTGCTGCGGGTCTGCGTTCAGGCCCCGCGCGTATTCGGCGGCAAATGATCCGGCCCGCTTGCCGAACACGGAGCCCGACATGAGGCCGGTGCCGCCCGGATAGTTCTCGTAGAACAGGCCGCCGACCAGTTCGCCCGCGGCATAGAGGCCGGGGATGGCGCGGTCGGACAGATCCTGCACGCCGCCCTTCTCGTCGATCTTCAGGCCGCCGAAGGTGAAGGTGACACCCGTGGTGACGACGAAACCCACGTAGGGCGGCTGGTCGATGGGCAGCGCCCAGTTGGATTTGGGCGGCGAGATGCCGGTCGCGGCGACGCCATCGAGGATGGCAGGGTTGTAGTTTCCGGGTCTGCAGGCGGCATTGTAGGCCTTGACGGTAGCCGCCAGCGCACCCGGATCGATCTCGAGCTTCTCGGCCAGACCTTCGATGCTGTCGGCCTCGACCCTGGTCACCTGCTTGATGCGGTATTCGTCGCGCAGGCGGTGCACGGTCTTCTGGTCGAAGATCTGCGCCGCCCAGCGCTGCGGCTGGCCCATGATCGCCTTGCCGAACTTCACATACGTCAGGTTGCGGTAGTGCTCGCCCTCGTCGACGAATCGCCTGCCGTCGAGGTTGACCATGATGCCCAGCGGATAGGAGTGCTTCTGGAAATTGTCGAGCACCCAGCGGTCGCCGAACGGCGGCGCCGAGATGTCCCAGGCGACCGAGTGGCATCCCGACCAGTTGCCAAATGGTACGGCGCCGATGTCGAGGGCCATGCGGATGCCGTCGCCGGTATTGTGGCGAGTGCCGCGCACGCGCGCGAGGTCCCAGCCCTGCCCCAGATAGCGCACGCGCATCTCAGGATTGGATTCGAAGCCGCCGCACGCGAGCACGACCGCCTTGCAGGCGATGTCGTGATAGCCTGCCTGGCTTCTGACGGTGACGCCGGTGACGCGACCATCGCGGTTCTGAAGTAGCTTGGCCGCGCCGGTGGCGTAGTGGATCTCGATGCCGAGCTCGCCGCAGCGCTTGAGCAGGAACTCGACGAGGCCGGCGCCGCCGCCCACCGCCTCGATGGTGACGCCGCCATAGAAGTGGTGCTTGCCTTCGACCTCGAAGGATTGCCGGCCGTACATGGGGATGAAGCGCACGCCGTTCTTGCGCAGCCAGGCAATGGTCGGCCGGGAGTTGTCGATCAGGATCGAAGCGAGCGTCTCATCCGACTGGCCGTGCGTGACCTCCATCAGCGTCTGGTAGAAGTATTGGCGGTCGTGGCTTGGGAACACGATCTTGGCGGCCTCAGCCTCGGCCATATCGACCAGCACGTCGCGGCGCACGTCGTCGAGGCCGTCGTGCACAAAGCGGAACCCGCCCGCCGTGAAGTAGCTGTTGCCGCCCTTCTCGCTCTCGGCGGCCTTCTCCAGCACCAGCACGCGTGCACCCGCCTCGCGGGCCGCGATCGCTCCGCACAGGGCGGCGTTGCCGGCGCCCACGATGATGACGTCGTAGCCAAGATCGGACATCTCTACCCCCGCTTGGAGCAAGATCGTTATTCACGCTTTGGCCCTAAAGGTCTCGAATACGCCAAGGTGGTTGCATCCGAAGCGATCCTGCTCTAGCGGCCCGATCATGCTATGCGTGTTTGCCGGCATGCTCAACGATGCGAAGGAGCCAGAGTCATGACCCAGGCCTGGATCCCGGCTCGGTTCTACCGCGGCGGAACGAGCAAGGGCGTGTTCTTCCACGCCCGTGACGTGCCCGCCGACCGCGCGGCGTGCAGCCAGGTGCTGCTCGCCGTGCTCGGCAGCCCGGACGCCAACGGCCGCCAGCTCGACGGCATGGGCGGGGGCATCTCCTCGCTGTCCAAGGCCGTGATCATCGGCCCCGCGTCCCGTCCCGACGCCGACCTCGACTACACGTTCGTGCAGCTGGCCGTCGACAAGCCGGTCGCCGACTGGACCGGCAACTGCGGCAACCTCACCTCGGCGGTGGGGCCGTTCGGCGTGGACGAGGGGCTCCTCGACGCCCGCGACGGGGAGGCGCTGGTGCGCATCCACCAGACCAACACCAAGAAGCTGATCCATGCCCGCTTTCCCGTCAAAGCCGGCCGGGCGGTGGTGGACGGCGACTTCGCCATCGCCGGCGTGGCCGGCACCGGCGCGCGCATCCGCCTCGATTTCCTCGATCCGGCAGGCGCCAACACCGGCCGGCTGCTGCCGACGGGCAAGGTCGTCGAGCGCATGGAGGTGCCGGGGGTGGGCGCCTTCGATGTCTCCATCATCGATGCCACGGCCGTCATTGCCTACGTGAAGGCAGGCGACGTGGGGCTGGAGGGCACCGAGGGCCCCGACGAGATCGAGGCCAAGCCGGGCCTGATGGCGCTGCTCGATCGGATCCGGCGACAGGCGGGTGTGCTGATCGGGCTCGCCGACGCGCCGGAGAAGGTGGCGCTGCAGACGCCGAAGATCGCCGTCGTCTCTCGGGCAGCACGCTTCCGCAGCCTCGATGGCACCGAACACGAGGCGGCCTCTTACGATCTGGCGACGCGCATGCTGTCGATGGGGCGCGCGCACCGCGCCATCATGGGCACCGGTGCGCTCAACGTCGGCGTTGCCTGCCGCATCGAAGGCACCATTCCGCACGCGTTGGCGCGCCGGACCGGACCGGGCGAGGAGGCGCGCATCGGCAACCCTTCGGGCCTCATCTCGGTCGGAGCGGAGGTGAGGCATTCGGCGGGAGGCTGGGCCGCGGAGAGCGCAGTGGTGTACCGCACGGCGCGGCGACTGATGCAGGGCGAGGTGGCCGTGCCGCTGCGGCTTGCGGGCTTGCTGCGCAACGGCGCCGCACGGAGGCGCTGACGCCATGAGCTCTGCCATCAATCGCAAGCTCAGGGAGTTGGTCGAGCGGCGCAGCGCCACCTTGATTCCAGGCGTCGCCAACGCGCTCGCCGCGCGGGTGGTCGAGGACCTGGGCTTCGAGGCGGTCTATCTCTCGGGCGCTGGGCTCTCCAATACCTTCCTGGGCCTGCCGGACCTGGGGTTCATCGGCTTGCCGGAGCTGGTGCAGCACACCGCCGCCATCCGTGGCGTGGTGGGTCTGCCGATCGTGGTCGACGCCGACACGGGCTTCGGCAACGCGCTGAACGTGCGCCACACCGTGCGGGCGCTCGAGCGCGCGGGCGCCAGCGCCATCCAGCTCGAGGACCAGGTGTCGCCCAAGCGTTGCGGCCATTTCGAGGGCAAGAGCGTCATCCCCGCCGGCGAGATGGTGCAAAAGGTTCGTGCCGCGGTCGACGCGCGGGCTGACGGCGACCTGCTGATCATCGCCCGCACGGATGCCCGGGCAGGCCTGGGCCTGGAGGCCGCAATCGAGCGGGCTGCGGCCTACGCGGAGGCCGGCGCCGATGTCACCTTCGTGGAGGCGCCGCAGAGTCGCGCGGAGCTCGAGGCCATCCCAAAGCGGCTGGCTGTGCCGCAGGTCGTCAATGTGGTGGTTGGCGGCAAGACGCCGATCCTGGAGCTTGCGGACCTGAGGCAGGCGCGCTTTGCGCTGGTGCTCTACGCCAACGTCGCGCTGCAAGGTGCCGTGCACGGCATGCAGGTTGCGTTGCGCCACCTCAAGGACAACGGCAGGCTCGACGAATCGGGGCCCCTGGTAAGCTTCCGCGAGCGCCAGCGACTGGTCGGAAAGGCCGAATTCGATGCGCTGGAGGTGAGCTACGCCAGCCGCGAGGACTAGGCGCGCCGGGCACCCGCGAAGTCTGGTCTAGCGGGGTGCGTAGACTTCCAAGAAGACGCGCCTTGCCGCTACGTCGTGGCGCATGCCGCCGGCCGTCAGCTCCTGGTAGCGCCGCGCAGCGACATGGCCATCGTGCATGGCCTGCAGGATGGTGCGCACCTTGCCCAGGAAATTCAGGGGTTTGCGGCTTGCTTGCGTTTCGGGGATAAGGTCGAGGGCTGCGTCGGTGCCGGCTATGGTGCTCATGGTCATCTCTCCTTGCGGGGTGCTTTGGTTGCGCATGTTTGTGCGTCGCAATATGGCATATGGTATACCACATTGCAACGCGAGAAGTCGTCTCAAGATGGGGCTTATGACGCCGTGCATAGCTGGCGGAACCCCGGCAACGCGGCCGCTTGTGCTGCAGCCTTCGGTTAAGGCCGTGTCGGGTCAAGCCATCAGGATCGAGCGGGTCCCCGGCGCCGGCATGCCGCCGCCCCTACTCGCGCAGGTCGACGACATCTTCCTCGAGACGGCCGTCAGGCCTCCTGCGCCGGGGCCGGAGCGGGACGCCTTCCGCGAGCGCTGGCTCGGCCGCTACCTCGCCGATGCCGAGAGACGTGGCGTTGCTGGCGATGGCGGACGATGCGACGGTTGCCGGCTATCTCGTTGGCGCGCTCGAGAACCCTGCGATGCAGCCAAGGTTCGACGATCTCTCCTATTTTCGCGCCGAGTTTGCCGATCTCTGCGGGCGTTTCCCAGCACATCTGCACATCAACGTCGGCTCGACGCACCGAAATCGGGGCGTCGGTGCGCGATTGATCGAAGAATTTGCGGTAATCGCGACCCGAGCCGGCGCTCCGGGCATGCACATCGTGACCGGACGAGGCATGCGCAACGTCCGTTTCTACACCCGATGCGGGTTCCAAGAGCAGGGCGCGGCCGAGCGCAATGGTGGCGAGGCCGTGTTCCTTGGCCGAAAATTGCGCCCAGATCGCCAATAATCGTCCCGACCGAGCGTGCTCATGAGGCCACGCAACGGTGCACGACGTCCAGAGCCGGGGTCGCGTCAGGACAGTCGGGCCGTTTTCCTGTATTCGCATTTGGCGTTAACCATCTGGAGTGGGGCATGGCCGAGGAGAGGAGAAAGCTGTCGGCGCGCCTGGGCGTGGTAGCCGACTACCTGTTCGGCCGAAATACCCTGATCGGCGTCGCTTCGTTCATGCTGCTGATCATCTCCGGCTATGCCACCTGGCACGGCATGCGCGACTTCATCATCGGCGTCTCCACCACGCCGGCGAGCCAGGGCCAAAGCCTTCCCGGCGGCATGTCGATCCCCAACGACGCCCTTGTCATTGCCGTGGTCACGGCCCTCACATTTCTGATGTGGCTGATGCTGCGCGAGACCTTCGGGGCCAAGCGGCACCTGCGCGAGCGCCTGATCACCTTCCCGCTCTACGTCTTCCTGGCGGTCTGGTCGGTGGGCTTCGGCTACGGCTTCTGGTGGAGCCTGATCTCCGGCGAGGAGGCGACCCGAACCGGCCTCGCCGGCCTGCAGGAGGACGCGCGCGACGCGGCTTCCGTCGTGGCAGCCAGGCTCGATGCGGTGCGCGCCCAGCTCGACAGCGTGGTGAGCTGGTCGGACGGCCAGATGACGCGCGAGGAGACGAGCGGGGGCAGCTGCGGCACGGCCTCCGGCGCCGGCCGCGGGCCGCTCTACAATGCCCGGCGCAGCGTGCGCGATTCCATCAACACGCTGCGCGAGAGCGTGACGCGCTCCTGGTTCGAGCCCCTGCAGGCCGACGTCGAGCAGCTCAAGCAGAGCGCGGCCGGATTGGGCGGCGGCACCGTCGAGCAGCGCCAGCGAGCCTTCGAGGCTCGCGCCTCCGACATCCGCGGGCGAGCGCGCAACATTGCCGCGCGCAGCAACCAGCTTGGCCGCTCCACCGCCGCCGAGATGCGCGCCATCGCCTCTGCGGTGGCGGTCGCGCCCGGCGCCGCCGGCTTCTCCTGCTACGACCCAACGCTGGCGGAGCGGCTGCGGCAGGCGGCGGGCCAGGCGGAGCAGCCGGCCGAGTTGAAATTGCGCGAGGCGGTATTCAACGAAGGCCCGGCCGGCGTCGCCAATGCGGTCAAGAACCTGTGGCGCAACATCGGCGCCTACACGGCGAGCTTGACACGCTACGTGTTCTCCGGCGGCAAGCACACCGCGGGCCGCACCGACAGCGGCGAGCCGATCACGGGCCGCGATCTGATCGCGCTGCTTGCCACCATCGGCATCGATCTCGGGCTGCTGGCGCTCGCCATCCTCAATCCGCCGCGCGAGCCGCCGTCGATCCGGCCGACGGGAGCACTGAGGCGGCAGATCAAGGATGCCATCGACACCGCCATCTCTCGGGCGGGCGTCGACCACGAGTGGGTGCACCGCCATTTCGTGCATCACAACAAGGCGTCCTATCTTCGTCATCCCGAACCTCTACGCCTGCGATTCAAGCAACAAGGAGGAGTCCGCGCGCGGCGCTGGCCATGAACCAGCTCGCCGGCGTTCTGAGCGACCTGGAGCTTGTGCGCTGGCCGAAGGGGAATGGGCCACGCTGGCGGGCTCAAGAAGAGCGAGCTGGCGACACTCAAGAAGGAAGAAGCGCGCAGGAGCAACACCGACCTGACCGAGATCCGCAAGAAGTGGTTCGAGGACAAGAGTCTCGACCCCGCCAAGGCCGCGCGCCAGCACCGGGAGCGGCCCGTGCGCAACCATGGCCTGTTCTCCAAGGCCGAGCGCGCTCTGGAGATCGCGGGCTGGAGCCAGCAGGCACGCGATGACGTCGAGATCTTCCGCCTCGTCGACTCGGAAGGGCTCACCCCGCTGCTCATGGTGCTCAACGAGTCGGGCTCGTCCGGACCGGAAGGCAGCACCAGCCCCGCGCCGGCGACGGCATAGCCGCCTCTCTCTGTAAGCCGAAGTTCGCTTCCGGAACCTTTTGCCGCCCGTGGCGTTTGCGCGGACGCGCGCTTGCGCCATGCGCGCACCGGCGGCGTTGCCGCGCGCTCTCGTGTGGGCGGACATCTGGCATTGCGAGGAGCGTCGAATGGATCGCAAACCCAACAATCAGGTCGAGAAACGCGGCTTCAGCTACATCGCCCGAGACGCGGCGAACGCGTTGGGATCGGGCTGGGCTTTCGCGGCGGCAATTGGCGTCGTGCTGGTCTGGGCGATCACCGGCCCGCTCTTCCACTACTCCGACGCCTGGCAGCTGGTCATCAACACCGGCACCACCATCGTCACTTTCCTGATGGTGTTCCTGATTCAGAATACTCAGAACCGCGATTCACGCGCCATCCACCTCAAGCTCGACGAGCTGATCCGAAGCACCAACGCCGCAAGCAACAAACTCATCGACTTGGAGAATTGCACCGACGAGGAGCTCGAGCTGGTGCAGCGCGAGTTCGCCCGCCTGAAAGAGCGAGTGGGGGCAGCAGCAAGAACGGTCGAGCCTCGCAGGGTTGACGGCGCCCCGTCCAGGTCGTCCGCCGAGCTGCGGCCCGCGTGCAAGGAACCAGGAGCTTCACCGGAAGTTCTCTGTGCACGATAAAACAACATCAGGAGATCGTCATGGGTCGCGGACTCATTCTCTGGCTGGTCGGCATTCCCCTCCCCGTCATCCTCCTTCTCTACCTCTTCGGCTTCTTCCACTGACCACGGCGTCGGCGGGCCGGCGCGAGCCGAGCCTCGCCGAGTGGCCATTGATCCAATCCTGATGCCGGGAGCGTGGGCCGCGCCTCAATCCTGCCCAATGATCGCCCTGAGAGGCCCATTGAGCTCGTAGGTGATCCCGCTCGCGCCGAAGTCGATGCGGGGCACATCGAAATACTCCCCCATCACCTGCTCGAGCACCGCGCTGCCAAAGCCCCTGTGGGGCGGGCGCTCCACGCGCGGTCCGTTGTGCTCCTGCCAGCGGAACACGAACAGGCGGTGGCCATTCGGGTTCGAGACGTCCCAGGTGACATGCACCCGTCCATGGGGACTCGGACAGCGCGCCATATTTTGCGGCGTTGGTCGCCAACTCGTGGATGGCCAGCGCGAAGTTCTGCGCGGCCTGCGACGTCAGCATCACGGGCGGGCCTTCGATCGTCACCCGACCGGCATAGGGGCCCATCTCCGAGCGCACCACCTCGCCGATATCCGCCCCCTGCCAGTCCTTCTCGATCAGCATGACGTGGGTCTGCGCCAGCGAGCGCAGGCGGCTCAAGACCGCCGTCTCCGCCTCCTTCAGGGTGCGCTTGTCCGCAAAGCTGCGTGAGACCACCGATTGCACGACGGCAAACAGGTTTTTCGTGCGGTGATGGATCTCGCGCGTCAGGAACTCGTGCCGAAGCTGCGCCCGCTTGCGGTCGGTGATGTCGCGCGCGATCTTGGAAGCGCCGATGACCTTTCCGTCGCCGCGCTTGATCGGCGAGACGGTGAGCGAGATGTCGACCAGGCTCGCGTCCTTGCGCATGCGCACCGTTTCATAGTGCTCGATGCGCTCGCCGCGGCGGATGCGGCCGAGCACCTCCGCCTCCTCGTGCAGGCGATCGGCGGGAATGATGACCGTGATCGATTTGCCGATCATCTCGTCGCTGGTATAGCCGAACAGCTGCTCGGCACCGCGATTCCAGCTGGCAACGATCCCATCGAGGTTCTTGCTCACGATCGCGTCGTCGGAGGACTCCACGATCGCGGCGAGTCGCTGTGCATCGTACTCCGCCAATCTGTGCTCGGTGATATCGACCAGCATGTTGACGGCGCCGACCAGCGCTCCTGATGCATCGCGCAACGGCGTGGGATACGCCAGGAACGGCACGCGCGTTCCATCGGGGCGCTCCGCAATCGCTTCGGCGCCCCTGATAGGTTGCCCGTCCCGGAGCGTCAGCGCCATCGGGCATTCGCAGGACGGCATCGGTGTGCCATCGGACGAGTAGAGTTTCCAGGAGCCGCAGAACTCGGCCTTGCCGAGCTCCGGTTCGTATCCCCACAAAGCCGCAGCCGCTTCGTTGTAGAAGGTGACGCGGCCGCTAGCATCAGTCGTGTAGACGGCGATCGGCAGAGCTTGCACAAATGTGCGCGCCAAACCATCGATCCGCCCTGCAGCGACGGCTGCAAATCCTTCGGCCGTCTTCGCTAGGGCATCGACGATGTCATCGGCGACCGCCAGCCCGAGCGGTCTGTCGCCGGTCACGTTGTCCACGGCCAAGCTCCGCCCCCTTCGCGCTACAACGCCCTTTGACAGCCTTCGTTCCCGCTCAGGCAAAGCTTCCCAGGGAGCAGTGGCTGCACGCAGCGCGGGGGGAACCGCCCCCCGACGCCGTGCGTTGCCGATGCGGCTCGATGTGACGAGATTGCCGGCCGCACGGCCGAAATGCAATGAGGCTCATGAATGGCACGGAGATATTCCCGCAGCGCATCCAAGGACGTCGAGGCGGCCCTGCACAAGCGCAAGCAGGGCAAGCTCAAGAGCGGCGGTAGCGGCAAGACGGTGAAGAGCCGCAAGCAGGCCATTGCCATCGGCCTGTCGGAGGCCCGCAAGAAGGGCAAGAAGGTGCCCAAGAAGCGCAAGGCTGGCTGAGGCCGCCTCATTGCGCCGTCCAGCCGCCGTCGACCAGCAAATGCGCGCCGGTGACCATGGCCGCGGCCGGCGAGGCCAGATAGACCGCCGCCGCCATGATGTCCTCGATTTGGGCGAGCGTACCCATCGGAATGCGGGAAAGCACGAAGTGCTGCTTCTCAGGGGTATCGACTACGCGGCGCACCAGCGGCGTATCGACGAAGGTCGGCCCGATGCTGTTGACGCGTATGCCCTTGGGCGCCAGCTCCACGGCCATGGCCTTGGTCAGCCCCTCGATGGCATGCTTGGTCATGCAGTAGACGGTGCGGTTGGGCGAGCCCACATGGCCCATCTGCGAGGAGACGTTGATGATGGCGGCGCCCTTCTTGGCGCGCGCGGGCTCCTCCAGCATCTTGCGCACGGCCGCCTGCGCGGCGATGAAGGCTGCGCGCACGTTGAGGCTCAGCATGGCGTCGAGATGGGCCTCGCTCACCTCGGGGAAGGGCTCGGGGAAGTTGGTGCCGGCGTTGTTGACGAGGATGTCCAGTCGATCGAGTCCGGCCACGATGGCGCGCAACTTTTCCGCATCGGTGACATCGCATACGGCGATGGTAGCCCGCCGGCCTAGCTGCTCGATGCGTCCCGCCACCCGCTCGAGGTCCGCCCGCGTGCGCGCGACCAGCACCACGTCGGCGCCGGCCTCCGCGAGCCCGCAGGCGATGCCGGCACCCAGCCCTGCGCCGGCGCCCGTCACCAGCGCAACCTGGCCGTCCACCCGAAAGCTCGGAAGGCTGGCCGGGTTCGCAGGGCCCTCTTCGCTCACGTCGCCGTCCCCCCAGCTGCCGCCGCCCCTTCACCCGGCACGGGCAGGTGCGGCAATCCTCGCGCCTTGGCGCGGAAGGCTAACGGCCCGAGACCGAATGGACAATTGCAATCGTCGGCAATCGTCGGCGGATGGACCGCTCGTGCAAGTGGCGATCCGTGATTGATCTCAGTCAACGGTCGGGCCGACAATCGCGCCTATCTAGGGCACGGGTTCCGATCATGCGAGGTCGCCATGGCCTACAAGACTGTGCTCGTCCATTGCAACGACAAGAGCCGACTTGCGCGCGTTCTTGGGCCTGCCGTGGAGGTGGCCGCCTGGCGGGACGCGCACCTGATCGGCGTCTCCGTCGTGCCCCCCGTCATCGTCATCCCCGCGGGCATTCCCGGCACGCCCGACACCGTCGTGATTGACGAGCATCGCCACGCCTACAGCAGAGACAACCCGCAGATGAAGGCGGCGTTCGAGGCGGCCGCCCGCGGCCGCAACCTCGTCGCCGAATGGCGCCAGATCGACGCCGGCAGCACGAGCGTCGCCGAGGCGGTGCTGCAGCAAGCGCACGCTGCCGATTTGGTCGTGGCCGCGCAGACCGATGCGGGTTGGCCAGGTTCGGCACAGCTCGACGTCGTCGACCAGCTGGTGATGGGAAGCGGACGGCCGGTGCTCGTCATCCCCAACGCCGGGGAGCCGCAAGAGCTGGGCGGAAAGAGTCCTGGTCGCCTGGAACGGCCGACGCGAGGCGGCGCGCGCGGCATTTGATGCACTGCCGATCCTGCGCCGCGCCAAGGCGGTGAAGGTGATCTGGGTCAACCCGCAATCGGCGAGCGAGGCGACTCACGACGGTCCCGCGGCCGACATCTGCACGGGGCTCGCGCGTCACGGCGTCAAATGCGGAGCCCTCGAGGCGGTGCAGCCACACACCAGCGTCGGGCACACCCTCCTCGCCCACACCAAGGATTTCGGGGCTGACCTCCTCGTCATGGGTTGCTACGGACACTCGCGCTGGCGCGAGCTCGTGCTCGGTGGCGCTAGCGAGCACGTCCTGGGGAACATGACCATCCCGGTCCTGATGTCGCATTAGCTGTAAAGCGTCGAGGGATTGTCCCGCTTGGGCCCCACCGCGGCCGGGTGCCGCGCGCAGAAGATTTCTTGCTGAGACACTGTCCAAACGTGCCTACAATTCGACGGGCGGCGCGCGGCGGTCTTTGGGCCTGGTCACCTGCCGTGGGGAGCAGAACTGATGATCTGGCTCGCGGTCCTGGCGCTTGGGCTCGGCGCCGGCACGCTCAGCGGCATCGTCGGATTTGGCGCGTCCATCATGCTGATGCCGGCGCTGATGCTGGCGTTCGGTCCGCTGGAAGCGGTGCCGATCATGGCGATTGCCGGCATGATGGCCAACTTCTCGCGTGTGGTGGTGTGGTGGCGCGAGGTCGACTGGCGTGCCAACGCCTTCTACTGCGCCACCGCCATCCCGGCCGCCGCGCTCGGTGCGCGCACACTGCTGGTCCTGAACCCGCGCATCGTCGAAGGCATCCTCGGGGGCATCTTCCTCGCCATGATCCCGGCGCGGCGCTGGCTGCTGACGCGGGGGCTGCGCATCGAGGCCTGGCACCTTGCGCTCGTTGGCGCCGGCATCGGCTACCTGTCGGGCATGGTCGCCTCGACCGGCCCCATCAATACCCCGTTCTTCCTCGCCTACGGCCTCACCAAGGGCGCCTACCTCTCGACCGAGGCACTGGGCTCGATGGTGGTCGGCATCACCAAGGCGATCGTTTTCCAGCGCTTCAATGCGTTGCCCCTGGAGACCGTGGGGCGGGGGCTCGTGATCGGGGCCACGCTGATGCTCGGATCGCGGCTCGCCAAGGGTTTCGTCATCCGCCTCGACGCTCACCAGTTCCGCACGCTCATGGACTGCCTGCTCGCCGCCGCCGGCCTGGTGCTGCTTTGGGGGGCTTTCCTGCTGCCGCGCGGCTGACGCGAGCCACCACCCGCTCGACCCCGTCGGCAGCCTCCACCCATTCCAGCTCGCCCTTGCGCAGCATGTAGTTGACGTGCGCCTGCACCTCGCTGAAGGCGAAGCTCATCTGGTGCGGGTCGAGGTCGATGTGAAAGAGCACGGGCACCAGCTCCGCGGCGGAGCGGGGCTGCGTGCGGCAGGCCGCAGCGATGGCGGCACAGCGCGTTTCGTGATGCGCGATCAGCTGGTCGCTGCGTATGTGCAGGCCGCGGAAGGGCAGCTGATGCCCCGGCAGCACGAGGGCGTCCTCCGGGATCTGCAGCTTGATCTCGCCGAGCGAGCGGATGTAGAGGCCGAGCGGGTCGCCTTCGGGGTCGACCGCCCACACGCTGATGTTGGGCGTGATCTTGGCCAGCACCTGGTCGGCCGCGAGGAAGAAGTTGTCGGCGGCGCAGTAGAGCATGGCCTGCTCCGGCGCGTGGCCGTTACCGGTCAGCACGTCGAAGGCGCGTCCGCCGATTTCGAGCCGGTCGCCGGAGACGATGCGTCGGAACGTCGGCGGCAGGCCGGACACCATCTTCAGATAGTTGTGGCCCTGGGTAGCGACGCGCTGCGTGGTCGCCGGATCGAGGCCATGGCGCAGGTAGAAGTCGCGATAGGGCTTGGCATCGAGCGCGCCTGGGCTCAGCGAGATGTTGGCGCACGAGAGGTAGCTCGTCTGCGTCGTCAGCAGGGAGAGGTCGAAGCGCTCGCAGAGCCAGCCGGCAAGCCCGATGTGGTCGGGGTGGAAGTGGGTGACGATGAGCCGGGTGAAGCGCCGGCCCGCCAGCGGGCCCGCAACGAGCGCGTCCCATACGCCGCGGGTGGCGGCGTTGTCGATGCCCGTATCGAGCACGGCCCAGCCGTCGCCGTCCTCGATCAGGTAGACGTTGATGTGGTTGAGGCGAAACGGGAGCGGGATGCGCGCCCACAGTATCCCCGGCGCGATCTCGACGGCCTCGCCGGTCGGCGGCGGCTCCGCTACCGGAAAAGCAAGGGAGCCCTTGTCGGTCTTGGTGAGCATCTGCTGTACTGAAGCCCCTCTGTTGATGCTGCCGCATGTATCCTGACATGGAACGTTTTGCGCTGCACCAAAGCGTCGCGCTGGGCAGATCGGCGCAATGCTGGGCTCGAGCTCGGGCCTTGTCCGGCTTGGGCTGGACCGAGGATGCGGCTGAACGGCGCACGAGGCCAAGATGAGCGAGCAGGGCTATCGTGCCGTTGTCTGCGAGGCCCTGGGGCCGCCCGACCGTCTGCAATTGCGGCCGATGCCACGGGTGGCGCTGGGAGCCGGCAGCGTGCGCGTCGCGATCAGGGCGGCCGGCATCAACTTCCCCGACGTGCTGATGATCCAGGGCCTGTATCAGCACCGCCCCGAGCTGCCGTTCATCCCGGGCTTCGAGGCGGCCGGCGTCGTCGCCGAGGTCGCGCCGGACGTGCATGGCATCCGCGTCGGCGACAAGGTGATCGCGCGCATGCGCACCGGCGCCTACGCCGAGGAGGCCGTTGTGCCTGCCGGCCAGCTCACGCCGCTTCCGGTCGGCTTCTCGTTCGCGGAGGGCGCCACTTTCCTTGTCGCCCACGTCAGCGCCTACCATGGTCTGAAGACGCGTGCGGCGATCGCAGCCTGGTGAGACCCTGCTGGTGCTGGGGGCGGCCGGTGGCGTTGGTCTCGCGGCGGTACAATTGGGCAAAGTGCTGGGCGCACGCGTGCTCGCCGCGGCCTCCTCGCCCGAGAAACTGGAGGCGGCTGCTCGGCACGGCGCCGACGCCACGATCGACTACACGCGCGAGAAGGTCGAGGACGGCACCAAGCGGCTGACGTCGGGACGGGGCGCCGACATCGTCTTTGATCCCGTCGGCATCGCGCAGGAGGCAGCCCTGCGCTGCCTTGCCCACGGCGGCAGGCTTCTGGTGGCTGGTTTTGCGGGCGGCGCCATCCCCGCCTATGCGGCCAACCGCATCCTCCTCAAGGGGGCCTCGGTGATTGGCGTGCGCGCGGGCGAGGCGGCCCGCCGCGACCCGGCCATGCGCAAGCGCGAGCTCGAGGCGCTGCTCGGGCTCGCGGCGCACGGATCGGTGCGCCCCTTCGTCTCCGCTCGTTTTCCCCTCGAAGCCTTCGCCGAGGCCATGCGGCTTCTGCAGGACCGGCGGGCGGTTGGCCGTATCGCTCTCGATATGGGCGGCTAGCGCAGGGTCGCTCGGGATGGAATCACCTCACCTCGACCGAGACGTCGAGGCGATCAGAAACGATCTTGCCCCAGCTGACACCGCGCTACCGTGCGCGCGCTGGTCGTGTCTCAGTTGGAAATTTGCAGCGGTTTCTTCCGGCAGACCTTGGGCCGATCCCGCTTGGCCGCAACCGCATCCATCGGCGCCACGATATCCTCGAAGCCCATGAGCTTGTCGGTCAAGCCGGCATGGTGAGGTACTGGCGCTTTCATTTTCCCCATCGCTTGGCCGCCCCAGCGACTGCGCCGCCTTGTCCTTGCCGTCGTCGGCCGGGAAGTCCTCCTGCTCCTCGCCCGTGGCGATGCGCATCACCTTGACGGCGTTGCCGGTCACGTCGGAAGGGCGCTTCTGGCCTTTGGGTCCCTTGGGCATCCTTGCTCTCATACCTGCTTACCGATAGGCATGCGCGCATTCGGCGTCGGGCGGGAGGGATCATGGACCGGAAATCGTTGGTGGTACTTGCTAGCGTGTTGTTCGCCCAACCCGACGGTGCAACCGCTGGAATGAGCGGAGCCGAATTGCACCGAGATTGCGCGCAAGGAAAGGGCAGCTGGGAGCAACTGGCGTGCATCAGCTATCTGACCGGTCTGATGTCGGGGCTCGCCCTGGGTCAAGTAGCCGCTGGTGACGGGGTTCGCTACTGCTTCCCGAAGGAGGGCGTGCCCGGCGCGCGTGTGCGAGAGGTCGTGCAAAAATATCTGCGCAATCACTCGGACGAACTCCACGACCAAGCATCTGCTCTTGCGGCAATCGCCCTCCTAGAGGCGTTTCCGTGCCCCAAGAATTCAAACTGAGATCTGCCGCACCCCGCGCCGGCTCGACGACGCAGAGGGGGCCAGCTTCGGCTGGG
>CAVTVO010000013.1:0-26605 GCA_963738065.1 uncultured Alphaproteobacteria bacterium
GCCGACCGTTACCCAGCGATGACGAATTGCGCCCTCGTCGATCCTGTGGTCGACTTGCGTCTGTTCGCGACCAGCGGGAAATCCGCCAGCCTGGGTCACACGGACGCATGCACACGAAGCGCGATTCACTATGGTTGGGGTCTCCTAAGGGGACGGCATGCTGAGGATCGACCATCTGCAGGTGCATGGGCTGCCCCCCCTCTCCTTCGAGGTGCCGGCGCAGGAGTGCCTTGCCGTCGAGGGCCCCTCCGGCTCCGGCAAGACCAGGCTCCTGCGCGCCATCGCCGATCTCGATGCCGCCGAGGGCTATGTCACCCTCGAGGGTGTGGAGCGGCGCGAGGTGTCGGCCGCCGAGTGGCGCCGCCGTGTGCGCTACGTCTCGGCCGAGCCGGCGTGGTGGGCGATACCCCGCGCCAGCATTTTCCGGCCTCGGCCAGGCTCGATCGGCTGCTCTCGGCCCTGGCGCTCGAGCCCGCGTTGCTGGACCGGCCCTATCGCTGCTGTCGACCGGCGAGCGCCAGCGCCTGGGGCTCGTCAGGGCCCTGGCGGACGAGCCCCGCGTGCTGCTGCTCGATGAGCCGACCTCTGCGCTCGACCCGCAGACGGCAGCGCTCGCCGAGGAGCTGATCAAGTTCCAGATGTTGGCGGGGCGCATCGTCGTGCTGGTCAGCCATGACGCCCAGCAGATCGCGCGACTGGCGCATGCGCGGCTGCTGCTGGCGGACGCCTCGAAGGCAGTCGATGCGCAGAGTGCAGCTGCATGAGCACGGTGGAGCTGTCCGCGCTCGACCTGGGGCTGGCTGCCCTGCTGCTCGTCATCAATGGGGCCGTCTCGCTTGCCTTCGGCCTGCGGCTGGAAGTGAGCCTCGCGGTCGCCGCGGCGCGCATGGCCGTTCAGCTCGCTGCGGTCGGCTTCATCCTGAAGATCGTATTCGCACAGACCTCTCCGCTGTGGACCCTGCTCATCGTCCTGGTGATGGTGCTCGTCGCCGGCTACGAGCTCGTGCAGCGCCAGGAGCGGCGCTTCGTCGACCGCTGGTGGGCCTATGGCCTCGGCAACATGACACTGCTCATGGTTGGCGGGCTCGCCACCCTCTACGCGGTCGGCGTGGTGATCGGCCCCGAGCCGTGGTACGCGCCGCGCTACATCCTGCCGATCCTGGGCATGGTGCTGGGCAGCACGCTCACCAGCGTCAGCCTGGCGCTGCAGACGCTGACCGAGGGAGCGGAGCGCGAGCGGGCGGCGATTGAAGCGCGCCTGGCGCTCGGAGCCACGCGGCTCCAAGCCTTTGCCACGGTGTTGCGACGCGCCGTCCGCGTCGCGATCACTCCGCTCCTCAACACCATGAGCGTGGCCGGCATCGTCACGCTGCCCGGCATGATGACCGGCCAGATCCTGGCCGGCGCCGACCCGGCCGAGGCTGCCAAGTACCAGATCATGATCATGCTCGTGCTCACCGGCGCTTCCGGCCTCGGCGCGCTGGCCGCCGCGCTCGGCGGCACGCTGCTGCTCAGCGATACGCGCCACCGGCTCCGGCTCGACCGGCTCGCACCGTCGCGGTCGGCTGGCTGAGCGGTTTGTGCTGGCATCGGCGGGGACCCTGGTGACATCCTCCCGGGGTCAGCTCTCGAACTCGATCCCCGGAGTGAATCCCATGCTCTTTCTCGTCGTTTCGACCCCGCGCCCCGAGAAGCCTTCGGAGGTAGCGCATCAGCGTCAATCGTTTTGGCCGTGGATGGCGGCTTATCAGGCGAGCGGCCAATGTCGGCAGATCCATGCCAGGGTCGGTCGGGGCGCAGTCGCCATCCTCGACGTCGAGAGCAACGAGGCGCTGCACCGCATCTTGAACGAGTGGGCGGACATCATCCCGGCCCACTTCGATACCTACCCGTTGGTCGACACGGACGCCACGAAGCGTATGCTGGCCGCGCAGGTGGCCGCGCGGAAATAGGGTCGGGGCGTTGCATGCAGGAATTTGCCGGCAAGCTCGCCGTGGTCACGGGCGGCGGCTCTGGGATGGGCCGGGAGCTCGTGCGCCAGCTCGCGGCCGAAGGCTGCAACGTGGCGATGTGCGATGTGGCGCCGCAGACAATGGCACAGACGCGCCAGCTCTGCGCGAGCGATCGCGTCGCGCAAGGGACGCACATCACCGCGCACCTGGCCGACGTTTCCGATGAAGCACAGGTCTTGCGTTTCCGCGATGCCGTTGCCGCCGAGCACGGCACCGACAAGCTGCACCTGCTTTTCAACAATGCCGGCATCGGCGGCGGCGGCAGCTTGTTCTCCAACAGCCGCGAGCAGTGGGAGCGCACGTTCAACATCTGCTGGGGCGGCGTCTATCTGTGCACGCGCGCCTTCCTGCCGATGCTGATGGCGGCGGAAGAGGCGCGCATCGTCAATACGAGCAGCGTCAACGGGTTTTGGGCATCGCTGGGACCCGGCGTGTCGCACACCGCCTACTCGGCGGCAAAGTTCGCGGTGAGGGGCTTCACCGAGGCGCTCATCAACGACCTCAAAGTGAATGCCCCCCACATCAAGTGCTCCGTCGTCATGCCGGGGCATATCGGCACCTCGATTGTCTCCAACTCGCGCAAGATCCAGTTCGGCGGCGACTCCGAGGTGATGAGCGCAGACGAGGTCACACAGGCCCGCGCGCGCCTGTCCGCGACGGGGCGGGACGTGTCGCAGGCGTCGGATGCCGACATCCAGAAGCGGGCTGCCGAGCGCGCGCGCCGCTTCCTGGAGGATGCTCCCATGACCGCCTCGGCCGCCGCCAAGGTCATCCTCGACGGTGTCAAGGCGGACCGCTGGCGTATCCTCGTCGGCCATGACGCCCATCGGCTCGACGAGCTCGTTCGGGCAGACCCCGAGAGGGCCTATGACGATGCCTTCTTCGAGGAGTTCTCCGCCGACGTAGGTTGGCGAGTCGGTCGCTGACGGGGACACATCGGGCGGCTGAACGCCTCACCAAAGCGCAATAAAAAAGTTGCCTTTCTCGGATCGATCGACTATTGCAACAGGCAACCAGGAGGTTGCCAATGACATCGACCGACCGCATCGAGAAGACCATCGAGCTCAAGGCCCCGGTGTCGCGCGTCTGGCGGGCGCTGACCGACCATCGCGAGTTCGGCACGTGGTTCCGCGTGCGCCTGGACGGCCCGTTCATGCCGGGGCAGGTTTCGCGCGGACAGATCGCGTATCCGGGCAAAGAGCACCTGCGCTGGGAGGCCGTGGTGCAGAAGATGGAGCCGGAGCGGCTGTTCTCGTTCACGTGGCACCCCTTTGCGATCGACCCGAACGAGGACTATTCCAAGGAGCCGCCGACCCTCGTGGAATTCACGCTCGAGAAGATCCCAACCGGCACCTTGCTGCGCGTGGTGGAATTTGGCTTCGACAAGCTGCCGAGCAAACGCCGCCTCGAAGCCTTCCCCAGGAACGAGGGCGGCTGGAGCCAGCAGATCAGGAACATCGCTGCCCATGTCGAACAAGCACCATAGCGACCTCGAGACGCTGAAGGCGCGGGCGTCGGTGTTTGCCGCCCTTGGCGACGCCACGCGCCTCTCCATGCTGGCCAAGCTCGTCCACGGCGAGCCGCAGTCCATCTCCCGCCTCACCGCAGGAACCAACCTGACCCGGCAGGCGGTAACGAAGCACCTGCAGGTGCTCGCCAATGCGGGCGTGGTGCGCAGCGTGCGCAGCGGTCGCGAAAGCCTGTTCGAGCTGGAAACGCACCCCATCGACGAGGTGCGCCGGTATCTGGAACAGGTATCGAGGCAATGGGACGATGCTCTGGCTCGGCTGAAGGCGCACGTGGAGGCGTAGGATTTCGCGCTGCCGAAACGGGGTGTGTCAGCGCTTACGCGGCGGCTGACAGGCTGCTATTGTCCTTGCGCCATTCATCGAGCCCGCACCCTTCCTCGAGGAGCCCGACCCATGCTCGACACCCCCAAGCCCGCCATCCCCTTCGACACCAAGCAGCTCGACCGGCTGATGGACCAGGCCGGCATCGATGTCCTCCTGGTCAACTCCAAGCACAACATCCAGTACCTGCTCGGCGGCCACCGCTCGATCTTCTTCGACTACATGGACGCCATGGGCATCAGCCGCTACCTGCCGATCCTGGTCTACCCCAAGGGTGCGCCCGAGAAGGCTGCCTACTTTGGCCATCGCCTGGAAACCCACCAGAAGGAGGTGAACCCGTTCTGGACGCCCGAGAGCAACACCGGCAGCGCGGGCTCCGTCGACGCCATGCAGAAGGCCGTCGAGCACGTGCGCCGCTCCGGCGTGAAGGCGCGCCACATCGGCGTCGAGACGGCATTCTTGCCCGTCGATGCCTACAACGCCCTGCGCGGCGCGTTCGCCGACAGCGAGGTCAAGGACGGCCTGTTCGTGCTGGAGCGGCTGCGCGCCAAGAAGCGGCCCGACGAGCTTGCCCTGCTGCGCAAGGCCTCCGAACTCGTCGTCGACTCGATGAAGGCGACGATGGCCAAGGCCGGCCCCGGCATGAGCAAGCGCGAGCTGTTCGAGACGCTGCGGAGGGAGGAGGTCAACCGCGGGCTCACCTTCGAATACTTGCTGCTCACCACCGGCAACAGCCTCAACCGCGCGCCGTCGGACTATAAGCTGCAGAAGGGGGACATCATGTCCCTCGAACTCGGGTGCCAACTACCACGGCTATATCGGCGACCTCTGCCGCATGGCCATCCTGGGTGAGCCGGATGCCGAGCTCGAGGACATGCTCGGCGAGATCGAGATGATCCAGCGCGCCGCCATGAAGCCGATCAAGGCCGGCGCCCCGGCCTCGGTGATCTACGGCGTGGGCGACCCTCTGGTGGCCAAGTCAAAGCACGCCGAGCACATGCACTTCCTCGCGCACGGCATGGGCCTGGTCAGCCACGAGGCGCCGCGGCTCACAGCCAGGATGGGCTATGACGCCTACGATGCGGGGCTTCCCCTCGAGGCCGGCATGGTGATTTCGGTCGAGACCACGCTGCTGCATCCCAAGCGCGGTTTCATCAAGCTCGAGGACACCGTGGCCGTCACGCCCACGGGTTTCGAGATCTACGGCGAGGGCGGCCGCGGCTGGAATCGCGCAGGGATCGCTGCATAACACCTTGTCGCTCTGCTCGACGAAGGACATCCGCAAAGCGCCCCCACGCATTGTCGGCCGGACACGACCTGCAGCAGGCATCGGCGGATGAGCTCGGCCGTGTTCAGCGTCGTCGTCGCATATCGGCCAGGTCGTTCAATGCGGTAGTTCTCGACCTTTAGCGTGACGCTGGCGGCATCGGCTGGGGTCAGCCTCCGGTTCGAGACGGCGACACGGTGGGTATGGCGGGAGAGGTAGACGGGCATGGCCTTCGGGCCGGCGAAGGGTTGCTTGGAGTAGACGAACCACCGCGTTTTCTTGGGCGGTACTCAGGAACGCTGCGAAGGCTGTCGCACGGGCAAGATGGGCATGCTCGCCGAAGAAGGTGAGCTTGCCAACCTGGTGGCGGCGACCAGCTTCTCCGGCACCAGCCGCCGGAATAGGAACACTCTGATGTCCCAAGTCAAGCACTGCGCGCACGGGTTGTCGACGCCGTGCTTGGCAGCTCGGCGTTTGGCGGATTGAATGGATCGTGCAGAGGCGGAGACGAAGCCCGAAGACGTCGGTGGTCAAGCTCTGATGCGCGGGTTGGATACCGCATGTCCGTTTGTTCGTCCGGGGCTGCCTCGGTCTAGATGCGGGCGTCGATCGCGTGGATCGGCCACGTAGTGTTCGCGAGGGCTCCCCTGCCGTGGCTTCGCCCCCGTTGCACGAATGCCCGGTCAGGCCGGATCAATCGCCGGCCGCGATCCTCTGCTGGCTTTCAGTATCGCGATTTGCCGTTCACGTTCGGCTCACGACGTGCGCGCCGGCCGCGAGGCAGCCACCGCACGATAGATGACCCAGATGAAGGCCGCGAGCTCACGCGCGATCGCGGTTGCAACCACCGTCGATTTCTTCCTTTTGCGCGACCGCGTGCGGAACCGCTTGCAGAGCCGGACCTGGGCTTTCCAGGCGATCTCGCGGGCCCGGCGCGGCGCAGCGGCGACCTGTGCCTGCTTCTCGTAGCCGACGCGCGGCGGATGACGATAGGCCCAGGCAGCCTCCACCAGCACACGCCGCGCCCGACCATTGCCAGCCTTGGTGATCGATCCGCGCTTGGCGCTCTCGCCGGTCGATCGCTCCGACGGCACGAGACCCAGATACGCCATCAACTGGCGCGGGTTCTCGAAGCGCGACAGATCGCCGATCTCCGCCAGGATCGTGACGGCCGAGACGAGATCGATGCCACGCATCGCCTGCAGCGCCGGCACCGCCGGTGCCAGCGACCAGTCCGCCACCGCTGTGCGGATCGCCTGCTCGAGCCGGGCGATGCGCTCGCCGGCCTGCCGCTCCGCCAGCAGCAACTCCTCGATGGCCAGGCGCTGCTCGGCATGGACGAACTTCTGATTGGCAAGCCAGGCCCTGTGCCTCGCGCCCCACGTCTTGATGCCCGGATAGTGGCGCCCCAGCCGCAACAGCATCGACGAGACCTGCTGGCGCTTGCGCGTGAGATCCTGCCGGCTCGCATCGCGTGTCCGCGTCAGCTCCCGCATGGCCTCGTGCCGCTCGTCGGGAACCCACAGCCGTCAGCTCGCCCGCTCGCAGGAGCTTGGCCACACCCTCGGCATCGCGCCGATTGGTCTTCACCCGATCGCCGGCCTTCTTGGGAATGAGCGACGGCGCCACGACGAGGCACGTATGACCGAGACTCTCGACCAATCGGTGGAGGCCGTAGCCGGTTGGGCCCGCCTCGTAGCAGAACGTCAGCTTGGTGTACTGGGCTGCAAGCCTGGCCGCCAGCTTGCGGGTTGCCGCATCGGTCGTGTCCACCTCGCCGAGGTAACGCACATCACCCTTCCGGCCCGACTCGGCAATGGCCACCGCATTGCGCAATTTCGCCGTATCGATGCCGATGAAAGCTTCGCTATGATGCCCCACGACTCGCCCTCCTCGTGTGAGGCTCTACCCGGCCTATCCGGGCAACCCTCGAATGCACATCGAGGGCGAGTTGCCTCATCGAGGAAGGGACATACGGTCTAGGACGCGATGCGCGACTACGAGCCGCTGAAGATCGCCGAGGTGGCGCGCGAGACGGCCGACGCGGTCGTGCTCAACCTCGAGGTGCCGCCCGCGCTGGCCGAGGCTTTCCGCTTCAAGCCGGGCCAGCACCTGCCCGTGCGCGCAAATATCGATGGGGCGGAGCAGCGCCGCACCTACTCGATCTGCTGCGCACCCGGCGCGCCGGCCCTGCGCATTGCCATCAAGAGGCTGGTGGGTGGTGTTTTCTCCAACTGGGCCAACGAAGAGCTGCGTGCCGGCGCCACGCTCGATGCGATGCCGCCGGCGGGACGCTTCGTGCTGCCACCGAGCGGCGGCAGCATGCGCCACCTCGTGGCCTTCGCCGCCGGCGCCGGCATTACACCGATCCTCGCCATGGTCGAGCACGCGCTGGCCACGGAGCCCGAAACCAGCATCACGCTCGTCTACGGCAGCCGCGGACCCGAGAGCATCATGTTCCGCCAGCAGCTGGAGGACCTGAAGGACCGCCATCTCGGCCGCTTCACCCTGCTCTACGTGCTCTCGCGCAACGAGGAGTTGAGCGCGCCGCTGCTCGAGGGCCGCATCAGCGGCGACAAGGTCAAGGCATTTGCGGCAACGCTGTTCAAACCCGGCGGGGTCGCGCATTTCTTCTTGTGCGGGCCGGGCTCCATGATCAAGGAGGTGCGCAACACGCTCTTGGAACTCGGCGTGCCGCGCGAGAAGGTGCACCACGAGTTCTTCGCCCCCGGCGGCGGCGGCGCCTACCGCGCGAAGGGGACCCCATCTGCCGTCGCAGCGCAGGCCCGGCCCGATGCGGCCTCGTCGGCCGTCGGGACCGAGGCGGTCGCGATCCTCGATGGCATCCGCCACCGCTTCACGGTGCCGCCCGGTGGCCAGGTCGTGGACGCCGCGCTCGCGGCAGGCATCCGCGTACCCTACTCATGCAGGGGCGGCATGTGCTGTACCTGTCGCGCCAGAGTGGTGGAGGGCAAGGCGGAGATGCTCGTCAACTACAGCCTCGAGCCGTGGGAGATCGAGCGCGGGTTCATCCTCTCCTGCCAGGCAGTCCCGAAATCGGAGCGGTTGGTGATCGACTACGACGCCATGTAATGGCGGCCGCCCAAGCTTTCGCGCATCGAGCTACGCCGCCATTCCCGTGCCAGGGGAACTCTCGAGCCGCAGCCGCTCGCGCTTCAGGCGCACCAGGTCCTGCAGCAGCATGAGCAGCTCGGAGCGGACCTCATCGGCTTCAATCGAAGTCCGGTCGATCGATCGCAGGTGAATGCGGAGCTGCTCCGAGCAGATCTCGATGCGTGAAATTCGGTTGTTGAGTTCCAGCATGACACTCGTCCCAAAACGTGCAGATTGAACTCGAGCGAAGCTGGTGCATCAACGCCGGAAGGTGGCGGAAGTTCCATCCACTGGGACCAAGCTACTTGCGCGCCTGTGCCGCTATTTCCTCCTCGACGTCGCACAGGCGGTCCTTGCCAAAGAACATCTCATCGCCAACGAAGAAGGTCGGCGCGCCGAAGGTGCCGCGGGCGACCGAGCCTTCCGTGTTCCTGAGCAGGCGATCCTTCACCTCCTGCTCCTGGATGCGGGCGAGGGTGCGCGCGCCGTCGAGACCGGCAGCGTCGAGGGCGGCGCGGATCACCTCCGCATCGTCCATCTTCTTACCCTCCTCCCACATGAGGCCGAAGACGGCATCGACATACTTGGCGAGCTGCCCGTCCATCTCGGCGGCCACGGCCCCGCGCATGATCTGCACCGTGTTGACGGGAAAGTGCGGGTTCATCTTGAAGCGGGTCAGCCCATGCTTCTTCATGAAGCGCTCGGTCTCCAGGCGCTGGTACTCCAGCTTGTTCTTCACGCCCTTGAAAGCAACCATCGGCGCCACGTTGTTGGTGAGCTTGAACACGCCGCCGAGCAGGATCGGCACGTAGGTGAAGCTCGCGCCGGTGCGCTTCTCGACCTCGGGGATCAGCTTGTGCACGAAGTAGGCATTGGGGCTCCCGAAGTCGAAATGAAATTCCACCTTGGGCGTCATGGGTTCCTCCTCACCGTATGCAATTGCGGCCTTTCTCCCCTCGGGGAGAAGGTGCCCCGAAGGGGCGGATGAGGGGGCCTTGCTGCAGTCGCCCCTCACCAGCTCGGCCAGATGCATCACCACCGCTCCATCCACGGCCGCAGGTCCATCTCGTGGGTCCAGGCGCTGCGCGTCTGGGTATGCAGCTGCCAGTAGACCTCGGCGATCGCCTCGGGGTCGAGGATGCCGTCTTGCCCCTTCAGGGCCGCACGCTCGGGGAAGTTGCTGCGGATGAACTCGGTGTCGATGGCGCCGTCGATGACGACGTGCGCGACGTGAATGCCCTCGGGCCCCAGCTCCCGCGCCATGCTCTGGGCCAGCGCGCGCAGGGCATGCTTGGCACCTGAGAACGCGGAGAAGCCGGCACTGCCACGCACGCTCGCCGTCGCACCCGTGAACAGGATCGTGCCGCGCCCGCGCGGGCCCATGACCTTGGCCACCTCGCGGCCCATCAGAAAGCCTGCAAAGCAGCCCATCTCCCACACCTTGGTGTAGACACGGGAGGTGGTCTCGCGAATGGGAAAGCGCACGTTGGCACCGATGTTGAAGGCCGCGACCTCGATCGGGCCGACCTCGCGCTCGATCGTGGCCACGAGCGCTACCATCTCCTCCTCCTTGCGGGCGTCGGAGCCGAAAGCGCGCGCCTTGCCGCCCTCGCTCTCGATGCGGGCCACGAGGGGAGCCAGCTTGTCGGCGTTGCGGCGGGTGACGCAGGCGGTGAAGCCCTCGCGCGCGAACCGGCGGGCAATGGCGCCGCCGGTGGCGTCGCCGGCGCCGATGACGAGGGCAGCTTTTGCGTGAGCCACGGTAGCCTCCGGTGGAAGGGTGTGATTGTGTCGGCAGACCCATGCGCTGGCAACAGCTACGCGTGCGGCCACACTTGTAGTGGGGGCGCCGGCGCGTCATTGTTGGCGCCATTCCCAACCCAGATCCGGTAGTCGCCATGCCCGCACCATCCACAGCGCCCAAGAGCCGTTCCTTGCCCATCAAGGGGGGCCGCTTTCTGATCGTGGGCGGCGCCAGCCTGGTCGGATCGGCAAGCGCGGAGGTGTTCCTGCGCGAGGGTGCCGCCGAGGTCACCGTCCTCGACAGCTTCTTCCAGGGCTCGGCCGACAACCTCAAGCACCTGGAGGGCGACAGCCGGCTCAAGACCGTGCAGGGCGACGTGATGCGGCTGCCGCAGGTGATCGCGGCGACCAAGGGCGTGGACGGCGTGCTGCATCTGGCCGCCCTCATGTCGATCACGATGGACCGCGACCCTTGGATGGGGCTCGACGTGAACCTGCGCGGCACGCAGAACGTGATCGAGGCCTGCTGCCTCAACGGCGTGAAGAAGCTGGTCTTCACCTCCTCCAGCGCGGTCTACGGCTACGGCCCCGGCTTGAAGGGCGATCTCGTGGAGACCACGCCCTTCCTGTCCTGGGGCGCCCCGCCCGGGGCGATCATCTACGGCGCCACCAAGATCATCGGCGAGCAGCTCTGCCGCGATGCTTTCCTCAAGCGCGGGCTCGACTACGTGGCGGTGCGCTATTCCACCGTCTACGGCGAGCGCCAACATTACCGGGCCACCAACGCCCTCTACATCATCGAGACGCACGACCGCGTGCGCCAGGGCTTGCGCCCGCGGGTCATCGGCGACGGCTCCGACACCAAGCACTTCGTGCATGTCAGCGATGCGGCGCGCGCCAATGCGGCGGCCTTCGCCGCCGATGCCACCAACGTTGCCGTCAACATCTCGGGACCGAAACCGACCACGACGCTCGAGATCGTGCGTCTCGTCACGGAGCTCGCCGGCAAGGACCTCGCGCCCGAGCACGTCGAGCCGGAGGCCGGCAAGGTCAGCCTCTCATCGGGCGGCGCCTGGAAGATGGATCACAGCGCCGCCGAGCGGATACTCGGCTGGAAGCCCCAGGTCGACATGCGCGAGGGCATCAAGCGGCTGCTCGCCTGGCGCGAGGCCTCGGGGAGATAACCGCCTACTCCTCGACGCCGAGGATCACCTCGCTCGCCTTGATGACGGCGGTGACATCGGAGCCTTTCTTGAGGCCGAGATCCTTCAGGGCCGCCATCGTGATCGACGAAGTGATGACGTTGCCACCGCCGATGTCGATGCGCACGACCGCCGTCACCTGACCACGGTCGATGCTGGCGACCTTGCCCTTGATCGCGTTGCGCGCGCTGAGCTTCATGGGCTTTCCCCCTTCAAGGCCTCACACCGACGCCACTCGCGTCCGTGCACAACTATAGCATGGCTGCCTCCGCCAGGGATCACACGACCCCGTCCTTGCGCAGGCGCTTCAGGTCCGCCGGCGCCAAGCCGCATAGCGAGGCGAGCAGAGCATCGGTGTGCTCGCCCAGCAGCGGAGGCCGGCTGACGGCAACGGGCGAGTCCGACAACTTGACCGGGCAACCGACCGTCTGGTAGGTGCCGCGATCGGGGTAGTCGACATCGACGATCATCTCGCGCGCCTTCAGGTGCGGGTCGGCCAGCACCTCGCCGGTATCCTGGCAGGCGCCGCAAGGCACGCCGGCGTCCCCCATCAGGCGCATGACCTCGTGCTTGCTCCGCTGGCGCGTCCACGCGCCGATGATGGCATCGAGCGCCTGCCGGTTCTCCCAGCGCGCCTCAAGCGTCTTGAAGCGAGGATCGTCCTTGAGTGCAGGCTGCTCCATCACCGTGACGACCGCCTCCCACATCTGCGGCTGAGCGTAGATGAAGACGTAGTCGTTGGGCCCGCCGGGGGCGCACGGGTAGGTGGTGCCGGGCACATTGCGGCCGAGCTGGTTGCCGGTGCGGGGCGGGGGATGGCCGAAGCGCTGGTGGTCGCGCAGGCTGACGCGGCAGATGTTGACGACCGAGTCCTGCATCGAGACCTCCACGTGCTGGCCCTTGCCCGTGGCGTGGCGCTGCTGCAGGGCCGCCAGGATGCCGATCGTCATGTGCATGCCCGTCCCGGAGTTGCCGATCGAGGGCCAAACGTAGGTCGGCGGGCCATCGGGGAAGCCCGTGACGCACATGGCCCCGCCCATGGCCTGCGCGATCGGCTCGAAGCTCTTGAAGCCGCTGTAGGGGCCGTAGGTGCCGAAGCCCTTGATGGTGGCATAGATGAGCCGCGGGTTGATCTTGGCGAGCGCCGTGTAGCCGAGCCCGAGCCGGTCGAGCGCGCCGGGCCCGAAGTTCTCCACCAGCACGTCCGACTTGGCGATCACCTGCCGGAACAGCTCCTTGCCCTCCTCGGTCTTCAGGTTGAGCGCGAGGCTCTTCTTGTTGGCGTTGAGCACCAGGAAGAACAGGCTGTCGCCGCCCTTGGCATCGCGCATATTGGTGCGGGCGACGTCTCCCCCCTTGGGCTCCTCCAGCTTGATCACGTCGGCGCCGAGGAAGCCCAGCATCTGCGTGCAGGCCGGGCCCGCCTGGTTGTGCGTCATGTCGATGACGCGGATGCCGGACAGGGCTTGGGTCATGGATGTTTCTCTCCCGGGTTGGCGCGGCGCTGGCCGCTCGATCAAAGCAGGGTTGCCTCTGCGCTGCCAACGACTAACGCCATGCGCGAGAGAGGACGGGTGCGCGGATTGCGCTTGCCGGAGCGCACGATGTCCACAGGGCATTGGCACCTTCTGGCCCGCCTGCGCCGGGGTCTGATTGACCGGGAGGGCCTTAGCTTGATAATGGCCGGTACCGTCGGCGGACCACGAGGGAGACCGCATGACACATCACACCGCACAGCGCCCGAATGGCACGAGAGCGCGTGCCGACCTGTTGCGGCGGTCCCTGCCTGTCGTTGCACTCGCCGGCTCTCTCGCCGTGATGGTCGCCCTCTATCTGAGCTACGACCTGGTGGCGGCGCGGCTTTCTCCGTGCGAGACGATATTTCGCCAGAGCGCCCTGAAGCTCTCGACCAACATCAAGTTCCTGCGGACCGAAGGGCAGGTGCAGATCGGCCGGGAGCCGCTGGTCGAGCTGGACGAGCGGGCGCAAGCGACAGCCCTCAACCTGAAGACCTGTTGCACGGTGCTCGACGCCGGCAAGATCGATCCTGAGCAGTTCCTGCAGTGCAAATCGAAGGCCCGGGCCTACGAGGCGCGCATCGAGGACGTGGTGGCAATCGTCCAGGCGGCGATCGAGCGCAAGATCGAGACGGGCTCTACCACGCGTCCCGGGACCGGTCGTCCTACCCGCCGGCAAGCAGATCGAGGACAAGATCGAGGCGGCGCGCGCAATCTCGCAGGCGTTCAATCGCGAGATCGTGGCGGTGCGCCGCGCGCAGGCGATGGAGACGCTCAAGGCGGTCCCGCCGGCCCACGTGCAGGTATCCGCGCAGGAGCGGGAGCCCAACGACGATGCCTTGTCCGCCAACCTCATCGAGCCGGACAAATGGATTGCGGCTGCCATCGGCCACGGCAAGGACAACGACTACTTCTCCTTCAGGACGCCGGCGAAATTCCGCGACTGGTTCCGCATCGAGGTCGACAACCGGTCGAGCACGCTCGAGCCCCGCGCCGAGCTCTACAATGCGGACAAGGCAAGCCTCGGCGAAGCGCACCAGACCACCAAGGGCGCCAACTTGACCTATGCCTTCGTCGGCGACCCCGGACGCGCAGTATTTCTTCCGCATCAGCAACTACTACGGGGAAAGCGTCGGCTCCTATCTCGTGCGCGTGGTCGCGACCAAGAGCTATGACGCCTACGAGCCCAACGACGACATCCTCGAGGCCCGCACGGTGCCGATCGGATCGGCAGTAAAGGCCGCCATCATGGACAAGAGGGACGTCGATTTCTTCCACGTGAAGGCGGGCGGCTCCGAGCAGGAGCTCGTGGTGGAGGTCAAGAATGCATCCTCCACGCTGCGTCCGAGCATCGAGGTCTTCGATGCGAGCAAGACGAGCATCGGCCAGGCGCAACAATACGACGGCAGGCGGCGATGCGGCTTATGCCTTCAAGGCGCGCGCCGATAGCGGCTATTACGTCCGCGTCAGCGACTACTATGCGGACGCCGCCGGCGCCTATTCCCTCACCATCACGCCTAAGCGATAGCTGCCTTCCAGGTGCGAGCGCCTTTGCACGCGCATCTCAGCCCACGAGCGCCGGCGGATCCTCTTGCATGATGCGCTCGGCCAGGCTGTTGTCCACGGCCGTCTCGTAAGGCGTGCCCGTGGCGACGAAGCCCCCGGAGACGAGCCCGGCTCGTAGCCGCTCGTATCCCGATCTCGGCAGGCGCGGGTCCTTCCCCCATACGCCGAGCGCCTTGTAGCGGTCGAGTGCGCTGGCGAGGCGGCGTTGCGGAACGTCGGGGAAATACGCGGCGATTGCCGCGGCGAGCCGAGCCCCATCGTTGGCATGCACCCATTTCAAGGTGCGATAGAGCGCGCGCACCAGGCGCTCGCACTCCTCACGCCGCGCGGACAGCAACGAGCGGCGCGCGTAGAACGTGGTGTAGGACGTCGGGCCGCGCTCGGCCGCGGCGGACCAGATGTATCCGGCCTTCTCCTCGACCAGCTCCTCGACGTAGGGCTGAAAGAGTTGCACGACGTCGACCTCGGCCCGGCGTAGCGCGGCTGCGTTCTCGGCCATCGAGCGATTGGCGATGCGGTTGACCTTGGCGGGGTCGAGCCCGGCCCGGCGCAGGTCGTCCTGCAGGCAGAGCCACGGCGTTGGAACCTCGGCGACCGTTGCCACGCGCAGACCCATCAGGTCCGCGAGCTTGAAATCCCGTTTCTCCGTCCCGCCGACCAGGAAAAAGGGATCGCGCGTTGCCACCTCGCCGAAGCAGACGAGATCGCAGGCGGGATCGGTCTCGTAGGTGTGCATCACGCGCATCGGCCCGCCCCAGGCAACGTCGACCGAGCCGTCGACGAGGCCACGCGCAGATTTGGAGGGCTTGGGAGCCGTGACGAGCCGTGCGTCGACCCCCTCGCGGGCGTAGGCGCCGAGCGCAAGCGCGGCATAGAACGGGGCATAGAACACGGCCCGCAGCGTTTCCTGCAGCACGATTGCCATCACACAGCCCCAACGGGTTCGGTCTGCCGCAACGCTATCCCCAGTGCACGATCGAGGCGGCAACGCGCCTCAACCCAACGGCCCGCCAGCAACCTGCGTGCGCTGCATGACGCGGCGGAAGGGACCCGCATCGTGGATGGCGAGGTGCTTGCAGACGCGGTTGTCCCAGAAGGCGATGGAGCCCGTCTCCCAGCGGAAACGGCAGGTGAACTCGGGCCGGTGGCCGTGGCCGAGCAGGTAGTCGAGCAGCGGGCGGCTCTCCTCGTCCGTCATGCCCTCGAAGCCCATGGTGTAGGAGGCATTGACGTAGAGCTGTTTGCGCCCGGTCTCGGGGTGGGTCACCACGACGGGGTGCGTGCTCACGGTCTCGCGCCAGTCGGCGTCCTCGCGCACCTTGGTGGCGCGGAAGGCATTCTTGTTCGCCGCGGGGCCCGCCACCTTGCGATCCGAATGAACCGCGCGCAGGCCCGACAGCATCCGCTTCATGCCGTCGGACAGCGCCTCGTAGGCCTGGTGTTGGTTGGCAAACAGCGTGTCCCCTCCGTAGGGCGGCACCTCGATGGCATAGAGGATGGCGCCCATCGGCGGCTCGGGCATCATGGTGGTGTCGGCGTGCCATTCCTCGCCGACGATCTTCTTGTCGCCGGGCTCACGCGTGATCACGATGATTTCCGGGTCGGCCTGCATGCCCTTGTAGTTGGGGTGGATGAAGATCTTGCCGAAGCGCCGGGTAAAGGCCTTGTGGCGCTCGGCATCGAGCTTCTGGTCGCGGAAGAAGATGACGCAATGGTCGAGCAGCGCCTTGCGGATGTCGCCGATGGTGGTCTCGTCCAGCTCCTGGCTGACGTCGACGTTGTGGATCTCCGCGCCGATGGAGCCGGCGATGGGGCGGACCTCGATCTGGCTGTTGCGCATGCTGTCTCCTCCCGACCTTGCATTGATTGTCTGCAGCGAGGCTATGGCCTGCCGCGTGCTGCCGCAACAGGCTTGCCGCCCGTGCCCTGCATGACAAGTCTTCTGCTCACGCGGAGCCGGGAAGGCATCACCCTGCCGAGCCCCGCCGGCGCGGCTGCCGCAGCGCGGCATCGACAAGTGACCGGTGCCTGGTGCAAGTTGCCGGGCGAAATCGCCGCCCGCGCACCATCCGGTCCGCGCCCAGACGAGGAGGATTGGAAATGATCACCCTGACGCGCCGCGAAGCCCTGGCGCTCGCCGGAGGCCTCGGCGCCCTCGTCATTTCGGGCAGAGAGGCCAGTGCCCAGCAGAAGTTCTTCCGCATCGGCACCGGTGGGACGGGCGGCACGTACTATCCCGTCGGCGGCCTGATCGGCAACGCCATCTCCAACGACAAGATCAACGTCAGCGCGGTGGCGACCAACGGCTCGGTGGCCAACGTCAATGCCATCGTCGGCGGCTCCCTCGAATTGGGCTTCTGCCAGGCCGACGTGGCGACCTGGGCCTACACTGGGACAGGCATCTACGCGGGCAAGCCGAAAGTGGAGGAGTTGCGCACGATCGCCAACCTCTATCCCGAGACCGTGCACGTCGTCGTCAAGAAGGGGCTCGGCCTCAAATCGGTGAGCGACCTCAAGGGCAAGCGCGTGTCGCTCGACGAGCCGGGCTCGGGCACGCTCGTCAATGCCAAAGCGATCCTGGCCGCTTACGGCATCACCGAGAAGGACATCAAGGCCGAGTACCTGAAGCCCCAGCAGGCCGCCGAAAAAATGAAAGACGGTTCGGTGGTCGCCTTCTTCTCGACCTCGGGCTATCCGCAGGGTGCCATCACCGAGCTGGCGGCGACAGCCGGCATCGAGCTGCTGCCGATCGAGGGCGCAGCCTCCGAGAAGCTGCGCAAGCAATTCAAGTTCTTCGCCCTAGATCAGATTCCGGACGGCGCCTACAAGGACGTGAAGGGCGTGAAGACCATCTCCGTAGGCGCCCAGTGGGTGACCTCGGCGAAACAGGACGCCGGGCTCCTCTACGACATCACCAAGGGACTATGGAGCGACAAGACCCGCCAGGCCCTCGACCACGGCCACGCCAAGGGCAAGGTGATCCGCAAAGAGACGGCGCTGGCGGGTCTCGGCGTGCCGCTGCATCCGGGTGCCGCGAAATTCTACAAAGAGGCAGGCATTCTCAAATAGCGGTCTCCCTCTCCCCGCCGGAAATGCACCAGCCCCTGGAGGTCTTGCCCGTGCGCATCATCGACCACGCAAGCCAGGAAAGCGAGGAGTGGCGGCCCGGCGTCCTCACCCGCATGCACGTCTCCGCTGTCACCGGCTCCGTACAGCTGTGCGTATTCCAGCAATGGTGCCAGCCCGGCAAGGGCGCGCCCACACACCTGCACGCGGTCGAGGAGGTCTTGACCGTGCTCGAGGGCGAGGCGGAGATGTGGATCGAGGACGAGCGGGCGCGGCTCACCGCGGGCCAGTCACTGGTCATTCCTGCGGGACGCAAGCACGGCTTCCGCAACACCGGCGACGGCACGCTACACGTCCAGGCGACGCTGGCGGCCCCGATCTTCGAGGCCTCCTTCGACGATGCTCGCGAGGTCGTGTCGCGCCGCTGGGTGCCCGGCAGGTAAGCTCCTCTCCCCATCACGAGCAATGATGGGGAGGGAGATTCAGCTGCGCAGGCGCGTGCGCACGATGCGCGGAAAGTCCTCGCCGTCGCTGCGCGACTGGCTTGTCGGGGCGGCTCGGCTCGGCTCGGAGGCCTGCTGCTGAGCGCGCCCGTCGTCGAACGACCACCAACGCGCGATGCCCGAGGCCGTCGACTGGGCAGGCTGCGGCGCGCTTGCCTGGACTGGCGCACCCGTAGGCGCGTAGGCCGGAGGCGGCGCGGGCGTGCGCGTGGCGACCGGCTGCGGCAGCGTGCCGCCGGCGAACCAGGCGTCGATCAGATCGAGCTCGTCGGCCGACAAGTTGAGGCCCTGGCCGCGACAGCGCGCCACCACGAAGTTGCGGAAACGGCCGGCAAACAGGTTGGCCGAGGCGCCCTGCTCGAACCAGGGGTCGGCCTCACTCACGACCTCGAGCACGAAGCGGACATCGTCGCGGCGCACGGAAAGGCCGCGCTCCTGGGCGCGCTGGGTGATGTTGGCCAGCGTCTGGGCGCCGATCAGGTCGTTGTCGGTGATCTCCTTGGCCATCACCTCGAACAGCAGCCGGTACTCGGGCGGAGCCAGCGGCGGAGCCTGGCAGGCCTCCTGGATGCGGGCGATCGACTGCTGGATGGCAGCCGAGCTGGCCGCCGAGGGCGCGGCCGGGGCCTGAGCCGCCGGCTGGGTGGGCGGCATCTGTGCTGCCGGCGGCACTGGGGCCGGCGCGGGCGAACCGCTCTTGGGCCGGGCGGGAGCACTCTGGGCCGCCTGCGTGCCTTGGGCAGGCGGCGTCGCGGCAGGCTCCGGCTCGGCAGGCGCGGCCGCGATCTGAGCGGGTTGCGTCGGCGGGGCAATCTCTGGGGCCGGGTCGCGTGCCACGAGCGCGGTGGCGTCGGCTTCCTGGCCGTGACGCTTGGGCTCGAAAGCGAGGAACGGCGGCTCGTCGGTGAGCTTGATCTCCTCCGGCAGCTGCGTGCGCAGCAGCTCGCGGAAGCTTCCCGCTCCGGCCCAGCCAGTGGCAATGGTCTTGCCGTGACCGAGCGCGCGCAGTGCCCGGTCGGCCAAAGCCTCGAGGGGCACGGGCGCCGCCGAGGCGCGCACGCCGGCGACGACCTCGTCCACGATCTCGCGCCGCACGTCTTCCACCTTGAGCGCCGGGACCGAGGGTGCTGCGGGCGCGGCCTCGCTCGCCGCTTCCTGCGGCAGCTCGCCATTGAGGATGAGAGCGATGAGATCGGCTTCGCGCACCTCGCCGTCGCTGATGGCGGTATAGGGAGCCGCCGTGAAGTCGTTGGCGAAGATCACGGTGCGGCGGGCGTGCGCGCGCAGGCGATGCAGCACGGGGGTGAAGTCGGCATCCCCCGACAGGATGATGAACTCGTCGAAATAGGTGTCATGGGTGAGGTAGTCGCGCACATCCATGACCATGCGGATGTCGGAGGAGTTCTTGAGCTGGGCGGTGAGCGGGGGGCAGTCGACCACCTCGAAGCCGGCGCGCAGGAAGTGGTGACGCACGAACGGGAAGGAGTTCATGTCGGTGGAGTTGTCGTGCGCGTTGCGCCGCGGCACGGGGTTGCCATAGCAGCGGTTCATGACGATGCGGCGGCCGGCATCGCCGAAGGGGGCATTGGTGGCGGTGATGAGACGGCCGGTCTCGATCGCGCGCAGCCACACGCTCGCATCCTTGGCGAAACGCTTGGCCGCCTCCTCGCTCTTGCGCTTCAGCGACAAATAGATGTTGTCGTAATCCACGAAAACCGCGCTCAAGCACGGCCCGCCTGCTTCCCTGCGCATTTTTCGACGGCCCCCATTTGTCGCATTTCTTGACCGGCAGTTCTTTATGAGTCGCGCCGGCCCCGCAAGCCTGCGCAAGGGGCGCGGTGCGCTCATCAACATAAACTCCGGCGGACCAGCGACTTAGGTAGAGGAGTAAGCCAGGGTGTGATGTGGTCGTGGCACCCTCAGGCCGGCTCGAATCCCGGGGGTGGCATCTCGAAGCCCGCGAACTCGAAGCCCGGCGCCACTGTGCAGCCCACCAGCGTCCACGCCCCCAGGCTAAAGGCCTGCTGCCAGGCGCCCGCCGGTACCGCCGCCTGCGGTCGCTCGCCGGCGGCGAGGTCGGAGCCTAGCCGCACGCTGCGCCGGCCGCCGGCGTCGGCCAAGGTCATGTCGAGAGGCGCCCCAGCATACCAATGCCACACCTCGGCGGCATCGACCCGGTGCCAGCGCGACACCTCGCCGGCGGCGAGCAGGAAATAGATGGCGGTGGAGGCAGCGCGCGCAGGGTTGGCGGCAGAGCCCTTCGCGGCCGCATCGCGGAAGGTCTCGCGGTAGTGGCCGCCCTCGGGATGCGGGGCAAGGTCGAGCAGACGGATGACGTCGACGGCAGAGAGGGCGCTGACGCGGGCGCTCATAGGGCGATGCCTCTCGAGGCTTGTTTCTGCTCCAACTCATCCCCACCCGCAACCGACGGAGGCCCGGCGGCTCATACCGTGCCGGGGTCCGCGCTGGGGCCCGCATCAGCCTTTGGCCGCCCGCGCCGCGCCGCCCGGGCCGCCTCGCGCAGGGCTTCGCCGAAGCGGGAGGCCGCGGTGGAGAGCTGCTCGATGTTGCCGAGTGCCCGCTCGCCGCGCCGCAGCCGGCGGTCGAGCGCCGCCATGGTCCGGGCAAGGCCGGGGTCATCGTCCTCGAGCCACACCCTGAACACGGAGGCGTAGGCGAGACCGAGACCGCCGACGCGCAGCGCGCCCATCGCCCCGTCGGTGCCGATGCCCGCACCCTGCAGCATCCAGTGCTGCGAGGAGAGGAAGGGACCGGCCAGCGCGAAATCCGCCGCCCCGGAGGCGTGAATTGATTTGAGGGCGGCCTTGTGGGGCGCCAGCACGTCGAAGCGGGTCATGATGATGTCGAACAGGCGGTCGCGCGTCTCCTGGCCTTCGGTGCGCGCAGGTGCGCGCTTCAGCACCTCGTCGTCGATGGCGCGGAGCAAGGCTGCCAGGATCTCGGTCTTGCCGGCGAACAGGCCCCTCAGGTCGGCGAGCGAAACGCCCGCCGCCTCGGCGACGTCGAGCAGGCTGACGTCGGCCCAGCTCTTTTGCGCGGCGCATTGGAGGGCGGCGGCAAGGACGCGGCCCTTGGGAGTGGACGTGTCGAGCATGTTGCGGTGCTCCTTTGCCCCTACATTGGACGCAATGGCAAGAAAATCAACCGATTGCATGGGCGATGGCATCGCTCGATTTGCCGGCCGCCTCGGCCGCTTCTAGCATCGATGGTGAAGCGCCGGCTCGCGAGAGGCGCAACAGGCCACGCTCGGAACGATCCCCATGAACAACAGAATTTACCTGGCGGGCCCCGAAGTGTTCCTGGCGGACGCCAGGGAGATTGCCGAAGAGAAGAAAGCCATCTGCCGGGATCGAGGGCTCGTGGGCGTGTTTCCGAGCGATGCAGACGTGGCAGACCTGCAAACCCTGCCGCCGGCCGAGGTGGCACGCCGCATCTACACCGGCAACCTCGAGCGCATGCACTCCTGCGCGGGCGTGATCGCCAACCTCACGCCGTTCCGGGGGGTCAGCATGGACGTCGGCACGGCCTATGAGGTCGGCTATATGGCAAGCCTGGGGCGGCTGGTGCTGGGCTACACCAATGTCGTCGCCGCCTATCGGGAGCGCGCGACGCTCTACTATCGAGAAAGCGCGCGCGAGGCGATCGAGAGCTATTCCGCGGGCACCTCGATCGAGAACTTCGGGCTGGCCGAGAACCTCATGATCGAGTGCGCCGTACGCGCGTGCGGCGGCACCGTCATCGTCACCCACGTCGCCGCGGGCGCGGAACTTGGCGACCTTCAAGGCTTCGCCGCGTGCGCTGCACAAGCCAGCAAGCTCCTGAGCGCGGGATCACGGGCCCCCGACGCGACGGACACATGAAGGACAGCGGCCGAAAAAGGCCGCAAAGAAACCATTGACATTCCACGCCGAGAGCCTAGCTAAACGGCCGTCATGAACACGACGAGCCAGCGCGACTTCCTCAAGCCCACCGACGCGCGCGTGCTGGAGGCGCAGGCCCCCAGCAGCGACACGTTCGACGTCGGCTTGGACCGGCCCCTGCGGCTCGATTGCGACAAGGTGCTCTCCCCCTATCGCATCGCCTACAAGACCTATGGTCAGCTCAACGCGGAAAAGTCGAACGCCATACTGATCGCGCATGCGCTGACCATGGACCAGTATGTTGCAAGCCCCCACCCCGTGACGGGCAAGCCCGGCTGGTGGGAAGCCATGGTGGGGCCAGGCAAGCCCATCGACACCGATCGGTTCTTCATCATCTGCCCCAACGTGCTCGGCGGCTGTATGGGCTCGACGGGCCCCGCCAGCATCAATGCCGAGACCGGCAGGCCGTGGGGCCTCGACTTTCCCGTCATCACCATCGGCGACATGGTCGATGCGCAAGTGCCGTTGATCGACCACCTCGGGATCGACAAGCTGTTTTGCGTGATTGGTGGCTCCATGGGCGGCATGCAGGCGCTGGAATGGGCGGCGCGCCATGGCGACCGTGTGTTTGCCGCCGTGCCGATCGCCACCGCCGCCTGGCATTCCTCTCAGAATATCGCCTTCCACGAGGTCGGCCGGCAGGCCGTGATGGCCGACCCCAACTGGGCGCAGGGGCGCTATCTCGAGCTCGGAGTCGTGCCGCGCAACGGGCTCGCCGTGGCGCGCATGGCTGCCCACATCACCTACCTGTCGGAGGAGGCGCTGCAACGCAAGTTCGGGCGCTCCCTGCAGGACCTCGCTACCAAGAGCTTCTCCTTCAACGCCGACTTTCAGGTCGAGAGCTATTTGCGCCACCAAGGCTCGACCTTCGTCGACCGTTTCGACCCCAACAGCTATCTCTACATCACCCGCGCGATCGACTACTTCGACCTTGCCGCCGAGCATGGTGACGTGCTGGCCAACGCGTTCAAGGGCACCAGGACGCGCTTCTGCGTCGTCTCCTTCACCAGCGACTGGCTCTACCCACGCGCGAGAGCCGTGAGATCGTGCATGCTCTCAACGCGGTAGCGGCCAACGTCAGCTTTGTCGAGATCGAGTCCGACAAGGGCCACGACGCTTTCCTGCTCGACGAGCCGGAGCTGTGCGCCACCATCGGCGGCTTCATCAATGCGGCGGCCGAGAAACGCGGCCTGAAGCCCATGCCGGAGGCGCGCTGATGCTCGCTCCCAACCGCATTGGGTCCCCACCGCGTCGACCACCTGCTGATCGCCGAAATGGTGAAGGCGGGCTCGCGCGTGCTCGACGTCGGTTGTGGCGACGGGGCGCTGCTCCAGCTCCTCGCCGACACCAAGAACGTCGACGGGCGCGGCATCGAGGTTGCGCGCGAGCGGGTCAATGCCTGCGTGGCGCGCGGCCTGTCGGTGATCCAGGGCGACGCCGACCGCGACCTTGCCGACTATCCCGACGGCGCCTTCGACTACGCCATCCTGAGCCTGACGATCCAGGCCACCCGCCACCCCAAGACGGTGCTCGAGCAGCTGCTGCGCATCGGCCGCAGCGCCATCGTCTCGTTCCCCAACTTCGGCCACTGGCAGGTGCGGGCGCGGCTCGTTTTCACGGGCCGCATGCCCGTGACCGAGAACCTGCCCGACGCCTGGTACGTGAGCCCCAACGCGCACCTGTGCACCATCAAGGACTTTGCCGATCTGTGCCGGGTGGCAAATGCGCGCGTCGAACGACAGGTCGCCTTCAACGTCTGGGGGCAGAAGCTCGGCACCTGGCTGCCGCTCACGGTGCACAACCTGATGGGCGAGAAGGCCGTCTTCATGCTGACGCGGCAGCAGGCCGACTGAGCCGAGCGCACCGTCGCCGTGTGCCATCGCTGAGCGGGGCTCGATCATGCGCGCCGTGCCGGGAGCCGCTGCCGGAGCCATCCTTGCCTCGCGGTCGCGGCCGTGCCTCTGTCGTCGACTCCGGGCAGGCGCGCATCTGTCGGGCCATCCTCCCGGCGCTCAACGTCTCCGACGCGGCGATCGACATTGCTCGCATCCTGCCGTTGCGCTCCAACGATGGTGTTCGCATCGAGTATCGCGCCCGCGCGCCGAGCGAACCGCCGGGCGATCGTTTTCTCGAGTGCCACTACGCCGCAGCAGGCTATGCGTCGGCTGAGCGCCGCGGGCTCGCCGGGGTGACGACGGAGGGTGGCCGGATCGGCGATTTGCGTCTGCAGATCTTGAAGCGCTTCTGGCTCGAGAGGAAGGGGTAGCGGTCGACCCGGAGCCTGTGCGCAATGCCGAGAACGTGCCGGAGGTGCCGCGCGGCGTCGCGGAGACGCTCCAGCATGTCATCTCGGCGTTGCCGCGGACCGCAATCTACGCGCTGCTCGCCACCGCCTACTCGCTGCTCTACGGACTGGTCGGCCGCATCAACTTCGCCTTCGGCGAGCTGGCGGCCGTGGGCGGCTATGCCGCCTTCCTCGCACTTGCGCTGGCCGGGCCGGAGCCGGGGTTCGCACCGGCGCTGGCGTTCGCGCTGATGCTCACTCTCGCTACCGCCGTGATGCACGGCGTGCAGCTGGACGCTTCGTCTTTGCGCCGCTGATGCGCCGCACGGGCCAGCAAATGCTGATCGGCACGCTCGCGCTGGCTCTCGTGCTGCAGGAGTACTTGCGGCTGGCGCAAGGGTCAGGCTGCTTTCGGTGCAGCCCGTCTCAATACCCCCTACGCGGTCGCCCGCGCCGGCGACTTCCTGGTGACGCTGACGCCGATTGCGCTGGTTGTCGGCGCGCTCTGCCTCGTGGCCGCGCTGGCACTTGTGCTGCTCATCAAGGTCAGCCGTTTCGGCCGCGCTTGGCGCGCGTGCGCCGACGATCCGCTGGCGGCGGAGCTATTCGGTGTCGACCGCCATCGGCTGCTGGTCGAGACGTTCGCCATCGCTTCCGGCCTCGCCGGCCTCGCCGGCTATTTCGTCACCATCTACTACGGCACCTTCGGCTATGCCGGCGGCATCGTCATCGGGCTCAAATCCCTGATTGCGGCCATTGTCGGTGGCATCGGCTCGGTGCCCGGCGCTCTCCTGGGTGGAATTCTGATCGGCAGTGCCGAGGCGATCTGGTCGGCGCTGTTTCCGATCGAGTTCCGCGAGCTTGCGATCTACGTGCTGTTGGTCATTCTCATGTTGTTTCGCCCGCATGGTCTGTTCGGCTTCGGCGAGCCGCTCTCGCCCAAGGTTTGAGGCGACGCGATCACTTGCCCGCTACGCTTCAGCGAGCCCTGCGCCTCGGCCAGACGCTCGACCCGCCGCGCCGGCGAGGTCTTCGGGATGGCGCCCATCAGCTCCTTCCTTGCCTCCACGATGATGACGCCGGCAAACCCTGCCCACAGCCGCGCGCCCAACCGCTCAAAGGCGGTCGACCAGCGCACCAGCCACTGCCGGTCGATGGGCGGCATGTAGAGCGCGTTCCCCATTCGAGGGGCGTAAACAGCGCATCCGTCAGCAATCGCTCGAGCTGGCCGCGGCTGTAGGGGCGGCCGTGGCCGAACGGCGTGGTGTCGAGCCTGGCCCAGATGCCGCGCCGGTTCGGCACGATCAGGAGCAGGCGCCCCTCCGGCGTCAGCACGCGCCAGATTTCGCGCAGCAGCGCCCGCACGCTTTCGGACGTCTCCAGGCAATGCACCGCCAGCAGCCGGTCGACCGAAGCATCGGCAAGCGGCAGCATGGACCCCTCCACCATGACGGTGTGGCCCTTGCTGCCGGCGGTGGGCCAGGCGAGCGCTCCCTGGTTGGCCGGCATCAGCGCGCCGAGCCGCGCCGCCTCGCCGCGAAACATGCCGATATAGGGCACCGCGAAACCAAGCCCCATCAGCTGGGCTCCGTGCACGCTGCGCCAGCGAGCGCGGATGCGGCTCGTGAGCAGGCGGCGCACGACCCCGCCCAACGGGCGGTTGTAGAAGTCGCGAAGGTCGACGACGTCCGGGTGCATGAGCGGCGCTGGCTTCTTCCGCCGTGCGGCCGCGCACCTGCACGGTCCACGGCCCAGATGGTTGAATTCGATTCAAGTCGCCTGCTAGGCTAACCCGTCATCCAAAATGCAAACAAAAGCACGGACATATCCCCATGGCAAAGCTCGAGATCCATCAGTTTCCGTGCCTCTCCGACAACTATGGCGTGCTGATCCGCGATGCCGAACGGGCGTGACGGCCTCAATCGATGCTCCCGATGCCAAGGCGGTCGCGGCAGCGCTGAAGGAGAAGGGCTGGCGGTTGACCCACATCCTCACCACCCACCACCACGGCGACCACACGGCCGGCAACCTGGCGCTCAAGGCCAGACCAAGTGCACGATCGTCGGCCCGCGCGGCGAGGCCGCCAAGGTGCCGGGCATCGACAAGCCGGTGGGCGAGGGCGACACCTTCAAGTTCGGCGCGCACGAGGTGCGGGTGCTCGACACGCCCGGCCACACCGCCGGCCACATCACCTACTGGATCCCCCGGCCGGCGCGGCCTTCGTCGGCGACACGCTGTTCGCCATCGGTTGCGGCCGCGTCATCGAGGGCAACGCGCAGATGATGTGGCAATCCTGCAAGAAACTGATGGCGCTGCCGAAGGAGACCGCCGTCTACTGCGGCCACGAGTACACCCAGGCCAACGCCATTTGCGCTCACCATCGAGCCCGAGAATGAAGCGCTGCAGAAGCGCGCCAAGGAGGTCGACCAGCTGCGCGCCGCCGGCCAAGGCGACGCTGCCGACCAATTCGCCATCGCGCTCGAGACCAATCCGTTCCTGCGCCCCCACGTCGCCGCAATCCAGAAGCGCCTCGGCATGAC
>CAVTVO010000014.1:0-7260 GCA_963738065.1 uncultured Alphaproteobacteria bacterium
GGCGTTCTGCGCGGCTCTATCCATTTGATTCAGATGATTTTTTTGCCTAACGCAAATTCGCCTGTGCCAATTTTGTGTCGCCACATTTTGTTCTACTCGCACCAAACACCGTTTCTGCTGTTTCCTGAAGATACGTCACGTGAGCGTATCGTCTCAGGAGCACCGTCGGATCGCGCCAACGCCCCAAACGCGCGGCAGTTGCGACATCAACTGGTTGCCGGACGACCATCTCGGTTCCGAAACCATGACGGCCAGTTTCGTGCGGTGTGAGATATCGCAAGCCCGCGCGCTCGCAGGTCGTTCGCCATGCCCGCATTGCGCCCTGCGTATCCGACCAACCGAACAGCCGCGCCGGACCCTGACCGTAGTGGATGCGACGCGGCTGCAGGGTCCGCAACTCGCGCACCAGCTCATCGGTCAAGTAGTAGACACATGGATCACCGTTCTTGCCAGGCGGTCCACACACTCGCTTGTTGTCCAGATCCAAATGCTCAGGTTCCAGACGCATGCACTCGCCAATGCGCGCCGCGGTGACATACATGAATAGCGAGAGCACGCGGACGCGTTGATCGACCGCATGCGCCATGAATGCATCGATCCACGCGCGATCGCCGGCCGGCCGCTCAATCCTGGGCTCGTAGTATCCCTTCACGCGCAAAGGAGCACACAGTCCCGCCTGATTGGCAAAGTTGATGTTAGCGCGAGCGGGTTTCAGGACGCTGCGATTGCGCGTTGCGTTTGAAGCGCGCGGATAAAGCTCCACGGCGACCGCCTTCAAGTCTCCGGGTTTGATAGTTCCGAGCCGTCGTCTGCCGAGTTTTTTGAGCAGAGCGGCGACGTACCGTTTTAACTTGCCGGCTTACAAGTAGAGGATACAAGCGTCGGCGAACGTTGCTTCGGCCTCGAGCCCATAGAGCGCGACCCGCATAAGGCGCGCTTCGGTTTCGACCCGGACACGCTTCGCGATTTCTGGGTCGCGGGTGCTAGCGCTTCTTCGTATGCGTTGACCTTCAACTGTCCCGTGCAGGTAGGCGACGCCGTGGCGCCAGACGATGTGGAGGGGCATAATCGGTCACTTTCAGAAAGCGGTCGAACTGCTCGAGAGATATGTAGAGCTTGCCACGGATCTCGCTCGCGCATCCATAACGACGTAGTTCTTCTTTGAGCGCGCGTTCAGTCAGACCAGGCAGCAGTCCCAGGACGTCAACAACCGTGAGTGATCGGCCCCCGTCGAGTGGTCCAACTCGATTGTTAGTTTAACCCAGCTCTCGACGGCTGCGGGAGCGTGGCATGACGGAGGTGTGCCCGGCATGGGCACTGGATTGGAGGTGCAAGTCCTTTACGGGGCGAGTTGGTAGCAACCGTGAGCCGGAGGCAACTGCACGCAGCATGGTCCGTCGTGAGACGCACGATGCTGGCGCCGCGAGGCCGTGTGGGGAAGAAGCCCGAGGCGAACCGCAGCACCGAACGCGAGTGAACTTCTGGACAGGCCATTCCAGCCGGGTGAGCGTGCCTCCATACGCGACGCCCAAAGTCCAACCGAGGCTGGGGCGGTAATGGGAGCGGCGGCGGCGGGACATCCAGTGTTCTTACCCGGGGAGGTCTGGACGGGTCCGCGACATGATGGAAGCACGCTTCCAGCATGACGGTAGGCCGGAAGGAGGCAACGACGACCGGCCGATGCCCGCCCAGAAGTCGGATCTCTTCGTATGAGCGATGAAGCGGGGTAATGCCCGCGGAGCAAAGGGAGAGATGGGTTGAGAAGGACGGGTCACCGTCAATTGAGCTTCGTGCTCGCCGACAGCCCTGACTTCCTGGAGAAGGCGGGGGCGGAGCGAGGGCCGCCGGACGCATCCGAGCGGCGCGCGTTCCTGCTGCAAAGAGCGAAGCGCAAGCGATCGGCACGAACCGTCGCCTGGGCGGCCGATACCAGTCGGCTGCTGGAAGAGGTGGCGTCGGAGGCGAACCTCGCTCTGGCGCTGCTCAACGTGGTGCGCAACAAGGGCGCACCGGGCATCGACGGACAGACGGTCGAGGAGGCGGAGGCCGACGCGCCGAAGCTTCTCCCTCGTCTGCGCCGTGCGCTGCTGGAGGGACGCTACCGGCCCGGCGACGTCCGTCGGGTGTTCATTCCGAAGCCCGGAGGCGGGCAGCGGGGTCTGGGCATCCCCAATGTGATCGACAGGATCGTGCAACAAGCCGTGCTCCAGGTTCTGGAGCCGGTGTTCGAGCCGACCTTCCACACCAGCAGCCACGGGTTCCGGCCGAAGCGCGGTGCGCACACGGCCATCGCCGAGGCAAAGGAGCATCTCGAAGCCGGTTACCGGACGATTGTGGATCTCGATCTCGCCCAGTTCTTCGATCGAGTCCATCATCAGCGCCTCCTCGACCGCATTGGTCAGAGGGTGGCGGATCGTCGGGTGATCGACGCTGGTGCGCCTGATGCTGAAGGCGGCGGTCGTGATGCCGGACGGCACGAGGATCATCGTCCGGGAAGGAACCCCGCAAGGCGGGCCGCTGTCGCCGCTCCTGTCCAATATCGTCCTCGACGAGCTGGACCAGGAGTTGGCGCGGCGGGGCCATCGGTTCGTGCGCTATGCCGACGACTGTAACGTGTTCGTTGGCAGCGCGCGTGCCGGTGCGCGCGTCATGGCCTCTATCGCCAAGTTCCTGGCAAGCCGCATGCGGCTCCAGGTCAACGCGGAGAAGAGCGCCGTGCGCCATCCGAGCAAGGTGCACTTCCTGGGGTTCCGCTTTCTGCTGCGGCAGGACGGCCAGATCGGCGTCCTGCTGTCGGCGAAGACGGAACGACGGCTGGCGGCGACCATCAGGGAGATGACGCCCCCGAACTGGGGGCGATCCATCACCACCTGCATGGACGGCTTGAGCCGCTACCTGACCGGATGGATGGCGCATTACCGGCTGTGTTCGCCGGACGCCGTCAAGGGTTTGGGCGTTCTCGACGCTCACATCCGCCGCCGGATCAGGGCGATCATCGTGCGCCAGAAGAAGCGTCCGCGCTTTCTTCTGCGGCATCTGCTGGCGCTCGGGGTGAGCCGATCGGCCGCCGCCAGCGCTGCGTACTGCGGACGAGGGGCTTGGAACCGCTCCAACCGGCCGGCCTTGACGCGAGCCTACCCGCCATCCTGGTTCACAGGGCGGCTGGTCTCGCTCAAGACGCGCTGGGAAGAGCTCAACACCTCGCAGGCATCGGACCAGCTCTCGCTGGCCCTGTGATCGATCGACCCAAAGAGCCGGATGCGGGCCCGCATGTCCGGTTCTGTGAGAGGCGCGGTGGAGAAATCCATCGCGCCTACTCGACGGAGGGCGCAGCCCGACCGCAGTGCTGCCAACACCCGCGTCGGGCATTTCTGCCTCGGCCGCGCCGGCTGCGGTCGCGGCGATGAGCGCTCTCGCCGCCTTGCTGCCGGAGCGCCTTCAGCAGCCGTTGCACGATCGAATGCTGCTTTGTCCCGAAGTGTATCCGGATCGACTGTGCAGCCAGCCGGCGCACGATCGCAAGGGCGGTGAGCTGCGGCTCGGCCGCGAGCCAGTCCTCGATAGTGGCCAGATGCGGATCGAGCTTCGAGGGCATGCGGATGCGCGTCTTGTACTTGCGCTTTGCACGTCGGTGCGTGCCGCGCGGACTCGCCAGGCTTGCATTGAATGCCGAGCGCCCGCGCGAAGGCGAGCGGGTTGGATCGGGCAACGGCATTTGCCGCCGCAGCAAGCCCCCGCCGGTCGATGCGCTCGACCGAGTTCTTCTTGGCAGCGCGGATTTCGGCGAGCAGCACCACCGGATCGAGCGTGCGATACTGTCTCGCGCAGCCGTCGCTTGATGGCATTCGGCAGCTTGGGATGTGGCCAGCGCCCGCTCATACGGCGTCGCCGGAGCGTGATAGCGCTTGATCACCTTCGCGCCCTCGCGTCGCTTCTCCTTCAGTTTGAACGACGGCTGGAAGAAGTTCACGTGCAGCCGTGCCGCCGCGTAAAGCCGCGCCATCACCTGCGCCGTCTCGATGCCGTCGAAGCGGCCGTAGCCCATCAGCCGCCGCACCACGGCGCCGTTCTTCTGCTCGACGAACGCCTGATCGTTCTTCTTGTAGGCGCGCGACCGCGTCACTTCGATCTTCTGCGCGCGGCACCAAGGGACGACGATATCGTTCATGAACGCGCTGTCATTGTCGAAGTCGGCGCCGCAGAATGATCCACGGGAACAGGCTCTGCGCCCGTTTCATCGCCTCGACGACCAGGCTGCCCTCGCGCGCCACCAAGCGGCAGGCATTCGGTCCAGCCGGTCGCAATGTCCATCATCGTCAGCGTCTGGATGAACGAGCCCGCGACGCTCGTACCACCGTGTGCGACCATGTCGATCTCGCAGAAGCCCGGCGGCGGATCGTTCCAGTCGTTGAACGTGCGGATCGGGACTTCGCGCCGAATGGCCGAGTAGAAGCCGACACGACGGCGCCGGCCGCCCGCCGCCGCGACCTTTACGTCGACCAGCATCCGGTCGATGGTCGCAGCACTCGCCGACAGCACCAGCGCGCGCTCACTGCGCGACAGCGTCAGCCGGCCGTGCCGCTCCAGCGCCGGCAGCAGCGCAGGGATCATCACCTTGAGCCGCTTGCCGCACACCCGATCGGACGCCTCCCACAGCGCCGTCACCGCGTCCCGGATCGCGGCGTTGTAGCGTCGCTTGCGCGGCACGGCTCCGGCCGCCGGCGTCGGCGGCTTGGCTCCAGCGCCCGCACCGCATGCTTGCGATGCCAGCCCGTCACCGCCGTACAGCTCGTCGAGAATCCGACCCTTCTCACGCCGCCCCGCCGATCGGTAGCGCTCCGCCACCGCCGACACCACCTCGCGCCGCGCGCCCATGCTGATGTTTCCCGCCATGGACGCCAGCGATCCGATTCGCCAGCGCCGCCCCAGTCATGGCGGCTATTCTTCGGTAACATTCTCGATGAGGCAATGCGCCCCCATCGGCGTCCAATTTTGACCCCTCTCATCGCGTGAGGTTGTCAGCGGCTGAGGCCTGTATTTGCGGGGTTATCCGTCGCGCGCGGTCAGTCTGGGGAGGGCAGACTCGGACGGGTGCTGAGCGCGCAGTGGTGGGGTCACTCACCGATGCCGATGCACAGGTCAGTTCCTTGGTTCGAGCTGGAGCCGTTCCTTCGTCCCGACCTTGCGATCGTGATCAGCCGTCGCGCGCAGACGCCGGCAAGGTCGGCCGTCGCTGCAAGGGTGAGGTGTCTTCGACGCTTCCAGGCCGCACCTTGATGGCGGCGAGCACGGCGGCATGCTGACGGCGGTCGGGGCACTCAGCCGCGGTTCTTGAAGCGCCAGCTCTCGTTGCCGGTCTCGATGATGTCGCAATGATGCGTGAGCCGGTCCAGCAGCGCCGTCGTCATCTTGGCATCGATGAAGACGCTCGGCCATTCGCCAAAGGCCAGGTTGGTCGTGACGATGATGGAGGTGCGCTCATAGAGCCGGCTGATCAGATGGAACAGCAGCTGGCCGCCCGATTGCGCAAACGGCAGGTAGCCGAGCTCGTCGACGACGATGAGGTCGACGCGCGTCAGCTTCTCGGCGAGGCGGCCGGCGCGGCCGGCCTTGGTCTCGGCCTCGAGCTGGTTGACCAGATCCACGGCATTGAAGTAGCGCGCCTTCCGCCCCAGCCGGATGCAGCTGCGGGTGATGCCGATGGCGATGTGGCTCTTGCCGGTGCCGGTCCCACCGACCGCCACCACGTTGCGCTGCTGGGACAGGAAGTTGCCGCCGGCAGATCGCGCACCAGCTGCTCGTTGATCGGCGTGTCGTCAAACACGAAGTCGGCGAGCTCCTTGGCGAGCGGCAACTTGGCTATCCCCATCTGGTAGCGGATCAGCGCGCATGCTTCTCGGCGATCTCGGCCTTGAGCAGGGCGGCAATGATGTGGTCGATGCTGTGCTTGCGCTTGATGCCGGTGGTGACGATCTCGTCGTAGGCTGCCCGCATGCCGGAGAGCTGCAGGCTGGCCATCATCTGCAGGATCTCAGAGCGATCCATGCTCCGCCCCCATCACGCACCGGCACAGGCGGCACCAAGATCGGGCGGGGGTCTCAACCCATCGTAGCGAGCGCAATCGGCCAGGGGCAGAACCTGCAGTTGCAATCGCTCAGGTGTGGCAATGGTCGACGCCGGAGCTGGCTCGCTGCGCCGCGCCAGGATGTTGAGGATCACGTCGGCGCTGCAGTGCCGTCGTCGAGTGCTTCGGCGCAGGCGGCCTCAACCGCAATCAGCCCATCGGACTGCACTGCAGTGAGGATGTCGACCATCTGGCGGCCGCCGTCCTTCATGCTCTTGAGCTTGCGTTGCACTCGGCCCAGCGCCCCTGGCAGCTCCATGAACGGTGCGCCGTTGCGCAACGCACCGGGCTTCTTCCTCAGAACGTCGAGGTAGTGCCAGGGATCGTAGCGACGTGGTTGCGCGCAAACGAGCGCGGGTGCTCTCCCACGACCGTGCCGTCCAGCTTGATGACGATGCGATCGGCATAGGCGTAGATGTCGACCGTTCGGCCAACCGCCGTCGACATCACCGAGTACTTGTTGTTGTCGAACCGCACCAGGCAAGTCTTGGAGACCGACGCCGGCGTCGAACGGAAGGCATCAAAAGGGCCGCGATATGGGATCAGCTGCGCACGCTCCGCTTCGAACACCTCGAAGATCGTCCTGTCCGTGTTTTCGGGGTGTGCCTGCACCTTGGCGTGAGCCACACACTGATCGATCAGCCACGCGTTGAGATCCTGCAGCGACTTGAAGCGCGGCCGCGGCACGAACAGCTCCTGGCGAAGGTTCTTCACCTGGCTCTCGACCTGCCCTTTCTCCCAGCGCCGCTCCCGGCGTGCACGGTGTCGGCTCCACCAGGTAGTGGCTCATCATCTGCAGGAACCGCCGGTTGAACGCACGCTCCTTACCGACAAAGACCGCGTCGATCGCCGTTCTCATATTGTCGTAGATGCCGCGCTCGCAGGCGCCACGGTAGAACGCGAACGCCTTGTCGTGCGCGTCGAACACCATCTCCTGAGCCTCGCGCAGGTACGCCCGCAGGAACGACATGCGGCTGTGGCTGAGCCGCATGTGGCGACCTTCACCTCCGTCGTCACCCCGTCCAGGATGACGATCTCGTGGCTCCAATCGAACTGATAGGACCCGCCGGGAGAGAAAGATCAGCGGCACAAACGCCGCCGCGCTCTCCGCCGAATGCTCCTGGCGCCAGCGTTGC
>CAVTVO010000015.1:0-13429 GCA_963738065.1 uncultured Alphaproteobacteria bacterium
TAGCCCGACCGCAGGGCCGCCGACACCCGCTTTGGGCATTTTTGCCTCGCCCCCTTCAGCTGCGGTCTCGGCGATCACTCTCTGCGCCGCCTTGCGCCTGAGTGCCTTGAGCAGTCGTTGCACGATCGAATGCTGCTTTTCGCCGAAGGTATCCGGATCGATTGCAGCCAGCCGGCGCACGATCGCAAGCGCGGTGATCTGGGGCTCGGTCGCAAGCCAGTCCTCGATAGTGACCAGATGCGGGTCCAGCTTCGAGGGCATGCGCATGCGCGTCTTGTACTTGCGTTTCACACGCCGGTGCGTGGCGCGAACCTCGCCAGTGCTTGCATTGGTTGCGAGCGCGCGTGCGAAGGCGAGCGGGTCTGCCGGGCCGGCATCCGCCGCCGCAGCAAGCCCCCGCCTGGCGATGCGCTCGCCGAGCTCGTCCTGGCAGCGACGGATTTCGGCGAGTAGCACCACCGGGTCGAGACTGCGATAGGTCTCGCGCAGCCGCCGCTTGATGGCATTCGACAGCTGGGGATTGGTCAGCGCCCGCTCATAGGGCGCCGCCGGAGCATGATAGCGCTTGATCACCTTTGCGCCCTCGCGCCGCTTCTCCATGAGCTTGAACGACGGCTGGAAGAAGTTCACGTAGAGACGTGCTGCCGCGTAGAGCCTGGCCATCACCTTGGCCGTCTCGATGCCATCGAAGCGGCCGTAGCCCACCAGACGCCGCACCACGGCGCCATTCTTCTGCTCCACGAACGCCTGGTCGTTCTTCTTGTAGGCGCGCGAGCGCGTCACCTCGATCTTCTGCGCACGGCACCAAGGCACCACGACATCATTCATGAAGGCGCTGTCGTTGTCGAAGTCGGCACCGCACATGAGCCACGGGAACAGGCTCTGCGCCCGTATCATCGCTTCGACAACCAGGCTGGCATCGCGCGCCACCAGCGGCAGACATTCGGTCCAGCCGGTCGCAATGTCCGTCAGGGTCAGCGTCTGGATGAACGAGCCCGCCACGCTCGTACCACCGTGTGCGACCATGTCGATCTCGCAGAAGCCGGGCGGCGGATTGTTCCAGTCGTTGAATGTGCGGATCGGCACCTCGCGGCGGATCGCCGAGTAGAAGCCGACACGACGTCGCCGGCCGCCCGCCGCCGCAACCTTTACATCGACCAGCATCCGGTCAATGGTCGCAGCACTCGCCGACAGCACCAGCGCGCGCTCACTGCGCGACAGCGTCAGCCGGCCGTGCCGCTCCAGCGCCGGCAGCAGCGCAGGGATCATCACCTCGAGCCGCTTGCCGCACACCCGATCGGACGCCTCCCACAGCGCCGTCACCGCGTCCCGGATCGCGGCGTTGTAGCGTCGCTTGCGCGGCACGGTCTCCGCCGCCTGCGTCGGCGGCTTGGCTCGCAGCGCCCGCACCGCATGCTTGCGATGCCAGCCCGTCACCGCCGTCAGCTCGTCGAGAATCCGACCCTTCTCACGCCGTCCCGCCGATCGGTAGCGCTCCGCCACCGCCGACACCACCTCGCGCCGCGCGCCCATGCTGATGTTCCCCGCCATGGACGCCAGCGATCCGAATTCGCCAGCGCCACCCCAGTCATGGCGGCTATTCGTTCGGTAACATTCTCGATGAGGCAATGCGCCCCCGATCGGCGTCCAATTTTGACCCCTCCCTCGCGTGAGGTTGCCAGCGGCTAGCGCTTGTAATTGCGGTGTTATCCGTCGAGCGCGTCGTCTGTGGAGAGCAGCACTCGGATAGGTGCTGAGCGCGCAGTGGTGGGGTCACTCATCGATGCCGATGCACAGGTCAGTTCCTTGGTTCGACCTGGGGCCGTTCCTTCGTCCCGACCTTGCGATCGTGATCAGCTGTCGCGCGCAGACGCCGGCAAGGTTGGCCGTCGCTGCAAGGGTGAGGTGTCTGCGACGCTTCCAGGCCGCACCTTGATGGCGGCGAGCACGGCGGCATGCTGGAGGCAAGTCGCGGCCGATCAACCGCGGTTCTTGAAGCGCCAGCTCTCGTTGCCGGTCTCGATGATGTCGCAGTGATGCGTGAGGCGATCCAGCAACGCCGTCGTCATCTTGGCATCGATGAAGACGCTCGGCCATTCGCCAAAGGCCAGGTTGGTCGTGACGATGATGGAGGTGCGCTCATAGAGCCGGCTGATCAGATGGAACAGCAGCTGGCCGCCCGATTGCGCAAACGGCAGGTAGCCCAGCTCGTCGACGACGACCAGGTCGACGCGCGTCAGCTTCTCGGCGAGGCGGCCGGCACGGCCGGCCTTGGTCTCGGCCTCGAGCTGGTTGACCAGATCCACGGCATTGAAGTAGCGCGCCTTCCGTCCCAGCCGGATGCAGCTGCGGGTGATGCCGATAGCGATGTGGCTCTTGCCGGTGCCGGTCCCACCGACCGCCACCACGTTGCGCTGCTGGGACAGGAAGTTGCCGCCGGCGAGATCGCGTACCAGCTGCTCGTTGATCGGCGTGTCGGCAAACACGAAGTCGGCGAGCTCCTTGGCGAGCGGCAACTTGGCTATCCCCATCTGGTAGCGGATCGAGCGCGCATGCTTCTCGGCGATCTCGGCCTTGAGCAGGGAAGCAATGATGTGGTCGATGCTGTGCTTGCGCTTGATGCCGGTGGTGACGATCTCGTCGTAGGCTGCCCGCATGCCGGAGAGCTGCAGGCTGGCCATCATCTGCAGGATCTCAGATCGATCCATGCTCCGCCCCCATCATCGCACCGGCACAGGCGGCAGCAAGATCGGGCGGGGGTCTCAACCCATCGTAGCGAGCGCAATCGGCCAGGGGCAGAACCTGCAGTTGCAATCGCTCAGGAGTGGCAATGGTCGACGCTGGAGCTGGCTCGCTGCGCCGCGCCAGGATGTTGAGGATCACGTCGGCGCTGCACGTGCCGGCGTCAAGAGCCTCGGCGCAGGCGGCCTCCACCTCGATCAGTCCATCGGACTGTGCCGCGGTGAGGATGTCGACCATCTGACGGCCGCCGTCCTTCACACCCTTGAGCTTGCGTTGTACCCGGCCCAGCGCCCCAGGCAGCTCCATGAACGGTGCGCCGTTGCGCAACGCACCTGGCTTCTTCCTCAGCACGTCGAGGTAATGCCAGGGATCGTACGCGACGTGGTTGCGCGCAAATGAGCGCGGGTGCTCTCCCACCACCGTGCCATCCTGCTTGATGACGATGCGGTCGGCATAGGCGTAGACGTCGACCGGCCGGCCAACCGCCGTCGACATCACCGAGTACTTGTTGTTGTCGAACCGCACCAGGCAGGTCTTGGACACCGAGGCCGGCGTCGACCGATAGGCATCAAAAGGGCCGCGGTATGGGATCAGCTGCGCACGCTCCGCTTCGAACACTTCGAAGATCGTCTTGTCCGGGAACTCGGGATGCGACTGCTTCTTGGCGTGAGCCACGCACTGATCGATCAGCCAAGCATTGAGGTCCTGCGAGCGACTTGTAGCGCGGCCGCGGCACGAACAGTTCCTGGCGCAGGTTCTTCACCTGGCTCTCGACCTGCCCTTTCTCCCACGCCGCTCCCGGCGTGCACGGCGTCGGCTCCACCAGGTAGTGGCTCATCATCTGCAGGAAGCGCCGGTTGAACGCACGCTCTTTGCCGACGAAGATCGCGTCAACCGCCGTCTTCATGTTGTCGTAGATGCCGCGCTCGCACGCGCCGCGGAAGAACGCGAACGCCTTGTCGTGCGCATCGAACACCATCTCCTGAGCCTCGCGCAGGTACGCCCGGAGGAACGACATGCGGCTGTGGCAGAGCCGCATGTGCGCGACCTTCACCTCCGTCGTCACCCCGTCCAGGATGACGATCTCGTGGCTCCAATCGAACTGGTAGGCCTCGCCGGGCGCGAAAGATCAGCGGCACAAACGCCGCTGCGCTCTCCGCTGCATGCTCCTGGCGCCAGCGTTGCGCATACCGCCGCACCGCATCGTAACCGCCCGCGTAGCCAGCCTCCCGCAGCTGCTCGGTCAACCGCTTCGTCGTCAGCCGATCGCGCTTGCGCTTGGCCATGTTCGCTTCGAGCAGTTTGTCGAGCTGCTCTACGAACGCCCCAGCTTCGGCAGCGGCTGCTCCTTGCGCTCGTAGGTGAGAACCGTCTCGCCGCTGCGCACGATCCGCCGCACCGTGCCCCGCGACAGCCGCCGTCTCTCGAGCAATCGCCTTGATCTTCTTTCCCTGAACCCAGTACGCCCGCCGAACTTTGCCGATCGTCGTCCACTGTGACCATCCCCGTCGTGCTCCCTGCAACTCATGTGCAAGGCAGCAGGTTGAGACCTCGGGGTTAGGGGTCAGTGTTCGACGCCGATCACCCCGCTACGGGGTCAATTTTCCACGCCGCGCAACAGCCTTAGAGGCGCAGTTGTTGAATTGTCGCGGCAGCTCCTGGCACGCTGGCCCCGGACGTGAACGGAGGAAACCCCGGAGGAAATGGGATGGAGACCTGACGCACTGGCGGCTGGCCGGTAACGTCCGCTCGCTGGGACTCTTCGGGAGTGACCATCAGCGTCGGCGACCGGGGAAAAGTGACCCCAAGCGGTCATTGTGGAGCGCCAGCTCTCGTGAGGACGAGCCCGATGCCGCCGAGCATCATAGCCGAGGCAATCACCACACGCATCGTGATGGTCTCGGAGAGCACGAGGACGCCGCCCAACGCCACGAGGGCGGGCATGGAAAGCTGTACGGTCGCAGCGTGGGTCGCAGGCAGCACGCGCAAGGCGAGATGCCACACGATATAACCGAGCCCGGTCGCGATGCCGCCCGAACCAATGGCGATGAGCATCCCAGTTCCGGTCGCCTCGAAATCGTACCCCGCAAGCAGGCTGACGACGGCGGCGGGCAGCAGACAGCCAACTAGGTTCGCGGCGTTCGTCTCCACCGGATCAGAAGCACCACGGGCAAGCAGCGAGAAGCATCCCCAGGATGCGCCGGAGATGGCCATTAGCATGGCGCCGAGCGGGTCGGGGGCCCTGGCGCCAGGCAGGACAAGATAGACAAAACCCAACAGCGCTACCGCCAGCCCGGTCCATTGCGAGGCCGAGAATCGTTCGCCCTCCCAGAAGGCGACGCTGAACATTGTGAGCTGGACGGCACCGATCAGGATGAGAGCGCCGGAACCTGCGTCCAGCCGCAGGTAGGCGAACGAGAAGAATGTGAAATAGGCGAACAGCGATACGATCGAGAGAGGATTGGCTCGATCGAGACTTGGAAAGCGCCGTCGCTGCAAACAGAACACGACGCAGAGCATTGCAGCTGCCGACATAATGCGTAGGCTCGTGAACGTCGCCGCATCGACGAGCCCCGGCGCCAGGGCCAAACGGCACAGCAACGAATTGGCGGCAAAGCACAGCATTGCTGCTGCGGTCAGCATCAAAGTGCGCAGTGACGTTCCGGTCGTTGGGGCAGGCGCCGGCCTTCGCTGCATGATCAATCGTCACGCCGTCGCAGCGCTCGCCATACAGCGCTGGTGGATGTGCTCGGCGATCCTGGCGGCGTCTTCGCCGACGCCGGACAAGAACGAGGAGTTCATCCTGGACAACCAGGGAAGGCCCAGGAAGTAGACGCCTGGCACTGGGGAAACACCATGCTCATGTGTTGGCACGCCATTCGCGTCGAATACCGGGAGGTCGATCCATCCGAAATCGAAGGTGTACCCCGTAGCCCAGATTATGGACCGCAAGCCAGCATCGCGGATGTCGAGCTGTCGCACGGGGGCCGCGATGCAGGGCGGATCTGGAAACCTGGCGCGCGCCGTCGGCTCAGCGGGCAGGCTCATATTCTCGCGCTCCACGTAGGCGTCGACCAGGTCCAGAAAGGCGCGGTAGGCAGCATCACCATAGGCGATGCTCTCGTCGAGATCGTCGGCGAACTCCAAGGCGCGCCCGCGACCCGAGCGCAGTCTGCCGAGCAAGGTGATGCCCTGCGCGGCAAAAGCACGAAAGTCGATGGTGTGGCCGCCATAAGCTCCCGTGATGAGCGGCAAGGTCGCATCGGGTCCGCGCTTCTCGACCGGCGTTCGATCGAGCGCCATCTCGGCAAGCCACCAGATCAGATCGCGGCCGCGATAGCGGCGCGGCATGCGCTTGTGGCGCCCTAAGGATAGATAGACCTTCCGGCCGGCGCGCGAGAGCTCCTCCGCAATCTGGGCGCCGGATGCGCCGGAGCCGACGACCAGGACGGCACCGGAGGGAAGCTGCCCGGGTCCCTTGTAGGCGCTGGCATGCACCTGAAACAGGTCGCAATCGTCGGCAAGCAGGCGAGGAACTATCGGGCGCTGATATGGCCCCGTTGCAATCACGGCATTGCGGGCGACAATCGGGCCCGAGGACGTCTGCGCGAGAATTCCGCCGTCGCTGCTGCGCAGCCCGGTGACGGCGACGCCGCAGCGGACCGGCGGGTCCACCAGCTGCGCATAGGCCTCCAGATATGCGACGATCTCCCTGCTCGTCGCGAAACCGTCGGGATCCCCGTGCGGGAACGGGAAATCCGGCAGCCTCACCGACCAGTTTGGAAACTGAAATCTCAGGCCATCCCACCGCTCGCTTCGCCAGCGCTCTGCGATGCTGCCGCGCTCGAGCACCAGATGCGGGCAGCCACGCCGGCTCAGCATGTGGCTCATGGCGAGACCGGCTTGGCCGCCGCCGACGATCAAAGTCTCGACATGCTCCGTGACCATGGCGCCGGTCCTTGGACTATTTGTAGTACCCAACCCCGCAGACCTGGTCGTTGACCCTGGTGACGAAGCTCACTTTCTGCACGGGCGTTGTGTCCCCTGGGCGCGGCCAAACATAGGTGACTTCTGCGACCTTGCCCTCGGCCGCGACCTTCATCATCTCCTCGCCAAGCGCCTTGCCGTTCTTGTCCTTGATGGTCTCGATCTTCGTGCCCTTGAGCGCGGGATGCGCGGTGAGGATGCCATCGCTCACGTTTGCGCAAAACATGTAGAGATCACGATCCTTGAAGCCATTCTCACCCTTCTGCATCTGCTCCAGAGCCTTGGTCTTGTCCGCCTTCACGGCGGCGACGGCCTTGTCGAGCATGGCCCGCGCTTCGGCAGCGGTGCCGAATTGTCCCTGCGCCCAGGCGGACGTTACGAGCGCTGCTGCAGTTATTGCGATCATGAGCGAGCGAAGCATTGTGCGTCTCCTGGCTGCTTGCCTTGTCCCTGTGCCTCGTGCACTGCCGGCGCGATGGCACCGGCAGCATGGCTCGCGCGCGCTTCCCTCTGTAGCGATATCTTTTTACAAGACTGTTTAGCTCTACTAATGTCTATCCATGATCAGGTCGTTGCCTCCCTTGAGCACATTGCGGTCGTTCGAAGCTGTCGCCCGGCAGCTGAGCTTCAGCAAGGCCGCCCAAGAGCTTCATGTCACGCCCGGTGCCGTCAGTCAGCAGATAAGCTCCCTTGAGGACATGCTCGGCATCCGGTTGTTTGACAGAACCAGGCGCTCCGTCACGCTCACCGATGCGGCCATGCACATGTTGCCGGATATCCAGGCGGGCCTTGAGATGCTCGCTCGCGCGATCAGCAGCAAGACCTCCCCGGCCGGTGAGACGTCGCTGGCGATCAGCGTCGCCCCCTCCTTCGCCTCCAAGTGGCTCCTTCCGAGGCTGCCGACGTTCTATGAGCAGCATCCGGATATCGACTTGCGCATCTCGGCCACGGTCGGTCTCGCGGACTTCAAGCGCGACAAGGTCGATCTCGCCATCCGACTGGGCCACGGCGAATATCCGGGGTTGCACGCAGAGCCGCTCTTCACGGAAGCGCTTACTCCCTTCTGTTCGCCCGATTTGCTCAAGCGCAAAGGAACGCTCAGGAAGCCCGACGACCTCCGCACGCATCGACTCATCCATGACACGTCCATTCCCAGCGGAGGCGAGCACGGGGCCTGGGAGCAATGGCTGAAGCTTGCCGGCGCCAAGAATGTGACTGCGCGTCGGGGCGTCAGGTTCACGTTGGCGGAGCTTGCAATGCAGGCAGCAATCGACGGCGCCGGTGTGGTGCTTGGGCGCGTTGTTCTGGCCGAGGGCGATGTGGTGGCGGGCCGGCTGGTCCGACCGTTCAAGATCGCACTGCCGCTGGATATGAGCTACTTTCTGGTGCGGTCGAGCGAAAGGCCTCCTCGCTACGAGATCCAGTGTTTCCGGGAGTGGCTCTTCAATTCGTTGAAGTGTTCCCCTACGGTACGAGCTTCACCGCGGCGACCAGGCCAAGGCCTTGCTCAATAATATTTGGCGGTGCGGATGTCGGTCGTTCACGAGGGCAGATGTTTGTGCGGCGACATCCGCTACAAGACCCTCGCTGAGCCAATTCGTGTTACCGTCTGCCACTGCCGCTTCTGCCAACGATTCACTGGAACCTCGTATTTGCTCGAGCCCATCTTTCGGAAGCAGGACGTCGTGTTTGAGGGCGCTCCGACGAAGACTTACGAGCATCGCTCTGATACGAGCGGCAAGCGGGTGACGCTCAATTTCTGCGGCAGATGCGCGACGACCCTTTACCTGGACCTAGAGCGCTTTCCAGAGATTCTCGGGCTGTGCGGCGGCACATTCGACGACCCAGATTGGTTCGGCCGCGACCCGGACAAGTGCCGCCACATCTTCGTCCGCTCGGCGCAGCGCGATGTCGTGCTTCCGGCCAGGTTGGATCTCCACGCGGGACATGCGGTCCAGCTCGACGGGACTCCAAATCAGCCGATCGTACTTGCTCACTCGCTGGCAGCCGCGGAAGTCTTGAAAAAGGTGGGCTAGCTTTTAACTACTCACGCATTGCTATGACGGCTTCTGGCACGAAGCGTCGCACCCTTGTGGGGCCATGACCGCTTCACGCTGATGGCGAACGCAGGCACCTCGACGCGAGGGACCCTATGCGGACAAGCGAGCGTGTTCTGACATTGCTACCCTGCGCGCAGCGCGTCAGGCATGAGCTTGTCCAACGTGATCGGCAGATCGCGCACGCGCTTGCCGGTTGCGTGATAGACGGCGTTGGCGATCGCTGCCGCTACGCCGACGATACCGATCTCGCCGACGCCCTTGAGCCCCAGCGGATTGCTGTCGTCCTGCTCGTCGCACGAAGATCACCTTGATGTCGTGCACGTCGGCGTGCACGGGCACGTGGTATTCGGCGATGTTGGCGTTCATGATGCGGCCGAAACGGTGGTCGATCATGGTCTCCTCGTGCAGTGCCATGCCGATGCCCCACACCACGCCGCCGAGGATCTGGCTGCCTGCCGTCTTCGGGTTCAGGATGCGCCCGGCCGCGACCGCATTGACGACGCGCATGACGCGGATGACGCCGATCTGCTCGTCCACTTTCACCTCGGCGAATATGCGCCGAATGAGTGTTCTGCGCACGCGAGTGGTCTGCGGTAGGGCTGGTCGTCAGCTCACGCTCGATGCGGTCCACGGCGCCGTGCCGCATTGCGCTCGGCGATCGGAACTGCGCGCGAGGGGTCGGCGCCGGCTCACCAGCTTGCCATCGACCAGCGCAACGTCGCCGGCAGCCGCGTTGGCCAGCGGTGAGTTGGGCATCTGCCCGGCCAGCCGCAACAACTCGCCGCGGATCGCATCGGCCGTCGCCACGATGCCGTTTGCCACCGAGGTCGCGATCCAGGAACCGCCCTCCACCGGCGACTGCGGCAGACTTGAGTCGCCGAGCTTGACGCTGATGCTGTCGAGCGGCAGCCCGAGCATGTCGGCCGCGACCTGCGCCATGATGGTGTAGGTGCCCGTGCCGATGTCGGATGTGGCGCACGCCACCTCGGCATGGCCGTTGGCGGTAAGCGCGATGCGCACCGCAATCGGCACTTGCAGCGCCTCCCAGACGCCCGTCGCCATGCCCCAGCCGACGAGATCGCTGCCGTCGCGCATCGAGCGCGGCGTCGGGGTTGCGCTTGGACCAGCCGAACGCCTCCGCGCCCTGGCGGTAGCATTCGCGCAGCGCTTTGCTGCTGTAGGGCCGGTCGTCGTTCTGGTCGCGATCGGAATAGCAGCGCAGCCGCAGCTCGAGCGGATCGATTTTGAGCGCAACCGCCAGCTCGTCCATGGCCGATTCCAGCGCAAACAGCGCGGTGGCGGCGCTGGGGCCGCGCATATCGCAGGAGGTCGCCAGATCGAGCTTTGCCAGCCTGTGCGAGTACGAGGCATTGGCGCACTTGTAGAGCAGGCCCGGACCAGCCGGTCTCCTGGCGATGGAAGTCCTCGTATCTGCGAGGTGACGGTGACGGCGTCATGCGTGATCGCGTCCAACGTTCCGCCGGCGTTGGCGCCGATCGCGATGCGCTGGATCATCGCCGGCCGGTAGCCCAGCGCATACATCTGCTGCCGCGTCAGCACCAGGCGCACGGACCGTTTGAGAGCGAGCGCGGCAAGCACCGCCAGCACCGCCTGGAACTGCGGCCGCAGCCCCGAGCCAAAGCCGCCGCCCATGTACGGCGACATCACACGCACTTCCTCGCGGCTTCATGCCGAACACGCTGCAGAGATACCTGTGCACGTTCTGCACGCCCTGGGTCTTGTCGTAGACCGTGAGCTTGCCGCTGGCCTCGTAGATCACCGTCGAGGCATAGAGCTCCATGGGGTTGTGGTGCTCGATCGGCACGTAGTATTCGGCCTCATGGCGCACGGCGGCGGCGGCCAGGGCCTGCTCGGGATTGCCGCGCCGTTTCGGTGGGCTGAATGCGGCCTCCAGCGGGCTTGTCGGGGTCTTGATCGGCACGGCTGCATCGCGCTCGCCGTATATATCTGTGGCGTGCGGCTGCTTCTCGTACTCCACCTGCACGAGCGAAGCCGCGTAGCGCGCTGCCTCCGAGGTCTCGGCAACGACGACAGCGACCGGCTGACCGTCGAACAGGATCTTGCCGTCGTACAGCGGCCTGTAGGGTGAGCCGTCGGGTGCCACGTCGTCCTTGTAGCCCTCGTCTTTGTTCGCCATCGGCGGGCGGTTCTCGTGCGTCAGCACGGTCAGCACGCCTTTGACGCCTGAGGCCGCCGCGGTGTCGATGCGCGTGATGCGGCCCTTGGCGATCGTGGCGCACGACGAGGCTCGCGTGCGCGAGGCCAGGGGCGTTGAACTCAGCGGCGTATTTGGCGGCGCCGGTGACCTTGGCGATGCCGTCAATGCGCGATGTCGGGGTGCCGATGTATTTCTGCATGGCGGCGCTCACGCGATCTTCTTGTTGGACTGCGACTGCGGGGTGCCGCGAGCCGCCTGCGACAGCGCGCGGACGATAGCCCGGCGCGCCAGATCGATCTTGAAGCTGTTGTGACCGTAGCCCTTCGCCTGCCGCAGCACGTTGTCGGCCGCCAGCGCGAAAACCGCCTCGTCTGCTGCCTGGCCGCTTAGCGCAGCCTCAGCTTGGATATCGCGCCATGGCTTGTGGGCGACACCGCCCAACGCGAAGCGGGCCTCTTTGATCTTGTCGCCGTCGAGCTCCAAACCGACTGCCACCGATACCAGCGCGAAGGCGTAGGAAGGCCGGTCACGGATCTTGATGTAGGTGTAGTTGGCGGCAAAGCCCTTTGGCGGCAGCTCGATCGCGGTGACGAGCTCGTCCGCCTCCAGATTGGTGTCGCGCTGCGGTGTGTCGCCGGGCAGGCGGTGGAAATCGAGGAGCGGGATGATCGCGATCCCCGCGCGGGCCCGTCACATGCACCTTTGCCTCCAGCACAGCAAGCGCCACGCACATATCGGACGGATGCACGGCAATGCAGGCCTCGCTGGTGCCGAGGATAGCGTTCATGCGGTTGTGGCCGCCGATCGCGGCGCAACCGTTGCCAGGCTCGCGTTTGTTGCAGGCCGTGGCGATGTCGTAGAAGTAGGCGCATCGCGTGCGCTGCAGAAGGTTGCCGCCGACCGATGCCATATTGCGCAGCTGTTGGGATGCGCCGGCCATGACGGCGCTCGAGAGCATCGGATAGCGCTGCTCTACCAGCGGATGATAGGCAAGGTCGGTGTTGCGCACGAGAGCGCCGATGCGGAGCCCGCCGCTCGGCGGTCTCCTCCACCTTGTCCAGAGGAAGCCTGGAGACATCGATCAGCTTCTGCCGGCCGCTCGACGTCCATCTTCATCAGATCGACCAGATTGGTGCCGCCCGCGATGAACTTGGCGCCTGGGACTCGCGGCCATCTGGCTCACAGCGTCCGCGACGTTGCTGGCGCGCGTATACTCGAAACCGATCATGACTGCTGCCTCCATCGCCTGCTGTATGGCTGCGACAATGTTCGGATAGGCGCCGCAGCGGCAGATGTTGCCGCTCATGAGCTCGCGGATTTCGTCCGCCGTCTTCGCCCTGGCCCTCGGCGATCAGGCCCGCGGCCGAGCAGATTTGTCCCGGCGTGCAGTAGCCACATTGGAACGCGTCGTGATCGATGAACGCCTGCTGCAGAGGGTGCAGCGTCGCCGTTCGCGGCCAGCCCCTCGATGGTCGTAACCCGTGCGCCGTCTTTCATGACCGCCAGCGTCAGACAGGAGACGCACCCGCCGCCCATCGAGCAGCACGGTGCAGGCGCCGCATTGCCCATTGTCGCACCCCTTCTTGGTGCCGGTCAGGCCAAGATGCTCGCGCAAGAGATCCAGCAAGGTTGTCCAAGTCGCAACCCGCAGTGTGTGGCGTTGGCCATTGATGGTGAGCTCAACGGGGACAAATGGAGGTGAAGACATTTTTCGCTCGCTCAACGTGCGTGTTCGGTCGGTGTGGCTCTTTCCGATCTGCGGTCGGTGGTCTACGTCAAATTAGTGTGCTGGCGCATCTTGATTGTGGCAAGCGACGCTTGGTCGCTCTCTTGGATGGGTGCGCAAAGCTTGAGCACTCCGCCAGATGAACCATCGTGCACTTCGGATTCTGGCACCTTCCTTTGTCAGAAGTTTTGCGGACTTTCGGCAGCAGCTGGGTGTTCAACGGAAGCTCGCTCATCGCGATCGAGGTCAAGGGCGGTGCTGTGCGGTGCCGGGCGGGTTTCGCCAGCGGATCTCAGGGCAGCGGTGGAGCAAGCGCATCGAGCCCTGGATGCAGCACTCCATCTCAACCAGATCGCGATCCTATTTCATCCTGATCGATCGCGCCCTGCGCGACGAAGGCACCAGCTATCATTATCTTCCCCCGGCCGAATTCAGCATCGCCGATCCAGAGTTGCTCGGTGCGGTGAGCGGCGCCTTTGCGCGTCTCAGCGTTCCCGTCGAGCGCGGTGCCACCTGGACGACGGACGCGCCTTTCCGGGAAACGAGCGCGGCGATTGCTGCCATGACGGCCAAGGGACTTCTGGCCGTGGAGATGGAAGCCGCGGCGCTTTATGCGTTCAGTTAGGCCCGCCGCAAACCGGTCCTCTGTTTTGCCCACGTCACCAATCAGATGGCGCTCTAAGTGATTTCGAGAAGGGCGAGGCCGATGGCAGCGTTGATGCTCTGGCAGTGATC
>CAVTVO010000016.1:0-3304 GCA_963738065.1 uncultured Alphaproteobacteria bacterium
GCGGTGAAACGCACGATACGGTGCCCCAAGCGTTCTGACTCGGTGCCCAATCCTTCTGGCCTATGGCGATCCAGACGCGTCGCGGCATCTGATCGGTGAGCCCGTGGAAGGCAAGGGCGGAGACGAGACAGACAACCCCCTTCGGTAGGAGCTTAGATGCAGCAGCGAGGGCATGGTGGGCATCCAGCTGCGCGTCAGCAAGCTGGTACAGACCACGGGCAAGGCGAACAACCTCGCCCCCCTCGACCATACGGCTGAGCGTGGCCGCGGTGATGCCAGCGGCCTTTAGCTCCGGAAGCCGCGCCATGCCGTGCGCGGCGAGGAGCGAGTAGGCCTTGTCGCGTTGAGTGAGGGGAGTGGGCACTGATACAAATCCTAGTATCAAGGACTTCAGACATGTAGAATTCGTATCATATCGGCATTCCGCGCTCCCAGGGTAAGCGTGGTCTGACGGCTGCCTTGCGGAGCTGATGGCGAGTTCGTGCGTCTGGCGTCCTTATGACCGGTCATAAGGACGGTAATGGACAAGCGGGTTGAGATCATCAGCACGGTGGCTCGCCGTCGCCGCTGGACGATCGAAGAGAAGGTGGCGATCCTCGACGAGGCGTCGCAACCGCGCGCCTCGATCACGGCGGTCGCGGATCGGCACGGCATCAGCCGCAATCTCATCTACCTGTGGCGCAGGCAGGCACGCGAGGGCTCGATGCCCGGTGTGACGGTGAGCAATGGTGCACCGCCGCCCTTCGTTGCGGTGCAGATTGCGGACCGCGCCGAGAAAGCGCCAGTGGAGAACGCGCCACTGCGTCTACCGACACCGGTCGGTCGACGCCGGTCTGGACTTATCGAGATCGCGCTCTCGAACGGTCGGGTGGTCAAGGTCGAGGAGAGCATCGATCCAGCGACGCTCGCGCGCATCGTCGCTGCCCTTGACGGGGCCGCTTGATGATCACGGTGCCGGCGGGCGTGCGCATCTATCTGGCGTGTGGCGTCACCGACATGCGCCGCGGCTTCGACAGTCTATCGATGCTGGCGCAGGAGGTGCTGAAGCAGGACCCGTTCTCGGGCCACCTGTTTGCCTTCCGGGGGCGCCGAGGTCACCTGATCAAAATTTTGTACTGGGACGGCCAGGGCTTCTGCCTGTTCGCCAAGCGACTGGAGAAGGGCCGCTTCACATGGCCGATCACCAAGGAAGGTACGATTACTCTGACGCCGGCGCAGATGTCCATGCTGCTCGAAGGCCTGGAGTGGCGCTTCCCCCAGAAGACGTGGGCACCGACGCTCGCGGGATAACTGTTGACCGCGACGACGTGACTCTGCTCAACGGCTGCGCGAAGCAGATAGATGAGGCGGCATGCCGATCGCCGCCGATCTTCCCGACGATATCGATGCGCTGAAGCAGCTCGTCGTTGCACGCACGGTCGAGCGGGATGCTGCGGTTGCCGAGCGCGACGCGGCCAAGGCCGGTCTGGTCAACAAAACGCTGGAAGCCGAGAAGCTCAAGTTCCAGCTCGCGCGTCTGAAGCGCATGACGTTTGGCGCCTCGTCGGAGCGCATCAAACGCGAGATCGAGCAATTGGAACTGAAGCTCGAGGAGCTGGAGAGCGACGAGGTTCAGGGCGAGCTCGCTGCCACACCGGAGCCGCCAGCCGAAGAGCACTCTGGCTCGGCTCGCGAGAGGAAGCGCCGTCGCCAGTTCCCAGAGCATCTGCCGCGCACGACGGCGACGCACGAGCCGGCGCCCACATGTGCCAGCTGCGGCAGCGATCGGCTGCGCAAGGTCGGCGAGGATGTGACCGAGGTCCTCGAGTACATTCCCGGCCGCTTCGAAGTCGTTCGTCACGTGCGGCCCGCCTACTCATGCCGCTCTTGCGAGGCCATGATGCAGGCGCCGATGCCGTCGCTGCCGATCCCGCGCGGGCAGGCGGGTGCCGGGTTGCTGGCGCACATTGCCATCGGCAAGTATTGCGATCATGTCCCGCTCTATCGCCAGGCCGAGATCTATGCCCGCGACGGCGTCGATCTCGACCGCGCTACGCTCGCCGACTGGGTCGGCAGGATCGCTTGGCTGATGCAGCCGCTCGCCGACCGGATTGGCGAGCACATCTTGGCCGGCAGCGTGATCCACGCCGATGACACACCGATCCCGGTGCTGGCGCCCGGCAACGGCAAGACCAGGACCGGCCGCTTGTGGGTCTATCTGCGCGACGAGCGCCCGCATGCGGGATCGGCACCGCCGGCCGTGCTCTACCGCTACACGCCCGACCGCAAGGGCGAGCATTGCCGCGCCCACCTCGCTCCCTTCCGTGGCCACCTGCATGCCGACGGCTACTCGGGATTCCAGGAGTTGTACGCGAGCGCCCAGGGCATGCCCGCCGCCGTGACCGAGGTCGCGTGCTGGGCTCACGCGAGGAGGCACTTCTTCGACGTGCACCACAAGAACGGATCACCGATCGCCAAGCAGGCCCTCGACAAGATCGGTGCGCTGTTCGACATCGAGCGGGCCATCGCAGGCCAGATCCCCGAGCGACGCCGGCGCGTTCGCGGGGACGCGGCCAAACCCAGGCTCGATGCACTGAAACTGTGGTTCGACGAGCAGCTGAAACTCATTCCCGGCAAGAGCGATCTGGCCGGTGCCATTCGCTACGCCCGCTCGCGATGGGACGCGCTGACGCGCTACGTCGATGATGGCCGACTGGAGATCTCCAACAACGCCGCGGAAAATGCCATTCGGCCCTTGAAGCTCGGCGCCAAGAATTGGCTGTTCCTGGGCTCCGACGCCGGCGGCGAGCGGGCCGCGATCTTCTACACGCTGATCCGCTCTGCAAAACTCAACGGCGTGCAGCCCGAGGCCTACCTGCGCGAAGTCCTCACGCGCATCGGCGAGCACCCGATCAACAGGATAAACGAGCTCTTGCCTTGGAATATCGGCCAACCGGCGACGAAAAGCGTCGCCGCGTGACAGCGCGTCTGTCAAGACGGTAAAGCCGCAGTCCGCACGAGACGCTTACCTCCCAGGCTTGTCGCAAGCATTTGCCGTTGGGCGGCGCCAAAACCGTGAATTGCGATGCAGTCACTCCTCTCGGTTCAGATCAGTTGCTCCCGCTCGTGGCTTGGCAAGGCTCGGACCGCACCAGCATCGCCGGATGTAATCTCATACCCCAGGCTCCGATACCCCGACTGCCGCTTGAGCGCCATGCGGGCCAACATTAACGTCGGAATTGACGTAGTCGTAGACCTCGACCTCGCGCTTGGCGTGGTGCTCGCGGTGCAGGCGGCCGACGTACTGGGCAAGCGTGCCCTTCCA
>CAVTVO010000017.1:0-23663 GCA_963738065.1 uncultured Alphaproteobacteria bacterium
CCGGGTGAGACCGAGCGAGTTCTTCGGCAGCGCCGGGTGGTGGGCCGAAGGTTTGGCGATGTAGCTCATTCTCGATCCTTACTCGGCGGCGGCCTGGGCGGGGCGCACCTCGCGCGTCACAGCGCCGCGCACGAAGACTGCCGTCATCGGCATGCCGTCGTAGCTGAGCGCCGGGATCAGCTTCTCGCCCGGGATATTGGCTTCGGTCATGAGGAGAGAGCGCATCTGCGCGTCGCGGTTCTGCTCCACCACGAACACGCGGTCGTGCGCGGCGCAGAACGCTGCGATGTCGCGCGTGAAGGGGAAGGCCTTGATGCGCAGGGCATTGACCTTGATGCCGTCGCGCTCGAGCAGATCCAGGGCCTCGTGCACCGCCGGCGTGTTGGCGCCGAAATAGATGAGGCCGGTCTTGCCGCCTTTGTCGCGCACGGTGATCTCGGGCTTGGGCACCAGCGTCGCCGCGGTATCGAACTTGCGTCTGATGCGGTCGAGCACGCGAGCGTGGATGCGCCCGTCCTCGGTGTAGCGTGCATCCTCGTTGTGGGAGGTGCCGCGCGTAAAGAATGCTCCCTTGGTCGGATGGGTGCCGGGCAGCGTGCGGTAGGGGATGGCGTCGCCGTCCACGTCCTGGTAGCGGCCCCAGTCGCGGCCCTTGAGGTCCTTGAACTTCTCCAGGTCCTCCGCGTTCAACACCTTGCCGCGGTCGTGGACACGAGCATCATCCCAGGTAAAGGCATCGGTCACCCAGTCGTTCATGCCGATGTCGAGATCGGACATGACGATCACGGGCGTCTGCAGGCGCTCGGCGAGATCGAAGGCCTGCGCTCCCATCGAGAAACACTCGGTGGGGTCCTTCGGAAACAGCAGCACGTGCTTGGTATCGCCATGCGAGGCATACGCGCAGGAAATGATGTCGGACTGCTGCGTGCGCGTGGGCATGCCGGTCGAGGGCCCGCCGCGCTGGATGTTGTAGAGCACGACCGGCACCTCGGCGAAGTAGGCCAGGCCCAGGAACTCGCTCATCAGCGAGATGCCGGGGCCGGAGGTGGCCGTGAACGAGCGCGCGCCGTTCCAGCCCCCGCCGATGGCGACGCCGATGGCGGCAAGCTCGTCCTCGGCCTGCACGATGCCGTACAAGCGCCGACCCTCCTTGGTCGTGCGCAGGCGGCGGGCATGCTTCTCGAACCCCTCCGCCAACGAGGTCGACGGGTGTGATCGGATACCAGGCGCACACGGTGGCGCCCGCAAACACGGCGCCGAGACCGGCTGCCTCGTTGCCGGTAACGAGGATCTTGCCCTTGGCGCCCTCGGCATGGCGCACCCGGACCGGCAGGGGGCAATCGAAGTTCTTGAGTGCATAGTCGCGGCCCAGCGCCACCGCCTCCATGTTGGCGGCGACCAGCTTTTCCTTGCCCTTGAGCTGGTCGGCAACGGCGCTTTTGAGCACCTCGACGTCGATGTCGAGCAGCGCCGTAAGCGCGCCCACGTAGACCATGTTCTTGAACAGCTGGCGCTGGCGCGTGTCCTTCCACTTGGCCGCGCACATCTCGGCGATTGGCACACCGAGGATGGTGATGTCGTCGCGCGGCCAGATGCGCGGCAGGGTCGAATCGTAGAACAGCCAGCCGCCTGGAACGACCTCGGCCAAGTCCTCCTTGAAGGTCTGCGGGTTCATGGCGACCATCAGGTCGATGCCGTCGCGGCGGGCAACGTAGCCAGCCTCCGACACCCGGACCTCGTACCAGGTCGGCAGGCCCTGGATGTTGGAGGGAAAGATGTTCTTCGGGCTTACCGGGATGCCCATCCGAAACAGCGTCTTGGCAAAAATGGTGTTGGCGGACGCCGACCCCGAGCCGTTGACGGTGGCGAACTTCACAACGAAATCGTTGATCCCGCTCATCGACGTATTGGCCTCTCCTCAGTGCGCGAAGGGGTCAGACCCTGCGCCGGCGCGCCCGGCCTGTCGAACAGCGTCACTGCCGCGGCGGTCTGGCCCCGACCCCCCGTTCCTCAGCGCAGATAGGCATTGTGATGCGTCAGACAAGCCTGGGAAGCCTGCGCCTCCACGTACATGAACTTCTGCATATCCCAGGCTCCTGTCGGGCAGCGCTCGGCGCACAGCCCGCAGTGCAGACACACGTCCTCGTCCTTGGCCATGATACGGCCCGTCTTGAGCGGGCCCGAGACGTAGAGATCCTGCGTCTTGTTGCGGGCGGGCACGCGCAGGCTCTCGCGCAGCGCCGGCTCATCGTCGTTGGCCGTGAAGTTGATGCAGTCGACCGGACAGATGTCCATGCAGGCGTCGCACTCGATGCAGAGCGGCGCCGAGAACACCGTCTGGATATCGCAATTGAGGCAGCGCTCGGCTTCCTTGACCGCCAGCTTGTCGTCGTAGCCGAGTTCCACCTCGACCTTGAGGTTGCGCAGCGACTGGGCCTTGTCGGCGTGCGGCATGGCCACGCGATGGACGGGCGAGTAGTCGTTCTTATAGGCCCACTCGTGGATCCCCATCTTCTGGCTGAAGAGGTCGGAGCCGGGCTTGGGTCGGGCCTGGTTGATATCCTTGCCATTGCACAAGAGGTCGATGGAGAGGGCGGCCTGGTGCCCGTGCGCCACCGCCCAGATGATGTTCTCGGGCCCCCAGGCCGAATCGCCGCCGAAGAACACGCCGGGCCTGGTCGACATCATCGTGGTCTTGTCGACCGTGGGCATGCTCCACTTGTCGAACTCGAGGCCGATATCGCGCTCGATCCAGGGGAAGTTGTTCTCCTGGCCGATCGCCATCAGCACGTCGTCGCACTCGAACACCACCTCCTCGCCGGAGGGCTCGAGCTTCGGGCGGCCGCTCTTGTCGACGCCGACTTCCTTCATCTTCTGGAAGCGGACGCCGACGAGCCGGCCCTTGTCGAGCACGAATTCCTTGGGCGAGTGGTTGTCGAAGATCGGAATGCCCTCGTGCTCGGCGTCCTCGATCTCCCAAGGCGAGGCCTTCATCACGCGGCGCGGCGAGCGCACGGTGACCTTGACATCCATCCCGCCTAGACGCAGCGCGGTGCGGCAGCAGTCCATCGCCGTGTTGCCGCCGCCGATGATGACGGCGCGGCGGCCCACCGTGTGCACGTGCTCGAAGGCCACCGAGGTCAGCCAGTCGATGCCGATATGGATGTTGGCGGAGGCCTCCTTGCGGCCGGGGATGTCGAGGTCCTTGCCCTTGGGAGCGCCGGTGCCGATGAACACCGCATCGAAGCCTTCGGCGAGCAGCGCCTTCAGGCTCTTGATCTCGTGACCGAAGCGCGCCTCGACGCCGAACTCGAGAATGCGCTCGACTTCTTCATCGAGCACGCTGGCCGGCAGGCGGAAGGAGGGGATGTTGGTGCGCATCAGCCCGCCTCCGATCCTGTCCTTCTCGAACAGAACGCAGGCGTAGCCGAGCGGCATCAGGTCTCGCGCCACCGTGAGCGAAGCCGGGCCGGCGCCGATCAGCGCGATGCGCTTGCCGTTCTTCGTGGCCGGGATTTCCGGCATGAAGGCGTCGATCTCGCCCTTGTAGTCGGCAGCAACACGCTTGAGGCGGCAGATGGCGACCGGCTTTTCCTCGACACGGCCGCGCCGGCAGGCCGGCTCGCACGGGCGATCACAGACGCGCCCCAGGATGCCCGGGAAGACGTTGCTCTCCCAGTTCAGCATGTAGGCCGCCGCATAGCGCCCTTGGGCGATCAGGCGGATGTATTCGGGAACGGGGGTATGGCTCGGACATGCCCACTGGCAGTCGACGACCTTGTGGAAGTATTGCGGATTGGAGATTTCGGTTGGGGCCGTGCGGCCCCTGCTTCGTGCCGCGATATCGCTCGCCTGCATCACGCCGTCCCTGTGGTTCCGCTCCCAACCGATCACTCTACTAGATTGGGATGCGTTATCCCAACTTCTAGCACAGTGCCAGGGTTGTTTTTTCAACCCACAATTGCGCGACCGCCGGTGTGGCGGAAAGCAATCGCCTCCGCCTGGCCTCCAGGTTCATTGTGCAGTGCCACACAACCTCGCTTGGGGTCGGCCCGGCAGGTCGGTCGCGCGCCACCCGGCGCGGCCGCACATAGTGCGCCGCGCTCGGCAACGCAAGAGGCGACATCAATTGAGCTTTATGGAGCCGAACAGCCGCACATTGAGCCGGGCGGCTGAAGATCGGCTCCGCCGGGATTGAGCGCCGTCAGAGGGGGGTGTCGCCTGCGATGGTGATGCGATGCATGCGGCGGCGCTTGCCTGCGTAGTCGTTGAGCGCCCGATGCTGGGTGCAGCGGTTATCCCAGATCGCCATCGAGCCGACCTCCCAGCGGAAGCGGCAGGTGAACTCCGGCTGCACCGCATGCGCCATCAAAAAGTCGACGATCGGCCGCGCCTCGGCCGGCTTGAAACCGTCGAGCGTCTGCGTGTGATTGCTGATGTAGATCGCCTTGCGGCCGGTCTCCGGATGGGTGCGCACGAGCGGGTGCGCCGCCTCCGTGGGCAGGTCGCCGGGATCGCGCACCTTGGCAGCCATCTTCTCGTTGCCGACGTAGCGGCCCTCGCGCGGCGAGCCCTTCTTGTCGAACTGGCTCAACCTCTTGCGGTCGCCCACGTTCCAGGTCTTGACGCTCGAGAGCATCGCCTTCATCGGCTCCGACAGCGTGTCGTAGGCGAGATACAAGTTGGTGAAGAGCGTGTCGCCGCCCGCGTCGGGCGTCTCCTTGGCGTACAGCATCGTCGCCTTGGCCGGCTTGGGATTGAACATCTGGTCGGTGTGCCAGACCTCGCCGAACGCGCTAGCGTGTCGCCCTCCTCTTTGATGATCTCGAGGATCTCGGGGTGCTCGGCCATCCCCTTCATGAAGGGATGATAGTGGATCTCGCCCAACCGCTTGGCGAAAGCGAGCTACTGCTCGGGCGTTATCTTCTGGTTGCGGAAGAAGACCACGAGGTGCTCGAGCCACGCGGACTCGATCTCCTTGAATGTAGCATCGTCCACAGAGCCGAGCTCGACGCCGCTGATCTCGGCGCCGAGCGCGCCGGCTATCGGTTTGACTTGGATGCGACGATAGGATGCCACGGGTTCGCTCCCTTCGTCTCGTTGGACACGCGACTGTGCAAGAACGCGGCGTCCCGGTCAACGGCGTCGGCTCTGCGGCCAGTGCGGGCCTGCCAAGCCGGCACGAACCAACAGGCACGAACGGATAGGCACGAACCGACCCTGGCCGGGCGCTGCGAACCTGCTTAAAGTCGCGCGCCATGACACGCCTCTCCCGTTCCCTCGATCGTCTCGAGCCGCCTACGACGTCATCGTCGTCGGCTCCGGCTACGGCGGCGGCGTGGCGGCCTCGCGGCTGGCGCGCGCGGGCAAGCGCGTCGCCGTGCTCGAGCGCGGCCGCGAGGTGCTGACGGGGGAGTTTCCGAGCCGCTTCCCCGATCTGAAGAACGAGATGCAGGTGACGGGCAAGCGCATGCGCATCGGGCCCCTCCTCGGCGCTCTACGACGTGCGCCTCGGCGAGGACATGCACGTGCTCGTCGGCTGCGGGCTCGGCGGCGGCTCGCTGATCAACGCCGGCGTGGCGCTGCGCCCCGATCGCCCGCGTGTTCGCCGACGCGGTGTGGCCGGGCCAGATCGCGCAGGACGGGCTGCTCGAGGAGGGCTTCACGCCGCGCGGCGCGCTGGCTGCAGCCCGCAGAGCGATCCGCGCGCCGCCGACGCTCACGAAGTACAAGGCGCTTGCAAGCGGCCGGCAAGGCCCTGGGCTATGCAGCCGATGCCGCGCCCGCGGTCGGTGAGCTTCGAGGCCGGCGTCAACGCCGCGGGCGTCGCGCAGCCCGCCTGCACCCGCTGCGGCGACTGCTGCGGGGGCTGCAACGTCGGCGCCAAGACCACGGTGGCGCTCACCTATCTGCGCGGACGCGGCGCGCCACGGCGCCGAGCTCTTCACGCACGCCGCCGTGCGCCACGTCGCCAAGGCCAAGGACGGCGCGGACCGTGCACGTGCGCCGCCTCGAGCGCCAGGACGGCGCGGACATCGCCGGCAAGCGTCGACGGCCCGGCATCGTCGTGCTGGCGCCGGCACGCTCGGCTCCACCGAGATCCTGCTGCGCTCGCGCGCGAACGGACTGGCGCTGTCGGACCGGCTCGGCCAGCGCTTCTCCGCCAACGGCGACATCATCGCCTTCGGCTACGGCGCCAAGATCCCCGTCAACGCCATCGGCGTCGGCTATCCCGCCGAAGATCGACGGCATGCGAGATCGGCGCCTGCCGTCTCCGGCCAGATCGAGATCGACGACGACGCGCGACCTGGCCAAGAGCTGCGCGTGCAGGAGGGCGTGCTGCCCTCGGCGCTTGGCGCCCCTGCTGCCGGTGCTCTTCATCCCCAACGGCCGCCTGCTCGGCGCGCTGCAAGAGCCTGATCGCCGGCGTCTACAAGGGCCCGTTCGCCAAGCCTGCAGACCTTCTTTGCCGTCTCGCACGACAGCGCCTCGGGGCGCTTCGTGCTCGAGGACGACCGGGTCGCGCTCGTCTGGCCCGGCGCCAAGGACGAGCCGGTCTACAAGCGCCTCGATGCGAGCGCTCGCCGCGATCGTGGGCCGCGCCGGCGGCAGCTACGTCAAGAACCCGCTTGCCGGCACCGTCATGGGCCATCAGCCGGCGACCGCGCATCCCCTCGGCGGCGCCGGCATGGGGCGCGAGCGCGCCGACGGCGTCGTCAACCACAAGGGCCAGGTGTTCGATGCGAGCCGCGGCGGCGGCTCGACCGCCGTGCACGAGGGGCTCTACGTCGTCGACGGGGCGTGATGCCGCGCTCGCTCGGCGTCAATCCGCTGCTGACGATCACGGCGCTCGCCGAGCGGGCAATGCGGCACCTGGCCGTCGATCGGGGCCTCGCGTTCGACTCAGACCCGCGATCCTACGCCACACCGATTTCCGTCACCGCACCCGGTGCGGAGGCGCAGGCGACGGCCTGAGACAGCCCTCAACCGGCCGTTTCCCTCCTACTCAACGGCGCGCTGCATCGCCACACCAGGCCGAGCTACCGACACGCCGCGGTCCGTGCCCCGACCAAACAGGAGTGCCATGAGGGCGTGGCGCTCCGCCCTCAGCTCAGCCATGCGCACGAAGCGCCGTTCTCCGGATCGGTCTCGAACCAGCACGCTGTACTCCATGTTCACCTTGCGCAAACGTGTCCGAAGCAAGAAAGCCTCGCGGGAGTCCATCTTTGTGCCTTTCGCCATAACCTATCCGTCCACGACGATGTGAGCGTCGCAAGATCGGCAAACCACAACGAACGAGAGACGGCCAAGGTTCCGCTTAGCGGCTCAGCCGATGTCGCGCTTCCTCAATTTCACCGAGCAGGCGGGCCCTATCACCCTCCCCGATCGCGACCAGTTCTTGCAGGATAGCACGTCGCCACTGGTCCAGCGCCGCGAACTTCTCCCCACGCGTAAACATTACCTCGTCGACGACGCGCAACGGGCTCTCGAACGTTCCTCCGGGATCCTGCTTTGCAAGACCCCGACTCAGCTTCGTGATGACCATGCTCTTTCCCCCGAAAGCGCACCGCCTGGAAGGTTCGACCAGATTCGCGGCAAGAATGTGTGCGCGCCGACACTTTTTCTGCCTGCGCCTTATGCTCGGGCCCAATACTGAGCATCGCCGACCCGCGAATAGACCTGGGGCAGAGTGGTGACATTCCGGCACATCCTGACCAATTGGGCGGGGACGGGCGAAGGGCTGCAGTCTGGCTCCGAGCAGACCACGCTCGGATATGCTGCATTTTCGAAAACTTTACGCTGCCGCGAACCAGGGATGTCCCCAAGCATCGGGTCGGCTATCTTGTCCAATGCTGCGTCGGCCGGCGCCAGCGACCCGTCCGCTGGCGCCGTCGGTGCGTCTGCGTGCCTTCAGTTTCCGAGAAAGGGCTTCCATGTTCGCGTCCCGCCTCGCATGCGTGCTGCCGTTGGCGCTAGCCGCTGGCGTGGCATTTGCCCAATCCGGTCAGCAGCGAGACCGTCCGATTTCACCATCGGCGCCGAAACAGATGTCGGCCGAGGAGGCGCAGGCGCTTCAGAAGCGCATTGCCGATTGGCTCAAGACGTGCCTGGCCGATTGGGATCACACCACGCATATGTCCAAGAATGAATGGCGAACCACTTGCCAACGCGTATCGGCCGAGCGTGGGCGGTTCCTGGCCCAAAACCCGACTCCAATCACCGTCGACCCCAAATCTCGACGGCGTTGAGCCACCCTCCTTGCCGCTGATCACGCTTGCCGCGCGGCGGCCTTCCACCTTCCCTCCGTGGTCGCGATCCAGATGCCGGCGAAAACGGCAGCAAGCCCCACAACGAGATTGAGCGTGAGCGCCTCGCCGAGCAGCGCTGCCGCCAGCAGGCCCGCGACCAACGGGTTGACCGCCATGGTGTTGGCGACGCGCGTCGGGCTGGCGCGCTGGAGAGCGAACACCCAAAGGAAGAAGGCGAGCGCGCCGCCGCCCGCCGCCAGATAGAGCGCAGCCGCTGCCTGGCTCGCACCGAAGCTTGCAATCTGGGCCAAGCCTCCGGTCGCCACGCTGATGACAGCCAGCACGCCGCCACCCACGGCCATTCCCGCGGTCAGGAAGCCCAGCGCGCTGGAGCGGCTGATGAACGGGCGCGAATAGACGTTATAGAGCGCCATGCACAGCGTCGCTGCCGCCATGATGAGGTCGCCACGCCAGGCGCCCGCGGGAGCATGCGCGAACCCCGAGGCCAACGTTGCGGCAACACCCAGCATCGCCACCAGAACGCCGACCGTCTTGCGCCGCGTCAGCGGCTCGATGCCGAGCACGGCACCAACCACCATGGTCATCAGGGGCAAGGTGGAGAGCGCCAGCGTGCCGTGCGCCACCGTCGTGAAGCCGAGCGCGACGTTGTAGAGGACGAAGAACACTGCATAGAACAGGAAGCCCAGGCCGGCGACCACCGGCCAATCCTGCCGTGGCGGCCAGCGCACTGGGAGCATCGCCACGAGCGGCAACAGGCATAGCACCCCGCCACCGAAACGAATGGCTGCCAGCGTGAACGGATCGGCCGCGCCTACGAGATAGCGTGTGGCCACCGCCGCACCGGCGCCGAACGAGCTCGACACGATCGCCACGCCCACGCCGAACCGTTCGCTCATCGCCCCTTGCCCCTCGGCCAATGCACGCGCATCAATGCGGCTCTGCGGGAAAGCAATCAACTACGTGACGAGTAGTAATGGGCGCGACCACAACATTTGCCGCGCGCCTGCGCTGGTGGCGCGAGCGCCGCGGCCTCTCCCAGATGGCGCTGGCGCTGGCGGCCGAGGTGTCGCAGCGGCACCTGAGCTTCCTCGAGGTCGGACGCACGCAGCCGAGCCGCGAGATGGTGTTGCGGTTGGCAGCAGCCCTTGACCTGCCGCTGCGACAGCAGAATGCACTGCTGCTCGCTGCCGGCTTTGCGCCGCTATGGCGCGAGAGCGGGCTCGCGGCACCCGAGCTCGCGATCGTCAATCGCGCACTCGATTTCATGCTGGCGCAGCAGGAACCCTATCCGGCCTTCGTCGTCGACCGGCGATGGAATCTGCTGCGCCTCAACAAGGGCGGCCAGTACCTCGTTGGGTTCCTGACCGGCACGCCGCCAACCAAGCCCGACCCCGCTTCGCCCATCAATCTGGCTGACGCGCTCGTAGCACCCGATGCGCTGCGTCCGCTCATCGCCAACTGGCGGGAGGTCGCGCTCTATTTCCTGCGCGGCGTGCAGGCCGATGCGCTCGCCGATGGCACCGAGGATACCGCAGCTCTGCTCGAGCGCCTGCTCGCCTATCCCGACGTGCCGCGCCTCACGGAGGCCCCGTCGATCGACGACGCCCAGGGCCCCGTGGTTGCCATCCACTTCGTCAAGGGAACAACGTCGCTCAAACTCTTCACTACGCTTGCGACACTCGGCACGCCCCAGGACGTGACCGCCCAGGAGATCCGCATCGAGTGCTTCTTCCCCGCTGATGCGGCCAGCGCCGAAATCTTCAAGCAGTGGGCGGCCTGAAAAGGGGTGATATGACGCTCCGCGGCCCCCTATCGATGCATCCTATCGTTCAGAGCGCAGCAGACATTAGCGGGGAGCGCGACAATGGAGAAAGCCTCGGAAAGTACTCAGGTTCGCTGGCTCCTACGCGATCGCCATAGAAGCGGGAAGCCCGCTCGCGGAATGGCTCAATGCCGACTTTTGCTCGACGACAGGTCGAACTTGACGGTGATGGCGACCGGCTTCGTGTTTTGCCGTTGGCCGAAAGTCGGCACGTCGACGCGAAAGCTCTTCGAGGGTCGCCCCTTTCGCCAGTATGAACGAAAGCGATCAATCGTCGAACAGAGCCGTGACGCGGGCCTGTTCGGAGCAAGCTCGGCGGATCTGGTGCATGGCATCTTCTCGACTGTGACGAGGAAACAAGGCAGCCGTCCCAAGCTTCCTAACCTCATTTATTCACCTGCCCGTCGTGGTGCCGAGTGGCGTCGAGCTGGCGCAAGCCGTCGGCTGGGTTGACGGCGCTGTGTGATCGAAACCGTTTGTAACGCGTTGGGGATGGCGGGTTGGTCTCGCAGCAGCGCCTCGGCCGCGTCGCTCAAGGCGGATGCGCAGCGAGGCCGCCGTCGGCGAACGGATAGCTTGCCGGGAACGCGATCTTGATGCGGCTCTTCAGCTCCTCGACCCGCACCGCGATCTTCACGAACGATCCCCCGATCGTCTCGAATGTCGCGTAGCGCCCGTCATGATCAGCGGCGGCTCTGGCGGCGACGCGCACAGGCCTGCTTCGACACCAGAACCTTAAGCCAAGCCAATGGCTTCGTCGCCGCTCATCACGCCACACCGTGAGGCCCCGTGAATAATTGAGGCTAGTCGCTGAGCCTCGGAAGCCTGCTACAGTTCATGCACCATGGTAATGCAAATGGGTGCAGGTTTAACTCGTGTCTTTCCAAATAACGTAAAATCGCACATTGGTCGGCAAATTTTGCAGACTTGCACGAAGCTCCTATATCGACTCCTGGGGCCTTAGCGTAGAATTCCATAAAGTTGTCGTCGATCGGCGTGGTGTCGGGACCAGGCCACGTCAAAAGATAATTCCTGCCATCTGTCCACCGTATCGCGAGGCGCCGTGCGAATCTCTCGCAACGAAAATAGACCCGGGAAGGTTGCAAAAAATGGCAGATCCATAGACATGAAAAAATAGTTCAGTCCGTCCGATTTCAATTGCGCCTCGGCCCGGTCGGCGGGTCCCAAGTAGGCCAAATATCCAGCTTGCCAATGCTTACTCAGCCGAATAGCGCCGGGTACGACGATGTTGCAATCCGGAAGCATGCAATAGGCATGTATGTGGAAGCTCACAATGGGCGTATGCCGTCCCACTATTTTCCACGGCACTTCGATGCCAGGGAAAATTCCTCCCGAAGAATGCTTTCCTTCCCAACCCAGCTGGTTCTGATAAGCGTCTTTCAGGCTGAATTGCCCGCTGAAGAAGCGCCATCCGTCGATGGAGATTGTCCGTAGTCCCATCCACGACAATTCCGGGCGGCCGGTGTAGTACGAAGCCAGGGGCCATAAAACGACGAGCGTCGCGCATGCGGTTGCGACGCGCGCGAAGTGTAGCGATTTTGACGTTCGCCGTAGCGGGTGCAGCGCGAAGTGCCACAGCAGTAGAATAACACACAGCGAGACAGGGTAGGCCAGCGACATAAGACGATTGAATGACGCAGCCTCCGTGGTTCCGGCCGCAATGGCCACGGCCAGGAGACAAACCGAAAACCAGGAGAAGGCCAAGAGCGCCGACAGGTAGCGTGCATGCCTCTCCCCTTAGTTCAGGCGCAATCGTGAGGTAGGCGTGGTTCAACAAGGAGTTGAGCCATGACGCGAGCGATGCCGGACGATCTGTGGCGTGATTTCCCCAAGACCGCGACGGAGTTCGAAGCGCGGTTCGCGACCGAGGAGGACTGTCGCGCCTACTGGATCGCGGCGCGCTGGGGCGGTGAGCCTGCCTGTGCCCGTTGCAGCAGCACCCGTGTGTGGACGATCCGCGAAGGCACGACCTTCGAGTGCGCCGACTGCGGCCATCAGACCAGCCTGACGTCGGGCACGCTGCTGGAGAAGACGCACAAGCCGCTCAAGGTGTGGTTCCGCGCGATCTTCGAGATCTCGACGCGCCGTACCGGCATCTCGGCCAAGGACCTGCAGCGCATCATGGGCTTTGGCTCCTACAAGACGGCGTGGAGCTGGCTGCACAAGCTCAGGGCCGCAATGGTGCGCCCCGATCGCGAGCCGCTCGGCCCTTTCGCGCAGGTCGACGAGACGCTCGTCGGGGGAAAGGGCTCGCCTCACAAGGAGCTCATACTCGTGGCCGCCGAGGTCGACGGACGGGTGCGTCTCGCCCACGCCGAGAACAATGATGAAGGTACGTTGAAATCCTTCGCCGACAGCCAGATCGCGTCGGGCACCCAGGTCGTGACCGACGGGCTTGCCAGCTACAACAGCGAGAGCCTTGGCGAGCGGCCGCACCAGGCGATCGTGCAGACCAAACAGGAGCGCCGCGAGAGCGACGCCTTGCAGGGCTGCCACTGGACGACGTCGCTTCTGAAGCGATGGCTGCTCGGCACGCATGCTGGCGCCGTGCGGCCCAAGCACCTGCAGGCCTATCTCGACGAGTTCGCCTTCCGACACAATCGCCGCAAGACCAACGGCGTCGGCAGGATCGCTGCCCGCGTCATCGAGCAGCTCGTGGCGCATGGGCCGTTGCCAATGCGCACGATCATCGACGAGAGCATACGCTGCAGATGGTTCATGTCAGCTCAGCGCGCGGTGTCGACCTGAGCTAAAGGGAGAGGCATGGGTAGCGTGTGTTTAGCAACTGCCGCGCGACAAGGTCCTCAATCGCCATGGAATAAAGACCACTACCGGCACAAGAAGCGGCCACCAAAGGGACAGCCAAAATATTCGACGAGGATAAGTGCGCGAAACTCCATGACCAGGGTCGAGCCGGGACAAAGATGCTCGCATGGCCCGTAGACGACGCCACGTTCGAGAAATTAAGATGTAAAAAGATAGCTTCGAACAGGACGCCCCAGTCCCGCAGCCGGTTCAAATCGGCGTAAGGCCACGCCTGCAACAACAGATGCTCGAGCGGCAAGCCGGTGCAGAAGTAGTTCAGCGCGAGCATGCTCAACACGCCTAGCCCGATCCATGCACGAGCGTGACGGTTTTTGCATGCTGCTCGGCTGTCGCAGCGGGGTGATCCGTCCGGTGAGATCGGTGTGAGGCAACTCGCCGTGCAACGCGTTTGGGATTGATTTGCCGCGGTCGGCGGTTTGCAGGGGCGCTCGGCCCCGCCGGTCAGGGGCCGGACGGCATCAGGCCGAGCGCGATGTGTCTGAACAGCATCCGCTCGGGGCAACTCGTCGGCAGGTGGATGCGGATGCGGGCGATATGCTCGACGACGCGCGCACCGATCTTGATGAGCCGGTCACGAATGGTCTGGAACTCGGCGTTGGCGAGCGGGCTCGTCTCCGGAATGGCCGAGCGCACGGCATGCATCAGCCAGAAAGCCGCGGTGTGCAGCACGAGGCGCACCTGATTGGCCGTCGCGCCGTGACACGAGGTGCGATCGGACGCGAGCTGGGCTTTGTGCAGCTTGATCAAGTTTTCCATCTGCCCACGCTTGCAATAAACCTCCTCGTAGATGTGCTGCGCGCTGCCCTGCATCGAGGTCACGACGTAGCGGATGTCGACCTCCTGGCGCATGCCACCGCGCGGGTCGCGGTCGTCGGGCTGCAGCGAGACCTCGAGGCGGGCGATGATGCGGCGCGACTTCGACCAACTCTTGGCCTGGTATTCGAAGCTCGCGTAGCAGCGCATCTTGTCCTCGCTGCTGAGTGCGTGCCGCAAGCGCAGCGTCTGCGCCGTCTCGGCAACGAGGCCATCGAGCACGCCGTTGCCGGCAAAGCCGAAGATGTAGCCGGCCCCATTGCTTTCGGCCCATTCCATCGCCTCGTCGCGGCCGTAGTGGCTGTCGCCGCGCCAGATGAGGCGGGTCGTTGGCCAGTGGCTGCGAATGCGCTTCGTCAGGTGCTTGATGACCGTGCTCACCTCGCTACCCTTGGGCGTCCTGGCCGGACGCAGGATGGCGACGACCGGCGTGCCGCTGGCGACGTGGTAGATGTGCATCGGCGCAAACCCGCGCTCGTTGTAATGCGCGTTCCAGAACGCGAGCTGCTGGCCGCCGTGAGCCGCGCAGAACGTGTCGTCGATATCGAGGATTTCCTCCGCCCCAGGCGTCACGCTGCGCGCAGCACTGGTCGACCAGGGCACCGGTGAGTCGCGCCGCCTCGATTTTCCGCGGCGCGTTCTCCAGACGCGAGATCGTCGACTGCGAGGCGAGCGGTACTCCACTCTCGGGCGCCCGGCCGACAGCCAGCTTCAACAGCGGATCGTGGCGCAGACGGTCGAGGTCATTGCCGTCCTTGTAGCCGCAGCTGATGGCAAAGGCACGCGCCGTGATCAGTTCGACCATCTGCGTGCCGGATGCGGGTCTGGTCGCGCCGGTCGGGCATGGCGTCGGCCAGCCGCCGGCACACGCCAAGCCGCCTCTCAGCCTCGCGCAGCAAGAGCAGACCTCCGTCGGAGGACTGGTTGCCGCCCTCGAAATCAATTGTGAGCTTCTTGCGCTGGACGGCTGGTAGATCGAACGGCAGAGGCGTATCGTTAATCATGGCGGCTGTGGCGCGGCGCTGATACGCGAAGCACCTCGTCTCAACACCGATTTGCTACGCCATCCTCGCCACTTGCACCACAGTCGCCAGCCCATTCTCTCATGCCGGTGCATGATCGCGGCTAGTGACAAAATGCCGAAGACGTAGATGGAGCACAGCTTCGGGCGTTGGCTATCGCGGCAGCACTCGGCGCTCGACCACAATGTGCTCTGCGGCCACTGCCGCGGGCCAACAAGCGCGCCCGCATTGCACGGAGCCGCGCTAGCCCGAGACCGTACGAATGCGGCGCGCTCACCGCCGGGGCGCCTTGAGATTTCAGCACGCTCTTGTAAGCGCCGGAGACAAAATCCCTCAGTGAAGCGGCCGAGTTGGTCGGTTGCGCCGGAGTAAAAATCCGGCAACTGGAAGCCCTTTGTGCCGCGTTCGGCCGAGGGCGGGGATGAAGAACGTGGAGATTTACGGGCAGGTTCGATACGCGGTTCAGATCGAGGGGTTGAGCAAACGGGCGGCGGCGCGTCGGTTCGGGATCGATCCGCGGACCGTGAGCAAGATGATGACGTTCTCGGTGCCGCCGGGCTACGTGCGCACGAAGCCTCCGGTGCGGCCGAAGCTCGATGCGTTCATCGCCATCATCGACAAGATTTTGGCCGACGACAAAAGCCAACCGAAGAAGCAGCATCATACGTCGAAGCGGATCTTCGAGCGGCTGCGGGACGAGCACGGCTTCACGGGCGGCATCACCATCGTGAAGGACTACGTGGCGGGCTGGCAGCAGCGCAGCCAAGAGATGTTCGTGCCGCTGATGCATCCGCCGGGGCATGCGCAGGCCGACTTCGGCGAGGCGATCGCGATCATCGGCGGCGTGGAACGCAAGATCCACTACTTCGCATTCGACCTGCCGCACTCGGACGCCATCTTCGTGGTGGCGTACCCGGCCGAGACGACGGAGGCGTTCTGTGATGGCCACGTGCAGGCGTTGGCGTTCTTCGGCGGCATCCCGCAGTCGATCCTCTACGACAACAGCAAGATCGCGGTTGCGCGCATTCTCGGCGACGGCAAGCGCCAGCGCACGCGCGTGTTCGCGGAGCTGCAATCGCACTACCTGTTCCAGGATCGCTTCGGCCGGCCTGCAAAGGGCAACGACAAGGGCAAGGTGGAAGGGCTTGTAGGTTACGCGCGACGCAACTTCATGGTCCCGATCCCGGTGTTCGCGACCTTCGAGGCGCTCAACGCGCATCTGGCCGACTGCTGCCGCAAGCGCATGAGCGAGCGCCTGCGCGGTCACACCGAGACGATCGGCGAGCGTCTGGAGCGGGATCTGGCGGCGATGCGCCGGCCGTTGCCGCCGCCCTACGACGCCTGCGAGAAGATCGGCACGCGGGTGTCGTCGCTGTCGCTGGTGCGCTACCGGCGCAACGACTACTCGGTGCCCACGAGCTATGGGCATCGTGAGGTGATCGTGCGCGGCTATGTGCACGAGGTCGTCATCGCCTGCGGCGCGGAGACGATCGCACGGCATCCGCGCTCCTATGAGCGGGAAGACTTCGTGTTCGACCCGCTGCACTACCTGGCGCTGATCGAGCGGAAGATCAACGCTCTCGACCAGGCTGCCCCGCTCGCCGACTGGAAGCTGCCAGACGAGTTTGCCACCCTGCGCCGCCTGCTCGAGGCGCGCATGGGCAAGAAGGGCAAGCGCGAGTTCGTCCAGGTGCTGCGCCTGATGGAGGCGTTCCGGATCGAGGACGTGGCCGCCGCCGTGCATGATGCGATCGAGCGCGGCGCGGTCGGCTTCGACGCCATCAAGCATCTGGCCTTGTGCCGGATCGAGCGGCGGCCACCGCGCCTCGACATGGCGATCTATCCCTACCTGCCGAAGGCCACGGTGGCGATGACGTCAGCGCGCGCGTACATGGACCTTCTGGTGGGAGCGGCGCCATGACCGACACCCCACAAGTTCTTCTCGCTCACCACCTCAAGGCGCTGAAGCTGCCGACGATCCTGCGCGAGTACGACAAGATCGCCCGCCAGTGCGCAGCCGAGGGCGTCGACTATCCGCGCTACCTGTTGCGGCTGGTCGAGGCCGAGATCATCGAGCGTGACCGGCGCATGGTCGACCGCCGCATCAAGGCCGCCAAGTTCCCGACCGTGAAGAGCCTCGACAGCTTCGACTTCGCCGCGTTCCCGGACTTGAACAAGGCGCTGGTGATGGAGCTGGCGCGCTCCGAGTACGTCGAGCGGCGCGAGAACGTCATAGCCGTCGGCAACTCCGGCACCGGCAAGAGCCACATCGGACTGGGGCTCGGTCTCGCCGCCTGTCAGAAGGGCTTGTCGGTCGGCTTCACCAACGCTGCGGCGATCGTGCACGAGCTGATCGAGGCCCGCGACGAGAAACGGCTGCTGCGCCTGCAGCGCCAGCTTGCGGCCTACAAGCTTCTGATCGTCGACGAGCTCGGCTTCGTTCCGCTGTCGCAGACCGGCGCCGAGCTGCTGTTCGAGGTGTTCTCCCAGCGCTACGAGCGCGGCTCGACGATCGTGACCAGCAATCTGCCGTTCGACGAATGGACATCCGTGTTCGGCTCCGAGCGCCTGACCGGCGCCCTGCTCGACCGCCTGACGCACCATGTCCACATCCTGGAGATGAACGGCGACAGCTACCGCCTCGCCCACTCCAAGCGTCGCGTGCGACGGCCAAAGCCCGACACCCCACCCGACGACGACACCTCCGAAAAGTGACGCGCAAACGCATGAAGGCCCCCGCTCGCGGGGGCCTTCATGCGTTCGAGACTGATGCAATATTGCTCCGGCCCGCCGATGCAAAATCACTCCGGCGTTGACACGCGATCGAATGCTGCTTTTCGCCGAAGGTATCCGGATCGATTGCAGCCAGCCGGCGCACGATCGCAAGCGCGGTGATCTGGGGCTCGGTCGCAAGCCAGTCCTCGATAGTGACCAGATGCGGGTCCAGCTTCGAGGGCATGCGCATGCGCGTCTTGTACTTGCGTTTCACACGCCGGTGCGTGGCGCGAACCTCGCCAGTGCTTGCATTGGTTGCGAGCGCGCGTGCGAAGGCGAGCGGGTCTGCCGGGCCGGCATCCGCCGCCGCAGCAAGCCCCCGCCTGGCGATGCGCTCGCCGAGCTCGTCCTGGCAGCGACGGATTTCGGCGAGTAGCACCACCGGGTCGAGACTGCGATAGGTCTCGCGCAGCCGCCGCTTGATGGCATTCGACAGCTGGGGATTGGTCAGCGCCCGCTCATAGGGCGCCGCCGGAGCATGATAGCGCTTGATCACCTTTGCGCCCTCGCGCCGCTTCTCCATGAGCTTGAACGACGGCTGGAAGAAGTTCACGTAGCAGACGTGCTGCCGCGTAGAGCCTGGCCATCACCTTGGCCGTCTCGATGCCATCGAAGCGGCCGTAGCCCACCAGACGCCGCACCACGGCGCCATTCTTCTGCTCCACGAACGCCTGGTCGTTCTTCTTGTAGGCGCGCGAGCGCGTCACCTCGATCTTCTGCGCACGGCACCAAGGCACCACGACATCATTCATGAAGGCGCTGTCGTTGTCGAAGTCGGCACCGCACATGAGCCACGGGAACAGGCTCTGCGCCCGTGTCATCGCTTCGACAACCAGGCTGGCATCGCGCGCCACCAGCGGCAGACATTCGGTCCAGCCGGTCGCAATGTCCGTCAGGGTCAGCGTCTGGATGAACGAGCCCGCCACGCTCGTACCACCGTGTGCGACCATGTCGATCTCGCAGAAGCCGGGCGGCGGATTGTTCCAGTCGTTGAATGTGCGGATCGGCACCTCGCGGCGGATCGCCGAGTAGAAGCCGACACGACGTCGCCGGCCGCCCGCCGCCGCAACCTTCACATCGACCAGCATCCGGTCAATGGTCGCAGCACTCGCCGACAGCACCAGCGCGCGCTCACTGCGCGACAGCGTCAGCCGGCCGTGCCGCTCCAGCGCCGGCAGCAGCGCAGGGATCATCACCTCGAGCCGCTTGCCGCACACCCGATCGGACGCCTCCCACAGCGCCGTCACCGCGTCCCGGATCGCGGCGTTGTAGCGTCGCTTGCGCGGCACGGTCTCCGCCGCCTGCGTCGGCGGCTTGGCTCGCAGCGCCCGCACCGCATGCTTGCGATGCCAGCCCGTCACCGCCGTCAGCTCGTCGAGAATCCGACCCTTCTCACGCCGTCCCGCCGATCGGTAGCGCTCCGCCACCGCCGACACCACCTCGCGCCGCGCGCCCATGCTGATGTTCCCCGCCATGGACGCCAGCGATCCGATTCGCCAGCGCCACCCCAGTCATGGCGGACTATTCGTTCGGTAACATTCTCGATGAGGCAATGCGCGGGGTCAATTTTCCATGCCGAAGCACACGGGAAGTTGGTTTTGCGCGAGCGAGAGCCTCAAATGGAGACGCAAAACGGCGCGAGTGAAGCAGATGCATAGGTAGAGAGAGGCCGCCCGGTGCTTCGGTGCCGGGCGGCTTCGCTTACCCGGTTCCCTACGTGCCACCCCTAAAATCTGCAATGACAAATCGGCTCGTGTTCATCCGTGGATGCCACCGCCCGCCGTTGCGTTTGGCACTACTACCGCGCAGATAGAAGACGCGCACGGCTAGCGTCCCGATGGTCCATGAGACCAGCGCTTCGCTCACACGCCCGTCTGGTCCCTTGGCGAAGATGCCTTGCGCGGCAACCTGCAACTGATCTCCTAGCAATTGCCCGAGGCCGAACTCAAGATACAGATCGGCTTCCGCTTTGCCGCTGCGAATGGCCTTCGCCAGCGTTGAGAGATCTAACGCGGCGTCGTTCGCGACCAGATAGCAGCCCAGGGCCTTCACCCAAAACAAGTGCATATTCAGGAGCAGCGCGTGGGTGTCGTCCGGGAAATACTGGGTCGCGCGCACCGCCATCCCTGGCGCGATGCGCGGTGTGCATGTTCGAAGCCAATGGGATACAGCTTCCCATGCCTGATCGTGCGGCTGCGTCAGCGTTGTATTGCACGCATGACACAGGCTCTTTTCCCACTTTAGGGGTGACGCGTCGAAGCTGCCAATTGGCCGATTGCTTCGATGCAGAGTGTGCATGCGCAGCGGCGCCTTCTGCGATACGCCGCCGAAGACGGCTTTCAGATCGCTTTTTTTCGACTTGTGCTCGCCACTGTCGGCTGGCGCGCCGCAAATCCAGCAGCGAGGCGCAATGGCGGCCATGGTTTATCCAATAATTGGGATGCTCAATCGATCGGGTTGCTCTGCTTTGGTTGGCATTCGCAGGGTCATACCATACTGCCGGTTTGCAGCAGGCTGGGCGGTCACGCTATGGCATCAAGCCCCTTGGCTTTGACGAGCGACAGGAGCTTGAGGGAGGGGCCGCTCGGGCGCTTTTCGCCGCGCTCCCACTCGCTCACCAGCTTCGTCTTTACGTTTAGGTGCTGAGCAAAGACAGCCTGGCTGACGCCTTCGCGCTCCCTCATTTTCTGGATTTCCTTGGCGGACAATTGTTCAACGAGGGTGAGGTACATGCGTAGACTCGCGCATCGTTGCCTTGTCGAAGGCTCCGACCCGGTGCAGCGCTTGCGCCGTCTTGTGCAGCACGGCTTTGCGCTCGCTGCGATAGCGCGGCTTCTGGTGGTCGTGATGTCAGGACCCTCTCAGTTCGTCGGCCTCGATGAGCTGTTCCAGCGTGTCGGGGCTCATAGTCAGAAACGCAGTGGCGACCTTGCGCCAGTGCGCGAGTTCACCGTCGTCGATGTTGTCGCGCTCCTTCTTCGGGAAGCTGTAAAGAAAAACGCAACGGTGGCCCTGACGGAAGGCGACAAGGGTCCGGTATCCGCCGCGTCGCCCTTGGCCTGCGCGGGGTACGCGTTGTTTGATAAGCCCGCCCCGGAGATCGGCGTCGACAAGGCCGCGCTCGGCGCGCTCAGCCGCGTCGCAAAGCGTTCTGTCGCTGATGCCTTCCCGGCGCGCGAAGCGCCCGAACTCCTTGGTTGCGTGAACCGGCAAGTTGCTCCCCCGTGAGACTAGATGATCACCCTAGGGGTATAGTTCAAGTCTCCTGTGCGGAGGCCTGCCGGTGCCGATGCGGCAAGGGCTTCTGGGGTGGTAATCCGGGGTAATGAACACACTCAGAGGAAGCCGCCCGGGCGGTGAGGGCGATGTGCGGATGCGCCTCGGCCAGTCGGTTGCCTATTGGACATCGGTGGTCGGCGCGCTGGAAGGGATGACATGATGCTGGGGGGTTGCGGTGCGTCAAATATTGAACCGCGAGTGGAGCGGATTTCGAGCGCCTTCACGAAACCTCCCAGGCTCCGGTTCTGGTCGTAGACCATAAGCGGGAGATCGGCCTTCGGCATCCATACCCTGCCGATCTCGACGGCGGCGCTGACCGGTACGGCGGGAAACACGCTGATCACGGCGTGCTCACCGTGTGTCGCCTTAATGGCGTGGAACGTGGATCGCAGCAGGCGGCGGAATTCAGCGAGGTCGGCGAGCTGTTTCATGATGTCGTTGTTGGGGTGCTCTGCTTCAATGGCCCATAGAGACGCGTCCTGGCCGAGGACACCTGTGATCCGTTCATCCGCTAGAGTGGCGCTGAGTGCAAGAACAAGCGCCGGGGCCCATCGGCACGAGCGGGCTCCCGTACACGCAAGTCCTGGGTGGCCCGTCGGCGGGCCAACCCCAGCCCTTCGGTTCGCGGTGTAGCTGATAGACATCAATCGCCGTGATGTCGCACAAAATGGCGGCCCAGCTCGATCAGCAGAGGCTGCGGCGCGAGTGCAAACACGGGAGAGGTGCCGGATCTCGCCGGCGTCGAGCCGATCGCTATGACGCGACAATCTGGGTGAGAACGGCGCGGCGATCAGGATGAGAAGCAGCAGCCGTAGCACATAATAATCGCGCCGAGGGTCCCGTCCCGGGGTTGGTGGAGAAGTTGAGGTGGCGTTATCTCCGGCTTGACCAACAAGCCAACACGGCGGTTCGCGGCCGCCGCAGGAGACAACGCCATGACGCTGGATATCACGACCGCAGATTCGCAGCACCTGCTCGGCGAAGGCTGGTGCACCAAACTCGAAGCGGGAGTGCGCGGCACGATCCGCGGCTTCATCGAGGCCCTGCTGGAGGAAGAACTCGAAGCCGCTCTTGGGCGGGCGCGCTACGAGCGTGCCAGGACCGCACCGGAGAGGCCCGCGGCAGCGGCAGCAGGGCTTTGCGATGAGGTGCCCGCGGCGCCGTCTCGACCTGCCAATGGCCACCGCAACGGGCGGCGGGAGCGTCAGATTATCGGTACGTTCGGCGCGGCAATGGTGGCGGTGCCCCGTGCCCGCATCGAGACGGCCGACGGCGGCACGACCGAATGGGTGAACCAGACCCTGCCCGCCTATCGCCGGCGCACGCAGGAGGTCGACGCCCTGATCGCGGGCGCCTATCTCGCCGGCACCAACACGCGCCGTGTCGGCCGGGCGCTGGCGGCCCTGTTCAAGGGCGCAATCTCGAAGTCAACGGTTTCTCGTGTGTGGCGCAAGATCAAGGCGGACTGGGAGAGCTGGAACCGGCGCGATCTTTCGGACGAGGACATCGTGCGGCTCATTCTCGATGGCACGGTCGTCAAGGTGCGGCTCGACCGCAAGGCGACGTCGATCTCGCTGCTCGTGGTGCTGGGCGTCAGGCGTGATGGACAGAAGGTTCTCCTGGCGGTTGCCAATATGGGCGGCGAGAGCGAGGCGGCGTGGCGTAAGGTGCTCGACGACCTCTCCGCTCGCGGTCTCAAGGAGCCGGAACTTGCGATCGTTGATGGCGCGCCGGGCCTCGAAAAGGCACTCGTCGCGCTCTGGCACGACCTGGCGATCCAGCGCTGCACGGTGCACAAGCTCAGGAACCTCATCGCGCATGCGCCGAAGAAGCTCGCCGACGAGATCGCGGCCGACTATTCCGACATGATCTACGCCGCCGATGCCAAGACGGTCGCGAAGCGGCGCAAGGCGTTCCTCATCAAGTGGCGCGACAAGTGCGAGGGCGTCGCAACCTCGCTCAAGGAGGCCGGCGACAAGCTCTTCACGTTCACGCGGCTGCCCGTCGAGCAATGGAAGTCGGCACGCACGACGAATGCCATCGAGCGGCTGCATCTCGAGTTCAAGCGGCGCATCAAGACGCAGTGCGTGCTGCCCTCGGCGGAGACGGCGGCGATGCTGTTCTGGGCGCTGCTCGCCTCAGGTCAGATTATGCTGCGCAAGGTCGACGGCTGGACCTCGCTTGCCGAGCCCTTCGCCGAGCCGATTGACCATCGGGCGTGACATAGGGGTTCGGGTATTGCTCGTGAGGCAGGCTGATATTGAGACCGGCAGACTTGGCTGCGACATCGAAGGCCCCACGGTTGGCGGCCTCCATTATTCCTGGGCCGCCGCCGGTTACGATGACCGTGTGGTGCTGGCGAGTGCCATGGTTCGCAGCGCCCACGAGACGTCCGAATTCGCGGGCGACGTCATAGTTAGTGAGCTCTTGGCGTAGATTTGTTCAGCGATGGCCAGCCGGCGTTCCGTTCCAGTTCGCTCGGATCGACTGCCAGCAGTGCGCGCAGTGCCTCAACCTTGCGATGCGCGGCCGCCGGCTCGCAAATCCGCGTACCCCCGAAGACCACGATCGTTTGATGGATCTCGTTTTCTTGAAGTAGCAGTTCCGGCTTGAGATAGTCGATCTGCAGGCGCACCCCGCGCACGCCATCCTGAGCGAGAAAGGTCAGGATCATTGTCAGCGCGACGGTAGCTTGGGCTGTTCAGGATCGCCTGCACACGGCGCAGGGCTTCGGGATCTTCTTCGGTTGCCTTCGGCTGTTGCCAAGGCAGCGCTTCACGCCGCTTGTGAGGATGTGGGGGTGCTGGAATTGAGCGCTTCTTGTTCATCGCTTGC
>CAVTVO010000018.1:0-34998 GCA_963738065.1 uncultured Alphaproteobacteria bacterium
ATTGTAAGCGTCCCCTCCGGACTACGGCTGTCGCGCCTTGTTGAGCAGCGGCGGATTGGGTGAGCATACTGTCCTTATGCACGGACTTAAGGACGGTAAGGCACATGGCGGCCGAGATCATCTCGACGGTCGAGCGGCGGCGCCAATGGCCGGCCGAGGAGAAGCTCCGGATCATGTCGGAAGCGCTTGAGCCGGGCGTTACCATCGCATCCGTCGCCGATCGCAACGGCGTCTGCCGCTCCCAGCTTTACACCTGGCTTCGGCTCGCGCGGGAGGATCGTCTGCCGGGGCTTACGCTCAATCGGGCGCCGAGCACGGCTTTCGTGCCCGTCCGGATCGCGCCATCCAGGAGCGCCGAGCCCGTGGCTGCTGCCGCGCCGCCGGACCCGGCGCTGACCGAGCCGCGGCCGCCGATGCTGCAGTCCCGTCGACGGACTGCGATCGTCGAGATCGCACTCGGCAATGGCCGCATCATCAAGGTCGACGAAGGCATCGATCCGACCGCACTCGCCCGGCTCGTTGCGGCTCTCGACGGGGCCGCGACATGATCACGATCCCGGCCGGTGTGAAAATCTATCTGGCGTGCGGCGTCACCGACATGCGGCGCGGCTTCGATGGCCTCTCCATGATGGCGCAGGACGTGCTGAAGCAGGCCCCGTTCTCCGGCGCCGTCTTCGCCTTTCGCGGACGCCGCGGTGATCTCGTCAAAATTTTGTACTGGGACGGTCAGGGCTTCTGCCTGTTCGCCAAGCGGCTCGAGAAGGGTCGCTTCACGTGGCCCGTCACGAAGCAGGGCGCGGCGACGCTGACGCCCGCTCAGTTATCCATGCTGCTCGAGGGCCTGGAATGGCGCAACCCGCGACCGACCTGGCAACCGACGCTCGCCGGGTGATGTGCATATCGCTGTGTGCGCGACGATCCGACTCAGGAGCGATGCGCACGAAGCAGATAAAGTGCGCACATGCCGCTCGCCTCCGATCAGCTTCCGGACGACCTCGCCGAGCTGAAGCGGCTGCTTCTCGCCAAGGACGCTGAACTATCGGCAGCAGCCGTGGAACTCGCAGCGGCGAAGAACGGCCTCGTCATCACGCAGCTGACGATCGAGAAGCTGAAGGCGCAGATCGCCAAGTTCCGGCGCGAGAAGTTCGGCGCGAGTTCCGAGCGGGTCGATCGTGCCCTCGAACAGCTCGAGCTGGCGCTGGAGGAAGCCGAGACGGCGAAGGCCGAAGCGGTCGCATCGCAACCGCAGGAGCCAGAAGCCAGAAGCGCCGAACACCGACACGCCGCCGGCCGAGGACGCAAAGCGCGAGAAAAAGAAGCGCCGCCAGTTGCCGCAAGAGTTTCCGCGCCGCGATGTCGTTCACAGGCCGCCCGATGTCTGCAAGCGCTGTGGCGGCACCGATCTGCGTGACGTGAGCGAGAGCGTCACCGAAGTGCTTCGCTACGTGCCCGGCCACTTCGAGGTCGACCGCCACGTGCGCCCCGCGTGCTCGTGCCGGAAGTGCGAGGCGATGATGCAGGCACCGATGCCGGACCTGCCCATTCCGCGCGGCATGGTCGACGCCACTTTCCTGGCCTACATCGTGATCAGCAAATTCTGCGATCATATTCCGCTCTATCGCCTCGCCGAGATCTGCGCCCGCCGCGGGCTCGACATCGATCGCAGCCAGCTCGCCGAATGGCTCGGCCACGTCGCTTGGCTGCTCGCCCCGCTCGTCGAGTTGATCGCAGCCCACGTCATGGCTGGCCGCGTGATCCATTGTGATGACACTCCTGTCCCGGTGCTCGCGCCAGGAGCGGGCAAGACCAAGACCGGACGGCTCTGGGTCTATCTGCGCGATGAGCGTCCGCACGCCGGCACCGCTCCGCCCGCCGTGCTCTATCGCTACACGCCGGATCGCAAAGGCGAGCATTGCCGGAAGGAGCTCGCCGACTTCACCGGCGCGCTGCATGCCGACGGCTACTCGGGCTTCGACAAGCTCTACAGGATCGCCGACGCGCATCTGATGCAAGGGCCTCCGCGCGTGGCCGAGGTCGGCTGCTGGAGCCATGTGAGGAGGGGCTTCTTCGACGAGTGGGCCTCGCACAAATCGACGATCGCCAAGGAGGCGCTCGACCGGATCGGGGCGCTTGTTCGACATCGAACGCCCGATCAAAGGCCAGCCGCCCGACATCCGCCGCGCCGTCCGCCAGCGAACGGCAAAACCGAAGATCGACGACCTCGCCGTCTGGCTCGATGCCCAATTGCAGAAAATCCCCGGCAAGAGCGATCTCGCCGGCGCGATCCGCTATGCCCGCTCACGCTGGACGGAGCTGACGCGCTATCTCGACGACGGCCGCCTCGAAATCTCGAACAATGCCGCGGAGAACCAGATCAGGCCGCTGAAGTTGGGGGCAAAGAATTGGCTCTTTGCCGGCAGCGACACTGGTGGGGTTCGCGCCGCCGCGTTCTACACAATCATCCGAACAGCGGTGCTGAACGGCGTCGAGCCCGAAGCCTACCTCACCGACGTGATCGCCCGCATCGGCTCACACCCGATCAACCGGCTCACAGAATTGCTGCCCTGGAACTGGCAGCCACCGGCGACGCGAAGCGTCGCCGCCTGAGCCGGCGCACGTCAAGCGGAAAGCGGGGTAGTCTCGGACTCTACGCTTACGCCGCACCGACCAACGCACTCAGATCTTCCAGCGCGTCAGCCACGCGGGCTCTCGCTGAGGTTCAGCCCGTCTCTCTTTATCGCACGCAAAATGTGGGGTGGATTGAGGGGCGTCTCTTTCGGACTGAATAAGTTAAGATGCTAGATCAATAGCTTGTTGTAAGTCTTGGTGGAGCCGAGGAGGATCGAACTCCTGACCTCTGCAGTGCGATTGCTCCCCGATCCACTATCTGTTCGGCGGGATCTGGCGGACTAAACCCAATCCGTCCGCCAATCCGTCCGCCGGTGTTCTCATTTGAGGGCTAAGTGTTGGTCGGAGCGGGGAGATTCGAACTCCCGACCCCTTGCTCCCGAAGCAAGTGCGCTACCAGGCTGCGCTACGCTCCGCCCGACCGAAAAGGCAATCCGCCGCCCACGGCAGGGCGGCGAGAGCGGGTTATATAGCTGCCAAGCGGCGCCGCCGCAAGCGAGCCCGGGGCAGCGAACCCGAGGTGGATCGCGGCCCACTTGCGTGCGGCGAAGGCCTCACGGGCGGGGCGTGGCTTCTGGCCGGTGCGACGGATGAGGGTGAGGGCGGCACTGCGGATATCGGCGAGCGCCCGCGGAGCGGAGCCCGAGCGGACCCGGCAGGCGTCTTCTCCGAAGGTGACATCGCGGACATGGAACAGGCGGTTCTCGATGGCCCAGTGGTCGCGCGCGAGCTGGAGCAGCGCCGCAGGCTCGAGCTTGTCGGGGGCAAGGCTGGTGACGGCATAGATCACCTGGCGCGAGCAGCGATCCTTCAATTCTCGGATGCGCTCGATGCGGCAGATGGCCGTGATCCCGGGCCAGTTCTGGTCGAGGCGGGATGGCAACCGCGTGCGCACGGCGATGCGCCGTGTCTCGATGCGACCGTGGCCTTTCTCGACCGTGTGAGCCCGTTTCAGATCGGGTGGATCACGCCGTTCTCGGGCTGTGAGCGCAACCGCGGCGACGACGGCCCGAGGGGGAAACGTCGCCGAAGGCTCTTTCGAGCTCGGCCTCGAGTTCCGGCTGGTTGGCCTTCACGAACAGGAAGTAGTCGCCGCCCTTCTTGCGGATCGCCTCGACGATGCGCTTGAAGGTGAAGGCCGCATCGCCCGTAACGACCGCTCCTTCGAGCGGCAGCGACTTGATCAGCTCCAGCGCCTCGACCACCTCGCCGCTGTCGGGCGGCACCACCAGCGAGCCGACGGCGGCCTGCAGCCTGATCGAGAAGGCGTTCAGCATGTGCACGCCGGGGCTGGTCTCGCGCTGGCTACCGCGCAGCCGCTTGCCGTCGATAGCGACATGGCCGAGGCCACCGTCGGCGGTGACCAGGTGGCCCAGCGCCCGGGTCAGGTCCTCGGCCGCAATCGACTGAAAAACATAGTGATAGGTCGAATGACACGGCGCCTTCCTGCGCTTCTTGTCGACGCCGAGCGCTTGCAGCGCCCTGGGGGAAAGCCGCCGGCCCCAGCGGAAGATCGCTATCAGATCGTTGGCCCCCGACAGCATCGCGGCGATCGAGATGGCCAGGATTGCGGCCAGCGGAAACCGCCTGCCCTTCTTGGTCCGGTGATCGGGAATGCTCTCGAGTGCGGCAAACAGCGTGCCCGTGCTCATCCAAGGCCCTCCTCGTGTCGGCGGGTCCTTCAGAATCCTGTTCGCACCCCTATGCCATGCGGTGAATTGAATCACCCTGCGGCGGGGGTGCGAGCTCACTGCCGGCCGGCACCGATGTCTGCCAGAACCGCCTGGGTGACATCGCGCCCCGAGGCGGCCTCGACGATGGTCACGCTCTGTCGCGCCAGCACGATTGTGGCGATGTCGTCGAGCGTCACGTAGCAGGCTCCCTGCGTGTCATAGAGGCGTCCGCCCCCGTAGAGCTTGATGAGCAAAGTATCGGTCGATCTCGCGGTCATTGCTTCGCTCGCGGTCCATCCGCCTCACACGTGCTGGCCGCCGTTGATGTGCAGCTCGGCACCGTGCACGTAGCTGGACTGGTCGGTGCACAGGAAATAGATGGCCTTGGCCACCTCCTCGGGCTCGCCCAGGCGGCGCAGCGGGATCTGCTCGCGCACGATCTTCTCGGTGCCGGGCGACAGGATCGAGGTGTCGATCTCGCCTGGCGAGATGGCATTGACGCGGATGCCGCGCGGGCCGAAATCGGCCGCCATCTCGCGGGTCAAGGCCGCCAGCGCGGCTTTGGAGGTGGCATAAGCCGCCCCCGCGAACGGGTGCACGCGACCGCCCGCGATCGAGGTCACGTTGACCACGGCGCCCTTGGCGCGCTCCAGCTCGGCGATCAGGCCGCGCGCCAGCATGATGGGGGCGAAGAAGTTGACGCGGAACACGTGCTCCCAATCCTCGAGCGCGGTCTCGATGGCGCCGAGCCGCCGTCCCTCCTCGCCCTTGGGCGAGATGGCGGCGTTGCTGACGAGCGCGTTGAGGCGGGAGTCCTGGGCGGTCAGCCGATCGCGCATTTCGCCGATGGCGCGGCGCGTGTCGTCGGGATCGGCGAGATCGACCTGGATGTGGTCCTCGGGGCCCATCTCCCAGGGGCAGTTCTCCGGGAAGGCGTGGCGCGAGCAGGTGATGACGCGCCAGCCGGCGGAGGCGAAGCGCTTCACCGTGGCGTGGCCGATGCCGCGCGAGGCCCCCGTCAGGATCAGGGTCTTGCGATCGGCGTTGGGGGTGCTGGGCATGGGCATCGAGACTAGCACGCGACTGGGTCGCTGCGCGACTGGGCTACGGAGCAGACCCGCATCATGCCGAAGGCATGTCCTAGGCATGTCCCCGGCATGAAGGGACCCCGCCCGCTTTCTTCTCGCAAGGGAGGGACGGTCTGGGAGGTCCCCCCAACGGCGCGGAGCCGGCTTCGCTGCTCGCAAGGCGAGCACTCTAGGCCCAGGTCGGCAGGCCCGTGTAAGGTTGCCCCTCCCGCCAATCGAAAGGGGCAGCCGCATGCCGAGCAACCTGCGCATCGATCCCGAGCGCCTCTGGTCGACGCTGATGGACACGGCCGTCTTCGGCGCCACCGCCAAGGGCGGCATCAACCGCCAGACGCTGACCGCGGAGGACGGCAAGGTGCGCGCCTGGTTCAAGCGCGAGACGGAGGCGCTCGGCTGCAAGGTGAGCGTCGACGAGGTCGGCAACATGTTCGCCTTGCGCCCGGGCCGGCAGGCCGGGCTGGCGCCGATAGCGCTCGGCAGCCACCTCGACACGCAGCCGACCGGCGGCAAGTTCGACGGCAACCTGGGCGTGCTTGCGGCACTCGAGGCCCTGCGCACGCTGGTGGCGGCCGGCTACGAGACCAATGCACCGATCGTGGTGGTGAACTGGACCAACGAGGAGGGGGCGCGCTTCGCCCCGGCCATGCTGGGATCGGGCGTGTTCGCCGGCATCTATACGCGGGCCCACGTCGACAGCATCGCCGACATCGCGGGCGTGCGCTTCGGCGAGGCGTTGGACGGCATCGGCTGGCGCGGCGAGGCCCTGGCGGCATGCCGCTGTCGGCCTATCTGGAGCTGCACATCGAGCAGGGGCCGATCCTGGAGGCCGAGGAGAAGGTCATCGGCATCGTCACCGGCGTGCAGGCCCTGCGCTGGTACGAAGCCACCATCACCGGCCGCGAGAGCCATGCGGGGACGACACCGATGCCGCGGCGCGCCGATGCGATGGTGGCCTGCGCCAGGCTGGCGCTCGCGGTGCAGAAGGTTGCGCTCGCGCAGGCGCCTGCCGCGGTGGGAACGGTCGGCCGCGTCGAGGTGGAGCCGAACTCGCCCAACGTCATCCCAGGCACCGTGCGCATGACGGTCGACCTGCGCCATCCCGACGACGAAGTGCTCGCGGCCTTGGAAAGCGACCTCTCCGCCGCGATTGCGACGATCGCCCGCGAATCCAAAGTTGCGATCGAGTTGAAGAAGGTCGCCGACGTTCCCGCGGTGCGTTTCCATCCCGACTGCGTCGCCGCTGTCAGGGCGGCCGCACAAGCCCTCGGACACGCCCACCGCGACATCATCTCGGGCGCCGGCCACGACGCGGTGCACCTTTCCAAGGTCACGCCTTCGGCCATGATCTTCGTGCCCTGCAAGGACGGCCTGAGCCACAACGAGGCCGAGAGCGCCACGCGTGAGCACTGCGCCGCCGGCGCCCAGGTGCTGCTGGAGGCCGCGCTGGCGTTGGATGCGAAGCTGGGCAGTCGTTGAAAGGTCAATAGCCCATAGGGACGGACGGAGAAGTGCGATGGCAGCGTACCTGATTGTCGAACACATCATCACCCTGTTGGCGACATGATCAGGGATACAGCCGCTGCTTCGCCCACGGCTCGCCAGGCCCCCCACGACGGAACGCGACGCGCTCGTGCAGGCGGAAGGGGCGGTCGTGCCAGAACTCCATCTCCAGGGGCGTGACGCGGAAGCCCGACCAATGCGGCGGTCGCGGGATCTCGCCGATGGGATAGCGGGCGGTCACGACGGCAACCGCCTTCTCCAGCGCGAAGCGGCTCTCGAGCGGACGGGACTGCTGCGAGGCCCAGGCGCCGAGCCGGCTGCCGCGCGCACGCGTGGCGAAGTAGGCGTCGGCCTCCGCATCGTCCACCACCGAGACGAGCCCTCGCACGCGCACCTGCCGCCGCAGCGACTTCCAGTGAAAGCACAGCGCCGCCTTCCGCGACGACAGCAGCTCCAGGCCCTTGGCGCTCTCCAGGTTGGTGTAGAATACGAAACCGCGCGCGGCGTGGTCGGCAGGGTCGACGCCCTTGAGCAGCACCATGCGCACGTTGGGCATTCCTGCCGCGTCCATGCTGGCAAGCGCCATTGCGTTGGGGTCGTTGGGCTCGTGCGCCTGCGCCTCGGCGAACCACGCTTCGAACAGCTGGAAGGGCTCGGCCGCGGCGGCGAAATCGCCGGCTTGCGGGGCCGCGTAGTAGTCGCCCTTGGGCTCGTCCGTCATCGTCTCGACTTCTCCCGGCGCTCGCGCGGCTCGCGCGTTCACGCCACTTTAACCCTGCTCGCTCACACTCATGAACGATTGTGTCGATCCTGGCAAAACGGTCCGGTGAGTGGGTCGGTCATGCGTGTGTCTGCCTGTCTTGCATCGATTTGCGTCGGTCTTGCCCTGGCTGCCGTCGCGCTCGTCCCGCAGCTCGCGCGTGCCCAGAACGCGCAACCTGCCGACCACGCGCCCTGCACCTGCCCCAATACTAGCAAGCCGCCGGTCGTCTCGACCAAGCCGAAGTTTGCGGACGTCAATGCCGGTCTCGACGAGAACGACGAAATCGCCGCGCTCGAGGCCATCCGCGTGGCGCTGAGCGAGGTCGGCGACGGCGGCACCTACGTCTGGCACCGCACGCACGGCCGCCTGAGCGGCATCGTACAGCCCACGGTCTCCTTCAAGGACCCCGCCGGCCGCGTATGCCGGCACATCCTGCTGATCATGACAGTCGGCACCGCCACGGGCAGGGCGGAGGGCATCGCCTGCCGCCTCGCCAACGGCCGCTGGCAGCTCGACGGCTGAGGCCGCCGCGACCAGCCGCGACGGTCTGGCATGCGAGGCCGGCGGTTGCGCGACTGCGCGCTTGGCCTTATCTGCGGCACCCGGGGCGTCTGGGCCGGTACGGGGAGCAGCAGGCATGTCATGGCTATGGGTCGTCTTCACGGTTGCTGCCTCCGGCGGCCAAGTGCTGCGCAACGCCATGCAGAAGGAGCTGACCGCCATCCTCGGCACGGTCGGCGCCACGCATGTGCGCTTCCTGTTCGGTTTGCCGTTTGCGCTGCTGTTCCTTGCCGGCGTCCTGGCTGGCCACCCGCCTGCCGGTGCCTCATTTGGGCTTCACCACGATCGCCTGGACGCTCGCCGCATCGCTTGCGCAGATCGCGGCCACGGCTCTGCTGCTTGCCACGATGCAGGCGCGCTCGTTCGTGGTGACGACGGCCTACGTCAAGACGGAGCCCGTGCAGGTGGCCGTGTTCGGCCTGGCATTCCTCGGTGACAAGGTCACGCCGGGTCAGGCACTTGCCATCCTGGTCGCCACTGCCGGCGTGCTGACCGTCTCCTGGCCCAAGAGCGACACCGGCGAGGCCTTCTCCTGGAAGCCCGCGGCGCTCGGCATCGGCTCAGGCGCGCTGTTCGCCATCGCCGCCATCGGCTATCGCGGCGGCATCCTGGCGCTGAAGGCGCCCAACTTCGTGCTCGGCGCCACCACTACACTGGTCCTCGGCCTCCTTTTCCAGACGATCATGTTGACCGCCTATCTGGCCATCGCCGACTGGCCCGTCCTCACGGCGATCTTTCGCGCCTGGCGCAAGTCGCTGTTTGCGGGCTTCATGGGCGCATTCGCCTCGCAGATGTGGTTCCTGGCCTTCGCGATCGAGACTGCGGCCAAGGTGCGCACGCTGGCGCTGATCGAGATCCTGTTCGCGCAAGTGGTGTCGCGCAACCTGTTCAAGCAGAGCGTGGCCTCGCGCGAGATGGCTGGCATCGGCCTCATCGTGCTCGGCGTGGCTCTGCTGCTGAACTCGTGAGGCGTCACTTCGCTGGCGGCACGATCTTCATCACGAACGAGGTCGGCTTGTCCTTCGGGCCGAAGGGGCCCGGCACCTTGTTCTTCACCGGCGGCAGGCTCTTGAGGTAGGCGGCAATTGCCTCGACATCGCTCTTGGTGAGGGTGGCGAACGCGCGCCAGGGCATGATTGGCGCGAGCACGCGCCCGTCGGGCCGAGTGCCCTTCTGCAAGGCCGTGACGATCTGGGCTTTCGTCCAATTGCCGAGCCCGGTTTCCTTGTCGGGCGTGAGGTTGGGTCCGTGGAAGACCCCGAGCTCGGGGATCTCGAAGCCAACCTCCGAGCCGGAGAAGGCCTTGGTCATGTCGGGCTTGCCGAAGAAGTAGCCGGGCGTGTGGCAATCGTTGCAACCACCGAACCCGACCAGGTACTTGCCGCGCGCGATCTCCTCGGGGCTCGCCGACTGCGCCGAGGCAGGGGTGTGGGATAGCGTCACGGCGACAAGCGCTAGGCTGGCAAACAATGCGGACGACCGATGAGTTGCCTTGCAGGACATGCGTCTCCCCCCGAGAACGTGAAAAGGCCGGACGACTATTGTCCGGCCTCTATCGTCTTGGCAACCAAACGGGGCGGATGGGCTACTTGAGCAGCCCTTCGGCCTTCATGGCGGCCTGCACGGCGGGGCGGGCGCCAACGCGCTTGCGGTAGGCCAGCACGTTGGCAAAGGTCGACAAATCGACATCCACCCTGGGCGCCCAGTTCGACACCACGAACAGATAGGCATCTGCCACCGAGAAATTCTTGCCCATCAGGTAGTCGTTGCCGGCAAAGTGCTTGTCGAGGTGGGCGAAGCGGGTGGCGAGCCGGTCGCGGAAGATCTTCTTGGCCTCCTCGGGCATGGCGGGATTGAAGAGCGGCGAGAAGCCCTTGTGCAGCTCGCTGGTAGTGAAGTTGAGCCAGGACTGCAGCTTGACACGTTCCATGGTGCCGGCGGCGGGCGCCAGATTCTTGGCCGGGACCTTGTCGGCGATCCACTGCACGATGGCCGGCCCCTCGGTGATGCGGGTGCCGTCGTCGAGCTCGAGCAGCGGCACGTAGCCCAGCGGATTGACGCCGCGGTAGTCGCCGCCGGCGTCCATGGCCTTGGTCTTGCCGTCGACCTTGACCTTGTCGAAGGCGAGACCGGCTTCGTTGAGGACGATGTGGGGAGAGAGAGAACAAGCGCCAGGCATATAGTAGAGCTTCATCGAGCTTCTCCTTGCACTGCCACTGGAAAGCTTTGCTGCACGCAGGTGCATTGAATGCAGATGCATATAAACGAAACCTATGCGGATGCAAGCGGATTCGGGTAGGCTGCGCGTGCTATGAGCAAGCCGACGGAGGCGGTGGTCGAGGCCTGGGCCAGCCTCGTGCGCACGGAGCGCGCCCTTTTCGACAAGGTCCACGAGGCACTGAAGCGCGCGCAGCTGCCGCCGCTCGACTGGTACCACGTGCTCCACGAGATCGATCACGCGCCCAAGGGCATGATGCGCCAGACCGGCGTGCAGGACCGCACGCAGCTCGCCCAGTACAATGTTTGTCGGCTGGTCGATCGGCTCGAGCGGGAAGGTTTGGTCGAGCGGCGCCAGTGTCCGCTCGACGCGCGCAACAACGTGCTGCTGATCACCGCCAAGGGCCGGGCGTTGCGGCGGCAGATGTGGCCGGTGTATGCAACCGCGATCGAGCAGCACTTCGGCACGCACTTGAGCCAGGCGGAGGCCGAAGAGCTGGCGCGGCTGCTGGCGAAAGTGGCTCAGGCCGACAAGGGCTAGCTGCGGCTCGAGGCGCGCGACTCGAGCGGGAGTTGCGCAGGCGATATGGGCAGGGGATGAACTCCCAACCTGAGCGCTGCGACGTCATCATCGCTGGCGGCGGCACCGCCGGCCTGGCGCTGGCGTGCGCCCTTGCCGATGCGCTGGGTGAGGAAGCGCGTATCGCAGTGGTGGACCGCGCCGAGCTTCGTGCCGACGCCGTGGCCGCGGATGCGCGCGCCTTGGCGCTCTCGGCGGGCTCCAAGCGCATGCTCTCGGCTCTGGGCGTGTGGCCCGCGCTTGCCGACCACGCCCAGGCCGTGACGGCCATCGACATCACCGACTCGAGCCTGGAGGACGTCATCCGTCCGGTGCTCGTGTCCTACGACAACTGCGTCGACGGCGAGCCGGCAACCTGGATCCTCGAGCACCGGCGGCTGCAGCAGGCACTCATTGCGGCAGCGACGAGGCGACCAATCAGGCTCATGGGCAGCGCGGCTGCCGAGGGTTTCGCGGCGGACGAGCACGGCGTCACTGTCGATCTGGCGGGAAGCCGGCTGCGGGCGGCGCTCCTCGTCGCCGCCGATGGGCGCGGCTCGCGGCTGCGTGAGGCGGCCGGCATCAGGGTGGTGCGCTGGAGCTACGCGCAGACCGGCATCGTCACGACGGTGGCACACGAGAAGCCGCACCGGGGCCGCGCCGTGCAGCACTTCCTGCCCGGTGGCCCGTTCGCCATCCTGCCGCTGACAGGCAACCGCTCATGCGTGACCTGGACCGAGGATGCGGAGCGGGCGGGGGCGATCATGTCGCTCGATGATGCGGGATTCCTGGCCGAGGTGGAGAAGCGCTTCGACTACCGGCTGGGGCGCGCCGCGCTTGCCGGGGAGCGCGGGGCCTGGCCGCTCGACATGCATCTGGCGCGCGCGATGGTGGCAAGCCGCTTTGCGCTCGTGGGGGACGCGGCCCATGGCGTGCACCCGATCGCCGGGCAGGGCCTCAACCTCGGCCTGCGCGACGTGGCTGCCCTCGCCGAGGTCGTCGCCGACGCCGCCCGCCTCGGGCTCGACTTCGGCTCGCTTGCGGTGCTGGAGCGCTACGAGCGCTGGCGCCGGCTCGAACTCGGCGCTTTCAGCCGGCACCTTCGACGCGCTCAACCGCCTGTTCTCCAACGACGCGACCGTGCTGCGCACCGCGCGCGACTTCGGCCTCGGTCTCGTCGAGCGCCTGCCCGCGCTCAAGCAGCTGCTCGTCGCCGAGGCTGCCGGACTCACCGGGGAGGTGCCCAAGCTGCTGCGGGGCGTGCCTTCTTGACGGAGGTCTGGATGATCTTGAGCGGCGCTTTGGAACCCAACTCTCGCCTGCTATGGTCGCCGCCGCTTTCCGTCGGAGCATCGAGGGACCCGCAATGGCACGCCAGCAAACTTCCTCCCATGCTGGCAGCCTCATGCAGCACAACGACCTGCTGAAGCGACTTTTCTTTACCCTTGGCGCTCTCGTCATCGTGCGTTGCGGCGGATTCATTCCGCTTCCCGGCGTCGCCCCCGAGATGATTGCCCATCTCCTGCCGTCAGCCGGCGGGCCGACCGCTCTGGGTTCCGAAGCAGCGCGCCGCGTCTCGATCTTCGCGATCGGGGTCGTGCCCTACGTTTCGGCCTGCTTGATCGTCTACACGTTCGCCGGCTTCTGGCAGTACCTGCGATCGCTGCGTTGGGCGGGCGTGGACGGGCAGCGTCGCCTCAACCAGTACATCCGTGTGGTCGCGATTGCGCTGGCCGCGTTTCAGAGTTTCGGACTTGCCGGCGCGCTCGAAGGCGTCCACGGCCTGGTGTCACAGCCAGGCTTGGGCTTCCGTGTCGGTGCCACCATGAGCCTCGTCGCCGGATCGGCGTTTCTGATATGGCTGGGCGAGGAGATCTCGCGTCGTGGCGTCGGCGATGGTGTCTGGCTCATCTTTGCCGCCGGCACGATCGGCGAGCTGCCGCGGCAAGCCCTGGCGATCCATCGGCTGTATCTGTCAGGCGCCGTGCCGGCCTGGGCCCCAATCGCAAGCCTCGCTGCAATCGCAGCTCTCGTCGCACTTGTCGTATTCGCGGAAAAGGCTGTGCGCGTTGTGCGTGTCGCCGGCCAATGGCACGAGCCGATACGGCTTCGCCTCAACCCGTCCGGTATTCTGGCGCCAATGCTTGCCTCCGTCGTGCTCCCCGTTCCCCTCCTGGCCGCCTGGCTTACCGGCTTTGGGGGAAGCGACATGAAATGGCTCGCATCGCTTCTGGCCCCCGGCCAGCTGCTGTCCGCGCTGATCTACACCTTGCTGATTGTCTTCTTCGCCTTCTTCTACGCAGCGGCAGCATTCGATCCCAGAGCCATGGCCGCCAACCGCACAGCTTCGTCCCCAGCCCAGCTCGACACCGAGCTGGCCCGCGTAACGGCGCTCGGCGCACCCTATCTTGTGGTGCTCTGCCTCGTTCCCGACCTGATGAACCGCGCGTCGCTACCGTTCCCCATTAGCGGCCCATCGATCTTGATCACCGTCCTGGTGGCCATGGACGTGCTCGCCAGGTGGCAGCAAGCCCGGCGCGTAGCCGTCAGCTCGACTGGAACAGGTCGGCGCGGCGCTTGAGGATGGCCTGCGCCTTGCCGGAGGAGATCTTGTACTCCCAGCCTTGGACGCGCTTGGTGATGTCGTCCGCCGTCTTCTTGGCATCGCCCTCGCTGCCTGTCGCCTCGAGCGAGGCCCACGTCACCTCGCCCTCCTTGCGCAGTCGCAGCGTGACGTTGAGGCCGCCGTCGCCTTCCATCCTGACGACGCTGACATTGTCGCCGACGGCCGTCGCGGTCGCCTTGCGCACGTCCTCGAGATCGATCGAGCCGGCCGCACGCACGATGTCCTCGACCTTCGTGCCTTCCTTGAACTTCTTGTCGTCGGGCTTGCCGACCAGCGCATACTTCTTGGCGTCGGTGGCATCGCGTGCGATCACGAGCGGCTCCTCGCCGGGGATCTCGATCGTCACTTTGGCGATCTTGGCCGCGGGGAGGTCGAGCACGCCCGGCCGCACCCAGTCGCGCACGGTGAGGGAGGGCTCGAGCTCGGCGTTGCTGAGCCAGGTCTGCTCATCGCCCGTCCGGCGCACATAGGTCCCGCCCTTGCCCGACCCGAACGCATCGTAACGCTTCTTGCCGACGATGATCTCGGCGATTGCGGTGCCCTTGTCGTCGAGCAGGCGCACCAGATGCGACTTCGCGTCCTTGCCCGCCGGGTCCTCCAGCTCGAGCAGGGCGAAGCGATCCTTGTTGCGCGTCTTGCCCTCCACCAGCTCGGCTCGGGTCAGCTTCACCAGCAGAGACCGCACGGCTTCCGTCTTGGCCGGATAGCCGCCGTGATCTGCCAGCGCCCAGCCCTCCTTGTCGCGCACCAGCGCCAAGGTCTTGCCAGCCTGGCTGATCTCGATGCGCGCGACGCCGGCCGACTGCGCGGCAAGGTCGGGGAACAGGGCAGCGCCAGAGACCTTGGCCTGCGACCAGCGGTTCTGCGCGGCATAGGTGGCGATGGCGATCACCAGCGCAACCACGGTGACGGCCGCAAGCGCCGCAAAGGGTCTCGGCCTCATGACGTCTCTCCCCGCTCGTCGGACCCGGGCTTGGCAGGGTGCGCGCGGCGGCGCTGGCGCGTCGCCCAGGCGATGCCGCCGATGCCGACGATCAGCGGCACCAGCGCGATGTTGGCGAACTTGAGCCAGCCGTCGAGACGGTCGATGTCCTGGCGCAGCGCCCGCTTGACCTCGCGCAGCTCGCGGCGGATGTGCAGCATGTCGCCGCGGAATTTCTCGATCGCCTGGCGGTCGCTCTCGCTCAGGATCACGGAGCCGCCCTCGCCCGTCTTCTCGAGCTTGGCGAGCTGGTCCTGCACCTCCTTGAGCTTGGTGGTGAGCGCCTGCTCCTTCTCGCGATAGCGCCGCTCGGCATCGCGCCGCAGGGCGTTGACGAGCTTGAAAGGCCTGTCCTCGGCGCCCCGGCCGCGCAACGCGATGAGAGCCTCGGAGCCCGACAGGTTGTCGAGCGCGTTGACCACAAACGCGGCGTTGCTGGCGTTCGGGATCGCCACCTGCTGGCCCAGGAAGTCGCGCACGTCGACCCAGAACTGGTCGTTGAGGAGGTCGGCGTCGGCGATGACGATCACGTTGACCTTGCCGGAGCTCACGTGCGGCTTGGCCGGTGCGGCGGCCTTTGCCTTCTCCTGAGTTGGCTTTTCGTCCTTGGCTTTCTCATCCTTGGCCTTGGACTTCTCATCCTTGGGTTTCGCGTCCGCGGACTTCTCCTCCTTCGAGGCATCAGCCTTCGGCTTCTCCTCGCCGGATTTTTCCTCCTTGGGTTTGTCTTCCTTGGGTTTTTCGTCCTTCGCCTTCGCGTCCTTGGCCGCCTCCGGCTTGGCCTTGTCGTCGCCCTTCTTGGCCTCCGCTTTCTTCGGCGGCTTGGGGGCGCCGTCGGGGAAGGCACTGCTGGCGGTGCCGGAGATGCGCGCGGCCAGCATCAACGACTTGCCCTCGGGTTTGTAGGCCCGCAGCAGACCGACCGGATCGGGCACGGGTCCGAACCTGTCGGCGGCGATCTGCATGGCCTTTGCGCTCGTCACGACGATCGGGGACACCTGCGTGGTGGCGCCTTCTGCCTTGGTGAGAAACCCCGGAGTGCCGAGGTTGAGCCGCTCCACGCCACCCGAAAGTACGTCCTTGGGGTCGATGTTGCTGTGGTCGAGCGAGAGCCAGCCCACATAGTCCGTCACCACAGGGCGCAGTCCGCCGCCGAATTGCACGCGCCGCGCGTTGGCGATGTCGCCGGCGACCTTGGTCGGATCGAAGACGACACCCCAGGACTTCAGTAGCTTGACAAAGTCGGGCGATGGCCCGGTCGGTCCCATCATGCCCATGGCGCCGCGCGGGTTCGTCTCCACGACGGGGTCCACGAAGGCCAGCACCTTGCCGCCGGCCAAGGCGTATTGGTCGATGGCGTAGGCGGCCTCGGGCGTGAGCCGGTCGGGCTGCACGACCATCAACACGTCGACATCGGCCGGGACCTCTTTGATGTCCTGTTGCAGCGGCTTGACCTCGAAGAAGTCGCGGATCTGCTCCATAACCATCTGCGGTGGCTGTTGCTGCCGGCCGCCGCCCATCATGGCCATGGGATTCATGCCGCCGTCGAGCGGCAGGCTGGTGATGAGGCCGACCACGCGCTTCTTGGGATTCGACAGTCCGTAGATCAGTTTGGTGAGGTCGTACTCGAGAAAAGCCTCACGATCGGTGGAAAAGAAGGGGATGGTGGCGTCGGTATCGGTGGAGTTGGTGGCGATCAGGCCGAAATACCCGGTCTCGCCCTCCGAGTTGAGGCGCACGCCCCTGAGCCCCGCCGCGACCGCCTTGTCCTCGGCATCGGAGAACGGCTCGGGATCGAACACATCGAGCTGCAGGCGGCCGCCGGAGATGTCGCTGTACTGCGCCAGCAAGGCGCGCACGCGGTCGAAGTACCGGGCATAGACGGGAGCCGCTTCGCCGAGCCGGCGGGAGAAATAGAGGCGCGCGCCGATGGGCTCGTCGATGGCACGCAGGATGCCGCGGGTGCCCGAGGAGATCGTGAACAGCCGCTGCTGCGTGAGATCGGCCTTGGCGTTACGCAGCGCACTCGAGGCAAACAGGTTGACGCTCAGCAGTAGGACCAGGGCGAGGCCGATGCTGGCCCAGGCCAGCGTGTGCCGCGGCAGCCGCGCGCAGCGCGCCACCAGCCAGTCGGCGCCTGCGTGGTAGAGCGCGCGAGCCCGATCGAGAATGCCAGCCACGATGCTCCTCCCTCAGTTGGCTTTTTTGAGCTCGACGAAAATGCGGTTGGCGAACAGCGCGAAGGCAATGAGCGACACGTAGAAAACAACGCCGGAGAGATCGAGCACGCCCTTGGCGATGCGGTCGAAGTGCGACAGGAAGCTCATCGACGCCACGGCGGAGACGACGAAGCCGGGCGTCCAGGCGCGCAGCACATTGAGCACCAGCTCGAGCCCGCTCATGACCAGGAGGAAGCAGAGCGTCGCCGAGACGATGAAGGCGATCACCTGGTTCTTGGTCAGCGCCGAGATCGCCGAGCCGATGGCGAGGAATGCGCCTGCCATCAGGAAGCTGCCGATGTAGCTGACGAAGATCACGCCGTTGTCGGGGCTGCCCAGCACGTTGACCGTGATCCACATCGGCAGAGTGAGCAGCAAGGCGACACCGATGAAGCCCCAGGCCGCCAGAAACTTGCCGAGGATGGCCTCCCAGGGCGAGATCGGCAGCGTCATCAGCAGCTCGATGGTGCCGGACTTGCGCTCCTCCGCCCACAGCCGCATGGCGACGGCCGGCACGAGCAGCAGATAGAGCCAGGGGTGATACTGGAAGAAGGGCGACAGGTCGGCCTGGCCGCGCTCGAAGAAGCCGCCGAGATAGAAGGTGAAGGCACCCGTCAGGGCCACGAAGACGATCAGGAACACCATGGCGAGCGGCGTGGCGAAATAGCTGGCGAACTCGCGGCGGGCGATGACCCAGGTGTTGTGGGCAAGCTCACGCATGGGGGGTCCCCGTCTCGGAGGTGGTAATCTGGCGGAACACTTCGTCGAGGTTGCCGCGCTCCACCGTGACCTCCTCCGCCTCGATCAGGCGGTTGCGGATCAGGGAGGCAAGCTCGGGTGGCGCAGGCGCCCCCGCGTGCGGGAAAGCTCGCAGCTGCACCCGGCCGTTGGCCATCCCAACCCTTTCGACCCTGGCAACGGCAGCCAGCTCGGACAGAGCGTGGGTGAGCGAATCGGCGCGGCCCGAGGCGACTTTGAGGGCGATGGTGTTGTGGTACGGCAGACGGCTCATCAAGTCCTCCGCCGTGCCGTTGGCCACGATCCGGCCGCGGTTGATGATGACGGCGCGGGAGCAGACCGCCTCCACCTCCTCGAGAATATGGGTGGAGACGATGATGGCCTTGTCCGCGGCCATCTCCGAGATCAGCGTGCGCACATGGTGCTTCTGGTTGGGGTCGAGGCCATCCGTGGGCTCGTCCATGATCAGCACCTGCGGGTCGTGCAAGATGGCCTGGGCGATGGCGACGCGGCGCTTGAAGCCCTTGGACAAGCGTCTCGATCCTCTGCTCCAGCACCGAGGCCAGCTCGCGTCTTCTCGACCGCCGCCGCCACCCGCCGCTTGGCCTCCTCGCGCTCGAAGCCTCTGATGTCGGCGATGAAGGCGAGGAACGCGCGCGCCGTCATGTCGGCGTAGCAGGGCGCCCCTCCGGCAGATATCCGAGCACGCGTTTGGCCTGCTTGGGTGCCGCGAACACATCGATGCCGGCCACGCGTGCCTCGCCCGCGTCGGGCTCCAGGAAGCCCGTCAGCATCTTCATGGTGGTCGATTTGCCGGCGCCATTGGGGCCGAGGAAGCCCAGCACCTCGCCCTTGGCCACCTCGAGCGAGATGCCGTCGACGGCCAGGATGTCGCCGAAGCGCTTCTCCAGACCGGTAGCCTCGATCAGGACCGCCATGAGCCTTCCTCCCAGTATTCGTGCGCCGGCCCACTGTCGTTGGCTGCGAGGGCCACGAAAAGACCGCAACATGAGCGCAATTGTGGCGGCGGGGTGGGCAAAGCCGCGCAGCTTGTCGCACCTGGCTGCAGACGCTTTCCTCTCGCGGCGGTTAAATATTCGCGACTTGGCAGTGTCAAGGGCCGAGCGCCAGTCAATCCCTACCGACCGCCACTGCGCAGGCCAGCATTGCCCAGGTCGACACCTGCGGCGTGACCAGGGCGAAGGCGCCGCGCCCATACGCGGGCGCGCTGCAAGACGTCATCGCTATGTCATGCAGTGGGTTCGAGCCGAGCTCAGGCCACCTTCTCCTTCCGCGCCGTCTTGGCCACCACGGCCGCAATTTGCTCGGGCATCAGGCCGTAGACCTCGAACAGGTCCTCCTGCAGCCCGTACTTGTGCGGGAAGGCATCGGGCAAGCCGAGCCGCATGAGGGGCGGCAACGCGGTCCCCATGCCTTCCAGCAGCGTATCGGCCACGGCGCTGCCGAAGCCGCCGATGCGCACGCCTTCTTCGACGGTCACCACCAGGTTGGCGTCACGCGAGAACTCGAGCACGGCATCTTCGTCGAGCGGCTTGACGGTATGGAAATGCACGACCGAGACGTCGATGCCCTCCTTGGCGAGGATCTCGGCGGCGCCAAGGCAGTTGGTCGTCATGACCCCCGTCGACATCAGCACGATCGACCGGCGCGAGCGGGCGCGCCGCATGGGGATCGCCTTGCCGATCGCGAAACCAAACTCGTCCCGGCTCACGACTGGATCTCCGCCCTTGGCGAGCCGGATGTAGATCGGCGTCGGCCAGGCCAAGGATACATTCATGAACCGGATCATCTCCTTGGCGTCGCACACCGAGACGACAGTCATGTTGGGCAGCGCCCGCATGATCGCGATGTCCTCGATCGCAAGGTGCGTCGGCCCGAGCGGCGCATAGACGAGGCCGCCACCGTTGCCGATCATGCGCACCGGCAGCTCGTGCAGGCACAGGTCGACTGCCACCTGCTCGTAGCAGCGCCGGGTGATGAAGGTGGCGATGGTGTTGACGTAGGGAACGAAGCCTTCCATGGCGAGACCGGCAGCCATGCCGATCAGGTTCATCTCGGTGATGCCCTCCATGTACCAGCGGTCGGGCATCTCCTTCTGCATGCCGGCGAGCAGGCCAGGGCTGAGGTCGGAGCCGATGAACAGCACGCGCTTGTCGCGCTTGGCCAGCTCATGAACCATATTGAGGCAGGTTTGGCGCATGGCTCACTCCAGGGCCGCATTGAGCTTGGCAATCACGTCGCCCGAGATCTTCGACTTGTGATGCCAGTTGGCGTCGTTCTCGGCGAAGGGGATGCCCTTGCCCTTCACGGTGTGGCAGATGATGGCGGTCGGCTTGTCGGGCGCCAGCGGCAGTCGGCGGAACAGCTGCGCAGCGCATCGACGTCGTGGCCGTCGACATCCGTCGCAGCGAAGTTGAACGCGCGCCATTTGTCGAGCAGCGGCTCGAGGTCCTGGATCTCGCGCGTCGGCCCTGCCGACTGGATCTTGTTGTAGTCGATCATGGCGGTCAGGTTAGAGAGCTTGTGCTTGCCTGCGCACAGCGCCGCTTCCCACACCGAACCTTCGTTGATCTCGCCGTCGCCCATGACGACGAAGACGCGGCTGTCGCGCTGCTGGATGCGAGCGGCGAGCGCCATGCCGACGCCGAAGGATAGCCCATGACCGAGCGAGCCGGTCGAGGCCTCGACGCCCGGGATCTTCGCCGACTTCGGGGTGGCCGCCCAGGATCGAGTTGGCCTGGCAGAACGTGTCGAGCGTCTCGAGCGGGATGAAGCCCTTGTCGGCAAGCACCACGTAGAGCGCCAGGCAGCCGTGACCCTTGCTCAGGATCATGCGGTCGCGCTCGGCCCACTTGGGCTCCTTGGGACGGTAGCGCAGGATGTCGTCGTAGAGCACGCGCATGATCTCGATCAGCGACATCGAGGAACCGACGTGGCCGCGCTCGCCGCCGCCGAGTCCGCGCACCACGAGACGCCGCAGGTATTTCGAACGCTCGTCGAGCGGAGGGGTCCCCGGCTCGACCCGCCTAACAGCCTCGGCTGTCATCGCCATGTCTTGCTCCCTTCATTCAGCTGCGGCTACGCGCGCCAAAAACCCCCGGGCCTTGGCGAGCTGACGCGCCTTGGCCTCGTCCCAGTTCTCCGCCGCACCCGCCAACACCCGTCTCTGCCAGCGCTCAGGAACGAACTCGTTGAGCAGTATGAGGACCCAACGCAGCCCGAACAACGAAATAAATCCCGCAAGCCGCGGTGCGAAGCTCGTATCGTCCCCGTAGAGGCGCTCCGCCGCGGTACGGAACCGCAGACGCTGCGCATCGGTGAGCTGCGCCCCAGGGTGGAGGAGTATATCGGCTGTAAGCTTCACCGGGTCATCCCAGCCAAAATACTCGAAATCCACGAAAAGCAACGCACTATCGTCGCGGCGCATGCTGTTGTGGAAGCCGAAGTCGGAGGGCACCAGGCTGCGGCGCTCCTGCGGCAGCTCCGAATTGAAACTGAGGCCGCCCGCCTGCACCCGTTTCCGCGCCAGCTCGAGCAGGCGGTCGAACGTCGGCAGGAACTCACGGTCCAGGAAGCCCGCCAGCTCCGTCTCCTTGGCGCGCAGGCCCTCCAGCAAGGCGATCCGCCCGCGCACTTGGCGCGCAATCTCGCCGCCGGACAGACACGCCTCCGCCGCCAACGGCTGCTCCCTCGATTCCGGTGCACCGCGCAAGGCATGGACGGCCGACAGGAAAGCGGCGGCAGCGTCGATATCGGCGTCCCGGGGCTCGGTGACGGGCTGTCCCTCGAGCCAGCTCAGCAGCACGAAATTGTGCCCTCGATCCTCCGCAACGACCTTGGGGACCACCTCGATCCCGTGCCTCTCCATCAGCCGCAGTGCGCCGACCTCCGTTGCCAGCCGGTCACGCGGGTCGTCGCGGCGGGAAGGATACTGCTTCAGCGCGAAGTCCCGACCTTCGTGCCGGACGCGATAGATGCGACTGTTGCGCCCGCCCGTGCGCAGCCGCTCGAGCTCGACGGGACCGCCAAGCATCGTCTTGGCGATGTCCGCTGCCAGGGCGAGGGAGGGGTCATGCACGTTCAAATATCTGCTCCTCGATGGCAGACCACGTGCGGCAGATGGCATAGGGCGCGGTGTCGGACAAGTCGCCCGCCTCCGCGAACAGGATGCGCCTCACGTGCGGCGGGAACGCGGGGTCGTTGAGAACCTCTTCGAGATCGTCGATGAATGCCGAACAGCCCGTGCTGGCGATGCGGCGGATCTTCTCGCCGCGGGTGCCCTCGAAGTAGATATTCTCTACTGGTATGGCGTAGCCCGCTTCGGCGAAAAAGCCCTGGTCCCGCATCCACCCCAGGGCAGCCTCGCGCAAGTTGACGCGCTCGGGGTCATAGTGGCCGAATTCGGTCTTGTGGCTCACGATCACGACCGGGACATTCTCCGCGCGGCAGCGGTTCAGGAAGGCGCCTACACCTGCAAACATGGTGGCATCGGCAATCCCCCTGCCGTAGACGTACCCCTGCAGCTTCATCCACGACATCTCGCCGTCCGGCAAGAGGCGGATCCTGTCGCGAATTGCCTGCTTGGGCCCACGGAAGCAGCAGTCGATCAGGCCCCGATTTCACGGCCGCCAGGCGAAACACCTCCTCGTAGGTCACGATCGTGTTGTCGAAGTCGATCCCGACGCCGCCTTTCGCTTTCATGAGTGCGTCCTGGGCATCTTTCTCGATCCCCCATCCGGCGTGCGCGCCCAAGCAGGCATGAGGCGGCCGGCGGGCTGCTCAAGCCGTCAACTCAGCGCGAAGCGGCTCGGTACTTGCGGGTTGCGAGGCGGCCTGGAACCGGGTGGCGTGGGCATAGAGATCGCGATCAGGAGCAAAGTCGGGCAACGATACGCTGGCAGCGGATGGACACAGCACCAGACACACGCTGGAGCAGGTGCCCGAGCGCGGCGGCTTGGACTGGTCGCGCAGGGCGACCAGGTTGCCTATGAGCCCCCCAAGCAACAGAAAGCCGCCGAGCACTGCGGTCAGCGGCGCATAGACGAGGGGCCGGTGCAGGGTGCCACCGAACAGAGAGATCATCGCGCGCATGGACGTCCAGCGCAGCGCTCCCGCAGGCACAAAGTAGGCCTCGGTGGCGGCGGTCGAAAGATCGAGGAACGCACCCGAATTGGACGCGATGTCGGAACTGAACCCCGAACCCATGCTCATGCCACGACCGTTGAAGGACACGATCATCAGTCGGCCGTCGTTGGCGACGAGCGGCCGAATGCGTTCGAGCGTCGAGCGCGCCGTCGAGAGTTCGCTCTCGCCCACGACGAATACGCAGAGATCGAAATTGCCGACCAGCGGCAGGTACTGCTGCGAGCCCATTGTCAGAAGCCGCCGCGACTCCATGCTTCTCGTGGTCTCCGCCACATCGGTCAGCCAATTGGAGAACATGCCCGGCGTTTCCGACACGATCAGCACGCGACGACGCTGCAGACCGGCGAGCTGGCGCTGGGCAACGCCGACCACGATTCGGTAGTCGGGCCAGCGCGGATGCCACGGCCGCACATTGGGCGGGCGGCCAAACACGAGATCGCGTCCGTGCTGGATCAGGTGGCGAAACGTCATGCGTTGTGGCGGGGGCGGCGTGGCGATCGCCGCAGACGGTTCGTCGCCATCGCCATCCTGCCGCTGCCTCTGGCTCACGGCCCAGCGGTGGGCGGCGATGGCGCCGACCCAGTAGGGGTGATCACGATGTGGCTGCGGCTTTGCGGTCAAACGGCGACTGACGTCCTGGACGAAGGCATCGGCCTCCGCGATCACCTTCGGCAGCGTGCTGGGTTTCTCCGCGGCATGGAAGACGACCGTCGTGCGCGCGTTCTCGCGATGACGAGCCGTGGTCCACTCGCTCAAACCAGATGCGAGATCGCTCGCCGCGATCGGCCCCAGTCGAAGAAAGTGCCTCTCGTGGCTCTGCGGCTGCATCTCGACGACCAAGTAGTCGTCCGAGTCGTTCATGATTTCGACCCGGCCCGACGGACACATCTCCGGGATGAACGAATAGTCGCACGAGGAGCCGATCTCGAAATCGGTGACCTCCGGACGAATGCCGATCATGTGCATCAGGTAGAAGCGGCCGATAAGCGTGCTCTCGTCGACACGCCAGAACAGTCGGTTCGAGTGGGCGCTCTTGCACAGCGGGAAATTGACGGTGTTGGCTGCCGTCATCGGATGAAGTCGCGCGAGCGCCCAGCGCATCAGCTCCCGCGGCGGAAGCGTGAGCTCCGGGTTGCCCCGGTCGAAGCGCTCCATCAACGAGCGCGTCGTGCCCTCCCGCTCCGCAACCTGGAAGTTGCCGGCAAGGACGCCGTCCGCTCCCGCCTGCATGCGGGCAAGCACATTGGCAAGCGACCCGTCCGCCATCAGGTAGTCGGATATCAAAAAGAAGAAGCAAGTCTGCAGCATATCCGCGCCGGCGGCGCGAACGGCGCGAGCGTAGGCCAGGGTGATGGTGGTGGAATAGTTGTCGCCCGTGATCAGATCGTCGATCACTTGCACATCGACGTCGCAGATCCTGGAAAGATACCGGCAGGCAGGATGCTGCTTCAGGATCTCGCCGTCCTGCGAGCTCGTCAGGAATACCAACCGTGTCGGAAGCGCTTTCGCCACTGCCGGCAGGTTGCCCGGAGCAAGCAGCGTCGGCAGACCCAGCTCGATGAATTGCCTGATGTATCGGCGTCCCCAAACAGGCAGCAGCAGCTGCACCGCGGTCGGCGGTGGGCGCTGCCGCGTACCGGGAGACGCCTCGACCATCATTTTAGCTTCAACCCTTGCATCCGCTTGATGTTGTAGTAGCGGTCGTCGGTCAGCGCACCGGGCACCTTGCCGGACCCGAAGGCCGACTTCAGGTCGACTATGGCATCACGCACGGAGCGCTCGGCGACGAAGCCCAGCTCGCGCCTGATCTTCTCCGAGGAGACATGATAGGAGCGGTGGTCATTGGTCGGCGTGACGACGATGTCAACCTTGGGGCCGACCTCGGCGCGCACCATGTTGGCGATCTCGCGCACCTTGAGATTGTGGTAGCCAGCGTTCCAGGTCTTGCCATTGATCTGTTCCGCCGGGGCCTCCAGTACCCGCACATAGAGGTCCGTCATGTCCTCCACGTGAATGTTGGGGCGCAGCTGATCGCCGCCGAACACGGTGATGCGGCCGTTGTTGATGGCATGACTGGTCAGGATGTTGACGGTGAGATCGAGCCGCAGGCGCGGCGCATATCCGCACACCGTCGCCGGACGCAGCGTCAGCGCCACGAAGCCCGGCTCGCGCTCCTCCTCCAGCACCTCCTCGCACATCGCCTTGTACTTCGAATAGTCGGTGAGCGGCTCGAGGCTCAACTCCTCCGTCACCTCTACGTCGTCCTTGATGCCGTAGACCGACGACGAAGAGGCATAGATGAAGCGTCGCACGCCCGCGTCCTTGGCCGCCCGAACGAGCGGACGGAAGCAGTCGTAGTTGATCGACCTGCCGAGGTCCGGATTGAGATCGAATGAGGGGTCGTTCGAGATGCAGGCAAGATGGATTACCGCGTCGGCACCCGCAAGCGCCTTGGCAACGTCTTCGCGATTGCGGATGTCGCCCTTGACCTCGGTGAGGCGCTTGTCTCCCTTGAGGTCGGCGAAAACGTCGCCATAGATATAGAGGTCGAGAACCGAGACCTCATAGCCCGCCTTCAGCAGCTTGGGAACGAGGCTCGACCCGACGTAGCCCGCTCCGCCCGTAACCATCACGCGCTTGATTTTTTTTTCCATCAGGCTCTTCCAATCCGCTTGCTCAGTTGGATCTTCCCCAGCCCAAGTGAGCGCCTCGAGACGGCGCAGCAGGCGCCAGGCAGGCGATGTCGCCTCTGGCTCGGCGACCGGGCGCGCCAGCGCCTCTGGACTACTCCTTCGCCCATCATCCCATGGGGCAGCCCCTATTTGAGCAGGCCGTTGATGCCCTTGATCAGGGAAGGCTTGTCGATCGAGCGCCGGTGTCCGACGATCTCCACCTTGAGTGCACCGACGATATTGCCGATGAAGCCGATGCGGTGCATGGCGCCGCCAGCAGCCACAAGCGGGGCGGTCACCACCAGGAATGCGTCGCCAGCGCCTACCGTATCCACCACATTCTTGGCAAGTGCCGGAACCGTGTGGGCAACACCCCCGCGCTCGTATGTCACGCACCCATGTTTGCCGCGCGTGATGATGATCTTGCGGCAATCGACTTGGTCGAGGAGCCGATGAGCGATGTCGCCGATGGGCGATTGCCGGTCGCTGCAGGCCAGCTGCGCCTCCGGCGCGTCGATGCAGATGTAGTCGGCCTTGGAGTACTTGGTGATCAGGTTGTAGCCCAGATTGGCACTGTTGCTCTGGGTGTTGACCGCAAGGAAGCGCGAGCAATTCGTCAGCATCTCGATCGAGGACTGGCCGAGCATGCCGTGACCGAAGTCGGTGGCAATCACCACGTCCGCCTTGGGCGCCAGCTTGGCGATATGCGCGTTCACTTGCCGCTGCAGATCGCTCGTCAGCGGCTCGTCGTTCATGAAGTAAACCTCGAACAGCTTGCGCATGTAGGAGGGATCGACGAAGCGGCGCTTGAGCGTGGTCGGTGCGCCCTGGCGGCCCACCACGTGCAGGCGCACATTGGGTCGCAGGCTCTGGCGCGCAAGATCCTCGTAGCTGTCGCTGTCACCGAGGCAGGTGACGACGTCGACCTCCTTGCAGAACGAGGCGACATGGTTGGCGGCCGCGAAAACGCCGCCGGCGAACAGCTCGCGATCCTGGTAACGGGTCGCGATCATGTTCTCCTTCGGCGTCTTGCCCATCGGCAGGACGTACTGGTACTCGTCGATGATGGCATCGCCCACGAGCAGTACGCGGTAGTCCTTCACGCTGTCGAGCAGGCCCAGGATCTCGTTGAGGCCGTCGCCGTGGCGCTGGCTGTCCAGATGATCCCGGATGTGCGGCTCGAAAACGTTGAGATGCCGGTTGATGAGCTCGGTCGAGCTGAACGTGACCTCGTCGGTGAACTCGATGCGGCCGCCGTGCGCCTCCACCGCCTCCCGTTCCATCGAGATCTTGCCTGTGACGTCGCCCTCGGGATTCTGATAGTCCTGCCCCTTGATGTAGACGTCGGGCCGCAGCCGGTCGATCGCGCTCACTGCATCAGGCGAACTCGTTGACGCCCACCCAGTCCACGTACTCCAGAGTGGCGAGCATCTCGGCGCGCAGAACTTCGGTGAACACCGGGCGCCCCGGGCCCTTGTTGACGAAACGATCGGCAGTCACCGTAACGATCAGCACGTCGCACAAGCGCTTGGCCGCGGCCAAATGCCGGACGTGTCCCACGTGCAGGAGATCGAATGTGCCGTGTGCCTGCGCGACCACCTGGCCGACGCTGCGAAGCTCCGCCACAATTGCAGCAAGCTCGTCCAGGGACCGGATCTTGTCGCGCGGCCCGGTCACCACCGGCAGGGCCGACGGGCGCGGGAATTTCAGCGCGCTATTTTCCATGCTTCATGCCCCATCTTGTCGTCACTTGCGCCGAGAAAGCGGAACCAATCACTTGTAGCTTCTGCGATGCCGTCGGCGGTCCACACCGGCGCGTCGCGCCAATAGTTGATGTTCTCCCGCATGACGCGCACACCGTCGGCGAACGCGACCTTGGGCTCCCAACCGAAGTCCGTCCGGATCCTGGAAATGTCGGCCCACGTGCAGTCCGGCTCGCCCGGTCGCTTCGGAATATGCCGCGTGGGCGGGGATCCGAGCAGGCGGACCAACTCGTTGACGCTCGCAGGCTTGCCGCTGCCCACATTGTAGACGCCCGGCTTGTCTTTGCCTGCCACGGTCAAGAACGCATCCACAACATCGCTGACGAAGGTGAAGTCGCGCGTCTGCTCACCGTCGCCGACGATGGTCAGGGGTTGATTGTTCAAGAGCTGGGCCAGGAACACCCCGAACACGGCGCCGTAGGTCCCCGATGTCCGCGCACGCGGTCCGTAGACGTTGAACAGGCGGATCGAGGTGACCGGCAGCTTGTAGACTTGTGCCCAATGGAGCGCCAGCTGCTCGCCCAAGTACTTGGTCAGGGCATAGGGATAGCGCGGGTCGGCAGGCGCACTCTCGGTGGTCGGATAGTGGTCCGGTATTCCGTAGCACGAGGAGGACGCAGTGTAGAGAATTCGCCTTACGCCGTGGTGACGTGCCGCCTCCAGCACCGCAAACGTACCGTCCACATTGGCCCTGAAATAAGCTTCAGGCTCCTGGATCGAGGGCACGACATCGGCACGCGCCGCCAGATGAAAGACCCGCTCCACGCCTTCCGTGGCGGAGCGAACCGCGGCCACGTCGGCCACGTCGGCCTCGATCACCTGGAGGTTTGCATTGCCCTCGTGCTGCTTGAGATTGGAGCGTCGTCCAACGACGAAACTGTCGAGGACGCGGACACGCCGGCCCTCGGCGATGAGCCGGTCCACCAAGTGACTGCCGATAAAGCCGGCGCCGCCCGTGACCAAATCCATGCCGGTGCGAGTTCCCAAGACAAATTCCCCCGTGTCCACGACATTTAGCAGTCGCCTTCGCAGATGCAACATCTTTTTTGAAAGCCGGTCCACTGACTTGTGCGGCTGAGCGAGGCACGAAATCGACTGGCTTTCTGACCCTAGTTCTGGGCTGCAATGTGCCATGTGAGAGATGGCTAGGAAATCGCGTCTGGCATGGACAGCCCGGGCCCGGAAGGGGTGCCCCTTTTTGTCTGCTGCCGGCTTGGCGAAGCTATGCTGGCGGCTATCGCGCCCGCGTGCGGCGAGCGATAGCTTTGCAGCACGAGATCACCTCGATCTGTTGAGCAGCGGTATGCGCGCCGGATGCGCTCGCGAGTGACCCGGATAGGGCGCTCGATGCCCGCTAGACAACCCACAAACATGAGCCCGTGACGGCTCGGCTGTGGACGATCACCGCGGCCGGCCCGATGAGCCAAAGTCCCGCCGGTCTTATCCAAGACCCGTCCCGCCAGCCGCGTTTGCGGCACCGCAGAATCATGCTAGCTGCGAAATTGCGGATGCGGGACAATGAATTGGACGATATCTATCGGCGGGCGCCGTCTTTCTAGCGCAGGCGCTCACAGCTTGCGACAGCATGCATGTTCTTTCCATGGAGAAGACGAGGGCACTGCTCAACGATCCGATCCGGATCGGGGCAAGCCGCGACGAGATCGTCCGTAGCTTTGGCGAGCCGTACAAGCGGGAGAGGTACGGCACGACCGAGTTCCTCTTCTACCAAACGGTGTGGCAGGTCGCGGACCAAGCGGCGAAGCAAAATCCCATCGCCGTGCTCGATGGCACCGTGATCGGGTTGGGCCGGGCGAACTACGAGAAGATCGTTCAGGCTTACAAAAGGGGATGGGGTGAAACCATCATCCCGCCCTAGGCTTCCCACCAGCAGGCGTTCAGCTCTCTCTCTCTGCAAGGCAGCTCGCTCACGGGTTCACGCGAGATCCAGATTGCGGACCGTCAGCACGCCGTCGTTCGTGGTGAAGCTGCCAAGGGCGCTCGAATACGAGCCATTGGGCTCGTAGCTGAAGATTATCTCCCAGCCGTTCTTGGCGAAAAGGTCGTGAAGCTCGCGGTGCACGTCCACGCCATGGGTGCCGATGTGAATGCGGCGCACCTTCTTGCTCAGGAGGTCGATGTAGGGTGGAAAGACGACGATCTCGGATTGCTGGATATCGGACTCGACGTAGTCCACGACGTCAAAGGGTGACAGGATATCCCGCAACGTCACCGCGCTCATCAGCTTGATCTCGGCCATGAAATTGAGGCCGGGGACAAGGTCTTTGGTCAGGCCGGTGGTGTTGTGGAGGATCAGGTTCTCGAGCGCCTCCTGGACCCTTCCGCTCTGAAGTATTTCTTGAACGTAGACTTTGCGGGACAGCTGCTCGTTGGTGGAAAAGCAGTTCTGGGCACCGCTACCAGGAGAGCCGACCGGAAAGTAAACCGGATCGTTGCTGGCACTGATCGCCGACTTCACCAGCCACTGCTGGTCAGGGTCGATGCTGTTGTCGCGCATGTGGCGCCGCACCCACTGGTAGTTCTCAGGCTCCGGCTCCACGGCAACCAGCTTGTAGGGCATGGCGTTGACCAGTTGCAGGGCGCGGTAGCTCCCCACCGCTTGCGCACCGTAGCACGCCCCCAGCGTCACCATGACGTAGCGCTCGCGCGCCTCGCGGGCGGCCTCGAACCAGTCGACCGCCTCAAACCACTCTTCGCCGTCGGTGATGGTGGGCGGCTTGGTCTCCACGTAGCACCCGCCCGCTGTTGACGGATCGGCGCCCGCGGCTTGGCGGAATGTGGCGTCGGTCAGCGTGCCAACGAAATCCACCAGATAGCCGGATGGCACCTGTCCGGCCCACGGCCGCACGTCAGCAAAGACGTCGGCGTACTTCTCGAGGTTGTTCATGTCGCTCCTGCCGCGACGTGCAAATGCGCGTCACCATCGATCGCCGCGTCATGTCCCGGATCCGCGGCTAGAGCAGTGCTTTTATTGTTCGACGCCTGTTCGGTCAAACGAGGCAGGGGGCCGGCTCAGATCCTGAGCACACGGAACCAGCGCATCACGTCGAGCAGGCTCATTGCGGCTGCCGCCACATAGGTGAAGGCTGCAGCGCGCAGGATTTCCCGGGCCGCCGGCATGTCCCGGTCCTCGAGGTAGCGTCCGGCCTTCAGCACCGGCAGGGCGCGGCGGAAGCTCGCGTCGAACTCGACCGGCAGAGTCACGGTGTGCAGCAGGATCGAGAGTGCGAAGATCATCACGCCGACCATGACTTCGATCACCACGATTTGGGGCGCCTTGGCGAGCGCCATGACGATGGGCGCGGCCAGCATGACGACGGCGGCAACCTTCTCCATTCTGAGCGCCTGTTTGGCAAGGCGCGTGCGCGCCGCGAGCGGCGGGTAGCCCACGGCGTCCTGCATGGCATGGCCCGCCTCGTGGGCGGCAATCACGACGGCTGACAGCGATCGGCCGTTCAGGTGCTGCGGCAGCAGCCGCACGGCCTTGGCCTCGGGATCGTAGTGGTCGCCGAGATTCGTCTCCTCGACCTTGACGTGGCCGAGCTTCATCTCGTCCAGGATGTGGCGGGCGAACTCACCGCCCGTGCCGGGAAAATCGGGACGGTCGTCGCTGTGGCGGGCGACGACCTTCTTCACCCACATCTGCGGCAGCAGGGCGAGCGCAAACACCACCGCCAGCACGAGGAGCATTGCCGTGAAAGGACCTCCGCGTGCCGATCGCCGCCCAGCAGGAGTAGATCCTCCCTTCCCTCGGGGAGAAGATGCTGCCCGGGATGCAAGCCTACTTCCAAACCTCGCGGGAGATGTCGACGATCATCTTGAGCTTGGCCCACTGCTGCTCCTCGGTCAGCACGTTGCCCTCCTCGGTGGAGGCAAAGCCGCACTGCGGCGACAGGCAGAGCTGCTCGAGCGGGGCGTACTTGGAGGCCTCGTCGAGCCGGCGCTTGATGTCGTCCTTCTTCTCCAGCGTGCCGCTCTTGGAGGTGACGAGGCCGACGACGACACGTTTCTTGCCCTTGGGCAGGAAGCGCAGGGGCTCGAGCCCGCCGGCCCGCTCCGTGTCGTACTCCAGGAAATAGCCGTCGTAGTTGACGCCGCCGAGCAGCACGTCCGCGATTGGCTCGTAACCGCCCTCCGAGATCCAGGTGGAGCGGAAATTGCCGCGGCACACGTGCGTGGTGATCACCATGTCGGCCGGTTTGGCCGCGAGCGCCGTATTGATCGTCCTGGCGTAGATGGCGGGCAGCTTGTCGGCCTCCTCGCCGCGCGCCCGCACCATGTCCATCTGCTCCTTCGAGCACAGGTAGGCCCACACCGTGTCGTCAAACTGCAGATAGCGGCAGCCCACGTCATAGAAGGCCTTGACCGCCTTCGCCCAGGTCTTGCCGAGGTCGTCAAAATAGGCGCCGAGGTCGGGATAGATTTCTTTGCTTATGGAGCTGCGGCCGCCACGGAAGTGCAGCACCGAGGGAGAGGGGATCGTCATCTTCGGCGTGACTTTGGTGTTGGCCTCGAGAAACTTGAAGTGCTCGAGCATGGGGTGGTCGGCGGGAAAGTCGATCTTGCCCGTCACGCGGAGGCTCTCGGGCTTGGTCTGGATGCCATGAAACTGGATGCCGTGGTCGAGCACGACGCGCTCGCAGCCCTCGAGCTTCCAGAGAAAGTCGAAATGCCACCACGAGCGGCGGAACTCGCCGTCAGTTGCGAGCTGCAGCCCCACCTCCTCCTGTTTGCGGATGACCTTCCTGATCTCCTCGTCCTCGACCTTCTTGAGGTCGGCGGCCGTCATCTGGCCCCTCTCCCACTTGGCGCGCGCGTCCTTGATCAGCTGAGTGCGCAAGAGACTGCCGACCTCGTCGGCGCGATAGGGAGCCATATCGTTCTGCATAGGCGATCACTCCTCTCGATGTGAAACCTGCATCGATCAATGCGGTGGAGGCGCTGCGTTTTGCTCCGTCACGCCCAGGTGGGCCTCCAGACGTTTCGGGTCCTTGGCAAGCGCGGCGCTGTTGCCCGCAAACACGATGCGGCCGCGGTCGAGAATGATGGCGCGATCTGTAAACCCCAGAATCTTCCGAGCCTTCTGCTCGACGACGATGGCCGACATGCCTTCATTGCGAATCACCTTCTGCAGCACGCCGAGCAGCTCGTCGACGATGATCGGCGCCAGACCCTCGAGTGGCTCGTCGAGCAGCAGCAACCCCGGGTTGGTCATAAGCGTGCGCGCGATCGCCAGCATCTGCTGCTCGCCCCCCGACAGCTGGTTGCCCATATTAGCACGGCGCTCGGCCAGGCGGGGGAACAGGCCGTAGACGGCCTCGAGCCCCCATCGTCCGGGCCGCGATGCCACCGTGAGGTTCTCCTCCACCGTAAGAGAAGGGAAGATCTCGCGCTCCTGCGCCACCCAGCCGATGCCGGCGCGGGCGCGCCGATGCGGCTGCATCGCGGTGACATCGGCGCCGCGCCACACCACCCGGCCGCGGCTCACGGCGGTGTAGCCCATGATGCTGAGCAGTAGCGTCGTCTTGCCCACCCCGTTGCGGCCGAGCACAGCAAGGCTGCCGTGCTCCGGCACGTCAAGCGATATGTCCTCCAGCACGACCGCACCGCCGTACCCGGCGCGCATGCCCTCGACCACGAGCAGGTCCGCACTCATGGCGCCTCTCCACCGAGGTAGACCTCCCGCACGCGCGGGTCAGCGGCAATCTCCTGCGGCGCGCCCTCCACCAGAATGCGGCCACCGACCAGGACGATGATGCGGCTCGCGAAGCGGAACACGAGGTCCATGTCGTGCTCGATGAACAGGACGGTGATGTCCTTCGACAGGCCGGCGATGGCGGCAAACAACTCTGCGCTCTCCTCGCGCGGCACGCCGGCAGCGGGCTCGTCGAGCAGCAGCACCTTTGGCTGCGTCGCCAGCGCCAGCGCGATCTCGAGCAGCCGCTGCTGGCCGTAGGCTAGCTCTCTGGTCAGGCGGTAGCAATCCGCCGCCAGAGCGAGCGTCTCGAGGATGGCATAGGCCTCTGCGACAGCCTCCTCGTAGGCAGACAGCGGCTTCCACCAGTTCCCCGCCACTCCTTGCCGCTCGCATACGGCCAGCGTCACCGCCTCGAGCGCATTCAAATGCGGGAACAGGGTATTGATCTGAAAGGTGCGCACCAGCCCCTGCTTGACGCGGGCGTTCGGGTTGAAAGCCGTGATGTCGGCATCGCCGAGGAAGATCTTGCCGGCATCGGGGCGCAGCATGCCGGTGATCAAATTGATGAGCGTGGTCTTGCCGGCGCCGTTGGGGCCGATCAGAGCATAGCGCACCCCGTGCGGGATGCTGAGGTTGACGTCGCTCGCCACGACCAGAGAGCCGAAGCGCTTTTCCAGGCCGAGCGTGGAGAGAGCCGGGGTGGTCACGCTGCCCCGCCTCGCCGGCTCCGCGCGACCTGGGCGAGCCCGCCGAGGATGCCGTTGGGCAGCAGCATGACGACGGTCACGAGCAGCACGCCGATCCAGAAGTACCAGTATTGTGGCGCGATGCCCGAGAACTGGTCGCGCGCGACCAGGAACACGATGGCACCCACGAGGCCGCCGTAGAGCCGGCCGGCGCCGCCGAGCACCAGGATGATCAGCACCTCGGCCGAGCGCTCAAAATCAAGCACGCCGAGCGAAACCATGCTGGTCGTTTGCGCGAGCACGGCGCCGGCGATGCCGGCGATCACCGCCGAGATCGTATAGATCTTGCGAATGGGCGTGGGTCACGCGCCAATGGCGAGCATGCGCCCGGATTTTCGCGGATGCCGCGCAAGGCCAAACCGAACGGCGAGTTGATCAGCCGTCGCGCCGCCAAGAAGACCATGAACAGCACCGCGAGCGAGTAGGCGTAAGCCGTATAGCCGTAGAGGTCGAAGCGAAACATGCCGAGTAGCGGCCCGATGCGCACGCCCTGCAGCCATCGGTTCCGCCTTCTGGCTTTCCGCGCTGTTCGCCGGCCGCCGTCGGGAGCAGAAAGCCTAGTCCCATGGTGATCATGATCGAGCGTGGGTCCCGGAAGCGGGCGATGATGAAGCTCGAGGCGTAGCCTGCAATCCCCGCGACGGCGGGGCCGACGAGGAGCCCGACGAGGGCTCGGTCCAGCCGTACTTGGAGATGATGCCGGCGGCGTTGAGCGCCGAGTCCGAAGAATGCGGCGTGCCCCAGCGGGACGATCCCCGCGTAGCCGAGGATGAGATCGAGCGACAAGGCGAACAGGCCGGTGATGGCAATCTGACTTGCCAGCACGAGATGATTGGAAAACAGGAGAGAAGGCGGCGGCGTCGCCGCCCAGAATGCGATCTACGGGAGCCGCCGCCTTCGCCTGCGTCTGCAAATGGAGATTGAGCTCGAAGTCTGGGCTGGCGGGGGCCGCCATCAGCGCCTCCCGAAGAGGCCCGTCGGGCGCCACATCAAGACCGCAACCATCTGCCAGGTGGGTGAGAAGAGAGGCCGAGCGCGGGGACATCATGCTTGCCGGCGATATCGCTAGCGCCAATTGCCACCGCGGCGGCGAGCGAGCCGCCGATCGATCCAGACCTCCCACGGAAACGACGATGAGGCCCCGCTTGGGCGCCGAGATAGGTGAAGGCGGATCGGGGGTCGAGGCCGACGATTTCGATGCGCAAGCGCCCCGCCGAGGCCGGCAAGCCCGCTGCCGAGCGCAAACGTTATGGCGAACGCGTTGTCGACGTTGATGCCGAGCCCGCCAGCCATGCGTTGGTTGTCGACAGCGGCACGCACGGTGGCACCAAAGCGCGTGTGGTCCAGAGTGAGCATGAGCAGGAGTCGACCGACACTCCGA